>NZ_JBSFVA010000003.1:0-575137 GCF_053592075.1 Nonomuraea sp. NPDC002799
CGACAATGCCAGCAAGCGCATAACGGACGAGGCGACACCAACCTGGCGAGGAACGTACTAACACAAACATGGGCAAACCAAATGCCCTCTGAGAAGCGTAGAACTAACAGACCCGGTCAGCGATATGGGGCCGGGCAGCACCACATGGTTTGAACTGGTGTTTCTTTCTGACGGTTAGGTTGTTCGGCAGTACTCGTTGGTGGCTCCGCTGAGCAGGCTGCGGCGCTGAATCCGCCACTCCAACGGCACCACAACGTGCTCGTCTTCATCGGGTGGGCAGAGAGGGGTTGGCGCGACTGGAGCGGGCGGTGCACGTTGCAGTGCTCGGCCTACTCCTCCAGGACCGATCGAAGGTGGCGCTCATCGTAGATCAGTATCCGATCGGTGCATTCGGCTCGGACGGTGCGCGCGTCCGCTGACGGGGCGCCATGGAGTCATCTTCGCGCACCACAACCTCCTGCGCACTCGAGACTTGGGTGGAGTTCCCCGCCTACCCGCACCGTAGCGGAGGGGGCCAGCACAAAGCGCGAGCACGACACGTACGAGAGGCAGCCCCGGCGCCACCGCAAGGCAATCGAAGGTCTCAGACGAAGACTCAGCCCCGCCGACGATCTCTTCCTTCCTGGCCTACCTGCATGAGGAGACAACCCTGACAGGGGAAGGAGCCTCTTTCTCCTCCACTGGGTCGGTGAGCGCGCTCTCGTTCGCTACAGCGTGATCGTGACCGCTACCCGACCATCGGCCGGTGACGAGCCAGAGTTCATAGTGGAGCAGCCATTCGCTTGTCCACGGCAGGATGGTCGTGGCGAGGTACATGCTGTCGTTCCATTCCCCGGGCAGGTGGAGACAGAGATCGCCGCCCGGGTAGATGTGCGGGAGCGCGGTGGCGCGTGGGTGCAGTTCCAGCTCAGGGTCGACGACGATCACCCGGGGCCATGTTCGGTGCCGGTAGGTCACCTGCACGGTGTAGATCTGGCAGATCGGCGCTGGCTGCAGTGGCACACGGCACCAGAGACGGCCCTTGTGTACGCGGGTCTGGGCGTGCGGCAGGACCGCGTGAATCGCTGCGGCCTGCCGCCCCAGATTAAGCGCGCGCCGCGGGATGCTGGCCATAGAAGGTGTTTCTGCCCGTATGTGGACCGGTCGCAGTCGGCGACAACCTGCCGGTCCGGCCAAGTCGCAGGGCACCGCTGCTCTCGCCGATCCGGGCGGCGACCCGCTCGACGGAGGTGTGCATCGCCTTCCGGTCGAACGACTCAGTGAGACGGGTGAACACCTGCCGGTACCCCTTACCCTCCATGGCGGCCAGCTCGTCGACGAGTCTCCTGATCTCGTCGAACCACTGGTAGAACGCTTTCCTCCGCTCGGGGTACTCCTTCCACTTGTCGGTGAAGTTCTCTTCTTCATGCGCCGGGTTGGGCACCCACCAGGTGCCGTCGTGCTGCGTGATGAAGCGCGGCATCCCGTCCAGGACCTGACGCAGAGCGGTGAACAGATCGACCTCGTCCTGGTAGGCGTGAGCGGCCAGGGTGGTGACCAGGATCGACGGCGGCCGGCTGTCGGGATTATCCCCAAACATGATCATTTTGTGCCACTTCAGGACTTGGACGACCCGCTGGAGCGTGGTGCGGACCGGCCAGGCCGGAACGTCCGCGACGCTGGGGTGGCCCTTGGCCTCCAGCGCGCGCCGCGGCCTGGCCTGCTCTCGGAACCATGTGGCGTATCCCCGGGGATTGCTGTGCTGCCATTTCACCAGGTCCTTGTCGGTGAGGAGGATCCCGGTGGGTGGGTGGTCGACGTCGGCGATGGCGGGCAGGACGTCCAGATGGAAGCCGGTGTAGACGAGTTGCCAGCAGCGGCGCTTGGGCTCGATGCGGAGTGGACCGTCGGTGTGCCCCTGGCCGATCTTCCACCTGCGGTAAGCAGCCAGGTGGTCGCCGACCCGACCCTTAAGATCCTCCTGGGAGATGCTCGCCTTAGCCAGCGGGAGCCAGCACACCGAGTCGATGTCGTATTCGCCCGTCGGCCGGTCGGGACGGACGACCGTGCCCAGGAGGAAGGACCCCTGCGGGTAGATCCTCCAGTCGATCCCGCCGTTCTCGGCCAACCAAGCGCCGACCTCCTCATAGCGTTCGACGGCGCTTTCGTATAGGTGCGGTGAGATGTCGAGAACTTCGACGGCGCCGTTGATCAGATCGGAGAGCATCCCCGAGAGCGTGTCGAGCTCGGGTGACTTGGTTTCCATAATCATCCCTCACGTGCGGGGTAGTACGGGGCGAACACCGGCGCGCGGTGATCGCAAAAAAGCCGGTGGACAGCAGGAGAGACGTCCCGGCTGACATGCCCCGCGAGTCCGTAGAGGGTCTGAATGTCGACCCTGTCGAGCGCGACGGCACCGGTGGGGACGGTCGGGTTGATACGGAGCACGTTCTCCTTGCCGACGAAGTGCCGGGCCTGCTTGGCGGCGCTCTCACTCTGCGCCCGCATGAGGATCTCGACGGCGCCGCCGGCCCAGGGCAGCAGCCCACCACGATCGAGGCGACGGTGACGACTGCGGACCTCGGCGGTGGTGCCGAGACTCAGCACCCGGATGGACTTCAGCGGGACGTTCAGCGGGCCCACCGCCTCGGTCAGCGCCACCATCGTCGGATTGTTCGCCCACAGGCCGCCGTCGACGAGGCGGGCGCCGTCCAGCGGCAGGCCGGGCAGGTAGGTCGGGGCAGCCGAGGTAGCGAGAGCGACGTTGACCGCGCTCTCGCGCCAGTCGCGCTTCAGGGTCGGCAAGTGGGGCGTGCGGAAGAGGTAGACGTCGTCACCCGCGAGGTTGTAGCTGGTGATCACCAGCCGTTTGGTGCTCTCCCCGAAGGTCCGCTCGCCGAACACCTCGGCGAGCGCCAGCCGCAGCGGTTCGGTGGCGTACTTGGCCCGCACCAGATGACGCGCCGTCCGGAGCCTGCTGCGGTTACGGAAGATCCGCGGCCCGTGCTCGATGTAGAAACGGACGATCTCCTTGGCCGGGACGCCCAAGCCGAGCCCGAGGGCGATGATCCCACCGGTGGACGTGCCCGCGATGAGATCGAAGTGGTCGACGAGCCGGGTGTCGAGGTCCTCCTCGAGCCGAACCAGCACCGCGGCGGTGTACATACCGCGAAAACCCCCGCCGTCGAGGGACAGGATCTGAAAACGCTCCATCGGCACGCCCGACTCCCCGGGTACGTGATCTCGAGGAGGCCGCCTCTAGCGGCTCTCCACTATCAACAGTACTTAATACCACAACAGATTCTTCAGAGTGTACTTCACTCCAGATGACGTAACCTTTTACACGAGAAGCACCCCCGACCGGCGGGTGGGCCAGGCGATCCGACATGATGGGACAACAAGATCGGGCAAGGGGACTGAGATGAGCACGCAGGCGTTCGACCGGACACGCCTTCGAACCGCACGCGAACTCGCCAAGTGGAGCCAGGCAGAACTTGCGGCTAAGGCGAAGCTGACCCCGGCCGCGATCAGCCAGTTCGAGAGCGGTGCCACGCGTCCCAAGCCCGAGACGGTCGTGGCGCTCGGCGAACTCCTGGACGTGCCTGTCGAGTTCTTCTACACCCCAATGTCCGACAGCCACGAAGGTTTCTTTCGGAGCCTGCGCAGGACATCCGTCGTCGACCGGCGGCACGCCCGCGCAGTCGGGCAGGTCGCCCACGACCTCGTCCTGCACGCCGCCGGGGCTGGCCTGTTCCCCGCCCACACCGTTCCCATGCTCCCCGCGAGCGGCCTGGATGCTGAGGCGTCCGAGATCGAGCAGAGCGCCGCACACGTCCGGTCGCTGTGGGGTGTTGCCCCTGGGCCGATCAGCGACGTCGTCGGTCTCCTGGAGATGCACGGAGTGGCGGTGATCAGGCTTCCCCTCGGCAATACCAATGTCGACGCCTTCTCCCTGCCGTTCGTCGACCATCCGGTTGTCGTCCTCAGCACAGACAAGAACGACCGCGCCCGATCACGGTTCGACTGCGCACATGAATTGGGGCACCTGATCCTCCACGGCGAGCAGATCTGGGGCGTCAAGGAAGTCGAGACCCAGGCCCACCAGTTCGCCGCGGCCTTTCTGATGCCCGCTGAAGACATCATCGACCAACTGCCGAGTAGACCTGATTGGCCGGTGCTATTCGAGCTCAAGCGTCGCTGGCAAGTCTCCCTGGCTGCGCTCCTCATGCGGGCCAAAACACTTGGAAAGATGAACGATCGCGCCTACCTCACCGCTGTCAAGACGATCTCCGCTCGCGGATGGCGGCGGGTCGAGCCTGTCCCGCTAGGGGCTCCCGAACAGCCGTCCTCGCTCCTCGCCTTCCTCGGTTCTCCTGAGAGTGCTGAAGCCAGGGCATTCCTGCCAGCCAACGTCGTAGACAAGATCTACAGAGCATCAGCCGCATAATCCTGGTTCGTGGGCGACCGTAGCCTTTTTAATCTGCAGGTTCGAGTCGCTGTATCTGCTCTGACTACGTCGCCATGATCAAGTTTTTACTTCCGGCGACGTCCTATTTCGGGCCTGCAGCCAGGTATTTATAGAGGTGACAGGGATCGGTGGCCCGGATGGTCGGGCCACACCAACGTGACACCCACAACATCAACGCGGGCACGAGCAATCGAGTCATCCGTCCCGCACACCGCCTCCTGGTTCCGTCCGATTGGCGCCAACGATCGGCTGTTGCGGGGCCGTCTGTCTCGTTCCTCCTGCCGGCGCTCCTGCGCATCTGCGCCAGAACCGCCGCTGTCGCTTCACTCGTCAGCTTCGCGAAGAGCGGCACACCACGACACCGCGCCACAGCGGCCTGCGCACCCGTGCCACGGTGACCGTCGGATTCGGCTTGACCAGCGCCATCCAGGTGGGCGTCGATACCCCCTGTCCGACACGGCCATCCATGCGGCGGATTGATCACCACGGACGTGCTCGCCCGATCACGCCGCCGCATTGGCCGCGCCGGATGGCCGCACCAACCCGTGCATCACCGCCCGCACAACGGCGATGACGACCGGGGCCGCTGTGGCCGCTCTATCCCAGCCATCGCCGACCGTGGCCGACAGGGCCACGGCGCGATGGATGCCCGGGGCGGGGACGTGGCCCGTGCCCTCGCCCCCGCCCCCGGTTACGCACCCGCACCATGCCGAACAGTGCTTCCCTCCGCGCTGCTCACCACCACGTCAGCCCGACCGAACAGCACCGAAGAGAACAGGAACGAGACACACGATGGCCGAAGGACGCACCTTCAAACGCTGCTCCTGCCGCGACGACGACGGCAAAACGCTCGGGCAGCAATGCCCGAAACTACGCCGACCCGGCGGCGGGTGGAGCTACCGGCACGGCATCTGGAACTACCAGATCGAACTCCCGCCCGCCCCGGACGGCAAGCGGCGCGGGCCGCTGCGCCGCGGCGGGTTCGACTCCCAAGACGCCGCCGAAGCCGAACTCGGCCGGGTGCGTGACCTGCTGGCGCTGGCCGATCCGCGCGAGCCCGCCACTCGCACCCAGATCGCCGACCTGATCAAACGCACGTTGGCCGAAACCGACACGCTGCCCAACGTGGAGACGGTCCGCCGCAAGGTCAAGACCGGGCAGCATCTGACCCAGGAGATCACCGTCGAGCAGTGGCTGGCCGAGTTCCTCAACCGCAAGCGGAAGATCGAGGAGACCACCCGCCGGTCCTACGAGGGCCACATCCGCCTCTACCTGACCCCCTATCTGGGGCGGCTGCGGTTGGAGCAGCTCAAGGTGAGTGACATCGCGTTGATGTTCGAGCAGATCGAGGAGTTCAACGACACCATCGCCGAACGTCGCGCCGACCCCGACCCGCAGGTGCGGGCCACGGTCAAGCACCGGCGGCCGATCAGCATCACCACCATGCACAACATCCGCGCCACCCTGCGCCACGCGCTCAACATGGCCATGCGGCAAGACCGGCTCATCGACTTCAACCCCGCTGCCGTGCTGGAGATGCCGGCCAAGACCCGGCCCAGACCTGTGGTGTGGACCGAGGACCGGGTCCGCGCCTGGCAGCAGGACTTCCGCACCTACCGGGAGACGCAAAGGCAACGCCGGGGCGGGCGGCGGGTCGACCCGATCGACGCCTACACCAGCGTGCCGCGCCCCTCCCCGGTCATGGTCTGGACGCCCGCGCACACCCGCCGGTTCCTCCAAGAAGCCAAAGCTCACCGGCTGTTCGCCCTCTACCGGCTCATCGCGCTCCGCGGGCTGCGCCGCGGCGAGGCGTGCGGACTGCGGTGGAAGGAGGTCGACCTCGACCGCTGCACCCTGACCGTGAACTGGCAACTCGTCCAGCTGGCCTGGCAGGTCCACGAAGGCACCCCGAAAACCGACGCCTCGGTACGCACCATCGCCCTGGACACCGACACCGCCCACGTCCTGCGCACCCACCGCCAGCAGCAACTGCAGGAACGCCTGGCCATGGGCGAGGCCTGGACCGACACCGAGTTCGTCTTCACCCAACCCGACGGCAACCGGCTGCACCCCCAGCACGTCTCCGACCAGTTCCTCTGGCTGGCCTACCTGGCCGGCCTGCCGCCCATCAGGCTCCACGACCTGCGCCATGGCGCGGCCTCGCTGATGCTGGCGGCCGGGGTGGAGATGAAGGTGGTGCAAGAAACGCTGGGGCATACCTCCAGCGCGTTCACTGCCGACACCTATACCTCCGTCTACCCGCAGGTGGCCACGGCGGCGGCCGAGAAGACGGCGGCCTTGCTGTTCGGTGAGGACGGCCAGGCCGAGGCTGGGAAACTCATCTCGCTGAGGAGCTGACAGTCGGATTAAGCATCCGGCCCCGCACTCGCCGCCTACTCGCGGCGAGACGGGGCCGCTGCTCTTGACGGAGAAGCCGGGGCCAGTGAATGATCATGGAATGTGCGGGGTTGGTGCACACGAGCACGCACGGAGCACGCAACCGCCAGAGGAATATTCTAGAACGCATCCGATCCCGCATCACCGCAGGTCAGAACATGATCAAAGCGCGCCCTGCAGGATTCGAACCTGCGACCGTCGGATTAGAAGCAAGATCCTTTAGTGCGCCCAGTGCCGTCTGGTGGTAGTTCGTCCCGCCTCCACCCATTCTGCGTGTCCGGCACTACCGGGTTATGACGGTATGTGACGGGGCGTACAAGCACGCACCGAGCACGGCCGGAACTACCGCGATCACCCGGCGGCCACAACAGAGTCATCGCCCACATCGAGTTAAGTCGACTGCGAGAGGCAGTCTCAGCAGCAACCTTCACGCACCAGTCAAGCCCTGGGCGACCGAGTCGCCCTGGAACCCATTGCCTGACGAGCCGACGCCGACGAAACCGGCTCAGCGGCATCCCCCACCAGTACTCACATGCGTCTTGAACTGCATGGATAGAGTTTTCGGCAGGCGCACCCCACGCCGGGCCCCAGTGACCTTTCATCTGGCCGATCTGGACGTGGCGCTGCTGGCGCAGCTCGATCCCGGTGGACCGGGCCTGGCAGGTCTGGGCTCTGCGGGCGCTGTGGCTGTACGCCGATGCGATGTGGGATGCGGTCAAGGCCACCAAGCCGGGCGAGGGCACCCCGGCCGCCCGCAACCTCTACAACTGCGTGGCCGCGCTGCGCGACCGCGCAGGCGCTGCACAGCGGCGGGGAGTAGGCGCACCAGGTGGCCGGCGACCCCTACCCTGGCGACGACGACGCCGGGGATGTCGGCATGTGGGCCAAGCGGTTCGACGGGCCGGGCATCGCGGTGCGGCCCATGCCCACGGCGCAGATCCCGAGCCTGATCGCGATGTGTCACTGGAGTACTCGTTGAGCGACATGTGCACGGACGTTGACGTTGTCATTTATGGGCGCCGGGTACGTCGCTGGAGGTGCGATCAGGTGCCCAACTCGCGGTATTGACTGGGAGCGGTAATGAGTCAGTGGTCCTTTTCGATCGAGCATCGGACCCAGCCGGGCGCGGTGACATTCGATGAGCTCGGAAACAAGCTGTGGCTGGCAACCGAAACGGGCGACCTGGTCACCTTCCGGCTGTACAACCGGGCGGCTCAGGTACTCGGCGGCGGATACCTGGAGCCGGTGGCCGTCTTGCCGCAGCGTGACGGCCTGAAGGTCGTGGTGGTCGAACGCGCTGGCACGGTGCTATCGGCGGCACGTGCGGCGGCTGGACGCCGGGATGCGCGGGTCGTCGCCGACCTCGGACGGACAATCACAACCGCGGTGTACCTACCGGATGCTGGGCGGGTGCTGGCAGCAGGCGACAGCGTGGCCGTCACCGTCGATTTGACCGACGGGTCTGTTACGACGCTGACAAGCGGGCTGGTGAAGCCGCAGGCGGTGGTGGTCGATGAGCAGCGGCGACGCGCTGTCGTTCTTGATGAAACGCCCGAAGGCACACGGCTTCGGCTGCTGGATCTGGACAGTGGTGCGCTCACCGAACGCGCAGGGGAGCCACTGGACGGAGCTGCCGCGATGACTACGGCGCTAGCGGGTGTGGACGGAGTATTCGTGGCCACCGAACCCGGCGGTGCGCTCACGCTGGTCCGACTGGAGGCCAACGCCGAGGAACCCGGACCGGATCTCGGCGGTCCTGTTCGGGGTCTGGCGCGGTGGGGTTCGCTGGTGCTGCTGGTGACGGACACCGACATCGTCGCTCACGAATGGGGTCTGCAGCCGGGCCCGCTGGAGATGTTCACGCCGATCGGCCCGGTCTTCACCGGAGGGTACTTCAGGGCCGTAGCCGATCTCGATGGGCAGGGTCTGACGCCCGCGGACGTCGAATTTAGCGTTGAGGAGGGTATTGAGGCAGGATTCGTTTCGGCCGGAATCGAGCCGCCCGAGCCCGATGGTGGCTGGCCGATCGTCGTGGGAGCCGGGCACAGGCCGGGCGAGTATCACTTGATCGCCCGCCGCGTCGCTACCGGCGAGGAACTGGCCCGTCACCGCTTCCGCATCACCGGTTACTGGCCGGATGACAAGCGCGGCCCGACGGTCGTGGTGACCGGAGAAGCGCCGGTGGCCGTACCCCTGGCCTGGGGAGGCACATGGCAACACCAGCCTGAAGGCATCGGGGCACCGAAGGAGTGGGGGGTCGCTGTGGTCCTGGTGAACACCCTGGATCAGCGTTTCACAGACACCACCGCCCAGGCGGCGAAATCGGCGTATACCAGCCATCTCATTCTCGGAGACAAGTCGGCGCGCGGATACTACGACGAGGTCTCTTTCGGCAAAACGACGGTGTCATTGGTCGGCGATGAGGTGTTCGGCCCCATTGATGCCCCCTACTACCCCTTCGGTATCCGCCGTGAGTGGGGAACCGTCTTCTACCCCATGGGCGGCAGATGGGGCGGCTGGCGGCCTTTCCTGCAATTCTGGGACGAATGCGGCGACGCATTCTCGGCCTACCTGCATGAGCGAGCGATCGAAGACGGCGATCCCGGCTGGGCCGAGCGGATATTGCAGGCGGCCAAAACCATCGTCTTCGTGTTCCCTACGTCCGAGGCGCCGGCAACGGACGAAGATCCCGCCAGATTCGTGTGGGGAGAAGCGATGCTCGAGTACCCGCCCCGGGTCTGGTGGATGGACAGCACGAGGCACGGCGTATCAAAGCCCGGCATCATGATGCCCGCGAAACTTCCCGATCAGTTTCCGAACGTGGCGACAAAGGATCTCGCAGAGGTGCTCACGCACGAACTCGGTCACGCCGCAGGGTTGCGCGACCTCTACAAACAAGAGTACACCGCAGAGATCATTGCAGGCCGGGAAATGACCGGCTTCGATATGATGGGCACCAATACGTTCAAGTGGCCGCATTTTTCGCTGGCTCACCGGCGGCGCATGAAGTGGATCGACTCCAGCTGGATCAGAAGGTTCGACTTCGATGCCAACCCCATCGGCGGCACGGTCACCCTCCACGCGATGGAGTCCCTGTCCGCGGACTGGAGACCGGAGGACGGCCACTGCGCGGGGATCGAAGTACCGATCCGCGGCCGTGACTTCTACTATTTCGAGTACCGCAGCCGGCAGCCAGGGCAGGTCGGCGATCAGTTGTTGGACGATTACGGGCGCGGGGTGAACCACGTCGTGCTGGGGACCCACATCAACTTTGACCCTGCGTTCACACCGGAGCGCCCGCATATCCTGCTGCTGCCGCCAGACGTCGACAGGGACGGCCCGTTTCTCATCACCGCCGGCGAGGACTACAAGGAAACCGATACCGACGGCGTTCCCAGCAACGACAGTGCCTACAACTTCAGGCTGGTTCTGGACGAGAATCCGGGCGGCGACACGGTCCAGGTCAGCGTTCACTACGACCCTGTGCAAGTACCGCAACTGCGCATCGAGCCGACCCGCGGACACGACGGAGAGTGGAAGAGCCCGGACATCAACGTGATCGGACCCTTCGGCCGCAACTTCGTCACCGCAGGACGAGATCACACCATTGAGGTCATCGTGCGCAACGTCGGCAACCTGGCCGCGAAGGAGGTTAAGATCCGCGTGGCTTGGCTGCCCTTCACCACCACTCCCGGCTCCTGGACCCCGCTCCCCGACCCTCCTCCGCTCGACATCCCGGCCAAGGGCGCCGTGGTCTACAACGTTCCGTGGCGCGTGCCGAAGTCGCCGTCCCTGAACGGCGTCCCCGTGTGGCACTTCTGCGTGCGGGCCGACATCACCGCATACGTCGTGGATCATCCTTCCCACAATGAAGTCACGGTCAAGGACAACTGGTCGCAATCCAACTTCAACAGGGTCTACACCCCGTTCGGCTCACCATCCGCCCGCAGTCGCACCGGCGTCGCCATCACCAACACCTCGGCCCACTCGGCCGCCTTTCGCACGGCGGTGAATCAGAACAGCGCACTCTTCCGTACCTACCTCGGCAATACCTGGCTGCGCCTGGAGCCGGGCGAAACTCACGTCACCGAGTTGATGTACGAGTCGCTGGCCGGCGACGCGGTACATGGTTCAGCGTTCATGGATGCGTTCCACGAGAACGAAGGACTCAGCAACGACGTCGGCCTAACCACGAGCATGATCGGCCCGGGCGATTCCTGCGGGGTCGCACATCAGTGGTGTGGCGCGCAACTGAATATCGTGGCCGGGTATCTCACCAGGATCGAAAGCCTGCGCATGACCTCGGACGGAGTGTTCGGAAAGGTCATCGGCGAGCGGGACAATGATGCCGAGGTGCTGAACTACGGCGAGGTCAACGTGGTGTTTTGGCTGGCAGACCAGGAGGAGACAACCGTCGCAGCCTCTTGGTACGGCGACCAGTTCGGGGTCAACCCGCCAAACCACATCCAAGAGGCCGCCTGGGCAGGTGAGGAGGTCTATGCCGAAGCGTTCTACGCGAGCGCCGCGGTTTGGGCGTCGTGCCGTTCCAGCACTTACCGACTGGTCATGGAGAACTGAGCGCGGCCACCGAGCGTGCCCGCCGTCGATCTGCGCTTGTCTGACGCAACCCACGAGATCCGCCGGCCCGGTGACGACTTCCGCAAGCTGGGCGCGCTCCTCGGCCGCGGCCCCGCAGGCAACTCCTCAGATGAGGGCCTCCACCACATCGACGTGGGCCGCCGAGTTTGAGAAGTTGAAGCCCAAGAGAAGAGCCGTATAGATCCGGCTGCTGGGCCCCATCTTCCGAACTGGCTGGAGGCGTCTCTCAAGTCCAAGGCACAGTGTACATGGCTCTAAGTCAAATCGGTCAATGGCTAAGAGATAAAGATGCAACTGGTGCGACTATTCCTGGGGAAGGTACTTATCTTATTAGGCCCCGCTCCTACCTTATAATTGGCCAACTATCAGAGTTATTTGGATCATCTGGAGGAGTCCACGAAGATCGATTCCGCTCATTTGAGCTCTATCGTAGAACTTTGAGCGAGCCTGATATTATAACATTCGATGAGTTGCTGGCGCGTGCTGAATGGATCGCAGGGGTAGCACCTCCTCGATAAGAGCGGATAATCGCTGTCGAGTTATCGCCACGGAGCCCTTTTCTGCATGCATGACAGGCAGCGACGAAAACTTCTACAACCAGCAGCGAGCACATCAAGCCCTGCACCAAGCAGCGCCGCTGCGTCCCTGTGCGGTGCCAAAACTCGTCCATGGTATCTGACCGGGCCTTCTATCCTCAGCACTCGTGTTCCTACGCCTGCTGTATCTGCTGATGGTCCGGTTGTTCGGCTGGTTGACGCTTCTCTCGCGGGGCGACACCTCCAAGGACGTAGAGATCTTGGTGCTGCGTCATGAGGTCGCAGTCCTGCGCCGTCAAGTCTCCCGGCCGCAACCGGACTGGGCCGACCGGGCGCTGCTGGCCGCACTGGCGCGACTGCTCCCCATGCGGCTTCGCCGCCATCGGATCGTGACGCCGGGCACCTTGCTGGCCTGGCACCGCCGCCTGGTCAGCCAACGCTGGACCTACCCAAACACAGCCGGACGTCCACCGATACCGGACGAACTGCGTGATCTGGTGATACGGCTGGCCAGAGAGAATCTCCGATGGGGGCACCGGCGGATCCAGGGCGAACTGCTCGGCCTCGGCCATCGAATCGGGGAGGGCACCATCCGCCGGATCCTCGCCGCGGCCAGCCTCGGTCCAGCGCCACGCCAGACCTCACCGACCTGGCGACAGTTCCTTACTTCGCAAGCCTCCGGCATCTTGGCCTGCGACTTCCTACACGTCGACACCGTGTTCCTCAAACGACTGTACGTCTTCTTCGTCATGGAGATCGAGACACGCCGTGTACACCTGCTGGGCGTCACCTCCAACCCGACGGGCGCATGGACGACCCAGCAAGCCCGGAACCTGCTGATGGACCTGGGTGAACGCGCCGGCGCCTTCAGGTCTCTCATCCGGGACCGTGACGGCAAGTTCCCCCGCATGTTCGATGAGACGTTCGCCGCCGCTAGCGTGCGGGTCATCAAGACGCCCGTCCAGTCCCCACGAGCGAACGCGTTCGCCGAACGATTCGTGGGAACACTACGCCGAGAGTGCCTCGATCACCTGCTCATCCATGGCGAGCGGCACCTGCGCAAGGTCCTGACCGAGTACGAACACCATTTCAACCATCATCGCCCGCATCAGGGCCGCACCCTCCGCCCTCCGCTGCACGACCCCAGCGAAGTGATCGACGTAGCCACCCGGATCCACCGCCGGAGGACCGTCACTGGGCTGATCAGCGAGTACCGCAGAGCAGCCTGACCGTCCGGCAAACGGCCAGCTCAGCAGCAGTATCCGCGTTTTGGCACCGCACAGGGCCGTCTAGATCATCACCACTGTTGTTCACTCAACGTAAAAGGCCAGAAGACCTGGAGTAATCTCCAAGATCGTCTGGCCTTTTTCAACCGTCGGGACGACAGGATTTGAACCTGCGACCCCTTGACCCCCAGTCACAGATCACGAGCGCCTGAGCTGGTCTTTGCCCTGATAGACGGGTATTTTGTGTGCAGGGCTGTGCACAGATGAGCGGGGTTGAGCGCTCCGGATGTCACTCAGTTGGTCACTCAGTCTCTGACGACGATCGAGAACAATCAGAAACCTGCGTATGACACATCGCCTTATGCAACTATGCCTTGGTGACTCTAGTGTTCAGCTTGCACAGTAGATACACCATGTGGCTTGTAGCCGACCGGCGGCTGTCATACGGCGCGAATATACCGCCCACTGATGATGCTGTGAAGATCCTAAACCTTGAGACCACCGACGGCGTTGGCCTGCTCGCTTACGCCGGGCTAGGCGCCACGTCCCAAGGTATGCAACCGTCGGAATGGATGAAAGGTGTTTTACGCGGGCGCGGGCAGTTGACCTTCGAGCAAGCTCTTGGCGTTCTCTCAACTGCGGCAAATAGGGAGCTGCCTAGGCATTTGATGAGTTTCCCTAAAGATGCCAGTAGATCGCACACCATCATTGCCCCTGCCTTTATTCGAGGTGTGGGATCTAGGCTCTATAGCATTGACACTGTAGTCGACAATGGAAACACCTATCACCGATATACGAGCCATCAGCACACGGACAGACCGGGATCACCAAGTCTCCGTCTTGCTGCCAGTGGTTCGGGTGCTGAATACCTTGGCAAGATCGACAGGCAGGACGCGCGATGGAGGCGCGATCTGCTGAGGCTTCTTAACGCGCACGACCACGGCAAGGTATCGGACTACCTGGTTGCCGATCGACTGGCGAAGATTAACCATGAGACCCATAAGGCGGTCTCTGACACGGTTGGCCCACGGTGCATCGTCGTATGGCGTCGCCGACCAGACATGCGGAGACCCACATCAGGTGGTGGTCACCAGTTCTATACCGGAATCGACCGTGATCAAAATTCAGATGCCATTCCAACGATTGCCAATGGAATGGATATCCAGTCCATAGCTGGAATTTTCATGGAGCAGTTTTCCGAACATAACATGAAGCTATTCGATTCAGATATCGACACAGCCGAGATAAATCGATTGCTGGGCAAGCTCCCATCTGAGCCGGACGAAAAGCTTCGTTGATCGTCGATGTGACTGAGAGGCGCTACTTCTCCGATGAGCGGGTGGAGGAAACCTGCCACAGAGGTGGGTGGTGATCTTGGCGGTGGAACCTGCCATCTCACTGGTCGTCGAGCTTGATCACGACTGCGGTGGTTGCTATTAGGGAAGCGGGGGATGCAGGAGATCCCTCGTCTAGGGCATCGGCAGGCGACGGTAGGCAGCCAGTGGGTGCCACTTCCTAATGATCCGGGGCGGAAATACGCACAGGCAATGCATGAAGTCTGCAAGCACTCGATCGGGAGATTTCATTGGAACGAACCCCTTTTGATCCGGACCGAGAACGATGCGTCCACTTCCATCTCTCTGATTAAGGATAGTGAATTTATCTAATACAAAGATTCCGTCCGGCTGATATTCGGGATGCACTACATGCATCACCTCTTCGAACTTCGAACAGGCGGTCACTAGACTGAGATCCGATTCGAAACAGAAGACAAAATATGGAACGTGATCGAGATATCGACCCGAATCTTCGGCGAACTCTTCTCGGTAGTCGTCATCGGCAGCTCGAACTTTATGACAAGCCTTTACACTGAAGCAGTTGCTTCTAATGCTGACAATCTCAGCCGTCGTCAAGCGTGCCTTGACTTGAATAACAACGTCAACTCCCTCGACGATCAGCATCTCCGCACTTCCCTGGGATGACTTGAAAGGCTGATCGGAATTACAGATGGCGAGATCAACCTCTAGAGACTGCTTTCCAGCTGCATCGATGACGGTAGACCTTGTAGCAATCCGTCCGGAGGGCATGACTGCTTCGAGAAATGAACCTAGGATATTCTCATTCGCGACACCTCTGACAGCCGTATCTCGGTGGGAGATGCGAGCTTCCTCGAACCGATTTCGTAGGCTCTTGGACTGAATAGCCCAGAACTCGTTTATTATGTCTGGACGAGGAGAAAAAGGCCAACCTGCATCGACTGACCACATTTCAGAAATTTCAGTGCCTTCAGCGTGATCGTCCAACCGAAATCCCCTATGTGCCCAGTCCTTGCCTGCCCGTCTGCCGTCGTCCCACCTTCAGGGTAGCGGGCCAGCTGCGGGGCTGCCCGTGTCACGCGCCCGGCGCCAGGACCGAGATTGAGCGGAGGCGGCCCCGCGGCTGGTCTGCTAGGGGCTTGCCCTGGGGCGACGACATACGGGCAGGCCCCTTTCCAGCGCAGCCCTCTACGAGGCGGTAGCTGCGTAGGCTGCCCGGAGCCTGAGCGCCCCCGCCGGAGGCATGCCGTAAGGCCCGGCGTGGTGACCGCGCACGCGTGCGCTGACCGGCTCGGCTTCGTGATCCGAAAGTTGCGCTCCCCCACTGTGCTGAGGTCTGTACAGTCGTGGCGGTCCGTCGACTCGTCCGCGCCAGCCGTCCGGCGTGCTTTTAGCCGGCCGCCTGGAGCCCTAGCGGAGGGCGGCGGCGTTCGCCCTGACGGCGGCGCGTGCGGCCTGCTTGCGGGCCGCCTTGATGATGTACAGAAAGTTCTCACAGGGCGCACAGGTGCCGTTCGGTGGAAGCTCTATGCCTTGCCGGTGGGCATGCCTACCGTGCTGGCCGAGGCGGCTAGGTCGGGTACTTCGAGCACTTCGATGCCGTGACTTGCCAGGATTTCGACTCCCTGGCAGTCAGCCACAAACAGGCTCGGCTCACGCCAGGCGATGACCACTCGGGTGATTCCTGTCTCAAGGATGAGCTGGGTACATGTGCGGGGCCGTGATCGGCGTTCGGAGCACGGCTCCAAGGTGCTGTAGATCGTTGAGCCCGCGAGGCGTGATCTTTCCATCACCTGAAGTTTCGCGAGAGCAGACTCCTCGGCGTGAACGTGAGGGTCTGTCTCCCGAGAGTATCCGCGAGAGATTTCATTGCCTTCCTCGTCCACGATTACGGCACCTACTGAATAGGCAGTTGAAGACGGCGGGCACTTGCGAGCAAGCTCAATGGCGCTCATAAGCCAGTGGCGATCGCTTGGAGTTGTCTCGCTCATGATATGGAGTCCCCGGAACTTTCTTTAGGGAGGTAGCGAATCAGAACGACGTCGCCGATGGTGCGGACGTCGGCAACCTTCATCCTATGGGCGGAGCCTCCGGGGAACTGGCCGTGACCGATGAACCTCGGTGCTGCCGAGTCCCCGACAAAAATGGGGGCGACGGCTAGCTGTATCTCGTCGGCTAGGCCCTGGGCGAGGAACTGGGTATGGATCGTCTCACCGCCCTCGACCATGAGATGCCGAACGCCCCGTGAGCCCAGGTCGTCGAGCATCCTGCTTAGGTCAACAGCTGGGCCTGTATTCACTACATCCGTGAGGCCGGCCAGCGTGTCACGAACCTTCGATGCTGCGGCGTCGGGGCAGTACACGATCTTCTCGCCGCCGTGGTGCCAGAACTTGAGATCCCGGCTGAGATCGCCGCTGGCTGTGATCGTCACCTTGAGAGGGTAGGCCGGCAGTCCCCGGGCAACCCGCTGGGCTCGGCGCTCGCCTGAGTTGACCAGCAGGCGGGGATTGTCGTGGCGCATGGTGGTTGCGCCGATGAGGATTGCGTCACTGTTGGCTCGAACTTCGTCCACCCGATCGAAGTCGGTGGCATTGGAAAGCAAGAGCCGTTCAGGCGTTGCGTCGTCGATGTAGCCGTCAACGGACATGGCACAGCTCAAGAGCACGTATGGGCGCAGCATGTCGTGATTCTTTCAAGGATTGAGGGGGTCTAAGCCTGGTGAGCAATGAGACTGTTGAACGTCTGGCGGAACTCGGCCACCGCGGGCACCTTCTGCCAGCGCTCAAGCTGAGTGTCCAGACGTGTCAGTTCCGTCATGATTCGAGCTGATCCAGTTGCCTCTGCGATGCTCAAAGCTTCTGTCCCGATCTCGGCGGCGTGCTCTGGCTCGTTCGCTCCAGCGAATGCAGTGGACTCACGTGCCAAGTACACGCCTCGATCACGGTGATATCCGGCTGGTAGAGCAGCGATTGCCATACGGAACCCTTCCGCTGCTGTTTCATGTGCTCCGAGAGCGGCGAGGCTTCGGGCTCGGTGCACCTCCACATAGGACCGATCCATCCATGCCCCCCACGTGGATGTTGGATCGTCATCGAGTTGACTAAGCAGCTCGTGTGCTTCATCGAAGGTGCGCTGGGAGGCTGAGGCATCGCCAGAGAGAGCATGGCCGTATGCCTCGAACGTTGCGGCGATAGCGCCGAGACGGCTGTTGGGACGTGCTTGGGTACGGGCCGCCCCGGCTAGGTCAACAGCATGCGTTGCGTCCTGCATGTCACCTGCAAGCTGGCTCTTCCTCGCGAGGATGTAAGTCGTTGTCTCCGGGTGACCGGTGACGTAGGACCATTCAAGCGCGCGGTCCGTCCAGTACTGCGCCGAACGGAAATCGCCAGCGTCGTGATACAGCCACCCGCAGAACTCGGCGTACTGCGTCTGAACATGCTGAAGGTCACGGGCGTCCGCGCCACGAAGACCTTGACGAAGCTGCTGCATCGCGCTGATCTGGCTCTCGACGGTGGGGATCACTCGGAGAGGCCCCAAGAGGTTGTCGTTGTCGATCAGTGCCGTTCGAAGCTGCCGGAAGTGCTCGGCTGGATGCATGTCGGGAAGCGCCAACGTCCTCGCATGTGCGGAGGCCGACGGGCCAGCGGTAACCGCTGCGATTGCGCCCAGGCCCATGCCGCTGAGGAACGCGCGGCGAGGCAGAGTCACGAAGATGATCCTTCCATCTTGAGTGCGGCAGGGAACGAGCATCCCCGCTTCTGCTGACTCTCCATGGAAGTCGGGCATCGCGGCTACAACCTGGCGAGTATTGGCCACATGGCCACTGAGGTTGGCCACATCGTTAGGTCGACGAATCAGATTCGGTTTGTCATCGATCAAATCCCAGAGACGGATAAGGGCACCGCTGGCGTTGAGTTGTCGATCTACTGCTTCAGCTAGTTCGCGCGGAGGCTTTCTTTCACCTCGTTCGAGTCGAGCCAAGTAGCTGGCGTTATAACGAACGAGTTGTCCCATTCGAGCCAGAGAGAGGCCTCTGCGATCACGCCAAGCGCGCAGTTCAGCTCCCCATAGGTGCAAGGGAGAATGATCAGGGGTGAGCTCTTTTCGTGGCTGCCCCATGCTGCCTCCGCGAGGTCAATGTGGTCTGCTGCCCTGGCCACTTTCAGAGTATCGCTGATTTCGATCCTGTCTCCCAGCCTTGAGTCAAAGGGAATTGCACCAAAAGGCGGTGCGGCCCAAGACGAAGGGAAGAGCTTCATGAAGCTCCACGTGGACACGAGCAACAAGCAGGTGACGGTGTCGAAGGAGTCGGTGGAGAAGACCGACCAGAACGGTCGTCAGAAGACCGAGCGCGATACGGGCCGGCCGATGTGGTCGACGCAGGTGTTCGTCCTGGACGAGGACGGGGGCGAGGTTCTCGCTGTCACTACGGCCGGTGTACGGCCGGAGGTGAAGGTGGGACAGGTCGTCTCTCTGTCCAAGCTGGAGGCCCTGCCGTGGTCGACCAACGGGCGTAGCGGCGTTGCGTTTCGCGCGACGGAGATCAAGGTGACTGCGGTTTCGGCGGTCAAGTCCGCCTGATCCGGCTTCAGGCACACGTACTCATCTGGTGTCCCACTCGTGATGCCGCATGGAGACATCTCCGATGCATCACTTCCAGGCCAACGGCCAGTTCATTCCACAGTCATTCAACAAGCGCGGGGCCGCCGATCTGGTCCTGGATCCGGTTCCCGCAGACCCGACAACAAGGTCGGAGTACAGGAGGAGTCCTGATGAAGAGGATCGAGACCACGGACTTCACGTGTGGTAGCTGCCACAAGAGCGGAAAGATCGCCACGAGCACTCTCAAGGCTGAGGCTCCGGTCAAGGTCAAGCACTCGGCTACGGCTGGTGGCTGCGGTATGTCGACCTGGGTCGGCAAGAAGTAGGGCGTCTTTCGCCCGTCACTGCTGTAGGCGTGCGGGGCCGCAAATCTGCCCAGATCCGGCCCCGCCGCAATTTTCACCGCACCGACATTCCCCCTGCTTGGAAGGAAGTCGATCCATGGCTAAGAATAGCCGCCGTGCTCTGCCCCGGCGAGCCCCTGGCCGCCATGGCACTGTCACGATCATCGAGGATCACGTGTCACGGTCCTACCTGCGCAACGCCAAGATCGCCTTCTGGGTGATCACCTTCATCGTCGGCGTGCTGGCCGCGACCGTGCTGGCCGAGTACTGGCATCCGATCATCGCGCTCATCCTGGGTGGCGCCATCGGCGCAGCGGTAGCCCTGCCGGTCGCCGCCGTGATCGCGTTATGGCCCGTGCTGCGGGTCCTGCTGTGGTGGCTGCCGGAAATCCTCACTACCGCCGGCCTCGTTTACGGCTTCATGATCATGGCCCAGCACACCACCATGCACGTGCGCCTGGTGGTCATCATCACGCTGGCGCTGCCGTTCGCCTTCCCCCAGGTCCGCCGGCCGGTCATCAAACTCGGCTGGTGTGTCATCTCCCGGCACCGGATCCGAACCTGCTTTGCCGAATTCATCATCGGCAACAACCGCGCCTCGCTGCCGTTCGTGCTGTGGGCGCGTCCCACGTTGGTCGGGGAATCGGTGTGGCTGTGGCTGCGGCCTGGCCTGGCCATGTCGGACCTGGAAAACCGGCTGGAGCAGATCGCCGCCGCGTGCTGGGCTGACAAGGTCACCGCTGAGCGCGCCTCAGCGTCGAACTCCGCTCTGGTGCGCGTCGACATCAGCCGCCGCGACGCCCTGACCGGGCGCGTGGTCTCGCCCTTGACCGGCGAGTTCAGCACTGACGCCGCCGGCCTGGCGGCCACGCTCGTCCCCGACAGCGGGAACGGCGGGCTGGACCTCAACGACGTCACCGAAGCGTCTGTGCTGGAGGCGGCCAAGAACACGGCCAGAACCACGGCCAAGAACGGCCGGAGCGACAACGGCAAAGCGTCCGGCTCGATCCGCGACGCCGTCACGGCTGCGGCCACCAGCGCTGTGGACGACATCAGCGACTACATCGACTGAGCAGCGCTGCTGCCAGCGCATTTCCCGGTTCTCGGGACGGTCGAGCACTTCCCCGCTCGGCCGTCCCCAGGCAGCGCATGCCCACATACACCCTGTCACCCCCTCGCGTAGGGAAAGGATCAGCGGACATGTCCACCATCACCTCCCTCAAAATCACGATCGCGCGTGCTCAGCTCATTGACGGGCTGCGCGCCCTGGCCGACTTCCTCGACGGCGAGCCCGGCGTGCCCGTCAACTTCGGGGCCACCGTCAGCTACAGCGTCACTCCCACCGACGTGGCCGATGACGGCAACATCGATCAGGCCGAACGCGTCGAAGTGGACCGCGTGGCCGCCCTCCTCGGCGTCACCCCTGAATACAGCGGAGGCGGTAGCTACTACAGCGCCGTACGCGCCTTCGGCCCGGTGGAATACCGCGCCACCGCCATCACCCAGGAGCACATGGCCAAGGTCCACGCCGAGAACACCTATCACGGCGTGGTCACCCCCTAGCCCCAAGCCCGTGGCCCCTTAGCCCGTGGCTCTGCGTATCGATGGTCCGTGCGGGCCTGGCCTTCTGGCATCCCGCACGGCCCTTCTCACTCTCTCCCGGAAAGAGACACACGAGCATGACCACCATTACCCGTGCGCCCGCCGCCGGTGGGGTGCCGATCGGGCCGATCATGTCGATGTATGACCCGATCTTCGTCGGGATCGACGAGATGCGCCGACCGGTCTACCTGCCGCTGATCTACCGCAACCTTCTGGCCGCAGGAGAGCCGGGCGGCGGAAAGTCCGGCCTGGTGCAGTGCATCGGCTGCCACGCCGTGCTGTGCGACCGTACCCGGCTCGTCCTGCTGGACGGCAAACAAGTCGAGCTCGGCATGCTCGCCCCCGCCGCCGACAAGTTCGTCGGCCCCGACATCGATGAGGCCATCATCACCTTGCGCCGTCTGCAGCAGGTGATGAACAACCGCTACTCCTGGCTGATGGCCCGCCGCCGCCGCAAAATCGATCAGTACGACGACGTCAACGTCATCGTCGTCATCATCGATGAGATCGCCTACTTCTCGGCCACCGTGGGCGATGAGCGCCAGCAACGCGAATTCATCGCCCTGCTGCGTGACCTGGTCGCCCGTGGCCGAGCCGCCGGCGTCATCGTGGTCGCCGCCACCCAGCGGCCCAGCGTCGACATCATCCCCAAGTCGATGCGTGACCTGTTCGGCTACCGCGCCGCCTTCCGCTGCACCTCCACCGGCTCCAGCGACATCATCCTCGGCGACGGCTGGTCCGGCTCCGGCTACAGCGCCACCGAGATTCCGCCGACCAGTCAGGGCGTGTGCTACCTGATCGCCGAAGGCGGCACCCCCCACAAGATCAAGGTCGCCTATCTGACCGACAGCGACATCGCCCACATCGCGGACTACGCCGTCGCCATCCGCCGTGACGGCCGCCGGCCCCGCGCATCCCGGCAGCGACTCGCCGCCTGACACCTCGCCCCGAAGGGAGCACCCATGATCATCAAGGCGTACCGGGCGGATGGCAGCCCCGATGTGCGGAACTGGCGCGTGCAGTGCGACGGAGACGACTGCTTCAACACCGCGCCCATGCTCAGCTCGGCCGACTGGTTCATCACCACCAGGCCGAAGACGCCTATCTACTGCCCGTGGTGCATGCACGACCGGGCCTACGACCTGATCACCAGCGCGTTGCGCTGTCCTCGCTGCCAGGCCGCCGAACTGCGGTTCTGGGATGAGGACGACTACATCTACAGCCGCTACGGCCCGCACTACGCCGGGTGCTGCTACTGCGCCGCCGTACTGATCGTCACCGCCAGTCGCGACATCAGCGGCTGGCTCATGCCCTGACAACGCGCAAGGGCCGGAACCGCCTGGACAGCTTCTCCGGCCCCTGCACCCCCACATCTCCACCTGCGAAAAGCGAAGGACGTGGACTCATGCAGCCTACCTGCACCGTGCCGTCAGGCATGCCCGAAGCCGACCGCACCGGCAACCCCGCCTTGACATCTGATGGCCCACGACGCGTGGTCGAGAACGACCAGTACGCCGCCTTCCTACGACGCGCCATCCGCGCCTACGGCCGCCGCATCGCCACCGGCGACGTCGAAGCACTCGCCGACGCCGTCGACCTCATCGACGAACTCGACACCGCCATCGCGCACGCCGTCACCGGCCTCCGTGCACAGGGCTACTCCTGGGCAGACATCGCCCGCCCCTTAACCATCACCCGCCAGGCCGCGCAACAGCGCTGGGGCGGTGACACTCCATGACCGCCACCACTGGCGGGACTGTCTACCTGCTGCACTTCACCCAGCCATACAAACACGCCCGCCACTACATCGGCTGGACCGCCGGGAACCTCACCAGGCGACTGCGCCAGCACCGCAATCGCCGCGGCGCCCGCCTGCTTCAAGTCATCACCGCCGCAGGCATCGACTTCATGGTGGCTCGCACCTGGACCGGCGGGCGCAACCTGGAGCGCTCCCTCAAACGACGCGGCGGAGCATCACGATCCTGCCCTCTGTGCGGCATCACGCCCCGTGTCACCGGCTGGGACCTGCCCACCACCGACCTCATCTACACGGCAGAGCACAGCTCGCCGTATGAGATCACCTTCGTGGACGCCGTCTGCGCCTGCCACCGAGTCGTGAGCATCGCCGAAACTCTGCTCGCCAGCGCCTCGATCACCTGCGGCGACTGCTTCCAGCCGCTGACCCGCACCCCGGCTGACACCTGAAAGGAGCCACCTCATGCCCTCCTCCAGCAAACGAAGCGAACGCCTGGAGTCCATCGCCCAAGTCGGCATCCTGCTCCTCATCGGTGGCATGGCCGGAGCAGCGTCCTTCACCCACGTCCACGACTGGACCATGCACCACGTACCCGCCGGCACCGGCGACTGGTTCGGCTGGGCCAACGCCATCATCTCCGAACTCACCCCCACCGCCGCCGGCCTGGAAATCCGCCGCCGCAAGCGCGCCGGAGCCTCCGTCGTCTATCCCATGCTGGTCCTCATCGCCGCCGCCGCGCTGTCCATCGCCGCACAACTCGCGGTCGCCGAATCCAGCCCCAGCGGATGGCTCCTGAGCGCCGTCCCGGCCCTGGCCTTCCTCGCTCTCACCAAACTCGCCCTGTCCGGCACCCCGGCGAGCAAAACAACTCCCGATCACATCAGCGCTCCACCGGAACGCGCCAACGAGACGATCACGACAGTGACAGCGGAGATCCCGCGCACCGACACACCCGCGATCGAGCCTGTCATCGCCATCCCTGACGAACTCCTCCAGGGCGCACGCATGGCCGTCTTCGCTCACCGGCAAGGCAGCGACCAACCGGTCACCGCAGCCATCCTCGCTGACCATCTCGGCATCACCACTGACCTCGCCGCAGCCCTGCTCGGCCACCTCGACGGCACCCTCAACGGGAGCCGCCCATGACCTCCAGCTCGTCGGATTCTTCGACGCTGGCTCCCGTCCCCGGAAAGAGCGGGCAACAGCTCACTCTCCCGGGCACGGGGGCGAACATCGAAACCCGCCCTACCCGCTTTCCCGCCATTGCGGCCCTGTTCGCACAAGAGCACGCGCTGGCCCGCGCCGGTGACGGCTACTTCGACTGGCTCGATCATGTCTGGTCCGCCGCCGGATGCACCGCCCCGATTCGTCTGTATGGTGACCTGCACACCGTTGACACCCGCACCGGTGTGGTGACCGGCACCGTGCCGACCTCGGCCCTGCCCGACCGGGTCATCTACAAAGCCTGCGGCAACCGCCGCACCACCGTCTGCCCCTCCTGCGCCGAGACCTACCGCCGCGACGCCTATCACCTCGTCCGCTCCGGCCTGGCCGGCGGCAAAGGCGTCCCTGAGACTGTCACCACCCACCCGGCCGTGTTCGCCACCTTCACTGCCCCCACTTTCGGCATCGTCCACACCCGGCACGTCCGCATCCACACCTGCACCGACAAGAGTCGTTGCACGTGCCGTCCCGAACCCTGCCACGCCCGGCGCACCGCCGAATTCTGCTCCCACCACATCCCTCAAGTTTGTTTCGCCCGCCATGAATGTACTGACCAACGTATCGGCCAACCCCTCTGCCTGGACTGCTACGACCACGACCACCACGTCGTGTGGAACAACCACGCAGGAGAACTCTGGCGCCGCACTAAACAAGCCATGGAACGCCACCTCAACCGCATAGCCCGCCGCCGCGGACTACCTCGCGTCCGCATCGCCCATGGCAAAGCCGCCGAATACCAGCGACGCGGAGCCGTGCACTTCCACGCCCTCCTCCGCCTCGACGGCCTGGACCCCGATGACCCCACCGCCGTCATCGCCCCACCCGACGACATCACCGCTGACGACCTGGCTGACGCAGTCCGGCACGCCGCCACCGTTATCCGCTTCACCACCGACGGACACGAGGAACGGCCCACCGGTTGGCCCATTTCCTGGGGCGATCAGCTGGACGTCCGGTCCTTGACCCTTCGAGCAGACGCCCCCGTCACCGACACCATGGTCGCGGCCTATCTCGCCAAGTACGCCACCAAAGGCACAGAGATTACTGGACACGTTTCTCGCCGGCTGGACCGCATCTCGATCAAGCAGTATGCGAACCGACATGGAATCCATGCCGAACGGCTGATCGCCGCCTGCTGGGATCTCGGCCATCCCCGACACGCTGGATTCGACGGTCTGCGCCGCTGGGCGCACATGCTTGGCTTCGGTGGGCACTTCTTCACCAAAGCCCGTCGCTACTCCACCACCTTCGCCGCTCTACGCGCTGCACGCGTCCGCTACCGTCGTTCCCAGGACAATGGACGCGAATATGCTTCCGATGCGTTCGGCTGTCAAGCCAACGTTGACGACGAAACGACGCTCATCATCGGCGACCTCACCTATGCCGGAACCGGGTGGAAAACTACCGGAGACGCGCTCTTAGCCAACACGGCAGCGGCACAAGCCCGCGAATACAATCGAGCAGGACGCGAAGAACTTGCCTACGAACAGGCATGTAGTTCGTCCACACCGCTTGCAGCCTGATCAACTATCAGACCGTGAACGGAGTACCTTTTCATGCCGACCCGTAGGAAGCCTGTCGTTTACCCTGGTCAAGCGTTGTACGACGTCGAAGAGACCGGCGTCGTTCTCCGCCTGTCGCGCCGGTACCTCTATGAACAGATCCGATCTGGACGTCTTCGCAGCGTAAAAGCCGGACGCAATCGACGGGTGCCCGCCTCGGCTATCGCGGAGTACATCGCTCTTTTGGAGCAGGAAGCGAGGGCGGTCTGATGACTAAGCGACGTAGTCGGGGAGATGGAGGGCTGCATTGGGACGAAAAGCGTCAACGCTGGATCGCCTCGCTGACGGTCGGCTATACCCCCGCTGGAAAGCGCACTGTCAAAAAGGCGAGCGGCCAAACCAAGACCGAAGCTAAAACCAAGCTCAAAGAGATCATCCGCGACTACGAGGATGGGCTCGCGAGCGGCCCAGCCAATTACACAGTCGCGGACGCTATGAGGAACTGGCTCACTTATGGTCTGCATGGTCGTGACAAGAACACGCTCACCAACTACCGAACGTTATGCGACAAGCACATCATCTCGGACCTGGGCGCTCGCAAACTGCGGGAGCTGAGTGCCGAGGACATAGACCGGTGGCTGGTCGGTAAGGCCAAGGTCCTCAGTGCCCGTACGGTGCGACTGCTCCACTCGTGCCTGAATCGGGCGGTCAAGTTCGCCCAGGCCCGCGACAAGGTGAAGCGCAATGTCGTGGGCCTCTGCGAGATCCCCGAAGGCAAGCAAGGCCGGCCGTCCAAGTCTCTCACTCTCGACCAGGCGACTGCTCTGCTCGACGCTGCCGAGGGCACCCGTCTGTACGCCTACGTCGTGCTCTCGCTACTGATTGGTGCTCGTACGGAGGAGTTGCGGGCACTCACCTGGAGGGAGGTCGATCTCATCGGCGATTTGGATAAGGACATCCCGCCGTGGATCGCCGTGTGGCGCTCTGTACGCGAGGGAGGCGATACCAAGACCAAGCGCTCACGGAGATCACTGGCGCTGCCCAAGCGGTGTGTAGAGGCGCTCAGGGCGCACAAGGAGCAGCAGCGAAGGGAGAAGAGGGAGGCGGGGAAGAGGTGGAAGGATCACGGCCTGGTCTTTGCGTCCCTCGTGGGCACGCCGCTCGACGCTCACAACATACGAAGAGCGTTCCGGAAGATCGTGAACGACGCTGGCATGCCTGCCTACTACTGGACGCCCCGGGAGATGCGGCACAGCTTCGTCTCACTGCTGTCCAACTCGGGTGTTCCCCTGGAGGACATCGCACGCCTGGTCGGCCACAGCGGCACGGCGGTCACCGAAGCCGTCTACCGTAAGCAGATCCGCCCCGTACTCCTGCAAGGAGCTGCGGTGATGGATGACATCTTCGGCGCTAGTCACTCAGTTAGTCACTCACCAATGCAAAAGGGTGCCACCCATTCGAGTGACACCCTTATCGACCAGTGAAAATCTGGTCGGGACGACAGGATTTGAACCTGCGACCCCTTGACCCCCAGTCAAGTGCGCTACCAAGCTGCGCTACGTCCCGGCTGTGTCGGCCGCCCCTTGCGGGGCGGGACGTCATAACCTTAGCGCACATCAGAGGTGCGCGCGCACACGGAAAACAGGAGCGGAGGCCGCCTGGTGGGGCGTAAGCCGACCATTGATCGCAAGGAGCTGGCGAGGCTCGTCAGCGAGGGGATGAGCGTGCAGGAGCTGGCCGTTCACTTCGGGGTGAGCGAGTCCGGGGTGCTTCAGGCGAAGCGGGCCGCCGGGCTCGCCAAGCCGATGCTCGACCACAGCGCCGCCATCCCCTGGACGCTGGCCCGCGAGCACTCCCAGTCCGGGCCCGCCACCAATCTGCGGAATCTGTCGGCCGCGGCTCAGGGGAAGCCGCCGGCGGCCGAGCGGCTGAACACGGCTCTGCGGTGGGCGCAGCGGTTGGTCGACGCGGGGCTGGACGTGCGCTACGACGCCGCCGAAGGGTTCGGCGAGACCCCTGTGGCCCCATCCGGCTCACATGTCGCGTCCGTGCTGGCAGCCGCCAGGAAGGGTCTCGAGACTGGCTGAAACTAGTTTCGACCTGCCCATAGAGGGAAGTCGCTGGTCTCAACACAGAGACCGGAGGCGAACAATATGACCACCATCATCTGGGTGGCCGTCGTCGTGGTCGTGGTGGTGGCGCTCGCCGCAGTGGGTTTTGTCGTACTGCAGCAGCAGAAGCGTCGCACCCATCTCCGCGAACGTTTCGGCCCGGAGTACGAACGCATAGTCGCCGAGCGCGACAACCGCCGCGACGCGGAGCAGGAGCTGCTCAGCCGTGAGCAGCGGCACTCGGAGCTCGACATCCGCCCCCTGACGGATGAGTCGCGCGACAGCTACGCCGGCCGCTGGACCGAGGTGCAGGAGCGCTTCGTGGACGCGCCCGGGTTCGCGGTGACGGAGGCCGACCAGCTGGTCACCGCCGTCATGGCGGAGCGGGGCTATCCCACGGAGGACTTCGAGCAGCGCGTGTCCGACCTGTCGGTGGGCCACGCGGCGACGCTCGACCACTACCGGACGGCTCACGAGATCAGCGGGCGCGCGGCCAGGAAGGAGGCCTCCACGGAGGAGCTCCGGCAGGCCATGGTGCACTACCGCGCGCTGTTCGAGGAATTGCTGCACGAGACCACCCAAGGACGGTGACGACGATATGAGTGACGAGCTGAAGGTGCCGTCCCAGACGGCCGACGACAGGACCAGGGACGGCGCCGACGACCGGGCCGACCGGGATGACGAGTTCGGCACCCCGCCCGGCGACGCCACGAGAGGGCCGGGCGATGAGAGTGCCGGCTACTCCCCCGACGACCCCGGCCACCCCTATGCCAACGACGACGAGCGCGACCCGTACCCCCGGAGTGACCTCCCCAAGCGGGAGACGGCCGGCGACGGCGATGAGGCGGACGTGCGTCACGACGCGTACGACCGTGACAGCGTCGACGACGAGGACCCCCAGAGCCCCCGCACCGACGACGAGTACACGACCCCCGGAACCCCCGGCAGCACCACCGTCACCCCCGGCGCCCCAGAGGACGACGCGGCCTACCGCGACCCCTATGCCAGGACCGGCGACATGCTGACCGACCCCGACCCCGACCCCGACCCCGCGCACACCCCTGTCGCGGCCGACGAGCGCCCGGCGCACGCGGCTCCCGACGAGGTCTCCCTGTTCGACCAGGACCCCACCGAGGTGCAGGGCCGCTGGCGCGACCTGCAGGCGGGCTTCGTCGACGACCCCTCCGAGGCGGTGCAGCGGGCGGACGGTCTCGTGGGCGAGGTCGTGGAGTCGCTCACCAGCAGCCTCACCACCCGTACGAACGCCCTGCGCGACCGCTGGAAGGACGCCGAGACGGCGGACACCGAGCAGCTGCGCCTGGCCCTGCGCGACTACAGGAGCGTCCTGGAGCGGCTCCTGGCCCTGTCCACCCATCAGCCCCTCTCGGGCGACCGGACCCACTGAATGAGGTGAGGTGACATGCTCGCAATCGTCGCAGCGATCATCTTCGGGCTGGGCTTCCTGCTCGACCTGGTGGGCGCCCGGATTCCCGGGGGTTTCACCGGGATGACGTTCGTGCTGCTGGGTCTGGCTCTGCTGGCCCTGCATCAGGCGGGCGTCGGCACGGCCGGCATCCGCAGCGGCTACAGCAACTGGCGCGGCCGTAACCGTACCCGCCGTTGACAGCTCGGATCATGGCAATGAACGAGGGAGATCGCCGGATGCGGCGGTCTCCCTCGGCTTGAGCCCGGATGCGGCGGTCTTCCGCAGGCGAAGTCCGGACGCGGCGGGTCCCCCGCTGCCGACCGGGGAGAGACGTTCAGCCTCCCTTGCCGGGGAACCGCATGATGACGGTGCTGCCGCCTCTGCCGACCCGCAGGGTCAGGTCGGAGGAGAGCAGGCGGGCCACCCACAACCCCATGCCGCCCACGGACCCCGGGAGCGGACCGGGCTTCCAGGCGCCTTCGTCGTGCACTTCGACGATCAGGTCGCCGCTCACCAGCCACGTGCGCAGGAACCCGCGCTCGGCCCCGTGCGTGACGGCGTTGGTGGCCACCTCGTTGACGGCGATGACGAAGTCGCCGATCGCCTCGTCGGGCATGCCGGCGGCGCGTGCTTCGTCCTCGGCGAACTGCCGGACCTGCGGCAGATCCGGCAGGCGGAAGTGCAGCCTTTTCACGGGCACGCCGGGCGGCGGGCTCGTGAAGCCCGGCTGAGGCTCTACGTCCTCGTTCACCCAGCGGCCCACCTATCAGCCGACCAGCTCGGTGCGCAGCTGGTCGAGAACCTTGCGGAGGATGCGTGAGACGTGCATCTGGGAGATCCCGAACTCCGCCGCGATCTCGGCCTGCGTCATGTTGCCGAAGAAACGCAGCAACAGGATGTGCTTCTCACGGGAGGGCAGCGCGTCGATGAGCGGCTTGACGGCTTCCCGGTCGACCATGTTGCTCAGCGTGTCGTCGTCCTCGGGGATGACGTCGCCGAGCGAGGCGGCGTCGTCGTCGGTGCCGAGCGGCGCGTCGAGCGACAGGGTGCTGTACGCGGCGGAGGCGTCGAGCGTCAGCAGGACGTCCTCCTCGGTGATGTTCATCTTGGCCGCCAGCTCGGCCACCGTCGGCGACCTGCCGAGATCCTGGCTGAGGTCGGCGACGAGCCTGTTGAGCTCCGAGCGGCGCTCCTGGTAGAGGCGCGGCACGCGGATGGCCCAGGTGCGGTCGCGGAAATGGCGCTTGACCTCTCCGGTCATCGTGACGACGGCGTAACCCCGGAAGGCGTGGCCGAGGGTCGGGTCGAAGCCGTTGACGGCTTTCATCAGGCCAACATACGCGGCCTGGAGGAGATCCTCCAAAGGTTCGCCACGGTAACGGTAGCGGCGGGCGATCTCCATCGCCAGCGGCCGGTGCATCTCGACGATGCGCTCGCGCAGCCGCTCCCTGTGGCCGTCGGGGGTCTCTTCCCTGGTCATCTCGGCCAGGAGGTCTTCGGCGGTCATCTCCTCGAGGATGTATTCCTGCACAGCCATCGCTGCTCCTCATATGGATCGCAGGCGGCCTCCCCAAGGATAAAAGCCCAGGCAGAGGCACGCCTCGCTCTACTCTCGAGACGGAAGCCCTCTGCTGGACTTCGGATCCAGTGTCCCCCATGTCGTCAGAAGTATTCCTCTCTCGCGTGGTGACAGTAGGGTTGCCACGTGACAATGCCGGAGAATGGTGAAGGGTCCGCGGCGGCTCTGAGCCTGACGTCGTCGACCGTGGACGAGATCACGGTGATCAAAGTCGACGGTGTGCTCGACGCCACGACACGCGAGCAGTTCGCGGACTACCTGTCGATGGCGGGTTCGGATCTGATTCTGGACCTGGCCGGGGTGACGTTCATGGACTCGCGCGCGCTCGGGCTGATCGTCCACCATTGGCAGACGAGCCTGGCCTCGGACACCAGGTTCGCGCTGATCGGAGTCGAGTACTCCAAGTCCAAGGTGATGTGGATCACCGGGCTGGCGCAGCGGCTGCCGCTTTTCGACACGCTCGACGACGCGTTGGCCGCCATTGGGTGAGCCTCGCTCGACCAGGGTCAGCGCTTCGACTTGCGCTGGTGCTCGTCGACCAGCAACCTGGCCAGGTCGGCCACCTTGACCTGGTGGTGCTGGGAGATCCGGCGCAGCTCCTCGAAGGCGGCCTCGGCGGTGCAGTTGCTGGTCTGCATGATGATGCCCTTGGCCTGATCGATCACCGAACGTCCGGCGAGCGCCTCCTGGAGCTGGGCGGCGTCGGTGCGTACCTCGTCGAAGTCCCACATGTTGGCCATGGCCACGCCGACCTGCTCGGTCAGCATCTCGGCGAGGGAGTGCGCGCCCTGCGGGGAGAAGGCCGTGGGGCGTACGGAATAGAGGCCGACGAGCAGCAGCGCGGGTGCGACGTCGATGGGGACGACCAGCACGGAGCGCACGCCCCAGCGGGTGGCCAGCGCGTCGTAGCGGGGCCAGCGGGTCTCCTTGAGCACGTCGGCGACGGTGGCGCGGCCACCGCTGGAGCGAGCCTCGACAGAGGGGCCCTCGCCGATCTCGCGCTCGCCTTCGACGAGCATGATGAGCTCGCTGTGGGAGCTGGAGACGACGACCCTGCTGTCGCGCCAGTGCTCGGCGGAGGCTCCCGAGCAGCCGGGGACACCCGCGGCCAGCGCGGAGGTCAGGCCGCGCAGGACGCTCTCCGTCGAGGTGTCCTCGCCCAGGCGTCCCAGCGCTGCCAGGTCGCGGGCGAGACCGGGAGTGATCATCGCAGTCGATTCCATAGCAACAAGCCTCTACCCGATATGGCTACCAATATCCCGCGTAGCGTAGCGTCAGAGGATGACCATGCCGGACCTCGAGCACGCGCTGGACGCGCTGGCCGGGCGTGTCTCCTCGTTGCGCGAAGCCAGGACCGCCTACCCCTCCGACCTCGCCCCTACCCTCGACGCCGCGCTCGCGGAGCTCGACACCGCCGCCGAACTGCTGGCCGAGGCCAGGCTGGAGCTGCGTAAAGCGCCCAAGCGGGCGACCGGCAAGAAGGACAGCGGGCAGCGCGAGCTGAAGCTGCTGCGCCAGGTTTTCCGGGCCTTTCCGGTGCCGGTCGCCGTGCTGGACGGCGGCGGAGTGGTCCGTCGGATCAACCCTGAGACCTCGCGGATGCTGGGCAGCCCCGACGGCTATCTGGTCGGCCGGTCGTTCCCGCTGCTGGTGGACGTGTCCCGGCGGGCGGCGTTCCGGTCGCATCTGACGTCGGTGCTGCAGACGGGGCAGCCGGCGGCGTTCGAGACGCGGCTGGCGCACCAGGGGCGGACGCACACGGTGCAACTGGCGCTGACCCGGCTGACGATGCCGGGCGAGCCGCAGCAGATGGTGGCGGTGGTGGCGCTGCCGACCGAGGTGCAGCTTCCCGAGCCGGGCGGGCAGCGGCCCGAGCAGGCCGACGGCGCGCTGCTGCTGGCGGCGGCCAAGCGGCAGGATCTGCTGTCCAAGATGGCCGCGCTCCTGCTCGACGAGGAGTCGCTGCGGCGCCCGGTGGCGCTGCCGCGGGCGACGCGGCTGCTGGCGGCCGAGTGGGCGGACTGGGTGATCGCGGACGTGGTCCGCGACGGGCTCCCCCGCCGCTCTGTCGTGGTGGCGCCGAAGAACCAGCCGATCGGCGAGCTGGTCCGGCAGGTGGAGTCCGCCGACCCCTCGGGCAGCCAGGCCGTGCTGCAGGTGCTGGAGCGCGGCTCCGGCGTGGTGCGGGAGATGGTGGACGACGAGACGCTGCTGGGCTTCTGCGCCGACGGGCCGCTGCTGACGGCGATGGCCGCGGGCTCGATGTTGTGCGTGCCGATCGGCGCCAGGGACGGCGTGCTGACGCTGGTGCGCACGCACGACAAGCAGCCGTTCGCGCTGGCCGACCTCGCCGTCATGCAGGAGGTGGGGCTGCAGCTCGGGCTGGCGCTGCGCGCCCAGACCAGCTTCCAGAGCCGTTCGCAGGCCGCGGACGCGCTGTCGGCGAGCGTGGCGCCGCTCAACCTGCCCGATGTGCCCGGCTACGAGGCGGCGGCCGTCTATCACCCGGGATCGTCGGTCGGAGCGGAGTTCTACGACGTGTTCCCGGTGTCCGGCGGATGGGCGTTCGCGCTCGGCGGAGCGGCCGGCAAGGGCGAGGAGGCCGCGTCGGTCAGCGCCATGGTGCGCGGCGGGCTCAGAGTGCTCAGCACCTGGGAGACCGATCCCGACCTGGTGATGCGCAAGGTCAACGAGGCCCTGGTCGCGCAGGGCACCGGCATGTTCGTGATGGCGGTGGCCGGGTTCGTGCAGGGGCGGAAGATCAGCCTGTCCTCGGCCGGGCACCATCCCGCCGCGCTGCTGCAGGCCGACGGCGCCGTGCGCTTCGCGGCGGGCGGCGGTGTGCCGCTGGGCATCGCGCCGGAGGCGGAGACCGGGACCGAGACGCTGACCGTCGCCGCGGGCGAGACGCTGGTGGTCTATTCGGAGGGGCTGATCTCCTCCAGGAACGACCGCGGCGAGCCGTACGGCGAGGAGCGGCTGGCCGACGTGCTCGGCCGCTGCACGGGCCAGGCGCCCTCCACCGTGGTCAAGACGGTGGAGGCGGACCGGGCCGCGTTCTCGGGCGGCCAGGTGTGGGACGAGATCGTGGTGCTCGCGCTCCGAGGCGTCTGATCTGCGGGGGTTTGCGATCTGGGTAAACCTGGGTATTGTCGAGGGCATAGAACGACGTGCCTAAGACGCAGGCACACCTTTAATGCGCTTTCCATGCTGAGGTGTGCTGCCATGAATATCGCCATTGTCGCTTCTGCCGGGGGAAACCGGCGTCACCGCATCCTTTCTGTCGCTCGTGAGCTGGGCCGTGAGCACCACGTCACCATCTACTCCCGTCGTGACAACGCCGAGGGCAAGCCCAAGACGCGGGTGGCCCCGGGCGTCACGCTCGAGCAGATCGACGCGGGACCGGCCCAGGAGCTGACGGCCGACGATGTCGCCCCCTACCTCAACCAGGTGGGCGAGCATCTGTCGTTGCGGTGGAAGCAGGAGCGGCCCGACGTGATCCACGCCCATTCGTGGACCTCCGGCCTGGCCGCCGTGGCAGGAGCCAAGGATTTGAGCGTGCCGGTCACGCAGACCTTCCACATGTCCGACGCCACGCACAAGGAGCTGGAGCGGGCGCTCGGCCGCCGGGCCAACGCGGTCATCGCGGGCTCGGGCGACGAGGAGTCGGCGCTGATCCGGCTCGGCGTGCCGCGCAACAACATCGCCATCGTCCCTTACGGCGTGGACACCGAGAAGTTCCAGCGCCGCGGCGCGATGGCCACGCGGGGCACCCACAAGCGCCTCCTTCACGTCGGCCCGCTGAGCACCGATCGCGGCGCGCACACCATCGTGCGGGCCCTGCAGGGGCTCAACGACGTCGAGCTGGTCATCGCCGGCGGCCCCGAGCTCGAAGACCTGAACGACGACCGCGACGCGCGCCGCCTGCAGGCGCTGGCGGAGCAGCTCGGCGTCGCCGACCGCGTGACGCTGCTCGGCCACGTCAAGCGGGCCGCGGTGCCGAAGCTGATGCGCAGCGCGGACGCCGTGGTGTCGGTGCCGCGCGAGGCCGTGACGGGGATCGTCGCGCTGGAGGCCATGGCCTGCGGCGTCCCGGTGATCGCCTCGGCCGTCGGCGCGCACCTCGACTCCATCGTCGACGGCGTCACCGGCCTGCTGGTGCCGCCGGACCGGCCGGCGAGCACCGCTCGGCTGGCCCGCGAGCTGCTGTGGGACCCGACCCTGCGTACCGCGCTCGGCTACGCGGGCGCCGACCGGGCCCGCTCGCGCTACTCGTGGGAGCGCGTCAGCCAGGAGCTCATCCGCGTCTACGAGTCGGCCTGCGCCTGACTCCCCCGTCCCTACTCCGGCAGGCGGCACCAGCCGCCTGCCGACTCCATGCAGGGGCGGTCATCCGGGCTCCTGGGCGCGCAGGCCGGAGGGGCGGTCATCCGGGCTCCTGGGTGCGCAGCCGGGCGGCCTTGAGGGCCAGGTGCAGGGCCAGCCGGTCGTCGCCGTCCGTCAGCTCGCGGTGGGTGAGCCGCTCGGCCTTGCCCAGCCGGTAGTAGAGCGTCTGGCGGTGGATGCCGAGCTCGGCGGCGCTTTTCTGGACGTGGCCGCCGAGGTCGAGATAGACCTCCACGGTGTGGGCCAGCTCGGCGTCCAGCGCGGCCGTCTCGGCGGCCAGCTCGCGCAGGTCCGGCTGGCTCAGCCGGGCCAGCAGGCGGTGCACACCCAGGTCCTCCCAGCGGGCGATGGGGGCGTGCCGGGGGAAGTGCTCGGCGATGCGCAGTGCCTGGCGGGCCTCGCGCCAGCTCAGCCAGGCGTCGGCCGGGTCGGTGCGGGGGGCGCCGATGCCGGCCGCGGTGCCGTACGCGGTCTGGAGGGTCTGCGCCACCTCGCCGGCGAGGTGGGCGGGGGTGAGCAGGGCGACGGGCGAGCCGGTGCGGGCCAGGACGCCGCGCGGGAGTGTCCAGAGGGTGGCCACGCGCTCCTGCGACTCGCGGACGGCGACGGCGGCGACCGGGCCGGGCACCTCGATGGAAACGCCGGCGCGCTCCTCGGGGTCGGCGGAGAACAGGGCCAGCAGGCCGCGCCCGAGGTCCTGGCGGCTCATGGCCTCCTGGGCGAGCGCGGCGGCGGCCCTGGACACGAGCGGCGCGGCCGGCCGCAGCAGCTCGTCGGTGAGCTCGCCGGAGTCTAGCAACCACAGGTAACCGTAGGTGACATCGCCGTGACGCAGCGGCCAGCACACTCTGGCCAGAACCTTCAGCGCGGCGTCCTCGGGGATCCGGACCGGGCCGCCGGCCCTGGCGATGCCGTAGCGTTCGAAGTATTCGCGCACCTCGCCGGTGGCGCGCCGGCGCAGGATCGACTCCTGGCGGACGGTGTCGATGTCGCCGTGCTGCGCCCCGTAGGCCAGCAGGCGGAACGAGCGGTCCTCCAGCGTCGCGGACGCCCCGAGAAGGGTGGCGATCTCGTCGACGATCTCTTGCAGATCCGTGGTGTTGTGCATTTGTATGACAGCCTCCCACATGGGGCGTTACGCCCGTCGATGGCCCCCTCTGAGCTGCGTTTTCTAGACTGGAACCATGCTGGGTCAACTGCTGCTCGCCGCTTCCAGGAGCGGGCTCGTCCGCCGCTCCGTGTCAGGCTTTCCGCTCACCAAGAAGGTGGTCCAGCGGTTCGTCGCGGGTGAGAGCGTCCAGGAGGCCCGTGACGCCATCGAACGCCTGCGCGACGCCGGCCTGGCGGTGACCGTCGACCACCTCGGCGAGGAGACGCGCGACGCGCGGGCCGCCGAGGACACCGCGAACGCCTACATCACGCTGCTGCAGGCCGTCCGGCCGCTCCAGCTCGGCGCCAGAGGCGAGGTCTCGGTGAAGCTGTCGGCCGTCGGGCAGCGGCTCGACGACGCGATGGCCCTGGAGCACGCCCGCGAGATCTGCGCGGCCGCCGCGGCGGGCGGCTCGACCGTCACGCTCGACATGGAGGATCACACCACCGTCGACTCGACGCTGGGCATCCTGCGCAAGCTGCGCGAGGACTACCCGTCGACGGGCGTGGCGATCCAGGCGTACCTGCTCCGCAGCGAGGAGGACTGCCGCGACCTGGCGGCCGAGGGCTCCAGGGTGCGCCTGGTCAAGGGGGCCTACCGTGAGCCCGCCTCCGTCGCGCACCAGGGCAGGACCGATGTCGACAAGGCGTACGCGCGATGCCTGCGGATCCTCATGGCGGGGAACGGATACCCCATGGTGGCGACGCACGACGACCGCATGATCTCCATCACCGAGCTGCTCGCCGACCGGTTCGGGCGGACGGTGGGCGACCACGAGTTCCAGATGCTCTACGGAATCAGGACCGACCGGCAGGAGGCCCTGGCCGGGGCCGGCCACACGGTCCGCGTCTACGTCCCCTACGGCGATGACTGGTACGGCTACTTCATGCGCCGCCTCGCTGAGCGCCCCGCCAACGTCGCCTTCTTCCTTCGTGCCCTTGGGGGTAAGTAAATGGATGCCATCAGCAACGTTCCCGTTCCCGCGAACGAGCCGATCTTCGGCTACGCGCCGGGCAGCGCCGAGCGGGAGGCGCTGGCGGACCGCATCAAGGAGCTGGCCGGCGCCTCCTTGGACCTGACCATGACCATCGGCGGCGAGCAGCGCCTCGGCGGCGGCGCCGCCATCGACGTGGTGCAGCCGCACAACCATGCCTCCGTCCTGGGCCGTGCCAACGACGCCACGGCCCGGGACGTGCAGGACGCCGTCGACAGCGCGCTGCGCGCGGCTCCCGCCTGGCGGGCGCTGTCGTTCGACGAGCGGGCCGCGATCTTCCTGAAGGCGGCCGACCTGCTGTCCGGCCCGTGGCGGGCGACGCTGAACGCGGCGACCGTGCTGGGCCAGTCGAAGTCGGCGCAGCAGGCGGAGATCGACGCGGCCTGCGAGCTGATCGACTTCCTGCGGTTCAACGTGGCCTACGCGCGCCGGCTCTACGCCGACCAGCCGATCTCGTCGCCGGGCGTGTGGAACCGGATGGAGTACCGCCCGCTCGAAGGGTTCGTGCTGGCGATCACGCCGTTCAACTTCACCGCCATTGCCGGAAATTTGCCGACTTCTGCCGCTTTGATGGGCAATGTCGTTGTTTGGAAGCCGTCGCCCACCCAGCAGTTCGCCGCGCACTTCACCATGCGACTGCTGGAGGAGGCCGGCCTGCCGCCGGGCGTGATCAACCTCGTCACCGGCAACGGCCAGGCCGTCTCCGAGGTGGCGCTCGGGCACCCCGAGCTGGCCGGCATCCACTTCACCGGCTCCACCCCGACGTTCCAGCACCTGTGGAGCACCGTCGGCTCGAACATCGCCTCCTACCGCGGCTACCCGCGCCTGGTCGGCGAGACCGGCGGCAAGGACTTCGTGCTGGCGCACCCCTCCGCCGACCCCGCTGTGTTGTCGACCGCGCTGGTCAGGGGCGCGTTCGAGTACCAGGGGCAGAAGTGCTCGGCGGCGTCGCGGGCGTACGTGCCGCGCTCGGTCTGGAACCGGATGCGTGACGAGTTCGTCGCCACGGCCCAGTCGCTGAGCGTCGGCGACGTGGCCGCGGACCTGTCGACGTTCATGGGCGCGGTCATCGACGCGCGGGCGTTCGCCAAGCACAAGGCGGCGATCGACCGGGCGCGGGCGGCCTCGAACATCGACGTCCTCACCGGCTCGTACGACGACAGCGTCGGATATTTCGTGAAGCCGACCATCCTGGAGTGCTCCGACCCGACCGACGAGATCTTCGCCAAGGAGTACTTCGGCCCGATCCTGGGCGTGCACGTCTACGAGGACCGCGACTACGACACGGTCCTCGACCAGATGGAGGGCGTCTCCCCGTACGCGCTGACCGGGTCGATCATCGCCCAGGACCGGTACGCGATCGCGTCCGCGGCCGAGCGGCTGCGCTTCGCGGCGGGCAACTTCTACGTCAACGACAAGCCGACCGGGGCGGTCGTGGGCCAGCAGCCGTTCGGCGGAGGCCGCGCCTCCGGCACGAACGACAAGGCCGGCTCGATCTTCAACCTGACCCGCTGGGTGAGCGCCCGGGCGATCAAGGAGACGTTCGTCCCGCCGACCGACCACCGTTATCCGCACATGGGCTGATATACCGCCCATTCCGCAAGAGAGCCCCCGGTCCTGCCCCCGGGGGCTCTCTGACGTTCAGCGTGCGCTAGATCAGCGCAGGGCGAAGGCCCGCGTCACGGTGTGCTTGAGCCGGTTGCCCGCCTCGTCCCACGCCTCGGCCTTCAGGCTGACCGCGCCCTTGGTCGCGCCGAGCGCCGGGTACTTCGCGGTGGCGCTGTAGGTGCCGTCGTGCTTCCGCTTCACCTCGACGGGCCGCCAGGTGGCGCCGTCGTCGGTGCTCGCCCACAGCTTGAGCCCGGCGATCCGCGGCTGCGCCTCCCCTGACGGGGTGTGGAAGGCCTCGACCGTGAACGTGTGCGACCGGCCGGCCGCCACGGTGTTGTCCATCCGCAGCGCATCGCCCAGGTCGTAGCCGACGAACACCGCCTGTGTGGGCCCGCACTCCTTGGCATAGCCCCCGAGCACCTGGCCCACGCACATGAAGCCCGGCTGCGGCTTGCCCTTGACCGGCCGCGAGGCGAAGGTCCATTCGGCCTGTTCCGTCGCGTTCTTCGCGGTGAGCCGGTAGGTGCCGGGCCCTGCGGGAATGGTGAAGGCCGGCGCGTTCCGCAGCGCCGGGCCGAGCGGCGCCTTCGGGAGTTCCACGCCGTCCTTGGAGAACGACAGCTCGTACGCGGGGTCGAGGAAGCCCGTCTTCCAGAACCGGGTGCTGAAGTCCCTGTCCTCACCGACGCCGTTCGTGACGCCGATCTCGGCCCACAACGTGTCGCCCTCCACGCAGATGGCGCAGCGCAGGGTCGTGCCCAGCTCGGCGCCCGGCGCGGCCTTCGGGTCGGGGAGCGACAGGACGTTCGCCGGAGCCGTCGCGGCGCCGAGCACGGACGGCGTGGCGAACCACTGCTGCCTGGTGCGCCCCGGCCGGTCGAACACCTCGGTCCGGTACCGGGTCTCGTAGGTGGTCGTCTGGTCGGGGCTCTCCGCGGTCACGCCGTGCAAGTGTGTGACCTCAGGATCGACCGGGCCGACCCACTGCGGCAGGCTGCGAGGGCCGGTGAAGGCGACCGCGCCCCACGCCGACACCGTCGTCGGCTCCATGAACAGGTCGTCCTGCTTCCAGGTGTAGTGGAAGTCCTCGAAGGCGGCCGGCTGGGCGGAGTGCAGGTCCATGTCCACCTGGGCCAGGCTCCGCGCGCCGAGGTCGTAGCGCATCGAGGCGGGGATCCTGCCCTCCTCGTACGGCTTGAGCACGTAGCTGTAGGGGGTCTCGGGCGTTCCGCTCACCCGGACGGTGACCGGTCCGGCGGCGAGGCGTTCGCGCAGTTCCATGGCCTCCTTGTAGGACACCGAGGCGTTGCTGACGCCCATGGGCTTGGCGTCGCCGGTCAACGGGATCTGGATGACGTTCAGCGGGATCGTGCAGTTCGTGCCCTTCGCGGGGAAGTCGAGGATGCCGGCGGCGCCGGCGTCCCTGATCGGGCCGACCAGCTCGACCTGCAGGCCGCAGACCGGGCCGGACCACCCCTCGCCGCGTTCGGCCTCCAGCAGCACCAGTTTGCCACGCAGGTCGCGCCCGGCGAGGTCTTCGGGCCGGCCGAGGCCGACGTCGACGACCTGCAGGTCCCGCGTTCCGGTGAACGGCACGAAGTCGGGGTGATCGCTCTGCCGGCCCTGGCGCTCATGCTGCGGCGCGGCCGGGTGCAGGGTGAACCCCTTGCGCCCGGTCACGCTCATGGCCACCTCGGCCTGCCCCAGCGTCCACGCGCTGGCGAACTTGAACGCGCCCTTGGTGACCTTCTTGGTCGGCAGGACCCACATCTTGTCCCACGGCCCGGCCGGGAAGGCACCCGCCCAGGTCTCACCACCGGGGATGGTCCGCTGGAAGTAGCCGAAAGGGTTGCTGTTCAGCGGTTCGGCCGGCTTGGGGGTGTCGAAGCGCACCTGCGAGGCTTTCCTCGCGTCGAGCGTGATCTCCGTGTCGCCCTTGATGACGACCTGCGGGTCCATCAGCCAGGCGGTGTTGTTCCGGTCGTCGCCGTCGGACCAGGAGGCGAGCTGGGTCACGCTCACGGTCCCCTCGGGGACGCGGACGGCGACGGTGCCCTCGCCCACGAGTGCCTGGTCGCCGAGGAGGCCCAGGTTCCCGTCCACGTCGATGGTGTACTGGGCGCTCGGGTTGAGCGGGTTGCCGTCCCTGCCGATCGTGTGCACGGTGAGCATGTGCATGGGGGCCTCGCGCACGGCGCCCACGGGCGTGGTCAGCCGCACGTCACCGGCCTGCGCGGTGACCGCCCCGGTGAAGCGGCCGATCTCCAGCTTGGCGGGGTCCAGCGTGACGGTCGTCGTGGCCGTGCCGGACGCGGGGACGGTCAGCGAGGTCTCCGTCGTCAGCGCGCCCTCGATCGCCGGCCCGCGCACGTCGCGCAGCGCGCCGGACAGCGTGAGCGTGACCGGCTCCGAGCCCAGGTTGGTGTAGCTGATCTTCCGTTCGAGCGTGGCGCCCGCCTCGCTCACCGAGGCGAAGTCGGCGGCGGGGGTGGTGGCGAAGACCGTCTGGCGGTGCGCGCGGGCCAGGTCGACCCGGCCGGCGCCCTGCTCGTAGGCGGTGAGCGCGTCGTCCTTGGCCGTCGACATCAGGGCCGTCTTGATCAGCGGCCCCTTCCAGCCGGGGTGCTGCTGGGCCATGATCGCCGCGGCCCCGGCCACGTGCGGGGTGGCCATCGAGGTGCCGTTCGCCTTGGTGTAGTACGCGTCGACCGGGGTGCCCATCGAGGTGCCGGCCGCGCGGCCGGCCGCGATGTCGACGCCGGGGGCGGCGATGTCGGGCTTCAGCGCCATGTCGCCGAAGCGCGGGCCCTGGCTGGAGAAGCCGGCCAGCTTGTCGCTCTTGTCGACGGCGGCCACGGTGAGGGCCGCGTCGGCCGCGCCGGGGGCGGCGATCGATCCGGCCGTGCCCGCATTGCCGGCGGCGATGACGAACAGCGCGCCGCCGTCGGCGCTCAGCTCGTTGACGGCCTGGCTGACCGGGTCGGCTCCGTCGGTGGTCCCGCCGCCGAGGCTCATGCTGATCACCTTGGCGCCGCTGGTGGCCGCCCACTCCATGCCGTCGATGACCCAGGAGTCCTGACCTTCGCCGGAGTTGCCGAGCACCTTGCCGACCAGGAGGTCCGCGCCGGGGGCGACGCCCTTGTTCTTGCCGCCCGAGGCGGCCCCGCTGCCCGCGATCGTGGTGGCGACGTGGGTGCCGTGTCCCATGAGGTCCTGCACGGCCTCGTCGGGCACGAACGACCGCGACTCCGCGATCTTGCCCTGCAGGTCGGGGTGCCCGAGGTCGGCACCGGTGTCCAGCACCGCGACCTTGACTCCGGAGCCGTCGTGGCCACCCGCCCACGCCTCGGGCGCGCCGATCATCGGCACGCTCTCCGCCAGGTCCATCTTGATCTTGCCATCGAGCCAGATCTTGGCGATGCCGCCGGCCAGCCTGGCCGTGCCGGGGGCGACGGAGCCGCGGACCGCCTGCCAGAACGTGCCGGACTCGCCCTTGGTCACCTCGACCGCGGCCCCGTGGATGCTCTCCAGGGTGTGCGTGGGCGTGCTGGCCGGGATGGCGTCGGCGGTGCTCTTGAGCGAAGCCGCCGCGGGGGCGCCCTGGTACTGCACGATGACCGGGACCTGCGTGGTCCGGTCGTCGGTGTAGCCGTTCTCGGCCAGGTACTTGACGTTGAACAGCCGGCGGTCGAGCTTGCCCGCGTCGATGGCGGGCATCGCGTCGCTCGGCAGGACGTAGAGGCCGTCGGGGCCGCTCAGCGTGGCGAGCGTGGGCAGCGTGCCGTCGGCCCGGCGAACGGGCTCGGTGTCGACGGCGTACCTGCCGTCGCCCATGCCGGTGAGCCTGACCTTGTCTCCGGTGATCAGGGTGACGGCCTGGGTGCCCGCGCCCAGACCGGACAGCTTCACGGGGGGCGCGGCCGGAGCCGGAGCCGGCTCGGCGTGTGCGGCGGGCGGGGACAGCGCCGTGAGGAGCGCGAGCGCGGTCGCCACGGCGTATAAGGGCTTCTTCACGGGCACAGGGGGACTGCCTTTCCGCGGAGGGTGGGGGTCATACCGGCTCGAAGCCGTCAGGAGGTACGAGCTCTGGCTCGGAGTCCACGTCCGGCTCGGGCTCTGGCTCGGGAACTGGCATAGGACAAGCGTGATCGCTGAGCCATTCGTGGAGGTATGGGGAACCCCATGGGGAAAACTCCCCAATTCACCGGTAGAAGTGGGCCAGCTCCGTCCGCGACCGGGCGCCGACCTTGCGCATGGCCGCACTGAGATGCTTGTCGACCGTCTTCGGCGACAGGAACATCTCCTTGGCGATCTCCTGGTTGGTGCGCCCCGTGGCGGCCAGCCTGGCGACCTGCTCCTGACGCGAGGACAGCGCCGAGCCCCCCGTCTCGCGCGGCGCGGCGAGCTGCTGGAGGCGTACCCCCCAGGTCCGGCCCAGCCGGTTGGCCCGGTCGAGGTCCCAGCCTGCGCCGAGTTCCGCGTACGCCGTGGTCGCCGCCTGCAGGAGCGGGCCGGCGGCCGGGTCGCCCACCGCGTGGAGGCAGGCCGCCGCCTGCTCGTCCGCCTGCGCGGCGTCGTAGGCAGCGGGGAGCGCGCGGAAGCTCGCGGCGGCCGCGGTGAACGATCGGGCGGCCTCGGCCCACCGCTGGTCCGCCGCCTGGAGCTGCCCGCGGGCCTGCCCCAGCGCGGGAACGGCCAGCGGCGCGTCCAGCCCGCGCAAGCGCGCCTCGTAGCGGTCCACCAGCTCGGCCGCCTCACTCCCCCGCCCGGCCGCGAGCAGCGTCTCCACCAGCGCGGGGACCGCGCGCACGCCCGCGGGCCACATCTCCTTGCTCTCCCACGCGCGCACCGCGGCGGCGGTCTCCACGATCGCCGCGTCGTGCTCGCCCCGCGCGACGGCCAGCCGGAGCAGCATCGAGACGGGAACGGGCAGCAGGTCGAAGTCGCCCATGGCGAACGCGCGCCCGATGACGTCGCGCAGGGCGTCCAGCGCGAGATCCAGGCGTCCTGGCGCGGGCGACAGGCACGCCGTGACCGTGTCCACGATGAGGCTCTCGTGCGGCCGGGCGTTACCCTGCCTGCGCAGGGCGTCCACCATCGGGCGGAGGCCGTCCCACGAACCGCGGCAGTAGTCGACGATCGCCAGCACCGCCCTGGTCCGTTGCTCGCTGATGCCGGGCAGGTCGGGGTCTGCGGTGTCCAGCGCCGTCTCCAGCAGGATGCGGGCGAGGTCGTGGTGGCCGACGTAGCCCGCGTCCTCGGAGATGGAACGGTAGGCGTTGGCCTCCTGATGGTCGCGGGCGCGGCCGCCGGTCTCCACGCGGAGCTGCTCGGCGAGTTCGGCCCAGCGTGCGTCGCCCATCAGGACGAACACCATCGCCAGCTTGCCCAGGACCAGCAGCCGCATGGCGCGATCCGCGACGGCGGGCAGCAGCACGAGCGCCTGGTTCAGCCGGCCGCGCTCCTCCTCGGGTGAGACGCCCGGCACGGTCGGCAGTCCCATCACCACCAGCGCCCACGCGGCCAGGTCGGGACGGTCGCCCAGGTCTTCGACGGCTCCGGCCAGCATGCTGTTCCTGCCCGCCTGGTCTTCCCGCGTCACCTCGTAGTGCATGCCCGACAGGAATCGCAGCTCGCCGCGGAGCACGTCCGGCAGCTCGCCGCGGAGCGCCTCCGTGATCAGCTCGCGCACCGAGGGGAAGGGCAGCACGTGCAGGGCCGCCCAGCCCAGGCGCACGGTGAGCTGCGCCCGCCGTACCGGATCCAGCTCCGCGTTGCGCAGCAGGTGCTCCAGCAGCCGCGTGGCCTCGGCCTCGTCGCCGAGTGCGGCCGCCTGCTCGGCCGCCCGCGCGGCCGCGTCCACCCACTCCAGCGTCCTGCCCGCCTGCCGCAGGTGGTGCGCCATCTGCCCGAGCGGCACCTGCCGCAGCCCCTGTACGGCCGCCGCCGCGGCCGCGTGCATCGCCCGCCTGCGCCCCACCGGGATCGCCTCGTAGACGGCCTGCGCCGCCAGCACATGCCGGAATCCCACGGTCCCCGCACGTTCGGCGAGCAGCCCCGAGTCGAGTGCGCCGTCCATCGCCTCGGGCTCGGGCCGCCCGGCCGCCTGCGCCAGCACCGGGGCGGGCACCGCGAGCTGGAGCACCGCGGCGGTCTCCACCACGGCCCGCGCCTCGGCGGGCAGCCGGGACACCCGTTCCTGCACGGAGGCCCGCACGCCCACGGGGACGTCCAGCTCGTCGAGGGCCCGTCGGGCCCAGCCGCCGTCCCATTCGATCAGCGCGCCGCGGGTGCGCAGCAGCGCGAGCAGCTCCTGCACGGCCAGCGGCAGCCCCGAGGCCCGGGCGCACAGATGCTCCGCGAACTCCTGCGTCACCTCCTCCACACCCAGGATCGCCGCGGCGAGCACCCGGGTCTGCGCCGTGTCGAGCGGAGCCAGCGCCAGGTGCTCGTGCCGGACCGAGTCGGGCGGGCGCGCCGTCATCGCGCGGACCGCCGCGGCCGCCTCGTCGCCCCGGTAGCTCAGCACCACCGACAACTCCCCCTGCGGCGTGCGCAGCAGGTAGCTCAGGAACTCCACGGTCTGCTCGTCCGCCCAGTGCAGGTCCTCCACCACCAGAACGGCGGGACCCAGCGCGATCAGCACCTCGACCAGGCCGCGGAACAGCCGGTGCCGCTCGGCCGCCCGGCTCTCCAGCGGCTGGGGCGACTCGGGGAGCACCGCTTCGAGCTCGGGCAGGAGCGCGCGCAGCGCTCCGGCGACCGGTGAGAGGGCGGCGCCGGCCAGGTCGGCGGCGCGACCGCGCAACGCCTCCACGATCGGGCCCAGCGGGAACGGCTCCCTGATCTGCCCGCAACCACCGCTGAGGAAGCGGCGATCCGCCAGCTCGGGCCGGGTGGCCAGCTCGGCCAGGAGCCGTGACTTGCCGATGCCGGCCTCGCCCTCGACCACGGACACCGAAGGGGCGGCGGCCACCGCGGCGACGAGCCTTTCCAGCTCTTCATCTCGGCCCACCAGGATGGGCGACACCGATCCGCCGAACGCCCCGGACCCGTTCATCAGCACCAGCCGCGCATCTCTCACCGTGCCTTGATCACCACACTGGCCATGCGATCACGCATTCAACCCCAAATCATAAGGAATGTCACTTTGGCACCATTGATGGTTGGCGTAATGTGCAATAACCGTGTCGTTGACGCCAGAGTGGGCTCGCGACCAGCATGAAGGCATGCAAAGACGGGTTCTGATCGTCGTCTTTCCCGGTTTCCAGCTCCTGGACATGGCCGGGCCGGCCGACGTCTTCGCGACAGCGGACCTCATCGCGCCCGGCTCCTACCGGGTCGAGGTGGCGGCCGTGCGCGCCGGAGCCGTACGGGCGGGGAACGGCGTCGAGGTCACCGCCTCGGCGCTCGGCGAGGTGGACGGCCCCGTCGACACGCTGCTCGTGGCGGGCGGCCTGTCCATGGCCGAGCAGGTGCGGGATCCCGAGCTGGTCGGGGGCATCGTCACGCTCGCCGCGGGGGCCCAGCGCATCGCCTCCGTCTGCAACGGGGCGTACCTGCTGGCCGAGGCCGGGCTCCTGGACCGGCGGCGGGCCACCACGCACTGGCTGGCCGCCGACGAGCTCGCGACCCGCTACGAGAAGGTCGACGTGGACCCCGACCCCCTCTACATCGAGGACGGGAACGTCTGGACCTCGGCCGGCGTCCTGTCCGGCGTGGACCTCTCGCTCGCGCTGGTGGCCAGGGACCATGGTCACGCGCTGGCCAGCAGCGTCGCCAGGGGGCTCGTGGTGTATCTGCACAGGCCGGGCGGGCAGAGCCAGTTCAGCACGCCGATGCGGGTCATGACGCCGCGCAGCGAGCCGCTGCGCGAGCTGCAGGCCCACATCGACGCGAACCCGGCCACCGACCTCAGCGTGCCCGCGCTGGCGGCCCGCGTCGGGATGAGCGAGCGCCACTTCTCCCGCGTCTTCACCGAGCAGACGGGCCTGTCCCCCGGCCGGTACGTCGAGCGCAGCCGGGCCGACACCGCCCGGCGGCTCCTGGAGGTCACCGGGCATCCGCTCGACACGGTGGCCAGGGAGTCGGGACTCGGCACGCCGGAGACCCTCTACCGCGTGTTCCGCCGCCGCTGGCGGATCTCACCCGGCGACCATCGTCGCCGGTTCCAGTCGAAGGAGAAATGACATGCACGTCGCCATCCCCCTCTATCACCGCTATACCGCGCTGGACGCCGTCGGCCCCTACACCGTGCTGGCCTTCGCGCCTGACTGCACGGTCACATTCGTCGCCGCGCAGGCGGGCCCGGTGACCGACGACCGCGGCACGCTCACCCTGACCGCCACCGCCTCGTACGCCGACCTGCCCCGCCCCGACGTGATCGTCGTGCCCGGGGGCCTCGGCACCCTCGACGTCCTGTCCGACGAGGCCCTCGTCGGGTGGATCGCGCGGGCCCACGAGCACGCCACCTGGACCACCTCGGTCTGCAGCGGCTCGTTGCTGCTGGGGGCGGCGGGGCTGCTGACAGGGGTGAAGGCGACCTCCCACTGGGCCGTCATGGACCTGCTCACCCGGTACGGGGCCGAGCCGGTGAACGAGCGGGTCGTCACCGTCGGCAAGATCGTGACGGCCGCCGGGGTGTCGGCGGGGATCGACATGGCCCTGACGCTGCTGGCCCAGGCGCGTGACGAGGAGACGGCGAAGGCCGTGCAACTGGTGATCGAGTACGACCCGCAGCCGCCCTTCGACTGCGGCTCGGCGGCGTCGGCGCCGAAGGCGGTCATGGCGCGGGCGCTGGAGCTTCTGACGGGCTGATCCTGCGTCCCGGGCACTGGAGATTGGCGGGGCTGCTTGCGTTTCGGACGCCGGGGGTTTGCGGGGCTGCCTTCATTTCGGGCGTTCGAGGTTCTGGCGGGGGTGCTTCGTCCCGTTCGGGTGTGGAGCAGGAGGGCAACGGCGCCGCCGAGCTTTTGCCCGCTCCGTCGGCGACGCCGCGCCCAGCATGCCGACCCGCGCCCCTCGGCGTACCCGCCGTCCAGAGCACCGGCCAAGACCATCGTTCGACGCGCCGATCCCGAGCCTCGCGGTCAGGAGCCGCGAGGTCGGCGGCGCGTCCCGCTCCCGGACGCGGCCCCTGTCAGCCGTCCGCGAGATGCTCCTGCGTCCATGGAACGTTCCATCCCGGCTGGACGCGACCGTGGCCGGCCGCCGTGTCGCCGCAGCGTCCCATGTCGACTCCTTCGCCAGTGTGGTACCGCTCGAAAAAGGCCAGGTGACGATGGAGACTACGGGCTACGGGCGAACTTCGGCGTCAGGGCGGGCCCTAGGGATATCCCTAGGGTGCTCGCCCGGCCCACTGACATCATCGGCACAGGGGAGGAACGCCGCGGCGGCGGCCTGGCCGCTGCCGAGGTTGATCACGTCCGGCGGCGGACCGGCCTCCGCCTGGGCCGGCAGGTGTCAGACATGGGCCGGGCCGTTCACTCCTGCTCGTCCGCGCTTCCCACTATCGGGAGCACGTCGAAGTGCACGACGACATGACCGGTGGACGGATGGTGAGTAATCGGTGACTCGTCCACCCTCCGGTCCGATAGATCACGATATTTCTCCAGCACCTCGAGCACCTGATCCCGCAGCGCGCCGGTCTCCTCCGCCGTGAGCCGCAGGGACCGCCGCCCGAACGTACTGGCCTCCACCCACTCTGCGGGCGCGCCGGCCATGTCCTGCCGCCACCGGCCCAGCTCCTTGCCCCGCTGGCGCACCAGATCGTCCAGCAGGAACTCCATCGCGCTCCCCGCCTCCGGGTCCGGAGGCGGGTCACCGTAGCTGAACCCCCCTGGCACGAGGCGCCAGTATTTCTCCTTGCCCCGCCCCATCTCCGGAACGATCTCGATCATGCCGTGCTTGGCCAGCTCCCTCAGGTGATAGCTGGTCGCGCCGGTGTTCTGCCCCAGAAGGGCGGCGAGCCGGGTGGCCGTGGAAGGGCCGTGCTCGTCCAGCAGTTCGTGAATCCGCAACCGCAGCGGGTTGGCGAAGGACTTCAACGCGTTCGCGTCGAGCGTACGTCCGGAAAACCTCTTGCCCTTCATCTCATGCACGCCTATCTTTGCAAAGAAATCTATGCACACTTTTCCTTACACACTACAGGAGTCTGATGTGGCCGGTCTTGGGCGTTCGTTCGCTTTTCTGTGGTCGTCGACCGCGTTGTCCAACGTGGCGGACGGCGTGCTGAAGGTGGGCGCCCCGCTGCTGGCGGTGTCGATGACCCGCTCGCCCACCCTGGTCTCCCTGGTGGCTGCCGCCGCGACGGCGCCCTGGCTGCTGTTCGCGCTGCACGCGGGGGCGATCGCCGACCGAGCCGACCGCCGCCGCATCATGGCCCTGGCCAACGCCGCCCGCACCGCGATCCTGGCCGTGTCCGCGCTCCTGGCGATCCTCGGCCTGCTCGACCTGTGGGTCATGCTGGCGGCGGTGCTCGCGGCGAGCGTGAGCGAGGTCTTCGCCGACACCTCGGCTCAGTCCATCCTGCCCATGACGGTGCCGCCCGATCACCTGACCAGGGCCAACGGCCGCGTGTCCACCGCTCAGATGATCGGCAACGACTTCGTCGGCGCCCCGCTGGCGGGCCTCCTCGTGGCCGCCTTACCCACCGTCATCTTCGGCGCCCCCGCCCTGCTGTACGGAATCGCGGGCCTGCTCCTGCTGGGCATGCACGGCCGATACCGCTCGGCGGCCCCCCGAGACGGCCACCCTGCACGGCCTTCCGCCACCCTCCGGAAAACATCACACCCGCACGATTCCGCCCCCCGGACCGATCCCGTCTCTCGGAGCGGGGACCCCCGGCACGAGACCGGACCTCTGCACGGGGACGGCCCTCGGAGCGGGGGCGGCCGTCGCCCGATGCGGCAGGACATCGGCGAGGCACTGCGTTTCCTGTGGTCCCACAAGGTGCTGCGGAGCCTGGCGATCACGGCGGGCCTGCTCAACATGGCCAACGCCGCCTACTTCGCCGTCTTCGTCCTGTGGGCGGTCGGTGACGGGTCGCGGATGGGGCTGGAGCCGAACGAGTACGGCCTCATGACGACGGCCTTCGCCGTCGGGGCGGTGTTCGGGTCGCTGCTGTCCGGCCGGGCCGCAGGGCGCTTCGGAGAGCTCAGGACCCTCGTGGGGGCGTGGCTGGCCACCAGCCTGCTGCTCCTGGTGCCGGTGATCGTGCCCACCCCCTGGGCGCTCTATCCGACCGCCGTCGCCTGGGGACTGGTCAGCGCCGGGGGCAACGTGCTGGTGATCTCGGCCAGGCAACGCCTGATCCCGTCCGAATTGCTCGGGAGGGTCAATTCGGCATACCGCCTCGTCGGGATGGGCGGGATGCCGCTGGGAGCGGCGCTCGGCGGCGTGGTGGCCGAGTTTGTGGGGCTTGGAGCCGTTCTGGTGGGCGCCGCAGGAGTATGTTTGGTGGCGGTCGGGCTAGTGTGGCGCGCCCTGTCGGAGCAAATTTCTAAGCCGTTGACCAGCGCGCCCGCACTTCCTGACATATCCAGATCACGTTAGGCACCCTAGAGCCTGTACGAAGGTGACATGATTATCCCCGAGCTTGAGGGGATGGTATGCGGGAGATCGGCGGACGGTACCTCCTGAATGAGGAGGCCGGTCGTGGGGGTATGGGAGTCGTCTGGCGGGCATTCGATCAGCTCCTCCACCGTACGGTGGCGCTCAAGGAGCTGACCTTGGCCGGTGAGGCCGAGATGGTGCGCCGCCGGGTGCTGCGCGAGGCCAGGATGGCTGCTGGGCTGTCGCACCCCAACATCGTCACGGTGCACGACCTGATCGAGGAGGGCGGCAAGCTCTGGATCGTCATGGAGTACCTCGATGGGCTCTCCTTGCACCAGTTGCTCTCCCAAGTGGGCACGCTGCCCGCGCAGTCGGTGGCCGCGATCGGGCAGCACCTGCTCGCCGCGCTGCGCACCGCTCATCAGGCGGGTGTGCTCCACCGTGACGTGAAACCCGCCAACGTCATGCTGACCGGCGACCGGGTGGTGCTGACCGACTTCGGCATCGCCACCGCTGAAGGCGACATCCGGATGACGACGTCGCGGCGACTGCGCGGCACGCCCGCGTTCATGGCGCCCGAGCGGCTGCGGGGCGGGCCTGCCAGCAAGGAGGCCGACATGTGGTCCTTCGGCGCCACGCTCTACAGCGCCGTCGAGGGCCAGCCGCCCTATCCCGGCCAGGACGCCGCGACAGTGCTCGGCATGGCCAGGAGCGGGCCCTATCCGCCGGCCCGGCGTGCCGGGGTGATGCGGCCGCTCATCGAGGGCCTCCTGCACAACGACCCGGTGCGCCGGTTCACGCCGGAGCAGACGGCTGGGTTGCTGGCCGGCATGCGGGCCAGCACCTATCAGGCCGCCATCTGAGCAACGCCCAGAGAGCACGGCGCACCGCCACGGCCCGATCGAGGGGCCGGTCGCAGGGCCGTGGGCGGGGCAGGGTGTGTCAGTCTGCGGTGTCCTGGGTCTTCGCCCTGGCCTCGGCTTCGGCGGCGTCCAGGGCGGCGGCCTCTTCCGGGGTGGGTGCGGTGCCGCCGAGGTGGGTCGGTTGCCACCACGCTCCGGGTGAGATCTCCGGGTAGGTGCGCTGCGCCCGGTCCAGCAACTCCGACATCCGCGCGTGCAGGTCGGCGGTGTGGTCGTTGACGTTCTCGCCCCGCTTGGGATGCATCGGCTCGCCCACCAGGATGGTCAGCGGCACGTGGCGCTGCAGCAGGTTCCGGGGCCGGCCCTTGGTCCACAGGCGCTGACTGCCCCAGAGGGCCACCGGGATGAGGGGCACGTTGGTCGCCTGCGCCATCCGGATGGCGCCGCTCTTGATCTCCTTGACCGTGAAGGAACGGCTGATCGTCGCCTCGGCGAACACGCCGACCACCTCGCCGGCCTTCAGCATGCGCAGCGCGGTGGCGTACGAGCCGGCGCCGGCGCCGCGGTCGACCGGGATGTGGTGCATCCCGCGCATCAACGGCCCCGAGATCCGGTGGTCGAACACGTCCTGCTTGGCCATGAACCGCACCAGCCGCTTCGACGGCAGCGCGCCGAACCCGGCGAAGATGAAGTCGAGGTAACTGATGTGGTTGCTCACCAGCACCGCGCCCCCAGTCCGCGGCACGTGCTCGGTCCCTTCCATGTGGAAGCGGACGTCCAGCACGCGAAAGAGGGTCCGCGCGGCGGCGATCACCGGCGGGTACACGATCTCAGCCATGAGCAGAAGGTAGCCTACTCAGGTGGGCTTGACGGTAGTCGGGAGGCTCACCACCCCCCCGTACATTGCCGTGCGCCGTTCTCTTGATCTTCGTCTGGTCGATGTCGTAGTCGGGTGAGACGGCCCGCGTCAGCTCCTCCAGGGCCACCCGGCCTTCGAGACGGGCGAGGGGCGCGCCGAGGCAGCAGTGGCGGCCGGCGCCGAAGCTGATGGACCGGCCGGTGTCACGGGTGAGGTCGTAGACGTCCGGGTCGGGGAAGACGCTCTCGTCCCGGTTGGCCGAGCCGATCAGCAACCACATCCTGGCGTTCTCCGGCACGAGGGTGCCGTACCACTCCGTGGGCCGGGTGAGGCGGCGGGCGGTGCCGTGCGCGGATCGTACGGGTGGTAGGCGACGTCCACCCGCCCACGCTACGACGCTTGCGCGGTGATGAAAACGGGCAGATGTTCTGACCATGAAGAAGCTCATCAACACGGCAGACTCCGTCGTTGAGGACGCGCTGACCGGCATGGCCGCGGCCCATCCCACGCTGCGGATCCGTGACCGGGTGGTCTACCGGGCCGAGGGCCCCCGCCGGGGGAAGGTGGGCCTGGTGTCGGGCGGCGGCTCCGGGCACGAGCCACTGCACGCCGGGTTCGTCGGCCACGGCATGCTCGACGCGGCCTGCCCCGGCGAGATCTTCACCTCCCCGGTGCCCGACCAGGTCATCGACGCCACCAGGGCCGTGGACGGCGGCGCCGGCGTGCTGCACGTGGTGAAGAACTACACCGGCGACGTGCTCAACTTCGAGATGGCCGCGGAGCTGGTCGAGGACGTCGAGGTGGCGAGCGTGCTGGTCGACGACGACGTGGCCGTGCAGGACTCCCTCTATACGGCGGGCCGCCGCGGCACCGGGGCGACGGTGTTCGTGGAGAAGGCCGCGGGCGCGCTGGCCGAGCAGGGCGCGCCGCTGGCCCAGGTGGCGGCCGTGGCCGCCGAGGTGAACGAGCGCAGCAGGTCGTTCGGCATCGCGCTCACCTCGTGTACGACACCGTACGCGGGCAAGCCGACGTTCGACCTGCCGGAGACGGACGTGGAGCTGGGCATCGGCATCCACGGCGAGCCGGGGCGGGCACGGGTGCCGATGGGCCCGGCGCGTGAGCTGGCCCGGCTCGCCATGGAGGCGATCCACGGCGACCTGCCGCTCCGCGGCGACCTGCTCGTCATGGTGAACGGCATGGGCGGCACGCCCCTCATGGAGCTGTATGTCGTGTTCGGGGAGGTGGCGGAGTTCGTCAAGGGCAAGGGGGCGCGGGTGTCGCGTTCGCTGGTGGGCAACTACGTGACGAGCCTGGACATGCAGGGCTTCTCGGTGTCGATCTGCCTGCTCGACGACACGCTGACCCGCCTGTGGGACGCGCCGGTGGAGACGCCGGGCCTGCGGTGGGGGCGGTGATGGAGTCGGACGTGTTCGTGGCCTGGTTCGAGGAGGCGGGGCGGCTGGTGCACCGCGACCGCGACCGGCTGACCGAGCTCGACGCCGCCATCGGCGACGCCGACCACGGCGCCAACCTCGACCGCGGCCTCACCGAGGTGGGCAAGGCGCTGGCCGGCGCGCCGCCCGAGTCGCCGGCGCAGGTGCTGCTGACCGCCGGCACGACGCTGATCCGCCGCGTCGGTGGCGCGTCGGGACCGCTGTACGGGTCGGTGTTCCGGCAGATGGGCAAGACGCTGGCCGGCTCATCGCCCGAGACTCCGGCACCGGTGACGCTGGCAGTCTTCGCGGGGGCGTTCGAGGAGGGCGTCGTGGCGGTCGAGCGGCTGGGCAAGGCCGCGCTGGGCGACAAGACCATGGTCGACGCGCTGGCTCCCGCCTCGCGGGCGCTGGCCCTGGCGGTGCGGGACGGGATAGGCGTGCACGAGGCGTTCGAGCAGGCGGCCCGCGCGGCCGAGGAGGGGGCGCAGGCGACGATCCCGATGCGGGCGCGCAAGGGGCGGGCCAGCTATCTCGGCGAGCGCAGCATCGGGCACGAGGACCCGGGGGCGGCCTCGGCGGCGCTGTTCATGGCGGCGCTGGCGTCCGTGGTCGCCTGATGGCGGGGCTTGTCCCGGCCGCGCACACTGCGGCGCCGACGTCCGGGGGCGCCTGATGGTGGGGCTTGTGCCGGCCGCGCACACTGCGGCGCCGACGTCCGGGGGCACCTGATGGTGGGGCTTGTGCTGGTCTCGCACAGTGCGGGGCTCGCGGTGGAGGCGGCGGCGCTGGTCAAAGGGATCGCGGGAGCCGGCACGCCGGTGGCGGCGGCGGGTGGGACGGAGGACGGCGGGCTGGGCACCAGCCTGGACCTCATCGAGGCGGCGGTGAGCGCCGTCGACCAGGGTGACGGGGTGGTGCTCATCCCTGATCTGGGCAGCTCGGTGCTGACCGCCCGCCTGGTGGCGGAGGCGGGGCGGGTGGTGGTGGCGGACGTGCCGTTCGTGGAGGGGGCGATCGCGGCGGCGGTGGCGGCGGGTGCGGGCCTGCCGCTGGCCGGCGTCCTGGAGGCGGCCGAGGACGCCCGCACCTTCCGCAAGCTGTGAGACGGCGCGGGCACAGGCCGTAAGGCCAGCACAGGACGCAAGCCCTGAGACGGCATCGGCGCAGCCGGAAGACCGGCGCGGGGCGCCATCCGTGAGACGGCGCGGGGCCCCTGGCCCGTGGGCCGCGTGGCCTGCTGGGTCGCGGGGCTCTTCAGCCACGCGGCCACGCCGCCCACGTCGTCGGGCTCGGGGCCGGTCAGCGCTCCACGAGGGCGAGCACGCGTACGGGGCTGCCGGAGCCGCCCACGATCGGCAGCGGCGGGGCGACCACGACGGAGCCCGTCACGGGCAGGCGGTCGAGGTTGCGGAGCTGCGTGAGGCCGTACTTGCCCGCGCCCAGCAGGAACGAGTGGCACGGGAAGGCGGGGTCGAAGGAGTGGGCGGCGCCCGCGTCGGTGCCGACGGTCTCGACGCCGAGCCCGAGGATGGGCGTCTCCGAGGCCAGCCAGGAGGCGCACTCCACCGAGATGCCGGGTGTGTGGGAGCCGCTCTCGTCGGCGTTCAGGAAGGCGGCCTGGTCGGCGGAGCGGGCGTCCCAGCCGGTGCGGTAGAGCAGCCAGCCGCCCTCGGGCAGCGGCCCGTTGGCGCGCTCCCATTCCTTCACGTGCTCGATCCGGAGCAGGAAGTCGGGGTCCTTGGACGCCTCGGCGGCGAAGTCGAGCACGACCGCGGGCGCGATCAGGCTGCGCGCGGGCACCTGGGAGACGTCCTCGCCGTCGCGGGCGGTGACCCAGTGGACGGGGGCGTCGAAGTGCGTGCCGGAGTGCTCACCCGTGTGGATGTCGTTCCAGTACCAGGCCGGGCCGCGGTCGTCGTAACGGCTGATCTCCTCCAGCCGGAACGGGATCGTGTTGCCGAACGGCTCCGGCAACTGGAGGATCGGCGTCTCGGACGTCAGGGGCGCGGTGAGGTCGACGACCTCGATCGCGCCGTTGCGCACACTGTCCACGAAGCTCTGCAACACCGACATGGCATCCTCCTTGGTGGGCTGAGCGCATCCTCCTACGCCCGGATGACCAGTGCAAACGGCTCAGCCTTTGAGCCCGCTGAAACTCATCGTGGCCACGAAATGGCGCTGCGCCAGGACGAAGGCGGCCACGAGGGGCAGCACGGCGACGACGTTCCCGGCCATCAGCGCCGACCACTCCGTGTGCCGGGCTCCGGCGAACGTGGCCAGGCCGAGCTGCAGCGTGTAGCTGCCTTCGGAGGAGATGGCGATGAGCGGCCAGATGAGGTCGTTCCAGGAGCCGAGCAGCGTGAACACCACCAGGGTCGCCAGCGCGGGCCTGGCCAGCGGCAGCACCACCCTGAAGAACACGCCGAGCCGGGAGCAGCCGTCGATGGTGGCGGCCTCCTCCAGCTCCTTGGGCAGGGACAGGAAGAACTGCCGCATGAGGAAGACGCCGAACGCCGACGCCAGCCACGGCACGATGGCCGCGCCCAGCGTGTCGATCAGCCCCATGTTCTTGAACAGCAGGAACGTGGGGATCATGAGCACCTGGGCGGGCACCATGATGGTGGCCATGACCGCGGCGAAGGCCACGGCGCGCCCGCGGAAGCGCAGCCGGGCGAAGCCGTACCCGGCCAGGGAGCAGAGCACGACGTGGCCGAGGACGGCGGCGCCGGCCACGATCAGCGTGTTCGCCAGCCAGAGGGGATAGTCGTCCTCGGTGAGGATGCGGGTGAAGCCGGCGAGACTGACGTGCTCGGGCCAGAGTTTGGGCGGGTAGGTGTTGATGTCGCGGTCCGGCATGAACGCGGTCAGCACCATCCACACCAGCGGCGCCACGAACAGCAGCGCGGCCGGCATCAGGACCAGGTGGGCGAGGTGACGGCGCTTCATCCGGCGCTCCCGGACGAGATCACGCGGCACCCGCGCGAGAGCGACGCCGGCCGGCGTCTCAGTGAGAGCGAGGTCATCTGGCGCTCCTCCACAGGACGGCGCCCGACACGGCGAGCGTCACCAGGAACAGGACGTAGGCGATGGCCGTGCCGTAGCCGGAGTGGAAGAGCTGGAAGGCCTGCCGGTAGAGGTAGAACACGATCGTCGTCGTCGAGTCCAGCGGCTGGCCCTTCGTGGTGGTGTAGACGAGGTCGAAGAGCTGCAGCGCGGTGATCGTCTGCCAGATCAGCAGGAACACCGTGGCGGGCCGCAGTTGCGGCAGCACGACGTGGCGCAGCACGTGCCGGCCCGCGCCGCCGTCCACCTTGGCCGCCTCGACCAGCTCGCGCGGGATGTCCTGCACCGCGGCCAGGTACACCACGGCGGGCATGCCCACGCCGCCCCAGAGCGAGATCAGGACCAGCGTGAGCATCGCCTGGCCGGGGTCCTGCAGGAATCCCATGGCGGGCAGGCCGAGCACCTTGAGCCCGGCGTTGACGATGCCGAAGTCGGGGTCGAAGACGAAGTTGGCCAGGATGCCGGTGGCGGCGGCGGAGACGACGTACGGGACGAAGAAGCAGGTGCGGTAGAACCCGATGAGCCGGATCCGCAGGTTCAGCGCCAGGGCGAGGACCAGCCCGAGCGCCACCGAGCCGGGCACGAAGAGCACGCTGTAGAGCAGCGTGTGCCCGGCCGCCGCGGCCAGCTCGGTGTCGCCGAGCAGGTCGGCGTAGTTGCCCAGGCCGACGAAGTCGCCGCCGGTGAGCAGGTCGCCGTCCCGCAGCGAGAGCAGCAGCGCCCAGACCGCGGGAAAGAGGCTCAGTCCGACGATCACCAGCGTCGCGGGCAGGACGAAGCCCCACCCGGTCAGCTCGATCAGCCGGCGCCGCCGCGCCGGCGGGCGGCCCACCCGGGCCGCCGCCAGGGTCATCGCGCGCGCCCGAGGACGGTGTCCGCATCGGTGGCGGCCTTGGCCAGGGCCTCCCCCGCGGGTGTGCCGCCGACCATGGCCTGCCCGATCGCGTTGCCGACCTTCTCCGAGAACTCCGGGTAGGCGGGCACGTGCGGCCTGGCCTGCTTGGCGTTGTCCAGGTTCGCGGTGAAGACGTCGATGCCGGGGATGTCCTTGACGAACTTCTGGTACGCCGGCAGCGCGGTCGTCGCCTTGCGGATCGGCAGGTTCCCCAGGCCGAGCGTCCACCGGGCGTCCTGTTCGGGCCGGGTGAGCCAGGTGAGGAAGCCGGCGGCGGCCTTGGCCCGGCGCGAGCCGTTGTCGAAGACGACCCAGTTGTCCGGCCCGGCGATGGTCTCGTGGTTGCCTTGGTAGCCGGGCAGCACCTGCACGCCGTACGTCACCTTGTGGGCGATGATGTCCAGCAGCGCGTACGGCCCGGCGACGATCATGCCGATCTTGCCGCTCTGGAACAGGGGCAGGAACTTCTCCCCGTTCTGATCCAGATAGACGGATTTATCCTGACGAGCCATGGCGCTCCACAGGTCGAGCGCCTGCGTCGCCTGCGGCGTGTTGAAGGCCGACTTCTTGCCGTCGGCCGTCAGGATCGAGCCGCCCTGCTGCCAGATCATCGGCCAGAACCGCCAGACGGTGTCCTCGGTGCCGGTCACCGGGTACGCGGTGCCGTACACGCCGTCCTTGGTCAGCTTCGCCGCCGCCGCCCGGAAGTCGTCCCAGGTCCAGTCCTCGGCCGGGTAGGCCAGCCCCACGTCGTCGAACAACTTCTTGTTGTAGATCACGGCCAGGTTGTCGACCAGGGCCGGGATGCCGACGACCTTGCCGTTCACCTCGGACACGGCCCGCTCCGACGGCCAGAAGTCGTCCCAGCCGAACTCCGGGGCCCGCACGGTGGCGGTCAGGTCGTAGACCTTCGGGTTCTGGGCCAGATGCGGCATCCACGTGCCGTACATGTAGGCGATGTCGGGCGCCTTGCCGCCGGCCAGGACCGCCTGCACCTTCTGCAGCATGTCGTCCACGTTCGTGGTGCCGACGGCGGGCACGATCTTCACATCGGGGTGGGCCTTGCCGTACTCGGCGGCCAGCTCCTCGATGACCTTGGCCTGGGTCTCGACCTGGCCGTGCCACCAGGTGACCTCGACCGGGCCGCTCGCGGGCTCCTCCGAGGAGCCGCAGGCGGTCAGCAGGCCCGCGACCAGGAGCAGCGCCACCGCGCGGTGCGTCCTCACGGCCGCCTCCTCGCGCCGCCCGGGCTGCGCAGGGAGACGGGGAGCAGGTCGCCGTGAGCCTCGAAGAGGGCGTCGCACAGGGCGTCGATCCGCTCCACGGTGAGGCTGGCGGCGGTGTTCGGGTCGGCCATCATCGCGTGCCGCACGTGCTCGGGGCGGCCTTCGGTGACGGCGCGGACGGTGAGCTCGTTGACGCCCACGTAGGCGCGGTTGAGCGCCGCGCACTGCGCGGGCAGGTCGTCGACCGCCAGGGGGCGGACGCCGAGCGCGTCGGCGACGCACGGCACCTCCACCACGCAGCCCTCGGGCAGGTTGCCGATCAGGCCGCTGTTGCGGACGTTGCCGTAGACGACCCGGCTCGTGCCGGTGGCGATGCTGTGGATGATCTGCGGGGCGTACTCCATCGTGCCCTCCACGGTGATCGGCTCGCCCGCTCTCAGTGCGTCGCGGGTGGCCTCGTACTGACGGACGTTCTCCTCGCTGATGCCGAGGTAGGCGCCGACGGGGATCCGCAGGCGCTCGATCTCGGCCTCGTCGTGCAGGTACCAGGGCACGTACTCGGAGGAGTGCTCGCTGGTCTCGGTCGGGTAGTAGCCGAGCCTGCGGTACATGTCCACGCGTACCCGGCGCAGCAGGCCGGGATCGCGGGCGATGGCCTCGTCCAGGCGCGGGTACAGGTCCTCGCCGCCGGCCTCGAACCGCAACATCCAGGACTGGTGGTTGACGCCCGCCGCGAGGTACGACACCTCCTCCTGCGGCACTCCGACCAGCTCGGCCAGGTCGTGGGCGGTCCAGTAGACGGAGTGGCAGAGCCCGACGACGTTGCGCACGGGGGTGGCCGCGGCCAGGTACCAGACGTTCATGGCCATCGGGTTGGTGTAGTTGAGCAGCCACGCCTCCGGGCACACCTCGGCCATGGCCCGCCCGATGCGGTCCAGGGCCGGGAACGTGCGCAGCGCGCGGAAGATGCCGCCGACCCCGATGGTGTCGGCGATGGTCTGGCGCAGCCCGAAGCGGGCGGGCACCTCGAAGTCGACGCGGGTGGCGTCGATCATGCCGACCTGGATCATGTTGATCGCGAAGTCCGCCCCTTCGAGGGCGCGGCGCAGGCCGGGGTGGGCGGAGACGGTGACCTTGCGGCCGGCGGCGATGACGTGGGCGGCGGCTTCCGCCGTGGCGAGCCGTTCCGGGTGGATGTCGTGCAGCGCCACCTCGAACGGCCCCAGGCCGGGCAGGGCGACCAGGTCGGCCAGCAGGCCCTGGGTGAACTCGACGCTGCCCGCGCCGAGGAAGACGATTTTCATAGCTCCTTCCACGTGGGTTGGGCGGCGGTGCCGCCGCCCGCCTGGGTCGAGCGGGATCCGCAGGTCACGGCCACGCGCAGGCATTCGGCCAGGCTCAGGCCGCGCAGCCGGGCGGCGATGAGGCCGGCGTTGAAGCCGTCACCGGCGCCGACCGTGTCGACGGGCCGCACGGCCTCGGCCGCGTTCGGGAGGAACACGTCCACCTCGGGCAGCCCGGCGGCGAGCGCCGGCTACAGGAAGGAGGCGTGGGCGGGGGCATGAGTGCGGCTGGACGCATGGACACTCCTCGCGAACGGATTAAGTTCGGATTTGTGGCGATGCGCGCTGTTCCGCACTCTCCGCTTGGCGCCCGCGCCAGGGACGCCGGAGTGGCGTGGCCCATAACCGCAGGGCCTCACGCCAGCACGCTCAGGCGTGCCTCCCTTCCTTGCCGCATACAATTGCGCGCTTCTGCTCCGTTGTCCAGACTTTGACGCACGAAAAGATCACGCTTTACCCCATTCCGCGCATCCGGCGGTCAGGAACGCCTTGTCCGTGCTCGCGATCGTGACCGTGGCGGCCCCCGTCGGCATGCCCGTGGCGATCTCACCACCGGTGACGGACCGCAGCCGGGCCCAGTAACAGGCAGGAGAGTTGTCGATGGGACCGGCCGTGCGGTAGGTGCCCGGCTGGATGTCCGTGCCGACGATCAGCGTGCGCATCGAGGCCAGGTTGATGCTGGGGAAACCACTGGGGACACCGCCGACCGCCCCGGTCTGACCTGGCGGGGTCTGCGTAGGCGCACCCTGGCCGGGCGGGCTCTGGACGGGCGCGCTCTGACCCGGCGGAGTCTGCACGGGCGCCGACGCGGCGGGGCCCGACTGGGTGGGCCCCGTCTGCGAAGGCCCCGTCTCCGCGGGCACGGCGGACTGCGCGGGCCCGGTCTCCTCGATCGTCACCGTGGTTCTGGGCGCGGCCTCCTCCGGCGTGGTCGTGCCCGCCCCGAAGCCCACGAACACGCCCAGGAGGAACCCGAGCAGCGCCGCGAGCCCGGAGACGAGCAGGATGATCGTCGGACTGCTCGTCGCGCGCGGAAACTCAGGAGCACGCGGATAGTCAGGTGGTGGCCCGTACATCACGGACCAAGCGTCCCATCACTGTCAACGGTGGAGGTAGTCGACGAGCGACGCCTTCTCCGTCTCCAGCTCTCCGATCGCGCTCTTGACCACGTCGCCGATGCTGACGATGCCCACGAGCCGGCCGTTCTCGACCACGGGCATGTGCCGGAACCGGTGTGTGGTCATGATCTGCCGCAGCGCGTCGACGTTCTCCGCCGGCCCGGCCGTGCGGACCTCGGTGGTCATGATCGCGGACACCGGGTCGTCGAGGACGGCGGCGCCGCGGTCGTGCAGGCGGCGCACCACGTCACGCTCGGAGACGATGCCCTGAATCGTGACGCCGTCGGTGGAGACCACCACGGCACCGATGTTGTGCTCCGCAAGCTCGGCCAGCAGCTCCCGCACGGTCGCCTCCGGCGCCACGGTCGTCACGTCGCTGCCCTTGTTGCGAAGGATCGTCCCGATGAGCATATGCACCACCTCTGCCCTCAGTCTTCCAGGCCACGTGTTCCGGCAAACAACCCTAGCGGGACGTAGTCGGCCGGTCCCGTAGGCTGCTTGCGGTACGGGATCCCGTACATACCCCAAAATGGCACAGGATGCATTGATGACCGAGTCGCTCAACACCGGAAGCCACGATCTGCCCATCACCGGCGAGCTGGCCGCGTTCATGCGGACCGGATGGGCGGGCACCCGCGCGACCGAGGTGAGCGCGCGGCCGATCGCGCCGTGGGCGGCCAAGCGCCGGGCCGCGCTGGCGGCCAGGTTCCCCGGTGAGCGGCTGGTGATCCCGTCGGGACGGCTCAAGGTGCGCAGCAACGACAGCGACTACCGGTTCAGGCCGCACAGCGCGTACTCGTATCTGACCGGGGCCGCCGAGTCGGACGACGTGCTGGTCATCGAGCCGTCCGGCGAGGCGGTGCTGTACGTCAGGCCGCGCGCGCCGCGCACCGAGGGCCAGGAGTTCTACCGCGACCGCCGCTACGGCGAGTTCTGGGCGGGGGCCCGGCCGGATCTGGCGGAGGCGGAGGAGCTGTACCAGGTGCGGTGCGCGCACATCCGCGACCTCGATCTCAAGGGCCCGGCGCGGGTGCTGCGCGGGGTGGACGCCGCGGTGGACGCGCGGGTGCCGCTGGGCGAGGGGGACGCCGGGCTGGAGACGTTCCTGGCCGAGATGCGGCTGGTCAAGGACGAGTGGGAGGTCGGCGAGCTGCAGTCGGCCGTGGACGCCACCGTGCGCGGCTTCGAGGACGTCGTGCGGGCGCTGCCCCAGGCGTTCGGGCAGCCGCGCGGCGAGCGGTATCTGGAGGGCGTGTTCGGGTTGCGCTCGCGGCTGGAGGGCAACGCGGCCGGCTACGACAGCATCGTGGCCTCCGGGGCGCACGCCTGCGTCCTGCACTGGATCCGCAACGACGGCGCCCTGAACCCCGATGATCTGCTGCTGCTGGACGCGGGCGTGGAGTCGGACACGCTCTACACCGCCGACGTCACGCGTACCTTCCCGCTGTCGGGGCGGTTCAGCGCCGTGCAGCGGCAGGCGTACGAGCTGGTCTACGAGGCCCAGACGGCGGCCATCGCCGCCCTGAGGCCGGGCGCCCGCTTCCGCGACTTCCACCAGACCGCCATGCGCGTCATCTGTGACGGCCTGCGCGACTGGGGCCTGCTGACGGACTCGACCGACACGCTCATGGAGACGGGCCTGTACCGGCGCTACACGCTGTGCAGCAGCGGCCACATGCTCGGCCTGGACGTGCACGACTGCGCGAAGTCGCGGTCGGAGGTCTACCTGGACGGCGTCCTGGAGGAGGGCCACGTCCTGACCGTGGAGCCGGGGCTCTACTTCCAGCCCGACGACCTGACGCTGCCCGAGGAGCTGCGCGGCATCGGCATCCGCATCGAGGACGACCTGGTCGTCACCGCCGACGGCGCCCGCCTGCTCTCCGCCGGGCTGCCCCGTCACCCGGACGAGATCGAGTCCTGGATGGGCGCTCTGGCGTAACGGCGCGGCCACGTTTCGTACCGGGCTGACAAGGTGTGACGGGCGTCTCATCCCTTTCGCGCAAATTCCCACCGAAGCGTCGACTACTGGACAGGCCGTCAGTAGGGTGACTCATCCGTAGGCGGCGGAGGTGGTCAGCTCATGGCCTGGTCCGGATACGTCGGACGCAGGGCCGGGTCGATGCTCGGTCAGGTCGGTGATCTGTTCGTCATCGTCCTGGAGGGGTTACGCCGGAGCTGGGACGTCAGGCACTGGTGGTGGGAGTTCGTCGGCCAGTGCTGGTTTCTCGCCCGCGTCACCAGCGTGCCCGTCCTGCTCGTCTCCCTGCCGCTCGGCGCGACCGTGGCGCTGCAGGTGGGCGAGCTGGCCTGGCAGCTCGGCGCCGGCTCGGCCACCGGCAGCGCGGTCTTCGTCGGCCTCATCCGCGAGGTGGCGCCGCTGGCCAGCGCGCTGCTGATCGCCGGGGCCGGCGGCAGCGCGATGACCTCCGACATCGGCGCGCGCCACATCCGCGACGAGCTGAGCGCGATGGAGGTCATGTCGGTCAACCCGATCCATCGCCTGGTCACGCCGCGCATGTGGGCGGCCAGCACGATCGCGGTGTGCCTGTGCCCGCTGGTCATCCTGGCGGGCGCGAGCGGCGGTTACTTCTTCAACGTGGTCGTCCAGGGCGTCACGCCCGGCGCGTACTTCGACGGGGCGCTGTCCCTGGTCGTCTCCTCCGACCTGTACGTCACGCTCTTCAAGGCCTGGATCTTCGGGTTCATCGCGGCGGCGGTCGCCTGCTACAAGGGCATGACCTGCGCGACCAGCCCCGTCGGCGTCGGACGGGCGGTCAACCAGGCGACCGTGGTGACGTTCATGCTGGTGTTCACCTTCAACTACGTGATCTCGGCCGTCTACTTCCTCGCCTATCCGCCGAGGTCGCTGTGATGGTGACGCGGACGGCCGGTCTCCGGCTCGCCCTGCGGGGGCGGGACGTCGCCGAGCGGTTCGCGACGCTGGCGGACTGGCCGCTGTTCGTGTGGAAGGTGCTGTTCTACTCCGTCCGCGACGTCGTGCTCAGGCTGCGCTACCTCAAGGTCGTGCTGCGGCAGGTCAGCGACGTCGTGGTGGGCGTCGGTGCGACGGTCATCGGCGGCGGCATGATCTTCGTGGTGTTCACGATGGCGTTCGTCGTCGGGGCGACCGTGGGCCTGCAGGGCTACCAGGGGCTGCAGGCGATCGGCGCGGAGTCGTTCATGGGGCTGGTGGGCAGCTTCGCCAACGTCCGCGAGATCACCCCGATCATCGCGGCCACGGCGCTGGCCGCGCAGGTCGGCTCGTCGTTCACGGCGGAGCTCGGCGCGATGCGCATCTCCGAGGAGATCGACGCGCTGGAGGTGATGGGCATCAACGCCTTCACCTACCTGATCTGCACCCGGGTGGTGGCGGCGCTGCTGGCGCTGATGCCGATCTACCTGATCGCGCTGTTCGCCAGTTTCTTCGCCACCCGGCTGATGTGCACGGTGCTGTTCGGCCTGGCGCCCGGCGTCTACGACTACTACTTCTACCTCTACCTGCCGATCAGCGACATCCTGTTCAGCGTCGCCAAGGTCGGCGTCTTCGCCTTCGCCGTCATCGTGATCCACTGCTACCACGGCTTCCACGCCACCGGCGGGCCGGTGGGCGTGGGCGTGGCGGCCGGGCGGGCCATCCGGCAGTCGATCGTCACGATCGTGCTGCTCAACCTGCTGCTGTCGTACCTGTTCTGGGGCGGCGGGGGCAACATCCACCTGGCGGTGTGAGCTGTGGCCCGATTCGAGCTCCCTCTCGCCGCCCGGGTCGGCATCGCGTTCGCCGTGCTCGCGGTGTTCGCGGCGGCGACGGTCTTCGTCGTACGCACGGCGAACGAGATCCGCGGCACCCGGATCGACGCGGTGTTCGGCCGGGCCGGGCAGGGCATGGACACCAACTCCCCGGTCAAGATCCGCGGCATCACGGTCGGCGACGTGACGAACGTGTCGCTCGACGCCAAGGGCCGGGCCGTGGTCACCATGCACATCGACCCCGGTGTCAGGGTGCCGCGCTCGGCGTCCGCCGTGGTCGAGCCGGCGTCGGTGTTCGGCCCCAAGTTCGTCAACCTGGAGCCCGGCTCCGGCGAGGCCACCGGCCCCTACCTGAGCAGCGGCGCCGTCATCACCGACACCAAGGATCCGCTCGACCTGTCCGACACGCTCGGCGACGCCTACCGGGGTCTGGACGCCGTCGACCCGCGCGAGGTCACGGTCATCGTGCACACCCTGGCCAAGGGGCTGGACGGCCAGGGTGAGACCCTGCGCGAGCTGATCGGCGACGCCGGGACCGTCGCCGGCGTGGCGCACCGCCGGCGGGGGCGGGCCCGGCAGTTCCTGCACGACGCCGCCCTGCTCGGCACGGCGTTGTCGGACAAGGGCGACGAGCTCGTCTCGGTCGCGTCCGACGTCAACGTCATCACCCCTGACCTGCTGAAACGCGCGGACAAGGTGCGCGTCCTGCTTCAGGAGATCACCTCGGTCTCCGGGCAGACCGCGCACGGCCTGGCCGCGCACCGGCGGGATCTGCGGGCGGGCGTGCACTCCGGCGAGCGGGTGGCCGCCCTCATCTACGCCCAGCTCGGCCTGGCCGGCGACGGCGTACGCGGCCTGAGCCGGCTGGTGAACCTGCTCAACGAGCTCATCGAGGCGCAGGGTCCGGGCGGCACCCGCCAGCTCCAGGTCGAGGCGTTCGTCGCGACCGACGTCTGCGAGCTGATCGTCGGCGCCTGCGGCCCCACCGACGGGAGGCGCTGACATGCGGCACGGATGGACCTTCGTGCGGGTCGCGCTCTTCGTCGGCCTGACCGTGACGCTGATCGTGGTGATCGCCGTGCAGGTCGCCCGGGTCGGCGCGGGGGGCGGCTACCGCCTCGTGGCCCGGTTCGACGACGTGTCGGGGCTGGTCGAGGGCGACCATGTGAAGATCGCCGGTGCGCCCGTCGGCCAGGTGGAGACGATCAGGGTCGTGGCCGGCCGGGCGGAGGTCACCCTGGAGGTACGGGAGGCGGTCCGGGTGCCGGCCGACACCGAGGCCGCGATCCGCTGGCGCAACGCGGTCGGCCAGCGGGTGGTCTACCTGCTGCCCGGCACCGCGCCCGGCCTGCTGCCGCCCGGGGCGCGCATCGAGCGCACCTCCTCCGTCGTCGACATCGGCGAGCTGGTCGGCGATCTCGGCCCGCTGACCAGGAGCCTGGACCCCGACCAGATCAACCAGCTCCTCACCGCCGCCGCCAAGTCGCTCAAGGGCAACGACCGCAACATCCCGAGGCTGCTCGACAACGTCAACGCCATCACCACCACGGTCGCCGAGCGCAGGCAGACCATCGAGCGGCTCCTGAAGGACTACGCCACCGTCACCGGCGTGGTCGCCAAGCGCGACAAGCAGCTTGAACAGCTCGTCGACAACCTCGTCACGCTGTCGGAGGCGTTCGCCGACAACCGGAAGCTCGTCGACGAGGCGCTGGTGGAGCTGTCGGCCACGTTCCGCACCTCCAACGAGGTGCTCGGCAAGAACGCCGGGGAGCTCGGCGCCCTGGTGGACAACCTGTCGGGGCTGACCGGCGGCATCAGGCGGCGGGTGAGCTCGATCGACAAGACGGTCAGCACCTTCCAGCCGCTGCTCGCCCGCGCCTACTCCTCGGTCAACCGCGGCCACTACTTCATCACCGCGGTGCCCTGCGTGGCCCTGGGCCCCCCGCCCTGCCCGTACGGCATGCAGGTGCCGCCGCCGCTGCGCAACACCAGGGTGCAGAGCACCGAGGACCTGCGCAAGCTCATGGTGGGCCGGTGATGGCGCTCAAATCCTTCCGCGACCGCAACAAGATCGCCGTCGGCCTGGTGTCGATGGCCGTGCTCGCCGCGATCCTCGCCACCACCTTCCTGGTCGGCAACCTGGGCCTGCTGGAGGGCGGCTACACCGTGTCCGGCGTCTTCGCGGACTCCGGCGGCCTGCGCACCGGCAACGACGTCAGGGTCGCCGGGGTGCGCGTCGGCGAGGTGACCGAGGTGCGGGCCGACTACGCGCAGGGCCACGTGGTCGTCACCTGGAGGGTGGCGGACGACGTGCGCCTGGGCCGCGGCACCCGGGCCGACGTCGCCCTGTCGAACCTGCTCGGCGGCCGCTACCTCAAGCTCACCGGCGCCGTGTCGGCCCCCTACCTGGACCAGCTTCCCGAGGCCCAGCGGCACATCCCCGTCGCGCGGACCGGTGTGCCGACCCTCGTCAACGACGCCGTCAAGGACGCGACCCGCCTGGTCGAGCGGCTGGACACCGGCGCGGTCGACGATCTGCTCACCGAGGCCGGCAAGATCGACCTCTCCCAGCGCGGCCGGGTCACCAGGCTGCTGAAGAACATCGGCGACCTGTCCGACACGATCAGCAAGAGCGAGCCGCAACTTCAGAAGCTGCTCGCCAACGGCACCAAGATCATGGACGTCCTGGAGAAGAAGGACCAGCAGCTCACCCGGCTCATCGACGCCATCGAGGTGATGCTGAGCGAGCTGCGCAGGCGCAGGACGGAGTTGCGCACCCTGCTCGGCGACGGCAGCGACCTGGTGCGGAGCACCACCCGGCTGATCAACGAGCACGAGAGGTCACTGGTCAGGGTGCTCGACGACACCTCGGCCATCACCACCCGGCTCAGCGGCAGCAACGGTGAGCTCAACTCCCTCCTGGCGTGGGCGGGGCCGACGTTCTCCGGGTTGTCCACGATGGGCGGCCAGGGCCCGTGGCTGGAGGCCATCGCCACGGGCCTTGGACCCATCAACCCCGAGGTGCTGGCGGCCATCGCCAAGGACACGGCGGACCGGAAGGAGGACCGATGAGGCGGCTTGTGGCGGTTCTGCTGGTCTGGGCGTCGCTGGCGTCGGGGTGCTCGGTGGTGGGGGCGGAGCCGTACCGGCTGGTCGCGTTCTTCAGCAAGGCGCCGTCCTTGTACGAGGAGGCGCGGATCAAGGTGATGGGGCTGGACGCCGGATATGTCTCAAATATCAGCATTGATGGTGACAAAGTGCGCGTTGACCTGCTGGTGGATCGGCAGGTGCCGCTGCCGGACGACGTACGGGCCGTGGTCGCGCCGCAGAACACGCTCGGCGAGCGGAACGTCGTCCTCTATCCCCCGTGGCAGCCGGGCCGGCGGCGGATCGCCCCCGGAACGACCATCCCGCTGGAGCGGACCGACCTGCCCGTGGAGATCGACGACGCGCTCGACGCGTTCACCAAGCTGACCGACGCGCTCGACGACGACAAGCTCGGCGACATGGCGGGCGACCTGGCCGACGGCGTCAGGGGACGCGGCAAGACGATCAACAACGCGATCGCGGACACCTCCGAGCTCACCGGCACCCTGGCCAAGCAGGATCAGCAGCTCATCGACCTGGCCCAGGGGCTGAACAAGCTGGCCACCCGCCTCAACGGCCGCGAGCGCCAGGTGAAGGAGACGATCGACGCCTTCTCCGAGGCGAGCGCGGTGCTGGCGGAGGAGCGGCAGCGGCTGCGCGGCTTCATCTCCGGCATGGCGGACTTCGTGCGGCGCGGCGACGTGCTCATCGAGCAGTACGCCGAACGGCTCCCCCAGGCCACGGCCACACTGGCCGAGCTGGTGCTGACGCTGCGGGCCAACAGCGACTCCGTCGCGCGGGCGGTCAAGGGCGCGGCCGACTTCGCGGACGTGATCGTCGACGCCTGGGACCGCAAGCAGCACGTGCTGAAGATCCGCGTGGTGCTGAACGCGATGACGCGGGCCTGGCTGACCCCGCTGTTCGACTCGCTGGGCCTGGGCCGGGTCCCGTGCCTGCCGGGCGGGCTGAGCAACTGCCCCTTCGAGCAGCAGGGACGGCGGCGATGAGGCCCCGCGCGCTGGCCGCGCTGCTCGCGCTGGGCGTCACCGCGTCGTGCTCGCTGCAGACGCTCGGCTCCACCACCGGCGACATGACGCTGTACGCGGTCTTCGACGACGTCCAGAGCCTGGTGGCCGGGCACAGCGTGCAGATCTCCGACGTACGGGTGGGCAGCGTCACCGGCATCCGGCTGGAGGGCTACCGGGCCCGGGTGACGATGTCGCTCCCGTCCGAGCACCGCCTGCCCGAGGGCACGTCGGCCACCGTGGCCAAGACGTCGGTCCTGGGCGAGAACTATGTGCTGCTCACCCCGCCCCCGGGCAAGGACCTGTCGGCGGGGCCGTACCTGAACAACGGCGCCACCATCGCCGAGACGTCGGTCGAGGCCGACATCGAGCAGGTCACCGCGAAGGCGGGGCCGCTGATCGAGGCGCTCGGCGCGCAGGACGTCAACGCCATCCTCGACGCGGCCTCGACCGCGTTCGCCGGGCAGGGCGACGACGTCAACAAGCTGATCAGGCAGACGGCCGAGGTCACCGACGCCTACAGCGCGGCCAGGCGGGATCTGGGCGCCAGCATCGACGCGCTGGCCAGGCTGGGCGACGACCTCGCCGAGGGCGGCGCCGAGCTGGACCGGCTGCCCGGCACGCTGGCGGCGGCCACCGCGCGGATCGCGCACGGGCGGGGGCACGTCAAGAAGGCCGTCGTGGCGCTGACGAGGCTGGCCAAGGAGGCCAACCTGACCGTCTACCCGAGGCACGCCGCCCGGCTGCGCACGCTGCTGCGCGAGCTGTCGGCGATCTCGACGGCGATGCGGCGGGGCAAGGAGGACCTCAAGCGCCTGGTGGCGGACATCCAGGCGTTCATCGACACGCCGCCGATCACCGTCAACGGGCAGGTGCTGATCTACGTGTGGCTCAAGGGCGTGCTGCTGCCCCAGCGGGCGGACACCCCGTCGCCGAACCGGGCGGAGGACTTCCGCATGTTGCTGGAGCCGCCGCGATGAGAAACCGCATCCCGCTGAACCTGGGCTTCTTCGCCGTCCTGGGCATCGCCATGACGATCTGGGCGTTCAGCACGATCATCAAGCTCGACGTGATCGAACGGCCGTACCGGGTGTCGGCGGAGTTCGTCTCCTCCCCCGGCCTGATCCCCGGGTTCGACGTGGCCTACCTGGGCGTCCGGGTCGGCAAGGTCGGCGACGTGCGGCTGGCCCCCGGCAAGATCGTGGTGGGGCTGGACCTCGACAGAGGGGTGCGGCTGCCGAAGGGCAGCACGGCCGAGGTGCGCCGCAAGTCGGCGGTCGGGGAGCCGTACGTCGAGCTCTCACCGCCCGCCACCGGCGTCACCGGGCCCTCGCTCGCGGCCGGCGACACGATCCCGCTGGCCAGGACGACCGTGCCGCTGGACTACAAGAAGCTCTTCGAGGGCGTCGGCAAGCTGCTGAACGCGGTGCCGCCCCAGGACGCCAGGACGATCACCCACGAGCTGGCGGCCGGGCTGGACGGGCGGGCCCCGGCGATCAGGAACATCATCGACGACGCCCACGACCTGACCGGCACGCTGGCCGACAACGCCGAGCTGCTCGACGACCTGTCGGTGCAGCTCACCCGGCTCACCCACACCCTGGCAGGCAAGCGCGGCGAGCTGGCCGCCGGGATCACGGACCTGAGCACGGTGACGGGAGCGCTGCGGGCCTCGCGCACCGACCTGAACGCCTTCCTCGACCAGGGGCCGGGGGTGTTCGGGCAGATCGACGACCTCGTCAGGACGTCCAGGCCGGGCTTCTCGTGCCTGCTGACGGCGGCCGGGCTGCCGCACCGGCCGGCCTTCTCGGCGGCGACCGAGCGGAACGCGCACCACCTGCTGAGCGTCATGCCGACCGCGCTGAGCCTGGCCGGCGACATCAGCGACCGGCGTGACGGCACCGTCTACGGCAAGGCGGCGTTCGTCTTCAGCGTGCCGGGCGGGCCTGGGCCCGCCGAGGAGTACGCGGGGCCGATCGGCCCGCCGGTCGTGCCCGAAGTACGCGCCTGTCCCGACCGCGCGCCCGCCCGCGACACCTCCTCCTCCGACGAGGGTGGCGACGGCCGTGGCGGCCGGGAAGCGGACGCCGCAGGGCAGCCGGAGAAGTCCGGGCGGCCGGTCGCGACCGGCACCGGGCAACCCGAGAAGAACCAGGAGGTCACCGAGTCGCCCAGTGACGCGGCAGCCACCGGCGCCGCGTCCCGTACCCCGGTGAACACCACGCCGCTGATTGTCGCGATTTTCCTCGCCGTAGTGGCAAGTGGTGGCATCGTGGGCTGGACCGCTGCGGGCCGGGCCGCCCGCCGCCGTGAGGAGTCACCATGACCGCCAAGCAGGAGCTCGCCGAGGAGACCCGCACCGAGAAGGCCCATCCGGCGGCCGTCTCCGACCCGGCCACCCCAGACACAGACATCCCGGACACGGGCACCCCAGACCCGGCCACCCCAGACCCGGCCACCCCGAACACGGCCACCACCCCCGGAACCTCGGAGACCTCTCCCGAGGCCGCCGCCACCGGGAGCGTCGCCGCCCAAGACACCGCCATTGAGGATGCCGCCGGGGACGAGCGGTCGTCTGCGGAGGGCAAGGGCGGGCGGGTCACCCGGTCCCGGATCGTGGGCACGCTGGCGGCGATGCTCGTGGCCACGATCGCCGCCACCGCCGTACTCCAGTGGATCTCCGCCGCTCAGGCCCAGGACACCGCCGCCAGACTGGAGACCGAGCGCGCCCTGCGCCTGGAGGTGTCGGGTGCGGCCACCGCGTTCAGCAAGGCGCTGCTCAGCTACGACTACCAGAGTCTCCAGGCCACCCGCGCCACCGTGGCCGGCCAGGCCACGGGCGACTTCCTGGCGACCTACGACACGGCCTTCACCGGCGCGATGGCGCAGGTCATCGTCAAGCTCAAGGCCACCTCGCTGGCCACGGTACGCGAGGTCTACCTGGCCGACGTGGACGAGGCCACCGCGCACGCCATCGTCGTCGTCGATCAGCAGGTGAACACTTCGGAAGCGATCCGCTCCGTCCAGGATTCGCACCTTAAGATCAGTCTGGTGAAGGAGAAGGGCACCTGGAAGGTCCACGACGTGACCGTGCTGGGCGCGGCCTCCGAGGACCAGTACGACCTCAACGGCGACGACGAGAAGAAGGACTGACGATCGGCCCTCTGGCGATGGGCGGCCACCCCGACGAGGTGCGCGCCCCGGAAGACTGGCTCACCGAGGTGGAGCGGGAGCGGGCAGGGCGGTTCAGGTTCGAAGCCGACCGCGCCTGCTTCGTCGCCGCCCACCTCCTCGTCCGGCTGTGCGCCGCCGCCGTCCTGGACGCGGAGCCGGGCGAGCTGACGCTCCTGCAACACTGCGACCTGCACGGCCCCGGCCACGGCAGGCCGTCCATCAAGGAGGCCCCCGGCCTCGGCGTCAGCTTCAGCCACACGCGCGGCTACGTGTGCGCGGCGGCCGGGCCCGGCAAGGTCGGCGTGGACGCCGAGCACGTGCCGCCGGGACCGCTGGACACGATGCTGGCCGACCGGGTGCTCACCGCGCGCGAACGCGCCATGGTCACCGGCAACGACGAGCTGATGCGGCACTGGACGCGCAAGGAGGCGCTGATCAAGCGCGGCGAGCTGACGCTCGACAAGCTGGGCTCCGGGGGCGACGACCTGACCGGCCGCCATCTGCTGGAGTGGAGCGCGGGCCCGGACATCAGAGTGGCCGTCGTCACGGACACCCCCGCCAGCAGGGCGCCCCTTCCCGGATAAAATGAACTCATGTTCTACCGGAAGTCCGTCGAAGAGCGCATCGCCGACCGCGTGGCCCAGCGCAAGCCGCTCGAAGAGGGCAAGACCTTCGAGCATGGACCGGCCAAGTTCGTCTTCCTGTCCCTGCTCGTCGCCGTCGTGCTGATGCACGTGGTCGGGCTCGCCATCGTCATGCACTTCTCCTGAGGCTAGCGACGGGTCGTGGGGGTGGGATCGAGGAAGACCTGGCGCACGCCGGGGAACCGCTCGCGCAACCGGCGGTCCACCTCCTCGCAGGCGATCTCGACCCCCGCCGCGCTCGCCTCGTCCCTGAAGTCGATCTTCGCGGCGACCAGGATCTCGCCGGGCCCGAGCATCATGGTGAGCAGCTCGACCACGTCCTCGACCTCAGGCTGCGCCACCAGCACCGCCCGGATGCCGGTCTCGATCTGCTGGGGCGCGGCCTGCCCGATGAGCAGCGACAGGTTCGACCGGATCAGGATGAGCGCGACGACCAGCAGGAGCAGGCCGATCGCGACCGACGCGGCGCCGTCCCAGAACGCGGAGCCGGTGAGCTGCGAGCCGGCCAGCCCGAGGCCCGCGATGAGCAGGCCCACCAGGGCGGCCGCGTCCTCGAACAGCACGGCCTTCAACGCGGTGTCGGACGTCATCCGCACCAGGCGCACCGGATTGACCCGGTATTTCGCGGCCTGGCCGCGCAACTGCGACAACGCCTTCCCGAACGAGACGGCCTCGATGACGAAGGACACGGCCAGCACGATGTAGGACGGGGTGAGGTTCGCCAGCTCCTCCCCGTGGCTGATCTCGTGCACGCCGTGGGTGATCGAGAACCCGGCCCCGCCCACCAGCGTCGCGACCGCCGCCATCATCGCCCAGAAGAACCCGGACTTGCCATGCCCGAAGGGATGGCGCCGGTCGGCGGGCCGGCCGGAGCGGCGGACGGCGACCAGCAGCAGGAGCTCGGTCACGGTGTCGGCGGCCGAGTGCGCCGCCTCCGACAACATCGCGGCCGAGCCGCCGATCACGCCCGCGACGAGCTTGGCCAGTGCGATGATCAGGTTCGCGGCACCGGCCACGAGCACCGTGCCGAGGCTCTCCCCCGACTTCTCCTCCATACCGGATCACTCTATGGCGGGCCGGCGTCAGCGCTCCGTCATGGGTCGTGGAGTCCGGGCCTCCGTGCGCTAGATTGGAGATCATGAGCGCGCCTCGCTGGCTTTCACCCGCCGAACAGCGTGCCTGGCGCACGCATCTGGCGCTGCACAAGCTGCTCATGCACCGGCTCGACCGCGAGCTGCAGGAGCATCAGCTCTCGTTGAACGACTACGAGATCCTGGTCAACCTCTCGGAGAGCCCGGAGCGCCGGATGCGGATGAGCGACCTGGCCGACGCCACCATCCAGTCGCGCAGCCGCCTGTCGCACCAGATCTCCCGGATGGAGGCCAAGGGCCTGGTCACCAGGGAGGACTGCCGGGATGACCGGCGGGGCACGTTCGCGGTGCTGACCGACGACGGCTGGGAGACGATCCAGCGGGTGGCGCCGTTCCACGTGGCCGGCGTGCGCGAGCACTTCGTCGACAAGCTGACCGACGATCAGCTCGACGCGATCGAGGCGGCGTACGCGCCGCTGGTGGAGCAGCTCAAGAAGCTGCGCTGACACCCAACCGATATCGGCGACGGCTCACGGACGTCCCAGGCGCTCGCTACCATCCGCACATGCTCAGAAAGCTACTGATCGTGGCCGCGCTCACGCTGGCGTCGGCGTGCTCGTCCGGTGGCGGGGACGCGTTGCCGGCGGGGCCCGGCCTGATGAAGAAGGCCGCCGAAGCGATGAAGGGCGTCACCTCGGCCTCCTTCTCGATCTCCACCGAGGGCAAGCCGCAGGTGCCGGTGAAGAAGGCCGACGGCCGGCTCACCGCCGGGGGCGACGCCGACGGCACGATCACGCTCGACGTGCTGGGCACCCTGCAGGAGATCACGTTCGCCGTGGTCGGCGAGACCGTGCACTTCAAGGGGCCCACCGGCGGCTTCCAGACGATGACCCGTGACCAGCTCGCGCAGTTCTACGACCCGTCGGTGATCCTGGAGCCGACCAAGGGCGTCGCGCAGTTGCTCTCCTCGGCCACCGACCCCAAGGTCGAAGCGGTGGAAAGCGGCTCCTACCGGGTCGCCACCACCTTCTCCGGCCAGGTCGTCGGCCAGATCATCCCCGGTGTCACGCAGGGCGTGAACGGCAAGGTCTGGATCGACCAGGCCACCAGCCGGCTCACCAAGGCCAGCCTGCCGCTGAAGGACGGCACCGTGACGGTGTCCATCAGCGACTACGACGCCCCGGTCACGATCACGCCGCCCGCCGCCGGATGAGCCGCGCCCGCCGGGTCGCGCTCGGCGCGGGGGGCGCGGTGGTGCTGCTGGCCGCGCTCGACGCGTACGTGGTGGTGACCGTCCTCATCGACGTCGCCGAGGACGTCGACATCCCCCTCAACCACCTGGAGCGGGCCACCCCGATCGTCACCGGGTTCCTGCTGGGCTACATCGCCGCCATGCCACTGCTCGGGCAGCTCTCCGACCGGTACGGCCGGCGGCCGCTGATCCACGTGTGCCTGGCGGCGTTCGCGGCCGGGTCCGTGCTGACGGCGCTGGCGGGCGGCGTGGTGATGGTGGTCGCGGGCCGTACCCTGCAGGGCGTGGCCGGCGGGGCGCTGCTGCCGATCACGATGGCGCTCATCGGCGACCTCTGGGACGAACGCGAGCGCCCGCTCGCCCTGGGCGCCGTGGGGGCGGCGCAGGAGCTGGGCAGCGCGCTCGGGCCGCTGTACGGCGGGCTGCTGGCGCTGATCCCCCGCACCACCGTGGCGGGAGTGGAGCTCGGGGGCTGGCACGCCATCTTCTGGATCAACCTTCCCCTGGCCGCGCTGGCGGCGGTGGCCGTCCAGCTCACCGTCCCCGGCCGCACCGGCACCGGCACCAGCACCAGCGGCGGCGGCGGCGGCGGCACACTACGGCGGATCGACGTCGTCGGGGGCGGCCTGCTGGCCCTGGCGCTCGCGCTTCTGGTCGTGGGCCTCTACAACCCCGACCCGGCGGCGGCGATCCTGCCGCCGTGGGGCCTGCCCGTGCTGGCGGCCGGCGTGGTGGTGGCCGCGATCTTCGTCTGGTGGGAGATCCGCTCCCCCGTCCGCCTCCTCGACCTCTCCGGCACCCGCAGGGGCCCGCTGCTCGCCACCTTGGCCGTGAGCCTCCTGGCCGGGGCGGCGCTGCTGGTGACCATGGTGTTCGTCCAGTTCACCGCCCAGACGCTGCTGGGCCAGGACGCGCTGGGGGCCTCGCTGACGCTGGCCAGGTTCCTGGCGGCGCTGACCGCAGGCGCCCTGCTCGGCGGCCTTCTGGCGCGCCGGCTCGGCGACCGGGTGGTGGCGGTGGCGGGCATGGCGGTGGCGGCGGCCGGCTACTGGCTGATGAGCCGCTGGCCGCTGGCCCTGGCCGAGGCGGGGCTCGTGGTGGACGTCGACCTGGTCGTCGCCGGTCTGGGCCTCGGCCTGGTCATCGCCCCCGTGTCGTCGGCGGTGCTGCGCGTGGTCCCGGCGGCCCAGCACGGCGTGGCGTCGGCCGCGGTCGTGGTGGCCAGGATGATGGGCATGCTGATCGGCATCGCGGCCGTGTCGGCGTGGGGTTTCTACCGGTTCCAGTCGTTGACGGCCGAGCTGGACACACCGCTTCCCTTCGGGGTGGATCCGGTGATCTACCAGAAGCGGCTGGCCGACTACACGGCGCAGGTGCAGGCGGCGTTGCACACCGAGTACACGGAGATGTTCCTGGTCACCGCGGGCATCTGCGTCCTGGGCACGGCGGCGGCACTGCTCATGCCGCGCCGCGCCCAGACAGCTTGAACACCGTCATGCGCGCTCAAGAGGTCCGCACCGCTCTGCGGGCCTGAGCGGGCGGTGCGCCGTTACGGTGACAGGCGGTGCAGGTCGCGGGGGAAGGCGGTGGTCTGGCGGATGTTGGCGGCGCCGGTCAGCCGCGCCGTCCACCGCTCCAGCCCCAGCGCGAACCCGCCGTGCGGCGGCATCCCGTACCGGAAGGCCTGCAGATACCCCTCGTACGCCGCCGCCCCCTCACCACGCTCGGCCAGCGCCCGCAGGTAGTCGTCGTACCGGTGCAGCCGCTGCCCGCCGGTCACCAACTCCAGCCCGCGGAACAGCAGGTCGAACCCGTTGGTGTAGCCGGGGCGGGCGGGGTCGGGATGGGTGTAGAACGGCCGCTTCACCATCGGGTAGCCGGTGACGAAGAGGAACTCCGAGCAGTGCTCCCGCATCGCCCAGTCCGACAACCACCGCTCCTGCGCGGGCGACAGGTCGGGCTCCGACTCCCCGGTCAGCCGCTGGGCCTCGGTGAAGTGCACGGCCGGGATCTCGGCGGGTACCTCGGGCAGCACGGCGCCGAGGAGTTCGACGGCGGAGGCGGCGCGCCGCCGTACCGACTCCAGCATGCCCGCCACGGCCTCCCGCAACACCGCCATCACGTCCCGGTGGTCGCGGATGAAGCCCAGCTCGGCGTCGAGGCTGGTGTACTGGGCCAGATGCCGCACGGTGTCGTGCGGCTCGGCGCGGAAGACCGGCCCCACCTCGTAGACGCGCTCGAACACCCCGACCATCGCCTGTTTGTAGAACTGCGGCGACTGCGCGAGGTAGGCGGGACGGCCGAAGTAGTCGATGCCGAAGACGTTCGCGCCCGACTCGGTGGCCGAGGCGACGATCTTCGGGGTGTGGATCTCGGTGAAGCCGAGCCGGTCCAGCGCCTCACGGAACCCGGCCACGCTCGCCGCCGAGATCTCCAGCGGCGCCTTGAGCAGCGGGTGCCGCAGCGTGACCGGCGCGTGGTCGAGGATCGTCGGCAGCGACGCCGGGATCACCGGCCGATAGAGGTCGAACGGCGGCGCGGAGCCGGGCGCGGCGAGCACCTCGATCTCCGGCTCGACCAGCTCGAACCCGCCTGGAGCCTGCGCGCCGGGCGTCACGGTGCCGGTGACCTGGACGACGCTCTCCTCTCCCGGCAGGCCGGGCGCGGCCACCACCACCTGGGCGAGGCCGGCGCGGTCCCTGACGACGAGGAAGGACACGGATTTCAGTTGCCGCCGGCGATGGACCCAACCGGCGATCGTCACTCGTTGGCCGGCGTGCTCAGCGAGCTCCGCCGACAAGACACGAGAGATCATCACAGCTCCTCAGGAGGAAATGCATGACCCCTTGGAAGTGCGGGGGAGAAGGGAGCTCCCGGTGCCACCGCACTTTTGCCACCCCGCTGGGACGGCCTCGGCGACCCGATGACGGGGGTCAGGCCGGCGGGGCATTTCCTCCCCGCACTCGGGAGTGTCTTCACCACCGGGGCACGGGACCGCCTTCACAACTTCCGGCGGCTCTCTCGGCCCGTGCGGGCCTGGTGGCTACTCGTCTCCGTCTACGTGTTGCCGTAGATCATAGAGCCGGGCCCGCCGGAACGCCAAGGCGTTTGCCGCCCGCCCACTGATCGTGGGCGGGCGGGGACGCGGTTACTTGTCCTTCTTGGCGCCGCGCTTCTCGCGGATCTTCATCGTCACCTCGATCGGCGACCCGGCGAAGCCGAACTCCTCCCGGATGCGCCGTTCGATGAAGCGCCGGTAGGTGTCCTCCAGCCAGCCGGAGGTGAACAACACGAACTTGGGCGGTTCCACCGACGCCTGCGTGGCGAAGAGGATCTTGGGCTGCTTGCCGCCCCGCACCGGCGGCGGCGTCTGCTGCACCAGCTCGGTCAGGAACGCGTTGAGCCGGGCCGTCGGCACCCGCGTGGACCACGAGTCGAGCGCCTTCTCCAGCGCCGGGACCAGCCGGTCGACGTGCCGCCCCGTCTTGGCGGAGATGTTGACCCGCAGCGCCCACGGAGTGCGGACGAGCTGCCGGTCGATCTCCTTCTCCAGGTAGTAGCGGCGATCCTCGTCGACCAGGTCCCACTTGTTGAAAGCGACCACCATGGCCCGCCCCGACTCGATGACCAGCCCGATGATGCGCAGGTCCTGCTCGGTGAGCGGCTCGCCCGCGTCGATCAGCACGACCGCGACCTCGGTGCGCTCCAGCGCGGCCCGGGTGCGCACGGAGGCGTAGAAGTCGGCCCCCTGCAGCTCGCGGTCACGCCGCCGGATGCCGGCCGTGTCGACGAAGCGCCAGGTGCGCCCGCCCAGCTCGATCAGCTCGTCGACCGGGTCGCGCGTGGTGCCCGCCATGGGGTCGACCAGCACCCGCTCCTCCCCCGCCAGCTTGTTGAGCAGGGAGGACTTGCCGACGTTGGGCTTGCCGAGCAGGGCCACGCGCGCGGGCCCGCGCTCGCCGCCGAACGTGACCGCCGGCGTCTCCGGCAGCGCGTCGAGCACCACGTCGAGCAGGTCGCCGCTGGAGCGCCCGTGGAGCGCCGAGACGGGGTAGGGCTCGCCGAGCCCGAGCGACCACAGCCCGGCGGCCTCCAGCTCCACCTGCTGGTTGTCGGCCTTGTTGGCGGTCAGGATGACCGGCTTGCCCGACTGCCGCAACACCGCGCCCACGACCTCGTCGGCGTCGGTGGCGCCCACGGTGGCGTCCACGACGAACACGATCACGTCGGCCAGCTCGACGGCGACCTGGGCCTGCTCGGCGATGCGCAGGTTCATGCCGGTGGCCTCGGGGTCCCAGCCGCCGGTGTCGACGACGGTGAAGCGGCGGCCGCGCCAGTTGGCGTCGTAGGTGACGCGGTCACGGGTGACGCCCGGCACATCCTCCACGACCGCCTCCCGGCGGCCGATGATGCGGTTGACCAGCGTGGACTTGCCCACGTTGGGCCGGCCCACGATGGCGACGACCGGCAGCGGCGTGGTGTCGCCGTGCTCGGTGATCTCAAGCTCGTCGAGGCTTGCCTCGACCCAATCCCCCGTTGACACGATATTTCGTCCTTAGTGTGAGTACCGCACCGTCAGGTGCGCTCTTTGACCAGCCTCAGCACCTCGGCGATGACCTCGTCGAGGCTCAGCGCTGTGGTGTCGAGCTCGACGGCGCCATCCGCCATCGAGAGTGGGTCCGTCTTACGTGTTGAGTCCAGCTTGTCACGCGTGGCCATGGAGGCTTGCTGCGCCTCCACCGTCGAGCCGGCCACCTCGGCGCTGCGCCGACGGGCACGGGCCTCCGCGCTGGCCGTCAGGTAGATCTTGAGGGCGGCGGACGGCCAGACCACGGTGCCGATGTCGCGGCCCTCGACCACGATGTCACCGGCGCCGATGATCTCCCGCTGGAGCGCGACCAGGCGCGCCCTGACCTCGGGAACGGCGGCGACCGCGGAGACCGCGCCGGTGACCCTGGCCTCCCTGATCGGCCCCGCCACGTCGACGCCGTCGACGTGGATCGCGGGGCCGTCGGGGTCGGTGCCGGACTCGAGGCGCGGCTCGGCGCAGCGGGCCGCGACCACGGCGGGATCGGCCACGTCGACGCCCTGATGGAGCATCCACCAGGTCATCGCGCGGTACATCGCTCCGGTGTCGAGATAACGCAGGCCCAGCGCGCGGGCCGCTCCGCGCGACACGCTCGACTTGCCCGACCCCGAAGGACCGTCCATCGCGACGACCAGACCGGTCACGGTCTCTCCCTCTTCACGTGTGCTACCCCAACCTGAAGAGGCTACCGCGTCGTACTCAGTCGGCGATCCAGCTCCCGTGGAAGCCCAGCGGCACCCTGGCGGGCAGGTGCACGGTGGCGACCGGCTCGCCGGTGAAATCCTGCCCCGGCAGGATGACCAGATCGGCGGCGCCTCTGTCCGGATTGTTGACGTAGCAGAGCACGTAGCCGTCGTCCTCGGCCTCCCCGGAGCCGACGAAGACCGGCTCGCCGACGTAGGCGCCCCGCCCGAACTGCCGCGACTCCTGTGTGCCGCGCTCCAGGTCGTGCTTGATCAGGGTGTTGTCGAACGCCTCATCCGGCAGGTCCTCCAGCTCGGTGTCAGCGGGGTAGACGACGTCCAGCAGGTCGCGGGCGGCGGCGGTGTAGCCGTAACGGTAGGGCAGGCCGGTGCGGCGCTCGTCCATGCGCGGGAACTCCTGCGCCCGGTCGTCCAGCCGCGTCTGGGTCACCCGGCCCGTGGTCAGGTCGATCCGCCACCGGTCGAGCGTGGGCATGCCGCCGAGGTCGAGGCGCGCGTCCACGAACCGCTGGGGGTAGCGGACCGCGTCCACGACCACCTCGTCGCCCTCCTCGTAGGCGTTGAGCGTGTGGAAGATCCAGCACGGCTCCACCTCCACCCAGCGCACCTCGCCGCTCGTCCGCGACATGAGGCCGATCCTGGCGCCGTGGGCGTCGTTCCACGCGTACGGCAGATTGTGCCCCCGCTCGGCGTGGGCCAGGCTGAACGTCACGGGCAGGTCGTAGATCACCACGAATCGCTCGGTGAGCGCGAAGTCGTGCACCATCGGGGCGTCGGCGATGGCGATGTCCCTGGTCTGCGTGACCGTGCCCTTGGGGTCGATGACGATGTGCTGGTGGTGGTCCCAGCCGAAGAAGTAGGCCAGCGCGTGCAGGTCGCCGCTGACCGGGTCGACGTGGCTGTGCGCGGCGAACCCGCCCGGCAGCCCGCCGTCGAAGTCGCACGAGCCGATGGTGTCGAGCTCGTAGCCCAGCTCGTACGGGAGCGCTCCCGCCTCCACGGTGGCGAACGTGCGCCCGGCCAGCCCGATGATGTGGGTGTTGGCCGCGAAGTCCATATTGGCGTGCACGGGCCCCGGCCTGGCCGGCTCGCCCAGCCGCTCGGCGACGGCGGCGCTGCGTACCCAGCGGTTGCGGTACCACTCGGCGCGGCCCTCACGCAGCCGCACGCCGTGCACCATGCCCTCGCCGAAGAACAGGTGGGAGGCGGAGGGGTCGTCGAGGCTGAGCGGGTTGGGGCCGTTACGCAGGTAGCGGCCGTTGAGCTCGGCCGGGATACGGCCGGTGACCTCCAGGTCGAAGGCGGTGATCTCCTCGGTGGCCGGCGTGAAACCGCCGGTGTACGGGCTGGTCATGATGCGTTCCCTCCGTCGGAGGCCAAAAATGGCGTGAGCACCGAGGTGTAGAGCAGCCGATAACGCTCCGCCGCCCCGGCCTGAACGAAATAGCCCGAAATTTCAAGACTTACCGCGCCGTGGACGGCCATCCACAACACGTCCGCGATCTCCTCGGCGGCGGCCCCGCGCAGCACACCCGCCTCCAAGCAGCGCTCCACCACCCGCACCAGCAGGTTGAGCGTGCGCCTGGCTGCCGTCACGGCCTCCGCGTCCGGCCGGAACCCGGGCACCGCTCCTTGGAACATGACCCGGTAGTAGTCGCGCTCGGCCAGCGCGTACTCACGGTAGGTTTCCAGGCCCGCGCGAAGATCGGCCAGCGGATCGGCCAGGCGCGGCATCGCCAGCAACCGCCGCTCGAACCTGGCGAACCCCTCCAGCCACAACGCCTCGATGAGGCCGTCCTTCCCGCCGAAGAGCGTGTAGATCACCTTGGTGGAACAGCCCGCCTCGCCGGAGATCCGCCGCACGGTCAGCACCGCGGGGCCTTCGGTGACGAGCAGGTGGGTGGCGGCGTCGAGGATCGCGGCCCTGACGACGCTCTGGCCCTCCTGCTGGGCCTGCTGATACGCGGTGACCAAGGTAACGCCGTTTCTGGTAGGTAACGTTGTTACCGCATTTGTACGCTTTTGCCGGGCCGCCGTCAACGGGCGGAGGAATAAGAACCGCCCGCACGGTAAGTGGCCTGGTGTGACAGAGGTCGGCGGAGCGCGGGTCACGGTCGTGGTGGCCAGCAGGGACAGGCTGCGCGCGCTGGCGCGGTCGCTGCCCCTCCACCCGCGCCCGGTGATCCTCGTCGACAACGGCTCATCCGACGGGACGGCCGGCTTCGTCCGCCGCCACTTCCCCGACGTCCGTCTGATCGAGCCGGGCGCGAACCTGGGCGCGCCCGGCCGCAACCTCGGCGTCGAGGCGGCCGGGACACCGTACGTGGCCTTCGCCGACGACGACTCCTGGTGGGCGCCCGGAGCCCTGGAACGCGCCGCCGACGTGCTCGACGCCCATCCGCGCCTGGCCCTGCTGGGGGCACGGGTGCTGGTGGGGCCGGGCCGGCGGCTGGACACGGTGTCGGAGCGGATGCGCGACTCGCCGCTCGGCGTGGAACGGGACCTGCCGGGGCCGAGCGTGCTGGGGTTCCTGGCGTGCGGCGCCGTGGTGCGCAGGCAGGCGTTCCTGGAGGCGGGCGGGTTCGACGACGTGATCTTCTTCTTCGGCGAGGAGGAGCGACTGGCCGTGGACCTGGCCGCGCGGGGATGGGGGCTGGCCTACGTGGACGACGTCGTGGCCCACCACCACCCGGCGCCCGTCAGGGACCCGCGCGGACGCCGGGTGCTGGCCGCGCGCAACGCCGTGCTGACGGCGGTGCTGCGCCGCCCGTGGGGGGTGGTGGCGCGGCGGTCGCTGGACGCGCTGCGCGGCGGGCCGGCGGGCTGGGAGGGGCTGCGCGCCGCCGTACGGCGGCTGCCGCGGGCGCTGGCCGAGCGGCGGGGGCTGCCGGTGGCGGTGGAGCGGGCGCGGCGCAGGCTGGACCGGGGCGGTGGCTGATCCCCGCGTGAGAGCCGCCCCGATCACCTGAAGCCGGCGGAAGGCCCGCCTGGGCCCGCCGCCGCTTGTCACGAGCGCGTGGGGCGCGGCGGGTGGGGTCGCGGCCCCGCCCGCCGTGTGCGTCCTCAGGCGCGCCCGGCGGTCAGCGCGAAGGCCCACACGGGCACCAGGCCCCGCTTGAGCAGCCGGTACGTCTGGATCGGGCTGCCGCTCACCACTTCCTTGTACACGACGGCCGCCCGGCCCTTCAGATACCACCGGCGCGGGCTGTCGTCGGGCCGGGTGAACTGGATGACCGCGTCCCGGCGCCCCAGGCTGACGGGCTGATGCACGTAGCCGAACCTGAACGGCTTCGGCTCCCCGCCGCGCAACGTGGCGACGAGGGAGTCGGCGGCGTGCAGGCCCGTCGGGATGCCGCCCTGGCAGGTGCCGTGCAGCACCCCGAAGGGCTGGGTGACCGCGGCGGCGTCGCCGACGGCGTACACGTCGGGGTGCGACACCGAGCGCAGCGCGGCGTCCACGACGATCCGGCCGCCGGCGTCCACGCTCAGCCCGGATGCGGCCGCCAGGGGCAGGCCGCGGGTTCCTGAGGTCCAGAGCGTGGCGTCGGACTGGACGAACTCGCCGCCGGCCGTCTCGACCCCGTCCGGCAGGACCTTGGTGATCTCCACGCCGGCGCGTACCTCGACGCCCAGGCGGGCCAGCGCCGCGTCGAGGTGGGCGCGAGCCTGCTCACCCATCAGCGCGCCGGGCCGGCTCCTGGTCAGGAGCACGACACGCAGGTCCGGGCGGGCCTCGGCGATCTCCGTGGCCGACTCGACGCCGGTCAGCCCGCCGCCGGCCACGACGACCGTGCCGCCGGCCAGGGTGTCCAGGTGCGTACGCAGCCGTACGGTGCCGGCGTAGTCGTCGTAGACGTGGGCGTGCTCGGCGACCCCTGGCACCGAGACGTCGGTGCGGGCGCCGAGCGCGTAGATCAGCTTGTCGTAGCCGAGCACGCGCCCGTCGTCGAGCCGCACCTCGCGGCGGCCGGCGTCGATCGCGGCCACCCGGCCCTGGACGAAGCCGACGCCCGTTCCGGCGAGCACCTCGGCCAGCGGATGATCGGCCAGCTTCGCGCCCGCCGCGGTCTGGTGCAGGCGCAGGCGCTCGGTGAACCTCGGCGAGGCGTTCACCAACGTCACCCTGCCGCCCGTGCGGCGAGTCCTGACGGCGGTCCTGATGGCCGCCGCGACGCCGGTGTAGCCCGCACCCAAGATCAGAATGTCGGTCATTTCCTGCCTCCTCGATTCGCTCTGAAGACGGATCGAGGAGGCCCGGATGTGACATCGGCCGGCTAGGGAACCTGCCAGCCGCGTTCGCGCAGGGCCTCGGTGAACTTGAGGGCCGCGTCAGGCTGCACCGACAACTCGGCGATGCCCAGGGGCAGCCCGGGGGCGTGCTCCAGGCGCACGTCCTCGACGTTGACCCCGACCTCGTCGCACACCTGGAACAACCGGGCGAGCTGCCCGGGACGGTCGCCGATGACGACCTGGACGACGGCGTAGGAGGAGGCCGGGCCGCCGTGTTTGCCGGGGATGCGGTCGTGGCCGGCCACGCCGCGCTTGAGCAACTGGGTGATCTCGTGGGTGGCGGTGCCGTCGCCGTCCGCCAGCGCGCGCAGCGCGCTCGCGGCGTCGGCCAGGTCGTGGGCCACGGCCTCGAGCACCTCGGCGACCGGGGAGGCGTTGCCCGACAGGATGCCGAGCCACAGGCCGGGGTCGCTGCCGGCGATCCGCGTGACGTCGCGCACGCCCTGCCCGGCCAGCCCGAGCGCGACATCCGTGGCGTCGGCCAGGCGGGCGGCCACGGCGGAGGCGGCCACGTGGGGGGCGTGCGAGACCACCGCGACCGCGCGGTCGTGGTCGGACGCGCTCACCTCGACCGGGTTGGCCCCGCACAACTCGATCAGCCGCAGCACGCTGGCCTTGGCCTCGGGCCCGGACTCGTCGGTCGGGCACAGCGCCCACGGCCGGCCCAGGAACAGGTCCTCGCGCGCCGCGCCGGGCCCGGACTTCTCACGACCGGCCAGCGGATGGGAGGCGACGTAGGAGGCCAGATCGCAGCCGAGCTGCGCGGCCCGGTGGATGGGCTCGGCCTTGACGCTGGCGACGTCGGTGTAGAACCGGGCCGCGCCGTGCCGCTGCAGGTGCAGCAGCTCGGTCGCCACATGGGCCGGGGGCACCGCGATGATCGCCAGGTCCACCTCGCCCTGGGACGCGTCGCCCGGCACCCACTCGGTGCCCGCGCCGAGCTCCCGTGCCAGCCGGACGGCGCCCGCGTCGCGGTCCGCGAGCAGCACGCGCACGCCGCGCTTGCGCAGCGCCAGCGCCGCTGAGGTGCCGATGAGACCGGTGCCGACGACCAGCACGGTACGAAGTTCCATCTCGATGTCCTGATCTAGCGGGCCATTGGGAGTGCGATTGTCTCGTGACGCGCTTGCCAGGCGCTTGCCCCACGCTCTCTACTGCCTCTGCGAGGCGATGTCCTGCCGCAGCACCGCCCTCTACTGGGCGATGTCCTGCCGCAGCGCCACCGCGCCACGCAGATAGACGTGCTGAATCTCGGAGCGGGGACGGTCGACCTCGGCGTGGGCCAGGAGACGCACGACACGCGGCAGCGCGCCCGGCACGTCGATCTCGACACAGCAGATCAGCGGCACGTCGTGGAAGCCCAGCTTGCGCGCCGCCAGCGCGGGAAACTCGGCCGTCAGGTCGGGTGTGGCCGTGAACAGCACGCTGATCACGTCGTCCGTCGTGAGCTCGTTGCGCTCCATGAGGGCGCTGACCAGCTCCGTCGTGCCCCCGATGATCGCGTCGCGGTCGTTGGCGTCCACTTGGATCGCCCCGCGGATCGCCCGCACCATGCGGCTTGTCCCCTTCTGATAAGCGGGAGAGCCCGTGCGTAGATGCGCACGGGCTCCTGCGTCCGGCCAGATTACAGCTTCACGGCGGCGTAAAGTTCACCGACCTCTTTCAGCGACAGCGTCCGGATGGTTCCCGCCTTCGTCCGGCCCAGCTTCACCGGCCCGAACTCGATCCTGGCCAGGTCGATCACCCGGTGACCGGCCTCTTCCAGCATGCGCCTGACGACGTGCTTGCGCCCCTCGTGCAGCACCACCTCGACCAGCGCCTGCTGGCCGTGCTCCTGCACGATGGCGAAGCTGTCGGCCTTGGCGAGGCCGTCCTCCAGCTCGATGCCCTGCTTGAGCCGGCGACCGAGGTCACGCGGGATCGGCCCCGGCACCTTGGCCCAGTATTTCTTCTGCACGCCGTAGCTCGGGTGCGTCAGCCTGTTGGCCAGCTCGCCGTCGTTGGTGAGCAGCAGCAGGCCCTCGGTCTCGGTGTCGAGCCTGCCCACGTGGAACAGCCTCGGCGCCAGCTCCTCGACGTAGTCGGCCAGGCACGGGCGGCCCTGCGGGTCGTCCATGGTGGACACGACGCCGATCGGCTTGTTCATGGCGTAGTAGACCAGGTCGGGAGCGGTCGGGATACGCTTGCCGTCCACGTGGATGACCTGCGCCGCCGGGTCGACCTTGGCGCCGAACCTCCGTACGACCTGGTTGTTCACCGTGACCCGGCCCTCGCCGATCATCTCCTCGCAGGCCCTGCGGCTGGCCACGCCCGCCTGCGCGAGCACCTTCTGCAGCCGTATGCCACCGGGGACCTCGGTGGTGTCGCGCTCGTCGGTGTAGCCCTCGGGATAGAAGGCGTGGTCACGAAGGGGCTGGCGGGCCGCCTTGACGCGGTCGTTCTGCGGGCTGCCCGGGGTCACGCGCCGCCCGGTGCCGCCCACCGTCTGCACGTCGTCCCGCCTCGGGGCGCGCGCGGGACGGGCGTCGCCGTCGCGCTTGCCGTACCGGGAACGAGTCGAGGACGTGGCGCCCTTGGGAGCGGCGTCCTCCCTGCGCCCGCTACGGCCGGCGCGCAATCCGCCACGGTCGCCACCCTCACGGGAGCCCTGGTAGCCACCCTCGCGAGAGCCACCCTGGTAACCGCCCTCACGGGAGCGGGAGCCCTGGTAACCGCCCTCGCGAGAGCCACCCTGGTAACCGCCCTCACGGGAGCGGGAGCCCTGGTAACCACCCTCACGAGAGCCACCCTGGTAACCGCCCTCACGGGAGCGGGAGCCCTGGTAGCCGCCCTCACGGGAGCCGCCCTGGTAACCGCCGCGGGAGTTTCCACCCTCACGGCCACCGCCCTGGTAACCGCCCTGGCCACCGCGCGAGTATCCGCCCTCACGGTCGCCGCGCTGGAAGCCCCCCTCGCGGTCACCGCGAGGGGACCGCTCGTCACGGGCGGGGCGTTCATCGCTGGCGGGGCCGCGCGAGTAACGGCCTTCGCGGTCGCCGTCGCGTCCGCCGCTGTAGCGGGCACGGGCTCCGCCGCTGCCGGCGCGCAGAGAGTCACGGGCGGACCCCCCGCTCACCGGGCCGCGCCCGAACCCACGGTCACCGCCACGATCGTCGCGGCGCGCGTCACTGCGGAAGCCGCCGTCACGCGATTCACCACGGGAACCCCGGTCACGGGATTCACTACGGGGTCCGCTGTCGCGGGATCCGCCACGGAAACCACCCTCACGGGGGCCACCGTCACGGGTACCGCCGTCACGCGATCCCCCACGGAAACCACCCTCGCGGGAGCCCCCACGGAAGCCGCCCTCACGGGGGCCACCGTCACGGGAACCACCCTCGCGGGAGCCCCCGCGGAAACCACCCTCACGGGGGCCGCTGTCACGGGCACCGCCGCGGAAGCCGCCATCGCTGGAGCCGCCACGGGGACCACCTTCGCGGGAACCGCCACGGAAACCACCCTCACGGGGGCCACCCTCGCGCGATCCGCCACGGAAACCACTGTCGCGGGAACCACTGTCACGGGGACCGCCGCGGGAAGCACCCTCGCGGGAACCGCCACGGAAGCCGCCCTCACGGGGGCCGCTGTCACGGGCACCGCCGCGGAAGCCGCCGTCGCTGGAGCCGCTGCTACGCGACTCTCCACGATCACGGTCGGACCTGCCGCGGGAGTCGCCATCGCGGCTCGATCCGCCGCGGGTGTCGTCGGAGCGGAAGGCGGGACGCCCGCCGCGGCCGGAGCCGCCGGTACGTCCACCACCGCGTCCATCACCGGACGGGGTGCTGCGCCTGTTGATCACTTTGTTGTCTCCTCGAGATTTTCCACGTCGTCGGGGAGGAGGGGAGCGAGCTCGGGGAGTTCGCTGAGATCCCGCATTCCCAGACGTTCAAGGAAGTATGAGCTTGTCCGGTAGAGCACCGCTTGGCTCTCCGGGTCGGTGCCGGCCTCTTCGACCAGCCCCCTGGCGACGAGCGTCCGCATGACGCCGTCGCTGTTCACACCGCGCACGGCGGCGACGCGGGCCCGGCTCACCGGTTGCCGGTAAGCCACGACCGCGAGTGTCTCCAGCGCGGCCTGGGTCAGCCGCGTCTGCTGGCCGTCGCGGACGAACCGCTCGACCAGGGACGCGCAGTCGGCACGCGTGTAAAACCGCCAGCCGCCCGCGACCTCTCGCAGATCAAAACCCCGCCCGGCGGCGGTATATTCCGCCGCCAGCCCCCGCAATGCCGCGGTGACCTCATGGGTGGGCCGTTCCAGAACCTGCGCCAAGGTGATCTCGGCGACGGGTTCGTCTACGACAAGAAGGATAGCCTCCAACGCCGCCTCAAGCGTCGGCCCCCGGGTTTCCGTGGGTTGCGCACTCGGCTCAGGGTCAGGACCCGCCCCGTGCTCGCCAGACACGCCCTGCGCGCTCTCCGGCGCGTCCTGCGCCTCCGCAGCAGCGCTCTGCCCCTCCACGGGCCCCTGCTCTGCCACGGACGCGCCCCGCGCCTCACCCGCCGGCACCTCGGCCGCCGAAGCAGCGTCGGGCAGTGTGCGCTCGCCCAGAGCATCATCGACCGAAGCCACACCCACCGGCACCACCGGCATCACCGGCCCCTCCGACGCCACCGGCTCCTCCGGCCCCTCCGACACCACCGGTGTCAGAGGGTTCGGCGCCGGTGCGTCGTCAGCGCTCTCGTCGGCCGCGTCCTCGACCGCCGGCGCCCCAGGCTGAGCGAGAGAGCCGGGCAGCGTCATCCAGGCAGGCAACACGGCCGGCTCGGAGTCCGGGGACTGGCGAGGGGTGGGCAACGGGTTGGGCTTGTCAGTCATTGGGTGCTTTCTCCGCGGATTCCTCGTAGTCGTCCCCCACCGCGACGTCGCCGTCGTCGGAGCCGGTCCAGGTGACGTGCAGGTCTCCCAGCGGCTCGATCTGCTCGAAAGTCACCGCCGACTCCCGGAACAGCTCCAGCACCGCCAGAAACCGGGCGATGACCTCGATCGTCCCGTCACAGTCGGCCACCAGCGCGCGGAAGGTGGCCCGCCGCATCCGGCGCAGGTGCATGACGAGGATGGCCGCCTGCTCCTTGACGCTCGCCAGCGGCTGGTAGACGTGCCCCAGGTTGACGGTGGGCGGGAGCTTGGGGGTGAAGGCCTTGGCGGCGATCCTGGCGAGCTGCTCGGGCCCGATCCCGAGGATGAGCTCCGGCAGCAGGTTGGCGAACTGCTCCTCCATCGGCGCCAGACGCGGGAAGCGCAGCGCCTCCGCCGCCATCCGCCCGGCGAAGATCTTCGCCACCTCTTTGTACGCCTTGTACTGCAGCAACCGCGCGAACAGCAGGTCCCTGGCCTCCAGCAGCGCCAGGTCCTCCTCGTCCTCCACCTCGCCCGAGGGCAGCAGCCGGGCCGCCTTCAGATCGAGCAGGGTCGCCGCAACCAGCAGGAAGTGGCTGGTCTGGTCGAGGTCCCACTCGGGACCCTTGGAGCGGATGTAGGAGATGAACTCGTCGGTCACCTGGGAGAGCGAGACCTCGGTGATGTCCAGCTTGTGTTTGGCGATGAGGCCGAGGAGCAGGTCGAAGGGGCCCTCGAAGACGTCCAGATGGACCTGGAAGCCCTGAGGCTCGGTCTGCTCCGCGGTCACCTGGCCATTGTGGCAGGCGCCGGCCAGCGCGAGAGCACTTCGCGGGCCAGCTCACGGTAAGCGTTGGCGCCGAGGGAGGACGGGTCGAACGTGGTGATCGGCTCGCCGGCGACGGTCGCGTCGGGGAAGCGCACCGTGCGGTTGATGACCGTGTGGAACACCTTGTCGCCGAACGCCTCCACCACCCGGGCCAGCACCTCGCGCCCGTGCAGGGTACGCGCGTCGTACATGGTGGCGAGCAGCCCTTCGATCTCCAGGTCCTCGTTGAGCCGCTCCTGGACCTTGGAGATCGTGTCCATGAGCAGCGCCACACCGCGCAGGGCGAAGAACTCGCACTCCAGCGGCACCATCACCCCGTGGGCGCAGGTCAGCGCGTTGATGGTGAGCAGGCCCAGCGACGGCTGGCAGTCGATGAGGCACACGTCGTAGTGCGGCAGCAGCGGCTTGATCACGCGGCCGAGCACCTGCTCGCGGGCGACCTCGGTGACGAGCTGCACTTCGGCCGCCGACAGGTCGATGTTGCTGGGCAGCAGGTCGAGGCCATCGACGCCGGTCTCCAGCAGCACGTCCTCGGCGGTGACGTTGCGCTCCATCAGCAGGTTGTAGACGGTCAGGTCGAGCTGCAGCGGGTTGATGCCCAGCCCGACGGAGAGCGCGCCCTGCGGGTCGAAGTCGACGAGCAGGACCTTCAGCCCGCACTCGACGAGCGCCGCGCCCAGGTTGATGGTGGTCGTCGTCTTGCCGACGCCGCCCTTCTGGTTGACCATCGCGACGACGCGCGCCGGGCCGTGGACCTCGGGGGCCACCGGCTCGGGGAACGTGGGCCGGGGCCGCCGGGTGGGGCCCAGGTTGACGCCGTTGGGAGGCGCGTTGGTCTTCGTGTCGCCCCAGGGGTTGTCGGGGGTCCCCGGGGTCGAACCCTTGGTCGTGACAGTCACCAGCTCGAACCTCCCTGACGATCCCGAACCGGACCGTCCGGACGGACACTATGGCGTCACCACTTAACGCGGCAAGGCGGCACGCCGAGGGCGGCGCACACCGCAAAGACTATAGATCACTGCCGGGCACGGGGATGTGCGGCGGCATAGACCTCGCGAAGCTTGTCGACCGTGACCAGGGTGTAGACCTGCGTCGTCGTCACCGAGGCGTGGCCGAGCAATTCCTGGACCACCCTAACGTCAGCGCCGCCGTCCACGAGATGAGTTGCGAAGGAATGCCGGAGTACATGCGGACTTATCCGGGCAAGTCCAGCGCGTACGGCCGCCGCCTGAAGCACCTCCCAGGCCCCCTGCCTGGTCAAACGGCCGCCCCTGGCGTTCAGAAAGACGCCGGGGGTGCCGCGCCCGTGGGCGAGCAGGCCGGGCCGGGCCCGCACCAGGTAGGCGTCGAGCGCGGAGCGGGCGTAGCGGCCCAGGGGCACGACCCGGGTACGGCCGCCCTTGCCGCGCAGGCGTACCTGGTCGGCTTCGAGGTCGTCCACGGCCAGGCCGACGGCTTCGGAGATGCGGGCGCCGGTGCCGTACAGGACCTCCAGCAGGGCGCGGTTGCGCAGCGTGAGGGGCGCCCCGTCGGGGCCCGACGCGGCGATGAGCCGCTCGACCTCGTCCACGGCGATGGCCTTGGGGAGCCTGCGCAGCTGGCGGGGCGGGCGTACCTCGTGGGCGGGGTCGTGGGCCGTCACGCCTTCGCGCAGGGCGAAACGGTGCAGCCCGCGCACGGCGGAGACGGCCCGCGCGGCCGAGCTGGCGACGAGGGCGGGGTGGTCGCGGTCGCCCTCGCGCAACGCGGCGAGGAAGGCCTGGACGTCGGCCTCCCCCACCTCGTCGAGCCGCAACCGCCCGCGTGCCTGCAGATGCTCGAAGTATCGGCGCAGGTCACGACGGTAGGACACGAGCGTGTTGGCAGCCAGGCCCCGCTCCACCGCGAGATGGGCGAGGTAACTGGAGAGCACCGCCTCCACGAATGGGTCCTTCCGTCACGCCTCAGGGGCATCGGCGGGGCGCAACAGGGCGAACCCCTCGACCGAAGCCGCATATGCGGCGAGGATACCGGCCACGGCCGGGGAATTGTGGATCATTCCCATGAGCGCCTTCTCGACCGCGTCGGTCAGCGGGACCCATTCGACCGGCATGTCGATCTCCTCGTGCCGGTGGACGAAGCCGTTCTCCTCGTCGGGGATCCTGGTCAGGTCGCGGGCGAGGAACACCCGGATGCGCTCGTCGCTCATGCCGGGCGAGGAGCGCAGGTCGGTGAGCGTGTGCCAGGTGCCGGCGCGGTATCCGGCCTCCTCGGCGAGCTCGCGGGCGGCGCCGGCGACGAGGGGTTCGCCGGGCACGTCGCGGAGGCCGGCCGGCAGCTCCCACATGAGCTGCCGGACCGGATGGCGGTACTGCCGGATCAGCAGGACCCGGTCGCGGTCGTCCAGCGCGAGCACGGCGACGGATCCGGGATGCACCACGTAGTCGCGGTCGGCGACCTCGTCGCGGGGCATCTTGACGGTGTCGGTGACCACCCGGATGACGTGGCCGCGGAACCGCTCGCTGGACTCGGCGACCTCCCACGCCTCGGGCGTGTCTTCGATCTTCACTTGCCCACCTTGTCACCGACGCGGCCGTCCGCGAACGCCAGGGACGCGGTGACCAGGCCCTTGAACATCGGGTTGGCCCTGGTGGGGCGGGAGCGGAACTCGGGGTGCGCCTGGGTGCCGATGAAGAACGGGTGCACGTCGGCGGGCAGCTCGGTGTACTCGACCAGGCGGCCGTCGGGCGACAGGCCCGAGAAGACCAGGCCGACCTTCTCCAGCGCGTCACGGTAGGCGTTGTTGACCTCGTAGCGGTGGCGGTGCCGCTCGTCGGCCTTGGCCTTGCCGTAGAGCTGCCTGGCCAGGGTGCCCTCGCCGAGCTTGGCGGTGTAGCTGCCCAGGCGCATGGTGCCGCCCATGTCGCGCTCGCCGGCGACGACGTCCTCCTGGTCGGCCATGGTGGAGATGACCGGGTGCTTGGTGTCGGGGTCGAACTCGGCGGAGTTGGCGTCCTCGATGCCGGCCATGTTGCGGGCGGCCTCGATGACCATGCCCTGCATGCCGAGGCAGATGCCGAGCAGCGGGATCTTGCCCTCGCGGGCGTGGCGGATGGCGCCGATCTTGCCCTCGATGCCGCGCACGCCGAACCCGCCGGGGATCAGCACGCCGTCGACGCCGTCGAGCTCGCGCTCGGCGCCCTCGGGGGTCTCGCAGTCGTCGCTCTTGACCCAGCGGATGTTGACGCGGGCGTCGTTGGCGAACCCGCCGGCGCGCAGCGCCTCGGTGACGGACAGGTAGGCGTCGGGCAGGTCGATGTACTTGCCGACCAGGGCGATGGTGACCTCCTTCGCCGGCCGGTGCACCCGGCGCAGGAGCTGCTCCCACTCCTTCCAGTCGACGTCGCGGAAGGGCAGGCCGAGGCGGCGCACGACGTAGGCGTCGAGACCCTCCGAGTGCAGCACCTTCGGGATGTCGTAGATCGAGGCCGCGTCCACGCAGGAGACGACGGCGTCCTCGTCCACGTCGCACATCAGGCTGATCTTGCGCTTGATCGCCGTCTGCACGGGGCGGTCGGAGCGCAGCACGATGGCGTCCGGCTGGATGCCGATGCTGCGCAGCGCCGCCACGCTGTGCTGCGTCGGCTTGGTCTTCAGCTCCCCGGAGGGGCCGATGTACGGCAGCAGCGACACGTGCAGGAAGAACACGTTGTCGCGCCCGACCTCGTGCCTGATCTGCCGCACGGCCTCCAGGAACGGCAACGACTCGATGTCGCCCACCGTGCCGCCGACCTCGGTGATGACCACGTCCACGTCAGGACCGGCCATGCCCCGGATGCGGTCCTTGATCTCGTTGGTGATGTGCGGGATGACCTGGACGGTGTCGCCCAGGTATTCGCCCCGCCGTTCCTTGGCGATGACGTTGGAGTAGACCTGGCCGGTGGTCACGTTGGCCGAGCCGTGCAGGTGGGTGTCGAGGAACCGCTCATAGTGGCCGACGTCAAGATCGGTCTCGGCGCCGTCCTCGGTGACGAAGACCTCGCCGTGCTGGAACGGGTTCATGGTGCCGGGGTCGACATTGAGGTAAGGGTCGAGCTTCTGCATGGTGACCCGGAGTCCGCGCGCCTTGAGCAGGCGGCCGAGGCTGGACGCTGTGAGCCCCTTGCCGAGACTGGAGGCGACACCGCCGGTGACGAACAGATGCTTGGTTTGCGATGCGCTGCGCAAAGGGGCTCCCGTGGCTCGAGGTGTGGTCTAAGTGTCCACGGGCTCTCAGAATATCAAACAACGCCCCTCACATGCCCGAACGGCATGACCTAACGGTAACTTTGGGCCCTATGTCACTTGTACGGCGGGCAATCGGCACGCTGATTCACCGTGCCTACACGGCGATCCGGCAGGCCGGTGCGATCTCCCCCGCGTCGCCGGCCGGCCATCGGTTCGGCCGGTTGGGCGACGGCGTCAGCATCGCCTTCCCCCCGGGAGCGATCTTCGGCGAGCGGTGGATCGAGATCGGCGACCACACGCTGATCGGCGAACGCGTGTCGATCTCGTGCGGCATGGGCCCCGGCCTGGACCTCGGCCCCGGCTCGATCCTGCGTGTCGGGCGCGGCTGCTCGATCGGGCGGGGCAGCCACATCGTGGCCCACCAGTCGATCGACATCGGCGACGACGTCTTCACCGGCCCGTACGTGTACATCACCGACCAGAACCACGTCTACGACGACCCCGACGTCCCGATCGGCAGGCAGTGGCCGCGCAACAGTCCGGTCTCGATCGGCTCGGGCTCGTGGCTGGGCGCGGGCGCGATCATCTTGCCCGGGACCACGCTGGGCCGGCAGTGCGTGGTGGCGGGCGGGGCGGTGGTGCGGGGCGAGTTCCCCGACCACAGCGTGGTCGCCGGGGTGCCGGCCAGGCGGGTCCGCGGCTACACGCCGGAGCTCGGCTGGCACAGCCCGCTGACGCTGGACCCCGCCTCCTGAAGCGCCGACGCCGGCGGGGACCGGGCCACCCCGGCGCAAGCGGCTGAGAAAGGAGCCTTCCCGACGCGGGCGGCTGAGAAAGGGCCTTCCCGATGGGGGCCGCGGGGGATGGACCGAGCGGCGTTCTGACGGATAGCGTCGGGTCATGCGGACCGGCATCTGTGAGCGTCTGGGCATCGAGTTCCCGCTGTTCGCCTTCAGCCACTGCCGCGATGTGGTGGCCGCCGTCACGAACGCGGGCGGGCTCGGGGTGCTGGGCGCCATCGCGTACTCCCCCGAACAGCTCGACGCCGAGCTCACCTGGATCGACGAGCGGGTGGGCGGCCGGCCGTACGGCGTGGACGTGCTCGTCCCCGGCAAGGTCGACGTCTCCGCGCTGGACCAGCGGGCGCATCTGATGGACCACATCCCGGACCGGCATCGCGACTTCGTCGCGCACCTGCTGGCCAAGTACGGCGTGACCACGCCGGCGCAGCCGCTGACGGCGGTGGCCGACGAGTTCGGCCGGCGGGTGACGGCGGCGGGGGCGTCCGGGCTGATCGACGTGGCGCTCAAGCATCCGATCGGCCTGATCGCCAGCGCCCTGGGGCCGCCGCCGCCGGAGATGGTGGCCCGCGCCAGGGAGGCGGGCGTGCCGGTGGCGGCGCTGGTCGGCACGGTGGAGCACGCCCGCAGGCAGGTGGCGGCGGGCGCGGACCTCATCGTGGCGCAGGGCACCGAGGCGGGCGGGCACACCGGCGAGATCGCCACGATGGTGCTCGTGCCGCAGGTCGTGGACGCGGTCGCGCCGGTGCCGGTGCTGGCGGCCGGCGGGATCGCGTCGGGGCGGCAGATGGCGGCGGCCATGGCGCTCGGCGCGGAGGGCGTGTGGTGCGGCTCGGTCTGGCTGACCACCGAGGAGGCCGAGACGGCGCCCGCGGTCAAGCGCAAGCTGCTGGCCGCGTCGTCGCTGGACACGGTCAGGTCCAGGTCCCGCACGGGCAAGCCGGCCCGGCAGCTCAAGTCGGCCTGGACGGAGGAGTGGGACTCCGCCACCGAGAGCCCGGGCCCGCTCGGGATGCCGCTGCAGATGCTGGTGGCCGAGGGCGCGATGGCCCGGATCGGGGCGGCGGCCGAGAAGGGCGAGCCCGGGGCCGTGGAGCTGGTCAACTACTACGTCGGGCAGGTCGTGGGCCAGCTCGACCAGGTGCGCCCCGCGCGTGAGGTGGTCTACGACATGGTCAGCGAGTTCGGCGACGCGGTGGAGCGCCTGGCCCGGCTGTCCGGGTGACCGGTCATGCGCCTGGCCCGGCTGTCCGGGTGACCGGTCATGCGCCTGGCCCGGCTGTCCAGTGAGCGGTCAGGCGCCCGTCCTGGCGGGGGTGGCGGTGAAGACGTACAGGTAGGGGTGGCGCGCCTGGATCGTCCCGTTCACGATGGTCTGGGCCAGAGCCAGCGCGCCGTCGTCTACCGGCTGGCCTTCAACGAGCGCGCTGGCCCACCCAGGGCGCGATCAAGGGGTAACGCCGGGCTACGATGCGCGTGTGGTAGGGACACCGCCGGCGCTGGAGCGTGGCACGGGAGTTCCCGCGCACGTGCAGATCGAGCGGTGGCTGGTCGAGTCGATCGCCGGCGGCGAGCTGACGCCGGGCGACCGGCTGCCCGGCGAGCGCGTGCTGGCGGGGCGGCTCGGCGTGAGCAGGATGACGCTCCGCCAGGCCCTGGCGACCCTGGAGCGCGACGGCGTGCTGATCCGGGTCCCCGGCAGGGCCGGCGGCGCGTTCGTGGCCGAGCCGCGCATCGCGTGCGACCTGACGGGGCTGACCGGGTTCACCGAGCGGATGCGGCGGGCGCACCTGCGGGCCGAGGCGCGGATCCTGGTGGCCGCGACGGTGCCCGCGCCGGGCTCGGTGGCCACGGCGCTGCGGGTCGAAGCGGGCTCGGCGGTGCACGAGGTGTCCCGGGTGCGCTCGGCGGGCGGGTCGCCGATGGCGCTCGAACGTTCCTACTTCCCCTGCCTGCCCGGCCTGCTCGACCAGGATCTCACCGGCTCCCTCTACGCCCTGCTGGCCGACTGCTACGACCTGGAGCCGCGTACGGCGGTCGAACACCTCGACCCGGTGCTCGCCAGGCCCGGCGAGGCCGCCGAGCTGGGCATCGAGCCCGGCGCGCCGCTCATGCTGATCGAGCGCACGGCCTACGCCGCCGACGGGACGCCGGTGGAGCACGCCCGCGACCTGTTCCGCCCCGACCGGATCCGGATCTCGGTACGCAGCGGCGTCACGGCACCAGGGGCGTCTTGACCACGGTCCCCGGCACCCACACCCCCTCGATCTCGATCTCCACCTCGGCGCCCGGCGCGACCGGCAGGTAGGCGTTCGCGATGGATGCGCCCACGGTGTAGCCGTAGCCGCCCGAGGTGACACGGGACACGACCTCGCCCGCCACGCGGACCGGCTCGTTGCCGAGCGCGACGGCCCGGGGCTCGCGCAGCGTCACGCAGCGCAGCCGCCGCTCCGGCGCTGGATCCAGGGCGTCCCTGCCGAGGAAGTCCTTGTCCTTGTTGACGCAGAACCCCAGCCCGGCCTCGTACGGCGTCGTCTCGGGACCGATGTCCGCCCCCCACACCCGGTAGCCCTTCTCCAGCCGGAGGCTGTCGATGGCCCGGTAGCCGCCCGCGACCAGCCCGTACGGCTCCCCCGCCCGCCACAACGCCTGCCACAGCGCGAGCCCGTACTCGCTGGAGCAGTACAGCTCCCAGCCGTGCTCCCCCACGAACGTCACCCGCAGCGCCAGCACCGGCACGTCGCCGACGGTCAGCTCCCGCGCCGACATGAAGGGGAAGTCCATCGCGTCGGGGGTCAGCCCGGCGATGACGTCGCGGGCGCGCGGCCCCCACAGGGCGAAGCAGGCGTACTGGCCGGTGACGTCGGCGATCCTGGCCTGGGCGCCGGTGCGCGCGGCCTGCTTGCGCAGCCAGCCGAGGTCGTGCGAGCCGAACGCGGTGCCGGTCACGATGAGGAACTCCGCCTCGCCGCGCCGGGTGACGGTGAAGTCGCACTCGATGCCGCCGCGCCGGTTGAGCGCCTGGGTGTAGGTGACGGCGCCGACGTCGCGGGCGACCCGGTTGCCGCACACCCATTCCAGCAGCTCGGCGGCGTCCGGCCCGGACACCTCGATCTTGGCGAACGAGCTCTCGTCGAACAGCCCGGCCGCACTCCTGGTGGCGCGGTGCTCGGCCCCGATGGCCGGCGACCACGTCCGGCCCGCCCAGCCGTCTGGCCGCTCGTCCGCTCCCCCGCCCGCGTTGGAGTCGTAGTAGTTGACCCGCTCCCAGCCCGACTTCTCCCCGAAGACGGCACCGTGGGCGGCGTGCCAGCCGTAGGCGGGCGAGACCCGCAGGGGCCGCCCCGCCGACCGCTCGTGGCCGGGGTAGCGGATGTCGTAGTACGTCTCGTAGTTCTCGACCGAGCGCTTGATCGTGTACGACGGCGACCGGTAGTGGCGGCCGAAGCGGCGCACATCCATGTGCCAGACGTCCATGCTGGGCTCGCCCTCGACGATCCACTCGGCCATGACCTTGCCGATGCCGCCCGCGCCCGCGATGCCGTGGGCGCAGAACCCGGCCGCGACGAAGAATCCGCCCACCTCCGTCTCGCCCAGGCAGAACTCGTTGTCGGGGGTGAACGCCTCGGGGCCGTTGATGAGCTTGCGGATGCCGACGTCGGCCATCGCGGGGACCCGAATCCTGGAGTTATCCGAAATTTCCTCGAATCTGGGCCAATCTTCGGGCAGGAGGCGGCCGTTGAAGTCGGGCGGGACCGCGTCGAAGGTGGCCGGACCGGCCGTCCAGGGGGCGCACGTGCGCTCGTAGCCGCCCATGACCAGGCCCTGCACCTCCTGCCGGTAGTAGACGAGCAGGTCGGGGTCGCGCAGCGTGGGCAGCGCGGGGTGGTCGTGGAAGGCGTCGGTCACCACGTACTGGTGCGACATGGGCACGATCGGGACCCGCACCCCGGCCATGCGGCCGATCTCGGCGGCGAACATGCCGCCGCAGTTGACCACGATCTCGCAGTCGATGTCGCCCTGGTCGGTGCGCACGCGGGTGACGCGGCCGCGCTCGGTGTCGATGCCGAGCACCCGGGTGCGGGTCCTGATCACCGCGCCGCCCGCGCGGGCCCGCGCGGCCAGGGCGTAGCAGAGCTGGGAGGGGTCGATCTGCCCGTCCGTGGGCAGGTACGCCGCGCCGACGACCCCCTTCGGGTCCATCAGCGGGAACAACTCCACCGCCTCGGCCACCGAGATCTCCTCCAGCGGCAGCCCGAACGTGCGCGCCCAGCCGATCTGCCGGCGGATCTCGGCCATCCGCTCGGGCGTGGCGGCCAGCTTGATCCCCCCGCACTCGCTCCAGCCGGCATCGAGGCCGCGGTAGAGCTCGACGGAGTACTGGTTCATCCGGGTCAGCGTGGGGTCGGCGCGCAGTTGCCCGACCAGGCCCGCCGAGTGGAACGTGGAGCCGCTGGTCAGCTCGTCGCGCTCCAGCAGGACGACGTCGCGTTCGCCGAGCTGGGTGAGGTGGTAGGCGACGGACGCGCCGCCTGCTCCGCCGCCGATGATCACGATGCGGGCCGAGTCGCTCATGGTCGCGAGGCTAGCCGCCGCACCGTAAAAGGTCTAGACCGTTTAGGGCGGCGGAGCTAGCATCGACCATGGCCGTGACCGAGGTCCTCGATCGCATCCCCCTGCTCGCCGGCGTCCCGCGCTCCGTGGAGGAGCTGCCGGGCGGGCTCACCAACCACAATTACAAGGTCACCACCCCTTCCGGCGTGTACGTCGTGCGCGTGTCGGCCGGCGATGGGGCGTTGCTGGCGATCGACAGGGACGCCGAGCACCTGAACTCGGCGGCGGCGGCGACCGCCGGGGTGGGCGCGCCGGTGCACGACTACCTGCCCGAGCTGGGGGTGCTGGTGGTGGGGTTCGTGCCGGCGCGGACGTTCACCGAAGCCGATCTGCGGGATCCGGCGAATCTGCGGCGGGTGGCGGCGGCCTGCCGGCTGCTGCACGCCGGGCCCCGGTTCGTGCGTGACTTCGACATGTTCGAGGTGCAGGCGCGATATCTGGAGATCGTACGGGAGCGCGGCTTCCGGCTGCCGCCGGGGTACGTGGACTTCATGCCCCAGGTCGCCCAGATACGGAAATGTCTGGAAATAAGGGCAGAAAGCACCGTTCCGTGTAACAACGACCTGCTGCCGGGGAACATCCTCGACGACGGCTCGCGCCTGTGGCTGATCGACTACGAGTACGCCGGCAACAACGACCCCTGCTTCGAGCTCGGCAACATCTGGAGCGAGTCCGACCTGCCCCCCGGGCACCTGGAGGAACTCGTCACCGCCTACTACGGCCGCCGCCTGCGCCACAGGATCGCCCGCGCCCGGCTGCTGGGCCTCATGTCCAAGTACGGCTGGACGTTGTGGGCCTCCATCCAGGACGGCGCCAACGACACCATCGACTTCGACTTCTGGTCGTGGGGCATGGAGAAGTACGAGCGGGCGGTGACCGAGTTCACCGGAACCGGCCTGGTGAGCCTCATGGACGAGGCGGCTCGCACGGATTAGCGCATGATCGCTTCAGGGCGGGCAGACTGGGGGGCATGCTCGCCGCACTGACCGGACTGGGCCTGTCCACGGCCGCCGGGCTCAACGCCTACATCCCGCTCTTGGTCGTGGGCGTGCTCGCCAACCTGACCGACGCCGTGAAACTGCCGGACGGCTACTCCTGGTTGTCCAACTGGGGCGTGCTCGCGATCATCGCGGTCCTGCTCGCTGCCGAGATGATCCTGGACAAGGTGCCGGCCGTCGACAGCGTCAACGACATCATCCAGACCGTGATCCGGCCCGCGTCGGGCGGCGTGGTCTTCTCCGCCACCAGCGCCGCCGCCGAGCTCGACCACTCCACCTGGATGGCCGAGCACCCCTGGGCGGGCTGGCTGCTGGGCATCGTGATGGCCCTCACCGTGCACACGATCAAGGCGGCCGCCCGGCCGGTGATCAACGCGGGCACGGCGGGCGTCGGCGCGCCGGTGGTGAGCACCGCCGAGGACGCCGGGGCACTGGGCATGAGCCTGGTCGCCGTGTTCACGCCCGTGCTGGTGATCGTCGCGCTGCTGCTGCTCGCCGTGCTGGCCTGGTGGCTGATCAGGCGCGTACGCCGCTTCCGTGCCCGCAGGAGGGCGGCCCGGAGTCACCCGCCAGGCTGACGCCCGCTCATCCGGCGGGCTGACGCGCCACCGGGCGCGCCCCTCGTACGGTGATCACCGGTAGCGAACAACCGTGAGCGTGACGCGGCCCCCGCCCTGGCAGGCTCACACCGGGCCCGGCGGCGGCATCCGCGCCGCCGGGCCCTCACACGAACTCGCCGTCCCCCTGCGGACACCGGTGCAGCCGGGGCGGCCCTCACACGGACGCGCCGTCCCTCTGCGACTTCCGCAGTCGCCGCAACCATTGCTCCAGCACGTGCACGAACTCGGCGGGGCGCTCCTCGTGCAGCCGGTGGCTGGAGCCCTCCCAGCACATGACCTTCGAGACGGGGTCCTTCAGCAGGCCCGCCTCCCAGCCCGCCCGCTCGGGATCGGCCCAGATCGACAACACCGGGCAGCGTCTGCGGGCGAGGTAGTCGTCGCTGGCCGGCCGTACTCCGATGGCGCCGGGTGCGGTGAACATGGCCTCGAACGCCTCCGCGAGCACGTGCGGCGGCATGCCGTGCAGGCGGCGTTTGTGCCAGCGCCTGATGACGGCGGGGGTGGCGGCGTTCGTGCACCACTCGTCGATCTGCTCGGCCACGACGTTGGCCCGCTCGCCACGCAGGCCCGCGATCATCTGCGGAAAGCCCTGGGCGATCGCGGCCGTCATGCCGTAGCCGGGATCGAGGGTGACCAGGCCGCGCACGCGGTCCGGATGCTCGACGGCGAGGATCGACACGACCTGGCCGCCCATCGAGTGCCCGACCGCGATCACCTGCGGGATGGCGAGGTGGTCGAGGAGGCCGCACAGGTCGGCGGCCATCATGCGGGGCGTGTTGCCCGTCTGGGGCACCGACGAGTAGCCGTGCCCGCGCAGGTCGGGGGCGAGCACGCGGTGGCCGGCGGCGAGCGCGTCGAGGTGCCAGGACCACTGGTGCGAGTCGGTGCCCCAGCCGTGCACGAGGAGCAGCGGGGGGCCGTCGCCGGTCCCGTCGTCGGTGTAGAAGAGCCGGACGTCCCCGGCCGTCTCGGCGTACGGCATCTAGCCGCCCCCCTGCTGCTCCAGCCGGGGCAGGAGGGCGCTCTCCCCCGCCGTCCAGCCGCCGTCCACGGCCAGCTCCGCACCCGTGACGTACGAGGCGGCGTCCGACAGCAGGAACGCGATGGCCTCCGCGACCTCCTCCGGCTCCCCCCAGCGCCCGGCGGGGGCCAGCGGGAACGTGCCCTCCCCCGCCACCCCGCCGAACGGGGCCGTCATCGGGGTGAGGATCATCCCGGGGTGCACCGAGTTGACCCGGATGCGATCCCGGCCGAACTCCATCGCCGCGATCTTGGTGAGCCCGCGCACGCCCCACTTGGACGCGCCGTACCCGCCGGTCCCCGGCAGGGCGAAGAGGCCGGCCACCGACGACAGGTTCACGATGGCGCCGCCGCCGGCCGCCCGCATGGCCCCGACGACGGCCTTGAGGCCGAGGAAGACGCCGACCAGGTTCACCTGGAGCACGCGCTCGAACTCCTCGACCGGCTGCTGCTCGATCGGCAGCATGGTGGCGATGCCCGCGTTGTTCACCAGGCCGTCGAGCCGCCCGTGCTCCGCCACGGTGGTCTCGACCGCCGCCGCCCACTGCTCCTGGTCCGTCACGTCATGCTGGACGAACCGGGCTCCGAGCTCCTTGGCCGTCGCGGTGCCCTCCTCGACCAGCACGTCGGTGAGCACCACTCGCGCACCTCCCGCGACGCAGCGGCGCGCGACGGCCGCGCCCATGCCTCTGGCGCCGCCGGTGACGATCACAACCTTGCCGTCAAGCACGCGCTCCGCCCCTTCTGCCGGCAATCTGGAATCATGTGAACTCAAACACAGCCCTTCTGTCCGATCAAGGGCTTGCTTGGTGCCGCGTGCCGGCCCCGCTCCGGCGGACTATCCTTCAGAACAGCAACACCAACAGGAGGTGGCGGAGATCAGCGAGTTTCTTGTCGTCATACTGGTGATCCTGGCGTTCCTCCTGCTGCTCGGCGGCGTCGGCATCTTCCTGCTCGTCAAGCTGGGCAAGAAGGCGGCCGTCAAGGCCAAGCAGGCCACGGCCCGGCTCACCACACACGTCAACGCGATGGGCGCGGGCGACGCAGCCGAGGTCGAGCGCCTCCGCCTCGACCTGCGCCGCGAGGTGTCCCTCACCCGCCAGGCCGTCGACCACGCCCAGCGCGAAGGCTGGGGCCTCGGCGACCTGCCCCGGCTCCTGGCCGACCTGACGGCGCAGGCCGACGTCCACGACGGGCAGCTCGGGATGTACGCCCAGCAGCGCCGCGTGTCCCCCTACGTCGACCACGCCACCCTCAACCGGCTCCGGGAGCACCAGGCCAAGCTGACGGCGATGTGCGCCCGCATCCGCGCCGACCTCCTCGGCGACCAGATCCACCACACCTCGGCGGGCATCGCCGACCTCAGCTCCCGCACGGACCTGGAGATCGAGGCCCGCCGCCGCGCCCCCGACCCCCTCGACCAGATCGACGAGCTCTACCGCCGCACCATGCAGGACCGCAAAGACCTCCCCTGACGGCACCCCCAAGCCACCAAACCGGCCCGCACTCCGTATCTACGCAACCGACGTAAGCACTCACGGCGTGTAATGATTAGCTGGCTCCAGAGCGCCCCCGGCGTTCGATCAATGGCAGGACTCCTCCGCCAGAACGTGCCCGCGCAAATCCTCCAGTTCCCGCCTCATGGCACGCGGCCCAACGAGCATCAAGGCATGTACCGCGCTCACCTGCCGAGCGGATGTCCAAACGCCGGATGTGGGGGTCTGGAACGGGAGTACCTCGATCGAATGAACCCGGAAGGCAGCTGGGTCCAGGTATCGCATGCCCCCGGTCCCGCACAGATAGGCTTTCCCACCAGTCAGCCAGGTAAGATCGGCCAGCCTCTGCGACCGTGCTCCCCGCGCGAGCAGATCACTGCTGTACAGGATGCACCCCGGCCACCCGACTTCCTCCAGAAGCAGGCGTGTGGACAGCTCCGTCACGTCCGCCAGCCGATCCGTACTCTCGAACGCGGCAAGCACGGGTTCAAGCCGTTGCTTGAATGCCGGCCAGTAGGCGCTGTGCCGGTAGTGGTCGGCCAGAAGCTGAACTACACGGCGTCGACAGCGGGCGGGATCGGCCAGCCGCGCACCGCGGATGGACGTTGAGCGGCCGTGGGGCAGATGGGTGGCGATGGAGAGCCACTGAGGCTCCCGCGAGCCGTCGAGCGAGGTGAGGCGGGCCCGGTGCTGGTAGTCCCTGCGGGCGAACTGCACGTCGTCCAGGACGATCCAGTAGTCGGCGGTGAACAGCTTGGCCAGGGTCGCCAGCCGGGGGAAGAGGTTGGGCTGGTGGATCGCGCACACCTCGCCGTACGGCAGATCAGGACGACAGAAGCCTGCTGTCGAATCCGGCACGGAGAAGAGCCTGGTAGGCGTCATGTACCTCTCCTGGGACGGGCTGCTCGATGGCGTAGCCGAGTTTGGGGTACTCGATCACGCGCTGGAGGTCGCCGACGAGCATGTCGATGACCAGTTTCGGATCGCCGATCGAGCTGACGTAGTCGTCCAGCTCCAGCGGCTCGGAGGCACACACCACCTCGACGTCCGGCCACACCTTCCGCGCCGTGGCGTACGCCCGACGCTCCATGTACGGCTTGGAGATCAGGAGCACCGAACCGGGCTGGACGGCCGCGTCGACCAGCACCTGGCGCGACAGTGCGATGTTCTGGCCGGTGTTGGTGGCGTTCGGCTCCAGCAGGATCGCTTCATCGGGCACGCCGAGTTCGAGCGCATGCTCGCGGTAGTGGACGGCCTCGCCACGGGGGAATCGGGCCGCGGTGGTGGGGCTGGTGGCGCCGGAGAAGACGAACAGCGGGAACCATCCGGCTCGGTACAGTTCGGCTGCCGCGCGCGCGACCCCTAGGTCATGGCTGCCCAGGCCGATGGCCACGTCGCACCGGCGCAGGTCGTGGTGCATCTGGTGGTAGTCCCAGATCGTGCGGGCGTGCCGCCACTGCTCGTCGGTGATGACCTGCTGCTTGACGCTCACTCGGCTGCTCCCTGATCGCCGTGGGAGAGGAAGGCGGTGGTTCTCCCCTGGATGGACCGCTGGATGCCCTCGATGCTGCGCAGTTGGTGCGCGAGCCCGTGCTGTGCGGCCTCGCGCGCGGCACGGTCGAGGATCATCAGCCCATCATCCACGGTTGCCCAGTCGGAAAGCAGGATGTGCCCGTAAGCCGTCTCCAGCCGTACTCGTTGCATGGGGACATCTGTAACGGCCGTGGCGCGGGCGAGGTCGATCAGGCGCAGCGCCTCCGAGAGGTTTCCTGCGCCACGGTGGGCCAGGGCCAGTTTCTGGTGCGCGACGGACCAATCCTCAGGCTCGCCGAGGTTCTCGAACTCGCGGATGGCGGTCGTCATCAGGCGGGCGGCGTAGTCGTTCTGGTCGTTCTTGCTCAAGGCGGTGCCGACCCACAACCGGGCACGCGTCCGGTCGCGAGGTGAGAGGCGGTCGTCCACCGCCAGCACCTCATACTCCTTGGCGGCTTCGTCCAATCGGCCCGACATCTCGGCGACGACCGCCAGCGACAGGTCGAGCTGGGCGATGCGGCGGGGTATGTCGAGCTGGCTGTAGATCGAGCGCGCGCTGAGGTAGGAGCGGCGAGCGGACAGAGGGCCGGCCACTGCGCCTTGGTCGCGTTGGAGGTCACCGAGCAGCGTCGTCGATCGGGCGAACAGGTACAGGCCCTTGTCGTCGAGAGCGTGGGGATCGTAGCGGGTGAGCCATCGGTTCAACAGGTCGGTGGCGTAGCTGAAGCTCTGGCGGCTGAGGGCGACCACACTGCGGTCGAGGTCGTCGGTCCACGTCTCGTAGTCCCAGGCCCGTGGGCCCACGCGGGTGACTCGTAGGCCTTGGCCGGTGTTCTGACCGAGTTCCAGGAGCAGGGTCTCGAACCGCAGGTGGGTCGCCGAGTCCGTGCGGGCGAGCGCGGTGTCCAGGATGGCCTGGGTGTCAGGGCGGGGCCGGGTTGCGGAGCCGAGATGGTCCCACTTCGCCACGGTGCGGGGAGCCACACCGAGGTGCTGAGCGAACACTCGCACGCTCATCCGCAGCGCAAGACGAAGTGCACGCGCTTCAAGGCCAGTCCACTCATGCACGGTCGTCACGTCGCTGCTCCCTTCCACGGCCATGGAAGCACGCAGAGGCATCGAGGGACTACAGAAGTGCAACGGAAGTGCGACAGCGGGTCGTATCCAGCCGGACCGGAGCTGGCCATGCTCGAAGAGCGGGCCAAGAACCCCGACCACGGTAAGGACGGCTACCTTGTGGACACTCACCGAACAACACGATGTGGATCGCCCAATCGTCTACGGGTACCTGTGGCTACACCGCTCGACGCCCGAGCGGCAGGCAGCGCTGACGGTGACCCTCTCCCAATACTGCGACCAGCACGAAATGCGGCTCTGCGGAATCTTCACCGATCAAGGACCCGCGTCAGTGAACGCCCCGGCATTCGCCGGCCTGCTGGACGTCCTGCTCCTGTCGAGCGCCTACGGGGTGGTCCTGCCCTCCGCACACCACATGGGCGGGAAGCACGTCGCCGCTCGGCGGCGGGAACAGCTCAACGCGATTGGAGCACGGCTGCTGTTCGTACGTGGCCCTCTCCGTACGGCCACCTCCACGGCCGGCTGGAACATCCACAGCCCGGACGCCATTCATTACCGCGTTGAGGAGACGTCAGACCTGGCCGACGTCCCCCGGAGCGGCTGAACGCGGCATAGCAGCAGCCACAGCCGCGGAGCTACAAGCCCGACGCGCTGTGCTGCCACGCCGAATGCGAGCGGCCCGGTGTAGTCGTCCCCGCCGTATCGCGCCTTCGGCGCAGGCCGAGGGGTTGCTTCGGTCGGCCTGCGCCATCAGAACGTCCCTGTTACCAAGGAGGAGCCCATGCTGGCTGGTGAGGCCGAACCCGCCGCTGACGCGACAGCGAGGAGGCAGATAGCAGACCTTCAGCGCCGCGCCCGCAGCTGGTTCCTCCTGATGTACTCCCTCTACTGGCGCCACTACATCGCCATCTACATGGGGGAATCCGATCACAGCATCATTCTCCAGGCAGATGACCCAGACGAGCTTTGGCAGCTCATGGATGACGTGGCGCCGCCTGATTGGCAGGCGGACGGTCTACCGCATCTTGTTGTGGGGCCGCGCTCCGAGAGCGGCAGTGTTCAAGATTCGCTTCCCGGGTTCAGAGGGGGCTCGGGTGACAAGACGAGACGTGGACGCCGCCTCACCGGGCGCCGTTGAGTAACCGGCCGGGAACGAGGGAGGCGGTTCTGGGCGACCATCTGGCCGCCTCCCTCACTCCCTCTGGGCGTACAACACCGAGACTTACCACGGGAAGGACACGCCATGGGCGCCGGTACGCCCTTCCCGTCCTCGCCCTCACGACCCGTCCTGCGTCCGCGGGCGGCACCTTCGACGTCTACATCGCCCTTGCCGAGGCGCACCGCGCCGAGCACGTTCGCCGCGAGGAACGGCCGGAGCCCGACACGTTCCTCCCGTGAGACACGGGACGGCGGGGCTACCCCGCGTAGCAGCCGACCAGCAGCCACCATCGACCAGTTGCTCACCATGACCAACCACGAGGGGACCTACCCGTGACCACCGACAACGACGCCGCGTTCCGTGATGTCATGGCCATCGCAGATGTGGAACAACCCGCTCATGGGGATCCCGGGAAGCAGGCGGCGGTCCTGCGTGACGCCCTGGTCGAGAAGATCGCGGCTCGCCATCGGATGCTGGGTTTGGTGTTGCCGTCTGAGGTCGAGCGAGCGCTGCGCACGGTGCCCCGTCACCTGTTCACGGGCGACACCGATCTGCAAGCCGCTTACGAGGACACCGCGATCGTCACCAAGCGCAACGAGCGCGGCACCTCCATGAGCTCGGTGTCGGCGCCCTGGCTTCAGGCGATGATGCTGGGTCAGGCCGACCTCAAGCCCGGTGACCGGGTATTGGAGGTTGGGTCGGGCGGTTACAACGCGGCATTGATCCGCGAGGTCGTCGGACCGACGGGTTCCGTGACCACGGTCGACATTGACCCTGAAGTCACCGACCGTGCCCAGCGGTTCCTGGCGGATGCGGGGCACGGCGACGTGGAGGTGATCTGCGCGGACGCCGAGTTCGAGGTCGAGCCAGGCCGCACGTTCGATGCGATCATCGTCACGGTCGGCTCGTGGGACGTGCCCCCGGCCTGGCCCGCGCAGCTCGCCGAGGGCGGCAGGCTCGTCGTCCCGCTGCGCACCTGGGGCATCACTAGGTCCTGGAGCCTGGAACATCAGGGCGGCGCCCTTGTTAGCCACGATCACCAGACGTGCGGCTTCGTCGCGATGCAAGGCGCGGGGACCCACCAGGGCACTGCGACCCCGCTGCTCGGCACCGGTGGTGATCACGCGGTCGGCCTGTGGCGGGACGAGCAGGACGCTATCGACGCGGCGGCCTTGTCCGGTGTCTTGGATCTGCCCTGCGTGGAGGTGTGGACCGGCATCACAGTGGACGCCGGAACCCGCTACAGCAATCAGGATCTATGGCTGGCCGCCACCCTGCCCGGCTTCAGCTTGATCACCGCGTCGCAGCAGGCGCTCGACGACGGCATCGTGGCGCTGCCGTGGCGGTACGGCACACCGGCGTTCGTGGACGGCCCTAATCTCGCCTACCGCCCCAAGCCCCGCCCCCTAGACGGTGATGTCTTCGAGTTCGGCGCGTTCGCGCACGGCCCGCGGGCTGAGCAAGTCGCGCGGCGGCTGGCCAGCGAGATCGCCGCATGGGATTCGGCCGGGCGGCTGAGTCCTCGCCTGTCAGTTCACCCAGCGGGCACACCGGATGCCGAGCTACCCGGCGGGCACGTCCTGGAGAAGAAGCACACCCGTCTCGTGATCTCCTGGCTGCCGGCCAGGTAACCCCTCCGTTCCCCATCGGAAGGATCGTCATGGACCCGAACGACTTCAACCTCAACATCCGCTTCCTGAAGGTCGAACTTCAGAACGCCAGACCCGACAGCGAGGACTGCACCAGCGACGGCTGTGGCGACACCCCCGGCAGCGCCGGCATCGCCAACTGCTAACCCTTCCGAGCGTTCCCGGCCGCTCCTTGCGGCCGGGAACACACTCCCTCCAGAACGGAGGAACGGCCAGATGCATCGCTTTCGAGCCGTGGACGCCGCCGTCATTCGCGTCGCCGCCTACCCGGAAGACCTGGTTCTGCCACCATGGCCCGATCTCACCGACGACGATGCTCACGGTGCTGCCGACTGGATCCGTGAAGTCTGGCCATTGCTGAAGGTGCGCGAGGCCGTTACGCTCGCCAGCCCTGATCTGGCTCGCGTCCTCACCGCGATATGCGATGACCCGACCGCGTTCCGGCCGCGTCAAATCCGTCGCGGGGCCGAGGCGCTGATGCGCTATCTCCTGCGCTGGACGAGCCGCGCCACACCGTTCGGCCTGTTCGCCGGTATTGCCCCGGTCACCATGGCCGACACCGCCTCGATCGTGTTCGGCGACCGACATTGCGCCGTACATCGGCCGGATTCCCAGTGGCTCACCGAAACGATCAGCGCGCTGGAGGAGCAGCCAGCCGTGCTGCGCACGCTGGCGGTGCAGGCGAACAACCTGGGATTCGCACGGGACGCCGACTGGGTGCTATCCCATCAGCCCAGCGCTGACGGGACGGTGTCAGAGGTGGCCGTACGCTACACGGCGGCGGTCCGCATGGCCTTGAAGGAGGCCGCCGCCCCGGTCATCTTCGATGATCTCCTGGCGAACCTGGCCGCCGAGTTTCCCAAGGCACCGGCCACAGCCATCGAAGGCATGCTCACCGAGCTGGTGCGGTTGCGGATCCTGCTCACCAGCGTGCAAGTCCCGATGACCGTCACCGACCCCCTCACCCACATCGCCGCCCAAGTGAACGACGCGGAAATCGGCACCACCGCCCTGGACCCGGGCGCGCGAGTGGCGGTCGGTCTGCGGCTTGACTGCTCGATCAGCCTGCCTCCCCGCGTGATCGACGAGGTCGAGGAGGCCGCTGCGGTCCTGGTCCGGGTGTCCCCCAGACGGTCCGCGTGGCAGGCGTACCATGCCGCGTTCGTCGACCGTTACGGTCCCGGAGCTCTGGTGGGGATCCGGGAACTCCTGAATCCGGATCGGGGATTGGGCTACCCCGCCGGGTTCCGCAGCTCGCTCGCCACCCATGACGCCGCACCGACCCGGAGAGATATCACCTTGGCGGCCCTGGCTCACCAGGTCGCCCTCAACGGGAGCGCCGAGCTGGTCCTCACCGAGGACATGGTGGCTGAGCTGGCGACGTGCGGTTCTGGGCCGGCCCCGCACACCGAGGTGCGGTTCAGCATCGGTGCTCCGACGCCTGCCGCGTTGGACTCCGAGGACTTCACCCTCACCGTCGTGTGCGCGTCGCGGCACGCCGGTACCTCGGTGGGCCGGTTCCTGCACCTTCTCCCCGAGCCGAACCGCAGGCGGATCATCGAAGCGTACCGATGGCTTCCGACCAGCACTGATGGCGCGATGGTCGTACAGCTGTCGATCCCGCCGCTGCGCGCCCGCACCGACGGCCTAGCCCGCACTGTGCAGGTCCTGCCGGTACTGTCACTGGGCGAACACCGTCACCCAAGAGAGTCGGCGGTCGATCTCGACGACCTGGCGGTCACCGCCGACGCCCGCAGCCTGATCCTGGTCTCGCTCACCCAGAGCCGCGCCGTGGAACCGTTGATGCTGAACGCGACCAACCTGCGTCACGCGGCCCACCCACTGGCCCGGTTCCTGTGCGAAGTCAGCACCGCGACCTCCACACCCTGCACCACTTTCGCCTGGGGTCGCATCGCCGACCAGTTCGCCTTCCTTCCGCGCGTCCGCTACGGCCGGACGATCCTCAGCCCGGCCAGGTGGACCCTCACCGCCACGGACCTGCCCGAGGCCGCTGCGACCACCGGGGAATGGGTCGAACGGTTCCAGGAGCACCGGCACGCCCGCCATATCCCGAACCTGGTGCGGTTCGGCGACGATGATGTCCTGATCCGACTCGACCTGACCCAGGCCGCGCACCTGGCGCTGCTGCGCCGCCACCTGAACCGCACCGGCAGCGCCAGGCTGATCGAGGACGCAAGCGACAACGGCTGGCTCGGCGGGCGCCCCCACGAGATCGTCGTCCCCCTCGCCTCCACCACCCCACCACGCCCCTTGCCGCGACCCGTGCGACGCGAGCGGATCCACCATGGTCCCGGGCACCTGCCCGGAGATTCACCGTGGCTGTACGCGAAACTGTTCAGCCACCCAGAACGACAAACCGACCTGCTCACGACCCATCTGCCGAACCTGCTCGCCGGCTGGGAGCACGGCAGACGCGATGACTGGTGGTTCATCCGCTACGACACCCCCACACCACACCTTCGGATCCGGCTCCACCTGCACGACGGCGACCGGTACGGGCCCGCAGCCCAGTCCCTCGGCACGTGGGCACGCACCCTTCACCGCGCCGAACTACTCCGCGATCTCTGCCTGGACACCTACCGGCCCGAAACCGGCCGCTTCGGCACCGGCCCGGCCCTGGGCGCCGCCGAAGCCGTATTCGCCGCCGACTCCGCGATCGCGGTCGCGCAGTTGCGTACCACGGCCAACGCTCAGGCCGCGACCGCGGCCGGCCTGCTCGACCTCGCGACGGGATTTCTCGGCATCGACGGGTTGGCCTGGCTCGTGAACCACCTCGTCCACGGTGGCACCCACGCGCTGGATCGCGCCATGGTCAAGCAGGCCAGGCACCCAATGGCTCTTCCGCTCAGCCTGATCGAGTGGCGGCATACAGCGCTGGCCACCTACCGGGCACTACTCGACGCCAGTGACGTGGACACCGTTCTGAGCGACCTGCTGCACCTGCACCACGCCCGCATGATCGGCACCGATACCGCGTCGGAGGGGATATGTCTGCGCATTGCCCGAGGCCTCGCTCAGAGCCTGATCGCAAGGAACGGCACATCGACCTCCGCCAGCGGGCCCGCCACGCGGCCGACGCCATAGCCCGACAGCTCCAGACACCCCATCCCTTCGGGCGGCCGCCTCAGTCACTCAGCGGCGGGGCCGCCGGGATCGCGCTCCTGCACATCGAACGCGCCAGCGCTGGCAGCGCCGGATGGCAGGAGGCGCACGACTGGCTGAGCGCAGCGACCCACGACGACTTCACCACCGGCGCGGGCGCCTGCCTCTATCACGGGGCACCCGCGCTCGCCTTCGCCCTCGACCCCGCGCCCCACGCCGGATACCGGCCCGCGCAGACCCTCCTGGACGAGGCAGTCGCGGCCCTCACCCGCGACCGACTCGCCGCCGCCTTCCAGCGCATGGAGCGCGGCGAGCGACCCGCTCTGGCCGAGTTCGACCTGATCAGCGGCCTCACCGGCCTCGGCGCCCACCTGTGGAGACATGACCCCGGCAGCGACCTGGTCAAGGACGTGCTGGCCTACCTCATCCGGCTCACCGAACCGGTAGATGGGCTGCCGGGCTGGTGGACGCTGTCCTCGTCCCGGCGCGCCCTGCAGGCTCCGCCTGGTGGGCACGGCAACAACGGGATGGCCCACGGCATCGCCGGGCCCCTGACGCTGCTGGCGCTCACCGCCAGAGCCGGCCTGGTCCTGCCAGGCCACATGGAGGCCATCGGCCGAATCGGCGGCTGGCTGGACGGCTGGCAGCAAGATCACCTCGGTGCCCCCTGGTGGCCAGAGATGATCACCCTGTCCGAACTCCATCGGGGTCGGACCGCCCAACTCGGACCACACCGCCCCTCCTGGTGCTACGGCACCCCAGGCCTGGCCCGCGCCCAGCAACTGGCGGCCCTCGCCACCGGCGACACCGACCGCCGGACCACCGCCGAAGCCGCCCTGACCGGCTGCCTCAACGACCCGCATCAGCTACGGCGGATCATCGACCGGAGCCTGTGTCACGGCACAGCAGGACTGTTCATGACCGTGACCGCCTTCGCGACCGACGCGATCGCCCCACACCACCTACCGATCTCCTGCGTCACCGAACTGCTGCTGGACGGCCCCACCGCGACCAATACTCCACCGGGATTCCTGACCGGACTCGCCGGCTACGGGCTCGCCCTCCACACCCTCGCCCACGACGCGCCACCCACCACCGCCTGGGACACCTGCCTTCTGCTGCGCTGACCACAACTGGGTGGGCACGCCTCCGCCCACACGCCGCCTCCGTCCCCTGGATGGAACACATGCCTACTCAACACCCGACTCTCACACGCTCACCCGTACCACCGCGCAAGATGGCCGATGCCGTGCTCGCGGTCCTCGCCGGCACCCCCGCCAAAGTGGCCGCAGCCGCGATCAACACCCGCACGGAGACCCTCATCGACGCCATCGAGGCCTACCAAGCAGCCGGATACCAGGCGTTGAAGGCCCGCACGGCCGATCACGGCTGGTACAGCATCCGCGCCCAGTTCGCCGACTGGGACACCGCCGAGCAGGCCGCCATAAATGACCTCGGCCCGCGCCTGGACCACCTCCAGGACCGCAAGCTAATCGGCGAGTGGTGGTTCATCCGCAAGCACCCGTGCTGGCGACTTCGGCTACGCCCGTTCGGCGCCCTCGTCCCGGAGACGAAGGCGGCCATCAACGCCGCGCTGAACGAGCTGACCGTATCCGGGGTGCTCACCCGCTGGTGGCCCGTCATCTACGAACCCGAAACCGCCTCGTTCGGCGGGCCGGTCGGAACCGAGATCGCCCACTCCCTGTTCAGCGCCGACAGCCACCACATCCTCGCCTACCTGCGGCAGCCCTCGCCGGACGTCAACCGCAAGGAGGTGTCGATGGTGCTCTGTGCCACCCTGCTGAGCGCCGCCGGACTGGACCGGTTCGAGCGCGGCAACCTATGGAACCGAATCACCGAGCTACGCCCTCTCCCCGCCAACACGCCCCCCAGCCGACTGGAGGACTTGACCGAGCGGATCCGCCCCCTGGTCGACTCCAACATCGGCTCGATCGACCCGGACGGGCCGTGCGCCTTCGCCATGCCCTGGGCGGCCGTCTTCCGCGACGCAGGGCAGCACCTCGGCGAAGCCACATCCGCCGGCTCTCTGGATCGAGGCATCCGCCACGTCATCACCCACCTAGTGATCTTCCACTGGAACCGCCTCGGCCTGCCCGCCCTCACCCAAGGCATCCTCAGCCGCGCCGCGAGCCAAGCTCTCCTCCCCACCGGGAATGGGCCATGACCACGGCGGACGTCGCCCAGCTCGTGCGCTGGTTCCCGCTGGCCCCACGAGAGTCCGACAGAAAGGGGACGCGCAATACCTGGTAGGTCAGGCCGTGTAGACGTAGTTCTTGCCGCACGGGTAGGCACGGGCGTGCCGCGTCTCCCCCATGGAAGAGCTAACCATGGACGGCTTCGACAGGCTGCATGCAGTGTCAGACGACGAGCACGATGCTCTGCTCGACGAATTCTGACACGGCAGCCGTACTTGGATGTCGGTTGGGCGACACGAAATCCCCTGACGCTCCGTTACCTTCCTATTACCATATTGCCCATCCTTCGCTCTCGACGAGGACGGGTGGCATGAGCTTCCAGACTCCGCTGTACAAGTTGGCCGACTACCTGAAGTGGACCACAAGTGGCCGTATCCAGCTCCCCGATTTCCAGCGCGGCTACAAATGGGAGGACGAGCGCATTCGCCAGCTCCTCGTGACGATCCTCCGTGGTCATCCGCTCGGTGTCGTCATGATGCTGAAGACCGGCAATGATCAGATTCGATTCAAGCCGCGCCCGGTCGAAGGGGTGGCCTCCCTCCCACTGGACACCGAGCCCGGGCTGCTGCTCCTTGACGGCCAGCAGCGGCTCACCTCGCTCACGCAGGCTCTCACCGGAGACGGTGTCGTCCACACCAAGGACAGCCGGGGCAAACTCATGGACCGCCGGTATTACGTACACATGGCCACCGCGCTGCTCGGCGAAGAACGCATCGACGAGGCCGTCGTGTCCATGCCCGGGGACGGAGTTCTGCGCAGCAACTTCGGCAAGGACATCGAGCTCGATCTGTCCACGCCCGAACTTGAGCGTGCGCACGGGTACTTCCCCGTTCGCCTTCTCTTCGGTGAGGCTGACATCGTCACGTGGCTCTTCGCCTGCGAGGACAAGGAGCAGGCCAGCCAATTCCACGCCAAGGTCATCCAGCCCTGCTCGACCTACAACATCCCCGCCATCGAGTTGGACGAGACGACCAGCAAAGCGGCTGTCGCCACCGTCTTCGAGAAGGTCAACACCGGCGGTCTGCCGCTGAACGTCTTCGAGCTCCTCACTGCCACCTTCGCCGGCGACAAGAAGTATTTCGACACCCACGGCACGGACTTCCGTCTCAACGATGACTGGCACACGACCCAGAAGGGCTTCGCCGCACATCCTGTCCTGGCGGCAGTCGAGAACACGGATTTCCTCCAAGCAGTGAGTCTGCTCGCGACGCTGAGCCGGGCCAGGAAGGACACATCTGGCCGACCACCCGCGGTGTCCGCGCGGAAAGAGGACCTACTCAAGCTCGCACTCGACGACTACCTAGAGTGGGTGCAGCCGGTCCGTGACGCCTTCGCATGGACATCGACTTTCCTCGCCGATCATCACATTTTCGACGTGAAGTTCCTCCCATACCCTAAGCAACTCGTTCCGCTCGCCGTGGTCAAGGTCATCCTTGGCAACAACGCGGACTTGCACGGCGTACGCGCCAAGCTCGCTCAATGGTTCTGGTGCGGCATCGTCGGTGAGCTGTACGGCTCCGCCATTGAGACCCGGTTCGCCCGCGATGTCGAACAGGTCCCTGGCTGGGCACGCGACACCACGGCGGCAACACCCCGGACCGTCGCAGACTGCACCTTCGCTTCCTCCCGGCTTCTGTCACTAAGAACCCGGAACGCGGCCGCCTACAAGGGTATCTACGCGCTTGTCCTGGCGCACGGCGCCAAGGACTGGATGTATCACAAGGCCTTCGACAAGATCCAGTATGTGGACCTTGCCGTTGACATCCACCACATCTTCCCGTCCAAGTGGTGCCTCGACCACGGCATCGACCCGAGCCGGCGGGAGAGCATCGTCAATAAGACACCTCTTTCCGCCGAAACCAACCGCGCGATCGGAGGCGTGGCACCCTCCACATACCTGCCCAAGATTGAGAAAAAGGCAGCGATTGCCTCCGCCCAGCTCGACGCACTCGTCGCTACTCACCTAGTAGATGCTGCACAGCTACAGGCGGACGACTTCGATGCGTTCTTCGACAAGCGCATGCAGGAGCTCGTCGTCCTCATCGAGGGTGCAACCGGCAAGCCGGTGCAGCACGACCTCGATGAAGGCAACGGAAGCGAGAGCCTGCAGCAGTTCGACCCCGAAGACGTCGCTGTAGTACCCGACCTGGACGACCTCGAGGTGGGCAGCGAGTCGTAGCGAGGGTGGGTGCCTCCAACGGCCGTTGACGCTCATAGGCGTAAGCGAGGTGAATCTCGACCGCTCGGCCGAGTACTCAGCCGAGCGGCTGAAGGCACATCAGCCAATGCGAATGTGGTGGAGTAACCGTTGATTGTGGTGGGCCATGTGCGACAAGTGGTGCTCGCCCAGGGGAGCAGCACCCCCCGTAAATCCAGCACCTTCAGGAGCCCATCGGCTGCACCTCCGGGGTGCTTCCTTCAGCACTGCTAGCCTCCAGCGCGTCAATGGTGGCGCGGAGCCACGCCAGCTCGGCCTGGCTGGTGGCGTGGGCGATCGTCAGCAGCCCCTGCCTGAACGGATCACCGAACTCCTCGGCCCCCATCGGGCGATCCCCCTCATAGAAGAAGCTCGTCGGCTCCTCCAGGAACGCCAGCCGCCTGCGCAGCACGACGGCCTGCTCCTCAGGGTCGGTCAGATGGCGGAGGAACGCCAGCAACACGAACCACCGATTCTCATCGCTGATGTCGAGCTCGTCAGGCTCCCGTAGTCGGTGCTCCAGCTCTTCCCGCCCCTCGGGTGTCAGGTAGAGCGTGCGCCGGGGCGCGGCGGCCGCTCCCGGCTCGTCCTTCCTGGTCAGCCAGCCGGCGGCGACCATGCGCTTGATCGCCGGGTAGAGCGTGCCATCGGCCACCGGGCGCACGTGCCCCATCAGGGCGGCCACCCGTTTACGCAGGTCGTAACCGTGTAACGGCCGATCTCTGAGAAACCCCAGCATCGCCAGCTCCAACATGCTGACCATGATACCTCGCAGCCGATGTATATTGGTCGCGATACAGGAGGAGAGTCATCATGCACGATGCCATCGCCCACCCCAGCGGCGCCCGCATGCGCTGGGTAGAGCTGCCGGGCGCGGATCCGGCCCGCGTCTACGTTCACGGCCTCGGGGCCACCTCGGCCCCCTACTACGCGGAGGTCGCCGCCCACCCGCTGCTGCCGCGCAACCGCTCACTCCTGATCGACCTGCTCGGCTTCGGCATCAGCGACCGCCCCGAGGGCTTCTCCTACACCCTGGAGGCCCACGCCGACGCGCTGGCCGAGGCGCTGCGCAAGGCCGGAGTGACCGGCGCCGCCCTGATCGCCCACAGCATGGGCGGCGCGGTGGCGATCGTCCTGGCCGCCCGCCACGCCGACCTCGTCGCCAGCCTGGTCCTCGTCGACGCCAACCTCGACCCCTATCCCAGGTCTCCCGTCCAGCCGGGCAGCAGCGGCATCTCCTCCTACACCGAGGAGGAGTTCGTGTCGCACGGCTGGAAGGATGTCCGTGACCGCGTGGGCCCGCACTGGTGGTCCACGATGCGCCTGGCCGACCTGCGCGGGCTGCACCGCACGGCGGTCAGCCTCTCCCAGGGCACCACGCCCACCATGCGCGAGCTTCTGCAAGACCTCCCGATCCCCCGCGCCTACCTGCATCCGGAGGGCGACGCTCCCGCCGGGGCCGACGGGTTGCGCGCGTCCGGTGTCGAGGTGCTCAGCATCCCGGAGTCGGGGCACAACATCATGCTCGACAACCCCCATGCCTTCGCCCACACCCTCAAGACCCTCCTCCCCTCCTAGCACCACGCCCAGCCCTACTGTCGCGCAGCTCGGCTCAGTGTCACGCGGAGTGACTCGTTGTCACGCAGCTCGGCTCGCTGTCGCGCTGGCGACTCACTGTCACGCGGCTGGGCCGCGTTCGGGTGTCCTGAGCCGGGGTGTCAGCTGGTGGTGCCGTCCCTGGTGACCTGGCCGGTGGCGGCGTCCACGACGGCGTGGTGCTTGGTTCCGTCGGGGGTGACCACGTCAGACTCCCAGACGGTCTTGCCCTGCTCGGTGTCGAGGTTGAGCTCGGTGATGCGGCCCTCGGGCACGGCGGCCAGGATCTTGTCCGCCGCCTGCGCGTAGTCGAGCTTGGCCGCGCTGACCCGTGCCTGGTGCTTGGCCTTGTCCTCCGGGTCATCGTCCTCGGTCGTGGGGCCGCTGACGACCTTGCCGGCCTGCACGTCCATCTCGTGCTCGGTGCCGTCCTTGTCGACGACCTGCACCTCCCAGAGGCGCCCGTTCTCCTCGGTCTCGATGGAGATGAGCGTGGAGCCCGGCACGGCGGCGAGTGCCGCCTGGGCGGCCTGCCGCAGCGCCTCCGCGCCGACCCGGCCGGGGCTGACGGACGGCGAGCCGGTGGAGGTGCCGGTGGAGGTGCCAGTGGACGTGCTGGTGGGGGTATCGGTGAGTATTCCGGACGGCGTGCCGGTGGGGGCGCCGGGTGTGCTGCCGGGCTCCTGGATGCCGGATGGCGACGCCTCGACGGCCAGTTTCTCCACTTGGCTGATGACGGTGCCGCAGCCGCCGGTGAGCACCGTCGCGCCGACCAGGGCCCCGATGATCGTCTTGTTCATACCATGACGCTGCCCGCCAGAAGTCGAACCATTCTCGCAGGTCAGAGGACCGCTGGAGCCAAGGAAACGGAAGCCCCGGCGGCAGCGGGCCTGGAGCGGAGCGGGCGAAGACCGCACACGCGGAAGGCGCGACGGCGGCCCGAGCCGCCGAGCGATCCGAGCCGCCGGGCGATCCGAGATCCGGGGCGATCCGAGATCCGGGGCGATCCGAGATCCGGGGCGATCCGAGATCCGGGGCGATCCGAGATTCAAGATCCGGGAGATCGCACCCGAAGGCTGGGTCGTCCCGGATCCGCGACCGAGTCAGGGTTTACTCGACCCCTGCCTCCCGCATGTCGCGCAACTCCCGCTTCAGCTCCTTGATCTCGTCTCGCAGCCGAGCCGCCACCTCGAACTGCAGATCGGCCGCGGCCTGGTGCATCTGCTCGGTCAGCGACTCGATCAGGGACTCCATCTGGGCCCTGGGCATCTCGCCCGCGATCGCCTTGGCGTGCTGCCCGGCCTGGCGGGCGGCGAAGCCGGGCACCGGGGCCTTGCCGCGCGACTGCTGGCGCCCGCCGCCCAGCAGCCGGTCGGTGTCGGCGTCCTCGCGCTGGAGGGAGTCGAGGATGTCGGCGATCTTCTTGCGCAGGGGCTGCGGGTCGATGCCGTTGGCCTCGTTGTACGCCTCCTGCTTGGCCCGCCGCCGGTTGGTCTCGTCGAGCGCCCGCTCCATCGACGGCGTGATCTTGTCGGCGTACATGTGGACCTGGCCCGAGACGTTACGGGCGGCGCGGCCGATGGTCTGGATCAGGGAGGTCTCCGAGCGCAGGAAGCCCTCCTTGTCGGCATCGAGGATGGCCACCAGCGAGACCTCCGGCAGGTCGAGGCCCTCGCGCAGCAGGTTGATGCCGACGAGCACGTCGAACTCGCCGCTGCGCAGCTCGCGCAGCAGCTCGATGCGGCGCAGCGTGTCGACCTCGCTGTGCAGGTAGCGGACCCGGATGCCGAGCTCGAGGAGGTAGTCGGTGAGGTCCTCCGACATCTTCTTGGTCAGCGTGGTGACCAGGACGCGCTCGTCGCGCTCGGCGCGCTCGCGGATCTCGTGGACCAGGTCGTCGATCTGCCCCTTGGTGGGCTTGATGACGATCTCGGGGTCGACCAGGCCGGTCGGGCGGATGACCTGCTCGACGACGTCGCCCTTGACGCGTCCCAGCTCGTAGGAGCCGGGCGTGGCCGACAGGTAGACGGTCTGGCCGATGCGCTCCAGGAACTCCTCCCACTTGAGCGGCCGGTTGTCCATCGCCGACGGCAGCCGGAAGCCGTGGTCGACCAGCGTGCGCTTGCGGGAGGCGTCGCCTTCGTACATGGCGCCGATCTGCGGCACGGTCTGGTGGGACTCGTCGAGGACCAGCAGGAAGTCCTCGGGGAAGTAGTCGAGCAGCGTGTTGGGCGCGGTGCCGGCCTCTCGCCCGTCCATGTGGCGCGAGTAGTTCTCGATGCCGGAGCAGGTGCCGATCTGGCGCATCATCTCCAGGTCGTACGTGGTGCGCATCCGCAGGCGCTGCGCCTCCAGCAGCTTGCCCTGGCGATCGAGCTCCGACAGCCGCTCGCCCAGCTCCGCCTCGATGCCCGTCACCGCGGCGGCCATGCGCTGCTCACCGGCGACGTAGTGGGAGGCGGGGAAGATGTAGAGCTCCTGGTCCTCGGTGATCACCTCGCCCGTGAGCGGATGCATGGTGGAGAGCTTCTCGATCTCGTCGCCGAACATCTCGATGCGCACGGCGAGCTCTTCGTACTTGGGGATGATCTCGATCGTGTCGCCGCGCACCCGGAACGTGCCCCGGGTGAAGGCGAGGTCGTTGCGGGTGTATTGCATGTCGACCAGGCGGCGCAGGAGCTGGTCGCGGTCGACGTCCATGCCGACGCGGAGCCTGGCCATGCGGTCGACGTATTCCTGCGGGGTGCCCAGGCCGTAGATGCACGAGACGGAGGCGACCACGATGGTGTCGCGGCGGGTGAGTAGCGAGTTGGTGGCCGAGTGGCGCAGCCGCTCGACCTCGTCGTTGATCGAGGAGTCCTTCTCGATGTACGTGTCGCTCTGCGGCACGTAGGCCTCAGGCTGGTAGTAGTCGTAATAAGAGACGAAATATTCGACCGCGTTGTTGGGCAGCATCTCCCGCAGCTCGTTGGCGAACTGCGCGGCGAGCGTCTTGTTGGGCTGCATGACCAGCGTGGGCCGCTGCAACCGCTCGATGAGCCAGGCGATCGAGGCGGTCTTGCCGGTGCCCGTGGCGCCCAGCAGGACGTTGTCCTTCTCCCCGGCCTTGACGCGGCGCTCCAGCTCGGCGATGGCCGTCGGCTGGTCGCCGGAGGGAGTCATCTCGGTGACGACCTCGAAGGGCGCCACCTTCCGCTGCAAATCTGTGACCGGACGCATGGTGCCACTGTAGGTGGCCCCACCGACAGAAACGCTCAGGCCGTACGCGCCCCGATCCGGGGGAACGGCGTGGTGGCGAAGACCACCTCGACCGGCACCTCGAAATGCTCGGCGATGCGCAGCGCGAGGTAAAGACTGGGGCTGTATTCGCCCCGTTCCAGATAGCCGACGGTCTGGTAGTGCACCCCGAGCGCGTCGGCGAGTTGCCTGCGGGTGAGCCCGCGCTCGGCGCGCAGGAGTGCGATGCGGTTGTAGACGGTCTCGGTCATTGACGCCCATCCTCCCAGGTTTTCGGCCCCGCAAGCAGTAGACCTACGCCATATGTAGCACACCTGCTACACCCTGTAATAGATCCGTGACTTCACATTGCAAGCGAATAGTAAGTCACACCCGATACGGTCTAATCCGCCTGTAGCGGAAAAGGAAGGTTCGATGTCACGACCCAGAGAGGCACTGATCCAGGCAGGTCAGGGCATAGCCCATGCGGTGGTCCAAGGGGGTGACGTACGGCAGGCGGTGGGCCAAGCCATGGGGCAGGTCGCCGGCCAGGCGAGCCAGTACGCGGGCCAGTACACGAGCCAGGGCCCGGGCGGCTTCACCCTGAACCCGCACGACTTCGCCGCCGCCCGCGACGGAGGCGTGTCCATCGGCACCCTCATCGAGGCCAGGACCGCGTCACTGAACGAGGCCGGCGAGATCGTCAACCGCAGCTTCGCCGAGAACGGCATGCACGTCATCTCGCCGGTGGTGATCCCCAAGGGCAGCACCGCGAAGGTCGTCGTGCCGCTGGGCATCCTGGTGGTGCTCGGCCTCATCGGCGCGCTCGGCAACGTCATCCCGAACACCGATCTGTTCTTCGGCCCGCACTACTGGGTGGTGCTGGTCCTGGCCGCCGCGTTCCTGTGGTGGCGCAGAAGCGTGGTGATGGTGCCCGAGGGCTGCAAGGCGCTGATCACCAAGTTCGGCAAGCTGGTGCAGATCGCGGACCCGGGCCGGGTGACGCTGTTCAACCCGTGGAAGCGGGTCAGCTACATCGTCAACACCACCCGCGAATACCCGTTCAACGCCCCGATCAGCGAGGCCCCTACCCAGCAGGGCGTCAAGGCGAGCGTGGACCTGTTCCTGCAGTTCAGGATCGAGAACCCGGCGGAGTTCATCTTCGTGCTCGGCTCGGTCAGCGGCTTCCAGTCCAAGCTCCAGAACGCCATCAGCGAGGTCACCCGCTCCCTCATCTACGCCCAGCGCGCCGAGGAGATCTACGACCTGGTGGGCGAGAGCACCCTGGGCATGCTGGACAACCTCAACCAGCAGTTCCTGCCCGCCGTCCGGCTCACCGACGTGAACATCACGCACGCCGAGCCGACCAGCCAGGAATACCGCATGGACCTGGCCGCCCCCGAGATGGTCCGCGTCGCCAAGGAGGCCTACACCTACGAGTACGAGCTGCAGCTCCGCAAGGAGCAGAACGAGGGCGACCTGATCAAGGAGCTCGCCGGTCTGCAGGAGACGCTGAGCGCCATCCAGGCGGAGATCGCCGGATACCAGGCCCGCATGGACACCGCGCTCGAACGCGCCACCCACCAGGCCACGGCGCAGGCCAGGCAGCGCCTGGTCGAGGCCGAGTCCACGGCCAACGCCAACTCCGCGCTCCTGGAGGCCCAAGCCCTGGACATCAGGGCGTTGTCGGCCGCCGAGGCCCCCGAGATCCTCGACTACCGCTTCCAGCAGGACCTGCTCACCAAGCTGGAGTCGGTCGCCACCAGGCTGCCGCAGGTGGTGCAGGTGGGCGAGCACATCGACATCGACTTCCTGGCCCTGGCCCAGCAGCTCGTGGGCGGCAAGGGCGCGGTGCTGTTCTCCCCCGAGGACATGGCCGCGATCCGCGCCAGGCTCGACGACATCGGCCTGCGCGTGTCGGGCCGCGAGGCGGAGATCGCCGCGCTGCTGCGGAAGAACGCCGCCGACGTGACCGAGCCGCCGGTGACGCCGGCGCCCGACGACGACCTGAACAGCACCGTCGAACGGCTGCTGCCGGGCGGCAGACATCACGTGATGGGCGAGGGTGAGGGCCGATGAGCAGGGAATTCTCCAAGATCAAGGAGTCGGTGGCCTCCTGGAGCGACATCCGCCAGCTCCTGCGCGGCGGCGAGCAGGGCCAGCTCGTGCCCGTCGTCATCCCCAAGGACCGGCGCGGCTTCGCCTGGATGGCGCTGGTGTTCCTGGCGCTCTACTTCGCCGGCATGGCGGCGCTGACCGACCTCACGCTGCTGGCGGCGCTGGCCGCGCTGTTCTTCTTGTTCGTGGCCATGGTCACGATGTGGCGCAAGGCGATCATCGAGATCGAGGAGGGCACCACCGGCGTACGCAGCCGCTGGGGCGCCATCACCGGCACGCTGCCGCCGGGACGCCACTATCTCTGGCTGCCGTGGGACCGGGTGGACGCGGTCGTCGACACCTCCACCGAGATCCCGTACTCGGCGCCGATCGTGGCCTGCCCCACGGCCGAGAACGTGCCGCTGAAGTCGATCGAGTTCTTCCTGAAGTTCCGCATCGTCGACCCCGTCGCGTTCGTCCGCACGATCGGCGCGGGCAACTTCGACCTGGTGCTCTCCAGCGCGGTGCAGGACGCGATCAGGCAGCGCAGCCGCCGGGTCAACACCGAGCGCGCCTACGACCTGCGCGGCTCCGACGTCGGCGACATGCAGGAGGCGCTCAACCGCCAGCTCGGCCGGTACGGCGTGCGCGTCACCGGCGCCAACATCCCCGACGTGCAGTTGCCCGACCAGTACCAGCAGCATCTGGCCACCAGGGAGAAGGTGGCCAAGGAGCTCTCGGCCTACGAGCGGGAGTGGGAGCTGACGCGCAAGCGCCGCATCGACACCCTGCTCATGGAGATCGAGCGTTCCAAGAAGACCCGTGACGCCCGGGTCGTCGAGGTCAAGGCCGCTCACAACAACGCGCGCAAGAACGTGGCGCGGATGCTGGAGGAGCAGGAGACGGAGGCGCAGCGGGTGACGTGGGAGATCGAGGCGCGGGGCAGGGCCGACCTGACCTCCGCCGAGAACGAGGCCAAGGCGCTGCGCCGGCTGGCCGAGTCGTATCGGGACAACCGGGCCGTGCTGCAGTACGAGCTGGCCCGCAGGCGCCTCGACGTGGGCGCCAAGCTTGCGGAGAACGCCCCCCAGCCGCTGATCGTACGCACCCAGCAGGGCCAGGCCGACTCCGCGCTCTCCACCCTCCTCCTGGCCCAGATGCTCCCCCGCATCTCGGGCACGGGGACAGGCCAAGTGAACGGCCACACACCTTCCGCATAGGAGAACCCCCATGGTGTTCCGCAAACTGATGGCCGCGTTCGGCGCGGGCGTCGAAGTCGACACGGTGCTGACCAACACGGGCGTGCGCCCCGGCGAGACCCTGCGCGGTGTCGTCCACTTCCGCGGTGGCAACTCCGACTACAAGGTCGAGGGCATCTACATCGACCTGACCGCGGTGGTAGAAGTCGAGCAGGGCGACAACGAGTACAAGACGACCTACAGTTTCCTGCGCCAGCAGGTCGCGGGGACCTTCCAGCTCGGCGCGGGCGCGCAGCACCAGCAGGCTTTCGAGCTGCAGGTCCCGTGGGAGACGCCGATCAGCGCGATCGCGGGGCATCCGCTGCACGGCATGCGGCTGGGTGTGCAGACGGAGCTGGCGCTGGCGGGGGCGCTGGACAAGGGCGATCTCGACCCGCTGTTCGTCAGCCCGCTGCCGGCCCAGGACCACGTGATCGGCGCCCTGGACCGGCTGGGCTTCGGGTTCAAGAAGGCCGACCTGGAGCGCGGCACGCTGTACGGCTCGACGATGCCGTTCTTCCAGGAGATCGAGTACTACGCGGGCGGCCAGTGGCGGCGGCACTTCAACGAGCTGGAGCTGACGTTCATCGCCGGGCCGCGGCAGATGGACGTCATCCTGGAGGCCGACAAGCGGGGCGGCTTCCTGACCTCCAGCCACGACTCCTACAACCGTTTCACCGTCCGCTACGACGACCACGCCGGCTCGGTCGAGCAGGCGTTGCAGCGGGGCCTGGAGCAGATGGCCCGGCATCGCGGCTGGTTCTGAACCCGTCGCGGGACGCGGCGGGCGGCGGCTGATGCCGCCCGCCGTCGTCAGTGTGCGCGGCATCCGCGGCTAGGGGATCGCTCCTTTCCGTGTGCTGGCAGTCGCTTGGCGCGCTCGTTACCATGACGTTCGGGGACTGACTGATCGTCGGACGGCGGGGCGAGCGATGACACGGTTCATGGTGGCGGTGCGGCGGGTCACGCCCTGGGCGGCCCAGAACGCCGACGGGGCCATCGCCCTGGTGCTGGCCATCGTGATCGGCGTCGTCGGCATCATGCCGGACGAGGTCGTGCCGACGGCGGTGCAGACGCAGCTCGTCAACGCCGCCACGCTGGTGATCATGGCGCTGGTGGCCACCGCGCTGCTGCGCGACCGCGTCCGCCAGGCCCCGGTCGAGGAGACGATCACCTCCGGGGCGCTGTCCCAGCTCCCCGAGCGCCTGGCGCGCATGGAGCAGATCGAGGCGCTGGCCGAGAGCACCCGCAAGGCCCTCGACGCGTTGCAGCTCGTCCGGGTGCTCGCCAGCAAGCAGGAGATCGCCCAGTCGCACGCCGAGGCCCGCCGCGACACCACCCGGTGGAGCTTCAAGGGCGGCACCGGCACCTACCTGCGCGCGATCACCCTGCCCGTGTGCGTCGCGGCGGCGCGCCGGGACAAGCGCCACCTCACGGTCCGGATCGAGATCATCGACCCGTCCGACGCGGAGGTCTGCGAGTCCTACGCCCACTACCGCCGCTCGCTGTCCGACACCCCTGACGGCACCGGCGAGACGTGGACGACCGACCGGGCCAGGAAGGAGTCGTACGCGACCATCCTGGCCGCCTTCTGGCACCGCCAGCGCTACGGCCTGCTCGACATCGGGGTGGGCCTGTCGTCGACGATGACGACGTTCCGCTGGGACCTGTCGGCCACCCGCCTGATCATGACGGTCGAAGACCCCAACATGGCGATGACCGCCCTGGCCGGCACGTTCTACTACGAAAACTGCGACACCGAGCTGCGGCTCAGCTTCGAGCAGGCGCGGCGGGTGCCGCTGGAGATGTACAAGAAGGTGCCGCTCGGCGACGAGCCCACCATCGAGGAGGTGCAGGAGCTGTTCGAACGCGTCGGGGTGCCCCTGCCCCGCTCCTACAACGGCCGCGACGTCGTGGACATCGCCCGCAAGGCGCTGCGGGCCATGGACCCCTACGGCGAGCCCGCGGCCCACCGCCGGGACGGAACGTAAGCACGGGTCATGAGCTATCACGACGTCCGTCAGCGGGTGCTCGCCGGTGAGGCGCGGTCGTGGGCCCTGGCGGCGCTCAAGGCCGGCGACCTGAGCGGAGTGCGTCACCCGCTCGGATTCGTCTGCCTGCCGCTGGAGCGCGAGGGCGGCGAAGGGGTATGCCTCCATCTGTGGTCCGACTCGCTCTCGCCCGCCGAGAGCACCACCTCGCAGATCCACTGCCATAGCTGGGACCTGGTCAGCCACGTCCTCTACGGCCAGGTGCGCAACGTGCACGCGCTGGTCTCCGACGCGGGCGCGGACGCCACGCACCGGGTGTTCGAGGTGGTCAGCGCGTCCGACGGCGACCGGATCTCGCCCACCGGCCGCACCGTGCGGCACGCGACGGGACTGGTGGAGGTGTTCGGCCCCGGCGACACCTACACGCTGCCGGCCGGCCGCTTCCACAGCAGCGTGGTCCCCGAGGGCGGCGAGGCGGCCACGATCGCGCTCGGCCGTGGCCGGCCGGGCAGCCGCGACCTGTCGCTCGGCCCGCTGGGCGCGGGCCCGCACCACGTGTCCAGGCAGTCGCTGGACGACCGCGAGACCGAGCTGGCCGTACGTCTGATCACCGCGCACCTGACCTGAGGGGTACCCGATGGACCTGGATCACGCTCGCACGGTCGCCGTCGAAGCCGCCGAGGCCGCGGGGGCGCTGCTCCTGGAGGGCATGCGGGGCGCGGTCCGCGTGCGGGCCAAGGGCGCGGCGGGAGACGTGGTGACCGATCTCGACCTGGCCTCGGAGAAGCTGCTGCTGGAGCGCATCCTGACGGCCTACCCCTCGCACACGGTCATCGCCGAGGAGTCGGGGCTGGTCGGGGCGGCGGGCGGCGAGTGGACCTGGCTGGTCGACCCGCTCGACGGCACCAACAACGTGGCGATCGGCCTGCCCGCCTACGTGGTGGGCGTGGCGCTGTGCCGGAGCGGGCGCCCGGAGCTGGGCGTGGTGCACGAGCCGGTCTCCGCCCAGACGTGGTCGGCCGTCCGGGGGCGCGGGGCGCGGGTCCAGCCGGTGGGCGCCGCCTCCGGTGTGCGCCTGGCGCCGGCGTACGCGCCGCGGCCGCACGGGCCGCTGCTGGCCTGGACCCAGGGCTACGACGTACGCCGGGGCGACCCGGCCGCCCGCGCGCTGAAGACCGCCCTGGAGCTGGGCGCCCGGCGGGTGCTGCAGTTGTGGGCGCCGCTGCTGGCCTGGGCGATGCTGGCGCGCGGCGACATCGACGGCATCGTCGGCTACCGGGCCGAGGCGGTCGACCTGCCCGCCGGCGCGCTGCTCGCCAGGGAGGCCGGGATCGAGATCAGGGCGCTGGACGGCGGGCCGTTCGAGGAGTGCTTCGACGGCACCGCCGAGGACCGCAGCTTCGTCGCCGCCCATCCCCGGGCCCTTCCCGCGCTCCTCTCCCTTCTCGAATGAGTAGAAGTCCACAGATGTGGTGTGTCCTTTGTCGATGAGTTCTTCCGCCGTTCGACGTCTATTTAGAGGGTGCCGCGGAACGGCACACGGGAGAGGGAGCTCGACATGATCAGCACGACCGAGTTGGCGCAGGTGCTCTTCGCGACCGCCCTGCAGCCGTCCGACGGCCTGTCCTCGTTCCAGATCCGCCAGGCCGTGGACGAGCGGCTCTGCGCGTGCGGCGGCGACCCGCGCCGCTGCGCGGCCTACGTGGCGCAGGAGGCCGGCGACCACCCCGAGACGTACGTGGTGCGCATGCGCTGGGCGCTGGGCGCGGTCGCCGGCGCCTACGAGACCGCGCTGGCCGCCTGAACGACCCGCGGCCGGTCAGGGACGGTCAGCCGAACTCGACCAGCGCCCACACGGTCGCGACGAGCCCCACGACGGCCAGGCCCGTGCCGGTGAGCAGGAACCGGCGCATCGGCACCTTGACGTCATGGCGGCGGCACGACTCGAACCAGAGCAGCGTGGCCAGCGAGGCCCACGGGGTGATGACCGGGCCCACGTTGGTGCCGGCCAGCAGGGCCAGCAGGCGGTCCTGGTCAGCGGCCGGGATGACCGTCTCGACGGCCTGGTAGGCGGGCAGATTGTTGATCACGTTGGACAGCCCGGCTCCGACGGCGGCCGTGCGGTAGGGGTCGCCCTCCGTGCCGATCATCCAGATCATCAGGTCGGACAGGCCGTGCCTGCTGAGCGTGGGCACCACGAGGAACAGGCCCGTCACGAAGATGACGAGCTGCCACGGGATCAGGCTCCACGTCAGGCGGTCGCGGGCGCGCACCAGGAACGCCGCCGCCACGACCACCGCCGCCACCGTGGCGGCGACGGCGACGTGCGTCTTGAGCAGCAGCAGCACGATGAAGAGCAGGCAGGCCGCCGAGGCGGCGCCGAACAGCACGCGGTCGGCGACCGGCTCCAGCACCGGCGGGGTGTAGCGCAGGTCGCGCCGCTCGCCGCGCCGCCAGAAGAACACCCACAGGAACACCATCGTCACGGCGATCGAGGCGACCTGCGGGGCCCACATGCGCGCGGCGAACTGCTGGGCGTCGAGACCGATCTTCTCCATGCCCAGGAGGTTGGTCAGGTTGGAGACGGGCAGCAGCAGGCTCGCCGTGTTGGCCAGCCAGATCGTGGTCATGGCCAGGGGCAGGGCGGCGATGCGGGCTTTGGGGGCGAGGGCGAGCATGACCGGGGTGAGCAGCACCGCGGTCGTGTCCAAGTTCAGAAATATCGTGATAAATGACGCGAAAGCCGTACAGAGGAAGAACAGGGCGACGTAGTTGCCGCGCCCGAACACCGCCATCCTCGCCGCGATCGCGTCGAAGACCTGCGCCTCCTTGGTCAGCTCGGCGGTCACGATGATCGCCACCAGGAAGATCAGCAGCGGGCCGATGTCGTCGAGGCTCCCGACCGCGGCCTCCCATGGCAGCAGCCCGGTCGCCACGAACACCGACCCGAGAACCAGCAGCCCGATCCGGATCAGGTCGAGCACGCCAAGACGCCGCCACACCCGTCGATGATCGCACACGGACTCCAAAACGCCGATTCCCCGGGGGATACTGGCGGCATGGCACGTGACGGCAGGCCGACCGAGATCTTCGTCAGCTACTCCCCGGCCGACACGGCGTGGGCGACCTGGATCGCCTGGGAGCTGGAGGCGGCCGGCTACCGGACGATGATCCAGGCCTGGGACTTCGTCCCGGGCACCAACTTCATCGACTTCATGGACCGCGGCGTCAGCGAGGCCCAGCTCGTCGTGGCCGTGCTCTCCCGGCACTACCTGACCTCGCGCTACGGGCGGATGGAGTGGCAGGCGGCGCTGCGGGCCGACCCCGACAACCCCTCCAACAAGCTCGTCACGATCAGGCTGGAGGACGTCCAGGTCGAGGGCCTGCTGTCCACGATCACCTGGGTCGACCTGCTGGGCGTCGGCGATCCAGGGCAGGCCAGGGCGCTGCTGCTCGGCCGGGTCAGGGAGGCGCTGTCGGGCCGGGCCAAGCCGGAGGCGGCGCCCGCGTTCCCCGACGGCTCCAGCGTGCCCGCGCCGACCCCGACGCTGCCCCCGCCCGGCGGGCGGTCCAGGGCCCGGCGCACGCCGGTCACGGCGCCGAGGTTCCCGCCGGCGGCGAGCAGCGACCGGGGCCGCGAGTCGATCAGCGTGCTGCACATCGGCGGCCCCCGGTTCGGCCGGGCGCTGCCCGATCCCGGCGAGCCGTTCACCCCGGAGGACATGCAGGCGCGCATCTGGGCCGACCTGACCGCCATGTACGACCGGGGCATGCCCCGTCCGGACCTGATGGTCGTCAGCGGCGACCTGACCGAGTCGGGCAGCCTCGGCCAGTTCGGGCAGGCGACCCGGTTCGTGACCGACCTGCGGCTGCTGATCGGGCTGGAGCCGCACCGGCTCGTGCTGCTGCCGGGCGCGCGTGACGTCACCAAGGCCGCCGCCAGCGCCTACTTCATGACCTGCGAGGCCGACGACGTGAGCCCGCAGCCCCCTTACTGGCCCAAATGGCGGCATTTCGCGAAGTTGTTCGGCGAGGTGTACCAAGGGCTGGACGACCGGGTGTTCGACGGCGGGCAGCCGTGGACCCTGTTCGAGGTGCCCGACCTGCGGGTGGTCGTGGCGGGGCTCAACTCGACGATGGCGATGAGCCATCTGGAGCGCGACGCGCACGCGCAGCTCGGCGAGGCGCAGGCGGCCTGGTTCGCCGAGCGGCTGCGGCCGTACGAGGAGGGCGCGTGGCTCCGGCTGGGCGCGGTCGGGCACGCGCCCGGCGAGCTGCGGGACGCGCCGACGTTCGAACGGCTGCTCGCCCACCGGCTCAACCTGCTCTTCCACGGCGGATCCGGGCAGCCGGCCGACGGCCGGATCACCGCGCCGCGCTCGGGCCGCCACCACGTCGTCGAGATCACCCCCGACGGGATGCGCACCTGGCTGCCCGACGAGGGCCGGCCCGAGCGGGCCCGGTACCGCTGGCGGGCCGTCGAGACCACGTTCACCGGCCGGAGCCCGGCCGGCCCGCCGCCCGCGCCCAAGCCGGAGGAGCGCGTCCCGAGCCCGGTCGAGCTGCTGCTCGACCGGATCGCCGAGGTGTGCGAGGCCAGGCACGAGCGGGTCAAGGTCCGCAGGTTCGCCGCCCATCTCGTGGTCACCCACCCCGAGGACGGCTTCGTCCGCCAGACGATGATCGGCGCGCACGTGGGCGAGCTGACCGAGGAGGCCGCCGACGGGTTCGCCCGCCAGGCGCACGCCACCGGCCTGGCCGCCGAGCTGGTCTACCAGGGGGCGCCCGCGCCCCGCGCGATCCGCGACGACCTGATGCGCAAGGGGGTGCGGCTGCGCAGCTTCACCGAGTTCCAGGGGCTGCTCGACCTGTCCGGCTACGTCGCCGAGCAGACGGCCCGGGTGACGGCGGACCGCCGCTACCCGCCCGGCCTGTACGTCCCGCAGCGCTACCGCGAGCTGGACCGCCCGGGAAGCCAGGTCGGCCAGGGGCTGACGGACGAGCTGATGCGCCTGCTGGCCACCGACCACGGCCGTTTCCTGCTGCTGCTCGGCGACTTCGGCCACGGCAAGACGTTCGCGCTGCGCGAGCTGGCCCGGCGCATCCCGGCCGAGCTGCCGCACCTGACGCCGATCCTGATCGAGCTGCGCGCGCTGGACAAGGCGCACTCGGTGGACGGGCTCGTCGCGGCCCACCTGGCCAACCACGGCGAGGAGGTCATCGATCTCAAGGCCTTCCGCTACCTGCTGCGGCAGGGGCGGATCGTGCTGCTGTTCGACGGGTTCGACGAGCTGGTGACCCGGCTGACGTTCGATCGGGCGGCCGACCACCTGGCCACGCTGCTGGCGGCGGCCGAGGACAAGGCCAAGATCGTGGTGGCCAGCCGCACCCAGCACTTCAAGTCGCACAGCCAGGTGCTGACCTCGCTCGGCGAGATGGTCGGGGTGCTGCCGCAACGACGGGTGCTGAGCGTCGAGGACTTCACCCCCGACCAGATCCGCTCCTACCTGCTCAACAGGTTCGAGGACGGCGACGAGGCGCGGGCGCGCATGTCGCTGATGGGAGAGATCGAGGACCTGCTCGCGCTGGCGCAGAACCCGCGCATGCTGAGCTTCATCGCCGACCTCGACGCCGACCGGCTGCGCACGGTGGCCGGCGCCCGCCACACGCTCAGCCCGGCCCTGCTCTACGAGGAGATCCTCGGCTCCTGGCTGGCCTTCGAGGAGCGGCGGGCCAAGGTTCCCGGCTCGCCGGCCGCGCTGACCACCGGCGAGTTGTGGCGGGCGGTGACGGCCCTGGCGGCGCGGCTGTGGGAGTCCGGGGAGTCGCTGCTCGGCGTGGACGAGCTGACCGAGATCGGCGAGACCCTGACCGACCTGGCCGACGGGCAGCTCTCCGGCGCGCACGCCGCCTACCGGATGGGCTCGGGCAGCCTGCTGGTGCGCACCGAGGAGGGCATGTTCGGGTTCATCCACGCCTCGGTGATGGAGTGGCTGATCGCCCGGCACATCGCCGCGACGCTGGACAACCCGGTGCTGCTGGCGCGCCGGCCGCTGTCGGCGCTGACCGTGGAGTTCCTGTGCGACCTGGCCGACGTGGCGGCGCTGCGCGCGTGGGTGCACGATCCGCCCGCCGACGACGTGTCCCGGGCGAACGCGGTCAAGATCGCCGCCCGGCTGCGCACGCCGGCCCGCGCCGACCTGCGCGGGGCCAACCTCAAGGGCGAGGACCTGTCCTCCAGGGACCTGCGGGAGGTCGACCTCACCGGCGCCGACCTGTCCGAGGCCACCCTCGCGGGCACCAACCTGTCCAGGGCGACCCTGCGCGAGGCCAGGCTGGCCGGGGCCCGGCTCGACGGCGCCGACCTGTCCGGGGCCGATCTGACCGGCGCCGACCTGTCGGGGGCGCGGCTGGCCCAGGTGGACCTGAGCGACGCGGCCGTCGAGGGCGCCCGCTGGCACCGCGCCTCACTGATCAACGTGACGGGCACGCTGCCGCACCTGCACGGCGCGGCGGTGGTGCCCGGCCAGCCGGTCGAGGTGGAGTTCGCGCCGGCCGGCATCGGCGTCCCGTACGGCTACCACTTCCAGACCAGCCGGCTGCCCGAGCCGATCGCCTACAGCGCCGACGGCGCCACGATCGCGATCGGCAACGAGGACGGCGGCGTGCTGCTGTGCGTCGGCGGCGCGCCCGTGCGCACCCTGCACGGGCACCGGGGCCGCGTCTACGCGGTCACGTTCGCGGGCGACCTGCTGGCCACCGGCGCCAGCGACGGGGTCGTGCTGCTGTGGGACTCCCTGACCGGCGAGCTCCGGCACCGGCTGCCCGGTCACGCCGACGGCGTCTGGCCGGTGCGGCTCAGCCCCTCGGGCGACCTGGTGGCGGCCGGCGGGGGCGACGGCGTCGTACGCGTCTGGGACACCGCCACCGGGCGGCTCACCCACGAGCTGAGCGGCCACCGGGCACCCGTCTACACGGCCTCGTTCGGCCCCTCGGTGCTGGTGACGGGCGACGCGGCGGGCGTCGTCCGCGTCTGGGACCTGGAGACGGGACGGGTGCGGCAGACGCTCGACGAGCATCGGGGCAGCGTCTACCGGGCGCTGCACAGCCCCGGCGGCCGCCTGCTGGCCACCGGTGACGAGGCGGGCACGATCCGGTTGTGGGACACCGCCGCGTGGACGCTGCTGCACACGCTGAGCGGGCACGCGGGGAGCGTCTACTGCCTGACGTTCTCCCCCGACGGCACGCTGCTGGCCAGCGGCGACACGGCGGGCAGCGTCCGCGTGTGGGAGGTCTCCGGGCAGGCGCACGGCGTGCACACCACGCACACGGCGGCCGTCTACCAGGTGGCGTTCAGTCCCGACGGGCAGAGCCTGGCCAGCGGCGACTCGGGCGGCGTGGTCCGGATCCAGCCGGTCGGCGGCGGGCAGCGGGTCGAGCTGACCGGGCACCGCAGCTCGGTCTGGCCGTTCGCGTTCCGTCCCGACGGGCAGCAACTGGCCACCAGCAGCAACGACGGCACCGTGCGCCTGTGGGATCCCGAGTCCGGCAAGTGCCAGCGCGTGCTGCGCGGCCACGGCCGGCGGATCACCTCCGTCCGGTTCAGCGCCGACGGGACGATGCTGGCGACCAGCGGCAACGACGGCGTCGTACGCCTGTGGGAGCCGCGCACCGGGCGGCGGCTGCGCGAGTTCAGCGGCACCGCCGACCGGCTGATCTCCGCCTCCTTCTCCCCCGCCGGGCCGGTGCTGGCCACCTCCAGCAACGACGGCGGCGTGCACTTCTGGAACGCCACCACCGGCGACTACGAGCGCGAGCTGCACGCCGAGACCGACCACGTGTGGGCCGAGGCGTTCAGCGCCGACGGCGACATGCTGGCCACGGCCAACGACGACGACAGCGTCAAGATCTGGTATCGCCCCACCGGGCGGCTGGCGGTCAACCTGATGGACCATCGCGGGCGAGTGCGCTCGATCGCGTTCAGCCCCGACGGCGCCTACGTGGCCACGGGCTGCGACGACAAGCTCGTCCGCCTGTGGCACGTGACCTCCGGCGGCCGGGTGGCGACCCTCGAAGGGCACACCGACCGCGTCTACTCGGTGGCCTTCTCCCCCGACGGCCGCCACCTCGCCAGCGCCGGCAACGACGGCAGGGCCCTGGTGTGGGAGCTGCGCCCCGGCCAGCCGTGGCAGCCGCGGCTGACGCACACGTTCGACCAGCACGACGGCCGGTTGTGGAGCCTGGCGTTCAGCGCCTCGGGCGACAGCCTGGCCACCGGGGGCGACGACCAGCGGGTGCGCGTGTGGGACCTCGGGACGGGGCGGCTGCGGCACACGCTGGCCGGGCACGCCCGGCGGGTGTGGTCGGTCGCCTACAGCCCCGCCGGCGACCTGCTGGCCAGTGCGGGCGATGACGGCGTGGTGATCCTCTGGGAGGGCGGCGAGCGGCGGGCGACGCTGCTCGGGCTGGCCGAGGGGTGGGCGGCGCTGGCGCCGGACGGGCGCTACAAGGTGCAGGGCGAGCCGGCCGGGCAGTTCTGGCACGTGGTGGGGATGTCGCGGTTCGAGCTGGGCGAGCTCGACCGGCACCTGCCGGGGGTGCGGCAGGTGCCGCTCGACTCACCGTTCTGACCTCAGCGGGCGGGCGGCGGGCGGCGGGCTCATCGCTCGGGCGAGCGCGCTGTTCGGGCGGGTCTGACATCGGGCGGGCGCATTACTCGGGCGGGCGCTGCTCGGGCGGGCGCTGCTCGGGTGTGCCTGACATCGGGCGGCCGAGCAGGGCGGTGGCCACGGCCGCCACGTGCGGGGCCACGTCGGCGGCTCCGGCCCGGGCCAGCGCCGGGGTGGCGACGACCGAGCGCAGGATGCCGATGCCGACCAGCCACGCGCTGAGCAGCTCGGCGCGCAGCTCCGCGTCCTCGCCCCGCGCGAGGTCCTCCAGGGCGCGCACGTAGGTGGCGCAGACCTCCTCGCGGATGCGCCGCCTGGTGTCCTCGTGGGCCGAGGAGCGCAACATGGCGACCAGGGGATGCTCTCCGCCGTAGCCGGTCCAGTCGGCGAAGACCACCGAGCCCAGCATGCGCGCGACGAGCTCCTCCTCCGGGCCGTCCAGCAGGTCGTGCGAGGTCTCGGAAGCGGCCGTCGCCTCGTCGAAGAGCCGCTTCTTGGAGCCGAAGTAGCGGAAGATCAGGGTGGCGTCGACGCCGGTGTCTCCGGCGATGTCGCGCACGCTGGTCGCGTCGTAGCCCTCGCGGGCGAAGCGCAGCCGGGCCGCCTCCAGCAGACGGGCCCTGGTGGCCTCCCGGTCTCTCTTCGGCACGCCGGCTCCCCTCCGTAGTCATCGACCGTTGACATTGTACGCAGGAGTCATGCTAGGTTCCTCAAGTCAGCGTTCGATGACTTGAGGGATGAAATATGCGGACATATGTCGTGGCGGGCGGCTCCACCGGCATGGGCAACGGGCTGGCGCGGCACTTCCTGCGCCGGGGCGACCAGGTCACCATCATCGGCAGCGACCCGGCGAAGGGCCGGCGCTTCCTCGACGAGGCCGCCACCCTGGGGGCCGGCGACCGCGCCGCGTACATCCAGGCCGACCTCACCTCCGTGACGGCGAACCGGCGCGTGATCGAGGAGGTCAAGGCCCGCCACTCGGCACTCGACGGCCTGATCCTCACCGCGATGCGGCACTTCGGCCGGCGCGTGGAGACGCCCGACGGCTTCGAGGGCACCTTCGCCCTCTACTACGTCAGCCGCTTCCTGCTCAGCTACGGCCTGACGGAGCTGCTGGAGAAGGGCGAGCGCCCGATCATCGTGAACGTCTGCGGCGTCAGCGCCACCAAGGGCGCGATCCACTGGGACGACCTGTCGCTGGAGCACGGCTTCGGCAGCGTCAAGGCCATGCTGCAGGGCGGGCGCGCCACCGACCTCCTCGGCGTCGCGTACGCCGCCAACCACCCGGACGGGCGCACGCAGTATCTCCTGCACCACCCCGGCTTCACCGACAGCGGGGCGGACACCCTCGGCCAGCCCGCCAAGACGATCGTCAAGCTGCTCGCCAAGGTCGCCGCCAAGCCCGTCGAGAAGAGCATCCAGCCGATCATCGAGCTCATGGACGATCCGCCCGCCGGGCGCCTGCTCGCCTACGACCGGCGCACCCCGGTCGCGCCGGCGCTGCCGACGCTCGACCCGGACAACGCCCGCCGCCTGTACGAGCGGACGCGCCACCTGCTCGGCTAGCCGCGGGCCGCCCGCCGCAGCAGTTCGTCCCAGACCTCGTCCGCCCGTGCGTCGAGCTCCTCCAGGGTGCCCTCGTTGGGGATCACGACGTCGGCCACCGCGAGGCGGTCGGCCCTGCTCGCCTGCGCGGCGATGCGGGCCCTGGCGTCGGCCTCCGGCATCCCCCGGTGCTCGGCGAGGCGCTTGATGCGCACGTCGTCGGCGGCGTCCACGACGATGACCAGCTCGTACATCGGGGCCAGCTTGTTCTCCGCCAGCAGTGGCACGTCGTAGACCACGATCGCGTCACCGGGCGCCCGCGACTGAAGCTCCGCGACGCGCTCCCCCACGAGCGGATGGACGATCGCGTTGAGCGCCGCCAGCTTCTCGGAGTCGGCGAAGACGATGGAGCCGAGCCGCTCCCTGTCGAGTGAGCCGTCGGGGCGGAGCACCTCCTCCCCGAACACGGCCACGACCCTGGCCAGACCGGCCGTGCCGGGCTCGACCACCTCCCGCGCGATCCGGTCCGCGTCGATCACCACGGCGCCTCTGGCCGCCAGCCGCTTGGACACCTCGCTCTTGCCGGATCCGATCCCACCGGTGAGCCCAATCATCAGCACCGCAGCAGCCTATCCACCATCGCGGCCGGCCGCTGCTGGGCGGAATGTCGGCGAGCTCCCGATCGCCGCGACGCACCCTTACCGACGAGCGTTCGGAGGGGCCACGCCGTGATCATCCCCGAGGCCGGGTCACTCTGGCGGCTGCCTGCGCAGATGCACCATCGTCAGATGGTCGTCCATCCGCTCGCGATGGGTCTCCCGATAGCCCAGGCGGCGGTAGAGCTTGAGGTTGGGGGCCGACAGGTGCCCCGTGAACAGGTCGAACACCGTCGCCTCCGGCACCGCCTCGTGCAGGGCGGTCAGCAGCGCGGTCCCGAGCCCGCGTCCCTGGTGGTCGGGCGCGACGGCGAGCCGGCCGACCAGGCAGGTCGTCCCGGACACCCGGCCGCGCACCACGCCGACGATCCGGCCGCCGTCGAGCGCCTTGAGCACCACGGCGTCTTCGATGACCTTCCTGACCTGCTCCAGCGACTCCACGAGCGGCGGGATGAACGGGTCGCCGTAAAGCTGGGCCTCGCTCACGTACGCCGCCCGCTGCACGGTGAGGATCTCCCCCGCGTCCGCCGCCACCGCCCGTTCGATCACCACCCGCAGCACTCTAGTCCTTCGCGTCATCCGCCCGGCGTGAGCTCCGCCGGGCAGGTGCCGCCCTTGTCCGGGAGCGTGCCGTTGACCAGGTACTCGTGCACCCGCGTCCGCAGGCACGTCGCCCGCAGCTTGCCCGCCCCCTGCAGCAGGTAGGCGCCGTGCCCGTCGCCGTGCCACAACAGCGCCGCGCCGGGGATCCGCGCGGCCACGTTCGCCGCTCCGGCGGCGGGGGCGTGGGTGTCGAGCCGCCCGATCCCGATCAGGACCGGCCGCCGGGACGTCGTGCTCAGCGGGCGAGGCGGCCAGCTCGGGCCCCGCCCCGCCGCCCCGAGGCAGCGGGCGACCTCGTAGCGGCCGGCCAGCCAGCCCACCCGGGGCGCCACGGCGCGCAGCCTCGCCTCCATCGCGAGGAAGCGCCGGTAGCGGGGCACGGCGGGCACGAAGTCGTGGCACAGCAGCACGCCCGCCACCGTCCCCGGCGCGGCCGGCCGGGCCGGGGCGGCCATCGCGGCCAGCGCGCCGGCGTCGCCGTTCCTGGCCGCCGCCAGGGCCTGGGCCAGCTCAGGCCAGCGCTGCGGGGCCAGCCCGGCGGTGACGGCGGCCACCAGCCGCCGGGCGTCGGCGCCGCGGCCGGGGCCGGCGGCCAGCGGCGCCCGCGCGAGCAGGTCGTCGAACACCGAGACCGCGTCGGCGTCCAGCGGGCAGCCCAGGCGGTAGCGGCACCAGTCGCGGAAGGAGAAGAGTTGCCGCTCCACCGCCCGCGCCCTGGCGATCATGCGCCGTCCCAGGCCGGCCTCGGTGTGGTCGGGCACGCCCTCCAGGTACATCCGCTCGACCCGGCGCGGGAACACCTCCAGATACGCCTGCCCGTACACGGCCCCGTAGGAGTTGCCGAAATACCGCAACCGGGGCTCGCCGAGAGCGGCGCGCAGGGCGTCGAGGTCGTGGGCGACCTGCCAGGACGTGAGCCCGGCGTGGGCGGGCCCGGCGGCGATGCGGCAACTGCGGTCGTAGGCGGCGTTGTCGCGGGCGTAGGCGCGCCACGCGGCCCGTCCAGGGGTGAGCTGGAGGCGCAGGGCGTCGGGCTTGGGCACGGAGCAGCGCACCATGGCCGCGCTCCCCTGGTCGCCGAGCCCGCGCGGCTCGGCCAGCACCACGTCGAACCAGCGCGTCAGCTCGCTCACCATGTCGGGCCTGGCTCGGACGTCCTGGATGGTGGGCCCGTGTCCGGTGTTCACGACCAGGGGGCCGAGGCTCCTGCCGGGGTCCTGCGCGGGCATCCGGGCCAGGTCGATCTGGGTACGGGGGCCGTGCGGCCTGGCCCAGTCGACCGGCACGGACAGCTTGGCGCACTGCAGGCGGTCACCGCAGTCCCGCCAGGCGAGCACCCGCTGCGCCCGGTATTCCGGCCCGGGAGTCTCCACCACACCGGCGCCACTCGCCGCGCTCCAGGCATTCGCCCTGTCGGCGCCGACCGGTGAAGCCAGGACGACAGCGGTGGCGGCCCCCAGGCCGGCCGTCACCCGCACCGTCCGCTGAACCATGCCCATGGCGATCGCCCCCGGGGTTAGGCGTCAAAAGCGCAGGTCAAAGTCTCCCAGCGCAGACAGCCACCACGCCGGGCGGTTGCCGATCCCCTAGGTAAAATCTCCGGGCCGCCCGGTGGACCATCCGGAAGAATGCGCGGATACCCGCCACCAGCGGTCCCGGCGCCGCCCCTGGCCACCAGGTGGCCGGGCAAGCGGAAGGCCCCGCACGGAGATCCGTGCGGGGCCTTCCCCAACGCTATGCCTCAGACATCAGCACGCGATGTCTCAGACGTCAGCCGAGAGCCTGACGGCCTCAGCTCTGTCCACCCGCGAGCTTCTCGCGCAGAGCCGCGAGCGCCTCGTCAGAGGCGAGCGCGCCGCTGGCCGGAGCCGACGACGAGGAGCTGCCGGACGGAGCCGCCGTCTCACCGCTGTAGGACGAGGGAGCCGCTTCGCCGGCCTCGGCCTCGGCCTTGCGGGCCTCCTCGATCTGCTTGCGGTGCGCGTCGAAGCGGGTCTGAGCCTCGGCGTACTGCCGCTCCCACTCCTCACGCTGCTTGTCGAAGCCGTCGAGCCACTCCCCGGTCTCGGAGTCGAAGCCTTCGGGGTAGATGTAGTTGCCCTGGTCGTCGTAGGTCGCCGCCATGCCGTAGAGGGTCGGGTCGAATTCGACCTCGGTCCCGACACCCTCGTTGGCCTGCTTCAGCGAGAGGCTGATGCGGCGACGGTCGAGGTCGATGTCGATGATCTTCACGAAGATCTCGTCGCCGACCTGGACGACCTGCTCCGGGATCTCCACGTGGCGCTCGGCCAGCTCGGAGATGTGGACCAGGCCCTCGATGCCCTCCTCGACCCGGACGAACGCGCCGAACGGCACCAGCTTGGTGACGCGGCCCGGAACGACCTGACCGATCTGGTGGGTGCGGGCGAACTGCTGCCACGGGTCTTCCTGCGTGGCCTTGAGCGACAGGGAGACGCGCTCGCGCTCCATGTCGACGTCGAGGACCTCGACCGTGACCTCCTGGCCGACCTCGACCACCTCGGACGGGTGATCGATGTGCTTCCAGGACAGCTCGGACACGTGGACCAGACCGTCGACGCCGCCGAGATCCACGAACGCACCGAAGTTGACGATCGAGGACACGACGCCCTTGCGGACCTGGCCCTTCTGGAGGGTGTTGAGGAACGTCTGGCGAACCTCCGACTGCGTCTGCTCAAGCCAGGCACGGCGCGACAGGACCACGTTGTTGCGGTTCTTGTCGAGCTCGATGATCTTCGCCTCGAGCTCACGGCCGACGTACGGCTGCAGATCGCGGACACGGCGCATCTCGACCAAGGACGCCGGGAGGAAGCCACGGAGGCCGATGTCGAGGATGAGTCCACCCTTGACGACCTCGATGACCGTGCCGGTGACGATGCCGTCCTCGTCCTTGATCTTCTCGATCGTGCCCCAGGCGCGCTCGTACTGAGCGCGCTTCTTGGACAGGATCAGGCGGCCTTCTTTGTCCTCCTTCTGGAGAACCAGGGCCTCGACGTGCTCGCCGACCTCCACAACGTCAGCAGGGTCGACATCGTGCTTGATCGAGAGCTCACGCGAGGGAATGACGCCCTCGGTCTTGTAGCCGATGTCGAGAAGAACCTCGTCTCGATCGACCTTGACGACGGTGCCCTCGACGATGTCGCCGTCGTTGAAGTACTTGATGGTCAGATCGATCGCTGCGAGGAATTCTTCCTCGGACCCGATGTCGTTGACCGCTACCTGCGGGGTGCTCGAGGTGGCCTCAGTGCTGGACGTCATGTGTGGAATTGCTCCGAACGCGGACAGATGTCGATGTGGCGATGCGCGGCAGGCCCTCTTCCGCATCAAGCCGAGCTATTACGACATCGACGTGACCGAGCGCGAGCCCGCTCCGTCTGAGGCGCGCGCGAGCCCACAGCGCAGCGATCAGCATATGAGACCATCGCCCTGAGGTCAATCCGGGGAGGAGTCAGTAGGCGATGACCTGGGGCCCTCGCTTGGCGACGATATTACCGCGAAGTTTCTCCGGGATGGAGATCCGCTGGGGATCGCCGTCCGAGACATAGCGCTCACCAGGGTGCTTGTTCAGCCACTCCAGCCAGTACTGCGAGCACCACTTGCGGCACTCGCCCTTCTTGCCGTTGCTCTGGATCCGCTGGATCGCGCCCCGGTCGAAATTTTTCGCGTAGGGCGAAAGCGACGGCTCCGCCCCGGCGAGGAAGACGCCCGCGAAATCGTAGCCCGTCCCGTCCCAGGAGCCCTTCCTGGCCGCCTTCTTGGTCCGGGGCATCGAGCCGTAGGGCAATGCCATGGTCATGGACTGCGGCGCGCCGAGTTTTTTGAGCAGGCGCTCGATCCGCACGATCTGCTCGCCGACCTTCTTCTTCTTGAGCAGGCGCAGGTTCGGGTGCCGCCAGGTGTGGTTGGCCACCTCATAGCCGTGATCGACCAGCCACCGCACGGCGACCGTCTGGGACTCCCGGTCCAGCAGCCCGAACGGCTCCCTGTTGATCCAGAACGTGGCGACCGGCCGGAACGACGGGTGCGCCGCCGCCACCTCCTGGATGACGCCCACGGCCGTGCCGGGCTTGGGATTGCCGCTCCCGTCCAGCGCGAAGTGGCTCGGGTGCCCGTCGTCGAACGTCAGCACCACGGGGAACTTCCCGGCCGGCACCCGGATGTCGCCGGTCGCGAACTCCCGGGCGGTGATCGGCACGTAACCCTGCTCGGCCAGCTTCACGAGCTCCTTCTTGAGCTGGCCGGGCGTGCGGTCGAGCGAGGCCAGCCGCTTGTCCAGGATCCGGTGGTACATCAGGACCGGCACCAGCCCCGCCTCGTTGGCGTGCACCTGGCGCGCGAACTCGGGCGTGGCGACCACTCCGGGCGGTTCGCCCACCGGGGCCGGGCTCGGCGGCGGCGCGCCGTCCTGGACCTTGGCCGCCGCGTCCGGTTCGGTGTCCGGGTCGGTGTGCGGCCGGGGCTCGGACGGCACGAGGCTCAGCCCGATGATGGCGATCGTGACCACCACCACGTTCGCGATGCCGATGATCCGCGTGAGAGACGCTGATATCCGCACAGAACTCCCGGCCGCTCGGTGAGACGTAAGCGTTCAGGGTAGTCCAGAACCACCCAGAAGCGGCCCGGGAGGTCAGTGGCCGGCGTCCTCCCAGGTGCGTCCCACGCCCACGGAGACCTCCAGCGGGACCCGGAGACGGTAGGCGGCGTTCATCTGGTCGCGGACGAGCTGGGTGAGCCGCTCCAGCTCGCCCTGGGCCACCTCGAAGACCAGCTCGTCGTGCACCTGCAGCAACATCCTGGAGGCCAGCCCCTCCTCCAGGACGGCCTGGCGGACGTTGAGCATGGCGACCTTGATGATGTCGGCGGCCGAGCCCTGGATCGGGGCGTTGAGCGCCATCCGCTCGGCCATCTCGCGACGCTGCCGGTTGTCGCTGGTCAGGTCGGGCAGGTAGCGGCGGCGGCCCATGATCGTCTCGGTGTAGCCGTCGGTGCGGGCCTGGGCCACGATGGCCTGCAGGAAGTCGCGCACGCCGCCGAACTCCTGGAAGTATTCCTCCTTCAGCGCCCGCGCCTCGGCCACCGCGATGTTGAGCTGCCCGGACAGGCCGAAGTCGGACAGGCCGTAGGCCAGGCCGTAGTTCATCGCCTTGATCCGGGCGCGCAGCTCGCCGTCGATCTGCTCGGGCGGCAGGTCGAACACCCTGGCCGCGGTGGCCTGGTGGAAGTCGTGGCCCGACTCGAACGCCTCGATCAGCGACTCGTCGCCCGACAGGTGGGCCATGATGCGCAGCTCGATCTGGCTGTAGTCGGCCGTCAGGAGCGTCTCGTAGCCCTCGCCGACCACGAAGCCCTGCCGGATGCGGCGGCCCTCGGCGGTGCGGATCGGGATGTTCTGCAGGTTGGGCTTCTCCGACGACAGGCGGCCCGTGGCGGCGATGATCTGGTTGAACGTGGTGTGGATGCGGCCGTCGTCGGCGATCTCCTTGATCAGCCCCTCGACCGTGGTGCGCAGCTTCTGCTGGTCGCGGTGGCGCAGCATGATCGTCGGCAGCTCGTGCTCGGTCTGGGTGGCGAGCCAGGCGAGCTGGTCGGCGTCGGTGCTGTAGCCGGTCTTGATCTTCTTCGTCTTGGGGAGGCTGAGCCGGGTGAAGAGGATCTCCTGGAGCTGCTTGGGCGAGCCGAGGTTGAACTGCTCCCCCACCGACCGGTGCGCCTCCTCCACGGCCTGCTTGACGGCGGCCGCGAACTCGGTCTCCAGGCCCGTGAAGTAGGCGCCGTCGACGGCGATGCCGGCGCGCTCCATGTCGGCCAGGACGGCCAGCAGCGGCAGCTCGACGTCGGCCAGGAGCTGGGTGCCGCCGCGGCCGGCCAGGAAGACCTCCAGGGAGTCGGCCAGCTCGCGCACGGCGTGGGCGCGCAGGCCGAGGTCCTTGGCCGGGGCGTCCTCGTCGTCGCCGAACAGCGCGGCCTGGCCGCTGGACTCCTCCTCGGCGCGCAGGTCGCGGTTGAGATAGCGCCTGGCGAGGTCCTCCAGGGCGAACGTGCGCTGCCCCGGCATCGCCAGGTAGGCCGCGAGCGCGGTGTCGCAGCTCAGGCCGCGCAGCTCCATGCCCTGCGCCCACAGGGCCAGGATGGGCCCCTTGGCGTCGTGGACGGCCTTGGGCCTGGTGTCGTCGCCCAGCCAGGCCCGCAGGGCCGTCTCGTCGGCCTCGGTGAGCTTGACGGGGTCGATGTAGGCCGCCGTGCCGTCGGGCGAGGCGACGGCGATGCCGTCGATGCGCCCGGTGCCGCTGCCGTAGGCGCCCTTGAAGGCGAGCCCGGCGCGGCCGCCCGGCAGCGCGTCCAGCCAGCCCGCGACCCGGTCGGGGCCGAGCAGCACGGTCTCGACCTCGAAGCCCTGCTCGGGCTCCTGCTCGCCGGTGCCGAGCACCTTGAACACCCGCTCGCGCAGCTCGCCGCGGATCTGCAGGGTGTCGAACAGCTTGTTGATCTCCTCGCGCTCCCAGACGCCCTGCTGGAGATCGGCGAGCTCGGCCTCGAGCGGGACGTCGCGGAGCAGCTCGGTGAGCCGGCGGTTGAGCAGCACCTGGGCGACGTGCTCGCGCAGCTTGTCGCCGACCTTGCCCTTGACCTCGTCGACCCGGTCGATGAGCGCGGTCAGCGAGCCGAACTCGCGCACCCACTTGGCGGCGGTCTTCTCCCCCACGCCGGGGATGCTCAGCAGGTTGTCGCTGGGGTCGCCGCGCAGGGCGGCGAAGTCAGGATATTGGACCGGGGTGAGGCCGTATTTCTCCACGACCGCCTCAGGCGTGAACCTCGTCATGTCGCTGATGCCGCGCCTGGTCATCAGAACGGTGACGTTGCCGTCGACGAGCTGCAGCGCGTCGCGGTCGCCGGTGACGATCAGGACGCTCATGCCCGCGGCGGACGCGCGGGTGGCGAGGGTGGCGATGAGGTCGTCGGCCTCGAAGCCCGCCTTGGACAGGTGCGGGACGCGCAGCGTGTCGAGCAGCTCGTAGATGAGCTGCATCTGACCGCGGAAGTCCTCCGGCGTCTCGCTCCTGGTGGCCTTGTAGTCGGAGTATTCCTCGTGGCGGAACGTCGGCTCCGACCTGTCGAAGGCCACCGCCACGTGGGTAGGCTGCTCATCGCGCAGAATGTTGGTCAGCATCGAGGTGAACCCGTAGACCGCCTCGGTGTGCTGACCGTCGGTGGTCATGAGGTTGGCGTCTTTTAGCGCGTAGAACGCGCGATAGGCCAGCGAATGCCCGTCAAGCAGCAAGAGACAGGGGCGGCTGGGGGTCACTTCACTCTTCGGCACGTACGCAGCCTAGTCTGCGTCTGCGACAGAAAACCTGAGCTCGGAAGAGTGGAGGCGTCCCTTTGACGCAGACCAACCCCTTGGACCTCTCGGTGTACAGCGGCATGCATGAGGGCACGCTCGCCGATCGGATGGGCATCGAATTCCTCGAGGCCGGACCCGAGCGGGTGGTGGGCCGGATGCCGGTGGAGGGCAACACGCAGCCGTACGGACTGCTGCACGGCGGCGCGTCGGTGGTGCTGGCCGAGACGCTCGGCTCGGTGGGAGCGGCCATCCACGCGGGGCCCGAGCGCATCGCCGTGGGCATCGAGATCAACGCCACCCATCACCGCTCCGCGACGTCCGGCCACGTCACGGGCGTGGCGACCAGGCTGCACGGCGGCCGGACGCTGGCGACGTACGAGATCGAGATCTCCGACGAGGAGGGACGGCGCGTCTGCACCTCCCGTCTCACCTGCCTGCTGCGCGACCGCTGACCCGGCGGTCACTTCGTTCGACCCTTTGCGCGAGGCCCCCGTGGGTCGCTACGGTTGTCCGACCGCGAGCCCGCGGGGAGGCCCGGTAGATAACGTGTTCGGCCGAGAATGCCGTTCATGGCCCCAAAGGCCATCTCCGCGGGTTCGTCCACCCTTTCCTGTGATCGTTATCGATTCGTCGTTCCATAACGCCAGGCGTCTCTTGCGATTTAGCCCCTGACCTGGCGTCTTGTTTCCTCACATCAGTGACACACACATGTCACTAATTGGTGACGAACGATACTGAACCGGGCGTCTGCGGAATAAGCTCCCGCCACAGCATCCCAGTGTGCCTGCGATGCGCGCGTGTCGAGATGGAGGGGCACCACCCCGCCTTGACCTACTTGAGGGAGCACCATTGCGCAGAGCCGTGATCGCGTTCACGGCCTTCCTGGGTGGACTCATCTTCCTGCTCGCCGGACCCGCTCACGCGGGACCCGCCGATTGCCAGGGTCTGAGGGGAACACTCAAACTCCAAGGCCAGCCAGTGAACGGCGCGAAGATCGTCGTGACCACCGAAGGCGGACAACCCGTCAAGGAAGTCACCACCAACGCACAAGGCACGTGGGACGTCCAGGTCGACAAGCCGGGCAAGTACAAAGTCACCTTGGACGCCGGCACGCTCCCGCAGAACGCCGAGGTACGCGGCGGCAACCTGGTCCGCACGCCGACCGTCTATGAGGGCAACTGCTCCGCGGTGCTGTACGCGCTGCAGTCCAAGGGCGTCCCGGGCCAGCCGCAGCCGGGGGAGGGCGGCGGCGAGAGCTCGTTCTGGACGCGGGCCGCGCAGCTCACGTTCGAGGGACTCAACCTGGGGCTGATCATCGCCCTGGCCGCGCTCGGTCTGTCGCTCATCTACGGCACGACCGGCCTGACCAACTTCGCCCACGGTGAGCTGGTCACGCTCGGCGCCATCCTCGCCTACGCCTGCAACGTCGGCTTCGGGCTCCATCTGATACCCGCGGCGGTGATCGCGGTGATCGTGGCGGGCGCCCTGGGCTACTTCCAGGACCGCCTGTTCTGGGGTCAGTTGCGCAGGCGCGGCACCGGCACCATCGCCATGATGATCATCTCCATCGGCGTGGCGCTCTTCCTGCGCTACGTGTTCCTGATCTTCTTCGGCGGTGAGAACGAGTCCTTCGCGCAGTACACCGCGCAACCGGGCATCGAGGTCGGGCCGATCTCCGCGGCGCCGAAGAACTTCGTCGCCATGGGCATCGAGCTGACCGTCCTGATCATCGTCGGCTTCGCGCTGCTGCGCACCCGCACCGGTAAGGCGGCCCGCGCCGTGTCCGACAACCCGGCGCTCGCGGCCTCCTCCGGGATCAACGTCGACCGGGTCATCCGGATCATCTGGACCCTGGGCGGCGCCATCGCCGCGCTGGCCGGCATCATGCTCGGACTGTCGCAGAACCTGAAGTTCACCATGGGCCAGGACATCCTGCTGCTGATCTTCGCCGGCGTGACGCTCGGCGGCCTCGGCACCGCGTTCGGCGCGCTGGTCGGCTCCCTCGTCGTGGGCCTGTTCATCCAGGTCTCGACGTTGTGGGTGCCACCGGAGCTCAAGAGCGTCGGGGCCTTGGCCGTGCTCATCATCGTGCTCCTCGTCCGGCCACAGGGCATCCTGGGCCGCCGCGAGCGGGTCGGCTGATCGGGGGAGGATCACCATGGACTGGATCACGATCATCAGCACCACCCTCAAGGCGGCCATCGGCGTCGAGACGGTGCTGTACGGACTCGCCGCGATCGGCATCAACATCCACTTCGGCTACACCGGCCTGCTCAACTTCGGTCAGGCCGCATTCATGGGCGTGGCCGGTTACGGCCTGGCCACCACCATCACCGTCCTCGGCCTGCCGTTCTGGCTGGGCATCATCGTCGGCCTGGCGGCCGCGGTGCTCCTCGCGCTCCTGATGGGCATACCGACGCTGCAGTTGCGCGCCGACTACCTGGCCATCGTCACCATCGCGGTGGCCGAGATCATCAGGCTCGTCTTCCGCTCGGTGACGTTCAAGGAGGTCTTCGGCGGCTCCGACGGGCAGCGCGGCTTCTCCGACGGCTTCTACGCGCTCAACCCCTTCCCCGAAGGCGACTACGGCTTCAACCTCGGCCCGGTGCCGTTCTTCTTCGGCTACCGCACGCTCTGGGTGCTCGTCGTCGGGTGGCTGCTGATCGCGCTGTGCTGCTTCATCGTCTACCTGCTGATGAAGAGCCCGTGGGGCCGGGTGCTCAAGGCCATCCGCGAGGACGAGGACGCCGTGCGCAGCCTCGGCAAGAACGTCTTCTCGTACAAGATGCAGTCGCTCATCCTGGGCGGCGTCATCGGCTCTCTCGGCGGTTTCGTCTACGGCCTGGCCTACGGCTCGGTGCAGCCCGACATCTTCGGCACCGAGACGACCTTCTACATCTACACGATGGTCATCCTCGGCGGCGCGGCCCGCGTGCTCGGCCCGGTCGTCGGCTCGATGCTCTTCTGGGTGCTGCTGGTCCTCGTCTACAACGTGCTCACTGAGGCGGTCGCCGCCGGGTACATCACCTTCATGAGCACCAACCAGGTCGGCGCCTTCCGCTACATCGTCGTCGGTCTCGGCCTCATCCTGTTGCTCGTCTTCCGGCCACAGGGCATCTTCGGCGATAAGAGGGAGATAGCGATCGATGCACGCTGAAACGACGACGAACGATCGCAAGAGCGCCGCCCTGGCCGCGTTCAAGGACCTGGCCCGGGACCCCGGCGTGCCCAAGCCGGACCCGATCCTGGTGGTGGACAACGTGGTGCGCCGCTTCGGCGGCCTGACCGCCGTCGAGGTGGGCCACATCGAGGTCCAGCGCGGCTCGATCACCGCGCTGATCGGCCCCAACGGGGCGGGCAAGACCACGTTCTTCAACCAGCTCACCGGCTTCGACACCGCCGACTCCGGCTCGTGGACGTTCAACGGGCGTTCCATGAACGGCGTGCCCGCCCACAAGGTGGCGCGCTCGGGCATGGTGCGCACCTTCCAGCTCACCAAGGCGCTGTCGCGCCTGACGGTGCTGGAGAACATGCGCCTGGGCGCCCAGCGGCAGAAGGGCGAGACCTTCTGGCGGGCCCTGCTGCCGAGCCTGTGGCGCGGCCAGGAGGACGAGATCACGGCGCGGGCCGAGGTGCTGCTGGAGCGCTTCAAACTCGACACCAAACGCGACGACTTCGCCGGATCGCTCTCCGGCGGCCAGCGCAAGCTGCTGGAGATGGCCCGCGCGCTCATGGTCGACCCCGAGCTGGTCATGCTCGACGAGCCGATGGCGGGCGTGAACCCCGCGCTGACGCAGTCGCTGCTCGGCCACGTCAAGGATCTGCGTGAGCAGGGCATGACGGTGCTGTTCGTGGAGCATGACATGGACATGGTCCGCGACATCAGCGACTGGGTGATCGTCATGGCCCAGGGCGCGGTCATCGCCGAGGGGCCGCCCGGATCGATCATGTCGGACGAACGGGTGATCGACGCCTACCTGGGCGCCCACCACGACGCGCCGCTGTCCGAGGGCGAGCTGGAGGCCCAGCTCCACGAGGCCGAGGCTGCGCTAGAGGCCGAGATCGAGGAGGAGACGCAGAAGTGAACGCGGTCCCAGAGTCGAAACAGGCCGTCACCGACCGCAGCGCGCACCTGGCAGGCGCCGAGAACGCCGTGCTCCGCTGCGACGAGCTGATCGCCGGCTACCTGCCGGGCGTCAACATCCTCAACGGCTCCGACCTCTACGTCGGGGAAGGCGAGCTGATCGGCATCATCGGCCCCAACGGCGCCGGCAAGTCGACCCTGCTCAAGGCCATGTTCGGGCTGGTCAACATCCGCAGCGGCACGGTGCTGCTCAAGGGCGAGAACATCACGAACATGAAGGCGCACTCGCTGGTCTCGCGCGGCGTCGGTTACGTCCCGCAGACCAACAACGTCTTCCCCAGCCTCACCATCGAGGAGAACCTCGAGATGGGCGCCTTCCAGGTGCCGGGGAAGTTCAAGGAGCGCTTCGAGTTCGTCGCCGAGTTGTTCCCCGCGCTCAAGGAGCGGCGCAAGCAGCGCGCCGGCTCGCTGTCCGGCGGTGAGCGGCAGATGGTGGCGATGGCCAGGGCCCTCATGACCGAGCCCTCGGTGCTGCTGCTCGACGAGCCGTCCGCGGGTCTGTCGCCCAAGCTGCAGGACCTGGTGTTCATCCAGGCCCAGCAGATCAACAAGGCGGGCGTGACGGTCATCATGGTGGAGCAGAACGCGCGGCGCTGCCTGCAGATCTGCCACCGCGGCTACGTGCTCGACCAGGGCCGCAACGCCTACACCGGCACCGGCAAGCAGCTCGCCGACGACCCCAAGGTCATCGAGCTCTACCTCGGGACGCTGGCCAAGGCGTAAACGAGATCACCGCGGAGAAGGGGCTCCCGCGGGGCCCCTTCTCCATTTTTAATGGGGCGATGTTTTCAATGGGCGATGTGAAACGTCTGACCGCGCTCGCGTTCATGATCCCCCTCCTGCTCGCCGGCTGCCAGGACGACGCGTCCCCGGCCCAGAAGTACAGCACCGGAGGCGATCCCGGCGACAGCCCGTGCGCCCGCGTGGTCTCCGCCATCGGCTACGCCGGCCTGATGTTGCGGCCGAAGGGCGAGGAGGACCGCCAGCACTTCGAGGACGCCCTGACAGGCCGCCTGGCGGAGGTACGCGGGATCACGCTGCAGTTCGGCGGCCGGCTGCCCAGCGGGCTCCAGGGAGCCGTGCAGACCGTCATGACGACCACCGAGGGGCTGTCCAGGAACGACGTGCCGAGAGATCGGGCGGTGTCGCTGCTGAAGCGGTACCGCGTGGCCGCCGACGAGGTCGTGGCCGGCTGCCGATGACGCGAAAGGGCCCGGCCTGAGGCGGCCGGGCCCTTTCTCATGCGTTGCTCACGCGGGCGTGAGGTCCTAGCCGGCGATGTTGCCGGTGCGGTACTCGAGCGCCTTGGTGGCGTACTTGTTGTCGTCGCCGTACTGGTAGATGCCGATGGTGGCGACGGCCGGGTCACCGGCCTCGTTGAACTCGACCGGGCCGCTGACGCCCTCGTAGTCGATGTCGGTGCCGGCCTTCAGCAGGTCGACGCACTCCTTGAAGCTCTTGCACTTCGTGCCGCCCTTGCTGACCTCGGCCAGCTTGGGTGCGATGTCGACGCCCGCGTCGCTCTTGGCCGCCTCGGCCGCCAGCGCGATCAGGTTGGCGGCGTCGTAGGACTCGGGGGCGTAGCTGAAGTCCTTGAGGTCCGCGTTCACCTCGATGAGCTTCTTCTGGAACTCCTCCGGAGCCGCGGCGCCGGGGATCGTGCCCTTGACGCCGTCGAGCGTGCCCTTGGGCATCTTCAGGTAGTTGGTGTTCGACGTGTTGCCGTCCACCATGTACCACTTGTGCTTGTCGGCGGGCAGGCCCTGCTTGACGAGCTCCTGGACGACCTTGGCGGTCTCGTCGAAGCCGATCAGGACGATGCCCTTCGGGCTCTTCGCCTTGAGCTTGGCGACGTCGGCGGAGAAGTCGGCCGCCTTCGGGTCGTAGTCGACGCGCTCGACCACTTCGGCGCCGCCGTCGGTGACGGTCTTCTGCACCTGGTCGGCCAGGCCGGTGCCGTAGGAGTCCTGCATGGCCAGGATGCCGACGGTGTCGTTGCCGTCGGCCACGATGAGGTCACCGAGCACGCGGCCCTGCAGCTTGTCCGGCGGCGAGGTGCGGAAGTAGAGCCCCTTGTCGTTGATCGTGGTGAACTTGTCGGAGGTGTTGGCCGGCGAGAAGTGGATGACCCCCGCGCCCGTGATCTTGTCGATCACCGACTCCGAGACCGAGGAGGACGCGGCGCCGATGATGGCGTCGGCCTTCTGGGCCAGGAGCTTGTCGACCGACTGCGAGGCGATGTTGGTCGTCGTGTCGCCCGAGTCCGTGTCGAACTTCTGCACGGGCTTGCCGAGCACCCCTCCGGCCTCGTTGATCTCCTTGAGGGCGAGGTCGACTCCCGCGAACTCGGGCGGGCCCAGGAAGGCCAGCGATCCGGTCTGGGGCAGCAGCGTTCCTAGTGTGAGCGTTCCGTCGCCCTTGGTGGCGGGGGCCGCCGAGGATGCCGCGGCCGATGGCGAGGTCTGCGTGGCGGTGTTGCTGTCGCCTCCGCCACAGGCTGTCAGGGCCAGGCTGGTGGCAGCCACGACAGCCAGCGCTCGCCCAACGGGAGCAATGCGGATCATGAAGTGTCTCCTTCATTTCCAAGCCGGGAGCCGTCAGCACGGCCGAGCGTTCCCGATCGAATGACGGAAACGTACAAAACCCCTGCTCGCTACGACAGGTGCAGCGAGGAACTGTCGGCACTTGGATGCGGAGTCGTAATCAGTCCTCAACTTACGAGAGCCGCCTTACCACGCTTAATGTGCGACAGGTGAAGCGCATTACGCCGCCGCTCGTCGTGATGATCCTCCTCACCGCCTGCGGCTCGTCAGAGCGGCCGCCGCCCTCCGCCGGCCCGGTCTCCGCCGATCCGCCCGCCGGCGTGTCCGTCTCCCTGGCCCAATGGCGCTCCGACGAACCCGTGCACGCGATGCAGGTGGCCGTCCGAAACACCGGCGAAACGCCGGTGTATTTCGCCGATGTGCAACTCGTCACACCCTCGTTCAGTACGCTGCCGCCGCAAAGGTCCGATTCCACCATCAAGAAGACGGAGCGTACGGACCTGCCGATCCCCTTCGGCGCCGCCAACTGCTCGCCCCAGGGCCTGCCCGAGGTGCGGCCGGCCACCGTCGTCGCCCACGTCAGCACCGGTGCGGAGCCGTTGCGCAAGGTGGTGTTCAAGGTGCCGCACCCCGATCCGCTGCTGACCAGGCTGCTGCGCGACGAGTGCTCCGAGTTCCTGATCAAGCAGGCGGCGAGCATCGAGTTCGGGCCGCGGTGGGAGCGGTCGGGCGAGGCCATGAAGGGCGACCTGGTGATCACCCGGCGCGGCACGGGGGCCGTCACGCTCAACGACATGGACGGCACCACGCACTACATCGTCACCCCGGAGCGGCGGCCCCTGGGCGAGCTGAAGGACGGACGGCAGCGGCTGGAGGTGCCGATCGCGCTCACCCCCGGCCGCTGCGACCCGCACGCCTTCGCCGAGGCCAAGAAGGCGTTCCTGTTCCCGGTGCGGGCGAGCCTCGACGGGGGCGAGGAGCGAGTCGTCATCGTGGTGCCGCCCAAGCCGCTGCAGGATCGCCTCATCGCCTACGCGCTGAAGGTGTGCGGCCTGGGCGGATGAGCACGCCACCGGCCCGCTGAGAGCCGCTGAGAGCCGCTGAGGAGGGCTCAGCGGCTCAGCCGGCGATGTTGCCGCGGCGATACTCGATGGCCTTGGCCGCGTCGAACTTGTTGTTCGCCCCGTACTGGTAGACCCCGATCGTCGCCACCGAAGGATCGCCCACGTCGTTGAAGTCCACCGGGCCGCTGACGCCGTCGTAGTCGATGTCCTCGCCGGCCTTCAGCAGATCGGCGCACTGCTTGAAGGCGGTGCACTTGGTGCCGGTCTTGCTCACGTCCACCAGGTTCGCCGCGATCGCCACGCCCGAGTCGCCCCGGCCCGCCGTGGCCGCCAGCGCGATCAGCGTCACCGCGTCGTACGACTCCGCGGCGTAGGTGAACTCGCTCAGGTCGTCCTTCAGGCCCAGCAGCCGCTTCTGGAACTCCTGCGGAGCCTCCGCCCCGGGAACCGTGCCCTTGACGTCCTTGAGCGTGCCCCTCGGCGCCTTGACGAAGTTGGTGTTCGACATGTTGCCGTCCACCATGTACCACTGGTGCTTGTCCGCCGTCAGGCCCTGCTTGACCAGCTCGTTGACGACCTTCGCCGTCTCCTGGAAGCCGATCAGCACGATGCCCTTGGGCTTCTTCTGCTTGATCTTGGCGACGTCGGCGGAGAAGTCGGCCGCCTTCGGGTCGTAGTCGACCCGCTCCACGACCGTGGCGCCCCCCGCCTCCGCCGTCTCGACCACCTGGTCGGCCAGGCCGGTGCCGTAAGAGTCCTGCATCGCCAGGATCCCGATGGTGTCGTTGCCGTCGGCGACCACCAGATCACCCAGGACGCGGCCCTGGAGCTTGTCCGGCGGCGCCGTACGGAAGTAGAGGCCCTTGTCGTTGATCGTGGTGAACGCGTCAGAGGTGTTGGCCGGCGAGAACTGCACCACACCGGCGCCCGTGACCTTGTCGATGATCGACTCCGACACCGACGAGGACGCGGCGCCGACGATCGCGTCGGCCTTCTGGGCCAGCAGCTTGTCGACCGACTGCGAGGCGATGTTCGTGGTCGAGTCGCCCGAGTCCGTGTCGAACTTCCGCACGGGCTTGCCGAGCACCCCTCCGGCCTCGTTGATCTCCTTGAGCGCCAGGTCGGCACCCGTGAACATGGGCGGCCCCAGATACGCGAGCGAGCCCGTCTGCGGCAGCACCGTGCCGATGGCCAGAGTGCCGTCCCCCTGCCCCGCCGGAGCGGAGGAGGACGAGATCGAGGCGGATCCTGCGGCGTCGGGGGCGGCGGTCGTGCCCCCGGTCGAACATGCCGCCAGCGCCAGGCCCGCCACGATGGCGACGACGGGCGCGCGGGAAATGCGGATCATCGAAAGCGTCTCCGTTCGCGATGAGCGGACCTTCCGTCCATACGCCCATCAGTTATGCGCCGGTACGCCGCTCTCGTAAGCATCCGAAGCCGGTTGGATGCCTACTCGTGACCACACCACAACCCACCGCACCAAAGAACCTGATATGTGCCGCTTTCAGCCCCGGTCGGCCGCGTCGTCTATAACGATCTGAGCAACCTCACGCATGCTCAGCCGCCGGTCCATCGACGCTTTCTGGATCCACCGGAACGCCTGCGGCTCGCTCCAGCCGTGCTGCGTCATGAGCCGCCCCTTGGCGCGCTCCACCAGCTTCCTGGTCTCCAGCCGCTCCGACAGGCTCGACACCTCGGCGGCCAGCGCCACCATCTCCTCGTGCCTGCTGACCGCCATCTCGATCGCCGGCACCAGATCCGCCTTCGTGAACGGCTTGACCAGGTAGGCCATCGCCCCCGCGTCCCTGGCCCGCTCCACCAGGTCGCGCTGGGAGAAGGCGGTCAGGATCAGGCACGGGGCGATCCGCTCGGCCACGATCCGCTCGGCCGCGGAGATGCCGTCGAGCACGGGCATCTTCACGTCCAGGATGACAAGATCGGGCCTGTGTTCGGCGGCCAGCCGGATCGCCTGCTCGCCGTCACCGGCCTCGCCGACGACGATGTAGCCGTCCTCCTGGAGCATCTCCTTGAGGTCAAGGCGGATCAAGGCCTCGTCTTCCGCGATCACTACTCGCCGCTGCGTACTCACGAGCAGAAGAGTACAGACGTCCGGTAGATTAGATCCACGCTGGCGCCCTGCAGTTGATCAACTTCAGCGGTAGGCTGCGCAGCAGATCCGGACAAGTCCGGAAATTTCGGCCGGAATGATGGAATGGCAGACATGGACGCCTCAAAAGCGTCTGCTCGAAAGGGCGTGCGGGTTCGAATCCCGCTTCCGGCACCCATGGTGGAGCGGAAACTGTCAGTGACGATCGTCACTCTGGGTCCGTGCATCCTCGCGCGACCGTAGACCGGGGCCCTCGGCATCGCCGGCGGCGGAGCCGCGTCACGCCCGATCATCGTCCTGGCAAGATGGCGGCATGGAACGTGTGCTTGGAATCGGTGGATACTTCATGCGAGCCACCGACCCGGTGGCCCTGGGCGCGTGGTATCGCGATTGCCTGGGCTTGGACGCCGATGAGAACGGCTTGTGGCGTCAGGAAGCCGGGCCGACGGTGTTCGCGGCGGTTGACTCCGAGATCGACTACTTCGGGTCCCGCACCCAGCAGAATATGATCAACTTCCGGGTCCGCGACCTTGACGCGATGCTCGCGCAACTGCGTGCCAAGGGAGCGGACGTGGCCGCCGAGACGCAGGACATGGAGGATGTCGGCCGATTCGGCTGGGTCACCGATCCCGAGGGCAACCGGATCGAGTTGTGGCAGCCCGCCTGACCCTGCCCCCACCCTGTCGTCACCGTGCCCTCACGCCGGCGGCGCCGGGCCGGAACAGCCGCGGTCACCGGCGAACGTCCGTACGGCGGCGACGACGGGCGCGGAACGTCTCACCTGCTCGCCCAGCTCCTAACCCGAACGAAAGCTTCGGCATATCTCACCCTATGCTGCCGATCGGTCGCGAACCGACACAACGCCGAGCTTTCGGGAACGCTCCCACAGGGAATAGGCGTCACAGGGCCGGCGAAGACGGGGGTGGCGCGGATGCCGTTGAGCGTGGCGGCGCGGGAGGCGTTCCTGGCGGAGACGCACATCGCGAGCCTGGCCGTGGAGGCCGGTGATGGACGGGCGCCGCTGAGCGTGCCCGTCTGGTACGACTACGATCCGGGCGGCGAGATCCGCTTCCTGACCGACGGCGACTCGCTCAAGGCGAAGCTGATCGCCAAGGCGGGCCGGTTCTCGATGCTGGTGCAGCGGATCAGCCCGACCTACCGGTACGTGTCGGTGGAGGGCCCGGTGGTCCGCTCGTATCCCACGACGCTGGACGACCTGACCCGCATCTCCGCGCGCTATCTGCCGCCCGACGCGGTGTCGGGATACGTGCACGGCTCGGATCTACGCGTGCTCGTGACGTTCCGGATGCGACCCGAGCACTGGCTCTCGGCCGACCTCGGCGCCCTGGCCTGACCTCGGCACCCTGACCCGGGCCCGAGCCTCGGCCTCCGCGCCTTGGGGCGCCACACCTTGGCGCGCCACGCTTGGGGGCGCCACGCCTGGGGGCGCCACGCCTGAGGCGTCGGGCCTGAGGCGTCGGGCCTGAGGCGTCGGGCCGGGCTTCGAAACGGTATTTTTGGGCGTGTGACTGCTATCGATCCCACCTCTACCGGCGCGTTCGGCGTCGGGCTCGCGACCATCGCCGACGACGGCACCGTACTCGACACCTGGTTCCCCGACCCCGAGCTGGGCGACGCGCCCGCCACCGGCACCGAGCAGCTCTCCGGTGCCGAGGCCGGTGAGCTGGCCGAGCTGACGGGGCCCGACGCCGCGCGGGGCGTGCGGGTGGTGGCGGTGCGCACCGGCATCGCCAAGCTCTCCGAGCCGCCCGTGGACGCCCACGACGTCTACCTGCGGCTGCACCTGATCTCCGCCCGCCTGATCAAGCCGCACGGCGCCAATCTGGACGGCGTTTTCGGCCTGCTCGCCAACGTGGTGTGGACCAACTTCGGCCCGTGCCCGGTGCCCGGCTTCGAACGCACGCGGTTGCGGCTGCGGGCCAGGGGCGCGGTGACGGTGTACGGGGTGGACAAGTTCCCCAGGATGGTGGACTACGTGCTGCCCGCGGGCGTGCGGATCGCCGACGCCGACCGGGTACGCCTCGGCGCCCACCTGGCCGACGGCACCACGGTCATGCACGAGGGCTTCGTGAACTTCAACGCCGGCACCCTGGGCGCCTCGATGGTCGAGGGCCGGGTGTCGGCCGGCGTGGTGGTCGGCGACGGCTCCGACGTGGGCGGCGGCGCCTCGATCATGGGCACGCTGTCCGGCGGCGGCAAGCAGGTCATCTCGATCGGCGAGCGCTGCCTGCTGGGCGCGAACGCGGGCGTCGGCATCTCGCTGGGCGACGACTGCGTGGTGGAGGCGGGCCTGTACGTGACGGCGGGCACGAAGGTCGCCCTTCCGGACGGGAAGGTGGTCAAGGCCGCCGAGTTGTCGGGCGCGGACGGCATTCTGCTGCGCCGGAACTCGCAGTCGGGCGCCGTGGAGGCGGTCCCGCGCAAGGGCGGCGGCATCGAGCTCAACGCCGCCCTGCACGCCAACTGACACGGGCGGGCCACCAGGGAACACCCGTCACCGGGCTGACACCTCAAGATCGACCGAGAACTGCCAGGGGCGACCGTGGCAGGGAGGGGCCGGCTGGAGGCGGCCCGGTGTGCGGCGCCCGGGAGGCTCCACGGACTCGGTCATCGACGCGCCGTGACGGCGGCGCGCCGGTGAGGCGGGTAAGCGTCCCCCTGGAAGGCCATCGGCCCCGGTCGGCGGATGGAGCCTGCCGGGCGGAGCCGTAAAAGCTGAAAAAGATCTACTGCGCGTGGGACACCGCGGAGCCTATGGTGTGCACGCGGAGGGCGTTGGTGGAGCCCGGGGTGCCGGGAGGCGAGCCGGCCACGATGACCACCTTGTCGCCCTTCTCCAGCACGCCCAGCGACAGCAGCGACGCCTCCACCTGCCGCACCATGTCATCGGTGTGATGCACGAACGGCACGTGGAACGTCTCCGTCCCCCACGTCAGCGAGAGCTGCCCCCGCACGTGCGGAGCCGACGTGAACGCCAGCAGCGGGATCGGCGACCGGTAGCGGGCCAGGCGGCGCGCCGTCTCCCCCGACATCGTGAACGCGATCAGCGCCTTGGCCCCCACGATGGCGCCCACCTCGGCCGCGGCCCGGGCGATGGCGCCGCCGGTGGTCTCCGGCATGCGCTCCAGCGTGTGGGTGGCGTGCAGGGACGCCTTCTCGGCGGCGCAGGCGATGCGGTCCATCGTGGCCACGGACTCGATCGGGTAGTTGCCGACCGAGGTCTCGCCCGACAACATGACCGCGTCGGCGCCGTCCATGACCGCGTAGGCCACGTCGGAGGCCTCGGCGCGGGTGGGGCGCGGGGCGTTCATCATCGAGTCGAGCATCTGGGTGGCGACGATCACCGGGCGGGCCTTCTCGCGGCAGAGCGTGATGATGCGCCGCTGCACGATCGGGACCTGCTCCAGCGGCAGCTCGACGCCCAGGTCGCCGCGGGCGACCATGATGCCGTCGAAGGCCTCGATGATCTCGGGCAGGCGGTCGACGGCCTGCGGCTTCTCGATCTTGGCGAGCAGCGGCAGGCGGACGGCCTCCTGCTCCATGATGTTGCGCACCACGTCGGCGTCGGACGGGCGGCGGACGAAGGAGAGGGCGATCATGTCGAAGCCGGTGCGCAGCGCCCAGCGCAGGTCGGCCTCGTCCTTGTCGGTGAGCGCGGGCGCGCTGACGTTGACGCCCGGCAGGTTGAGGCCCTTGTTGTCGGAGATCATGCCGCCGATGACGACGCGGGTGACGATGCGCTCGCTGTCGACGCGGGTGGCCTCAAGGACGAGGCGGCCGTCGTCGACCAGGATCGTGTCACCGGGGCGGACGTCGTTGGGCAGACCCTTGTAGGTGGTGGAGACCTGCTCGCGGTCCCCGGGCACGTCTTCGGTGGTGATGGTGAAGACGTCACCGAAGCCGAGCCGGACGGGCCCTTCTTCGAAGGTGCCGACACGGATCTTGGGGCCCTGCAGGTCGGCGAGCACGCCTACACCGCGGCCAAGGTCGGCCGCCACCTCCCTGACCCGGTCGTAGACCTCTCTGTGCAACTCATGATTGCCATGGCTGAGGTTGAACCGTGCCACGTCCATGCCCGCGGCGATCAGCTCGCGGAGGCGTTCCTTGGACGATGTGGCTGGGCCTAGAGTGCAGACGATTTTCGCGCGACGAGTCACGAGTCCTACCTTAATTGGTACAGACCACTTGGCAGTCACTGACGACGGAGAACGTACCCGACGTAGGAGAACAGAACGAGAACGGCGACCCCGAGTCGCGCCAAGTTCGTGTACTCCTCCGGGTAGATCACGCCTTCGATGTAGTGGTCGATGAATCCGCTGGCCGGCAGGCCTTGGAGACCTGCCATGCGGCGCCCCCAGTCTTCGGCGAGGGTCAGCGGGCACTCGGCGCCGGTGACGACCGAGAGCACTCCCCAGGCGGCGACCGCGAGGTGCGTCCAGATAGTACGCCGCCACCGCCACGCGAGAAACCCGCCCACCGCCATGTAGACGAGAAAGGCGAAATGCACCACCATCGCTGCGTCCGCGACGAGGCGATACATCATGGTACGAAGGTAGCCGCCTTCCAGGCGTCCACGAGCCCGTGGCCGAAGAAACCGTTGCGGGCCTGCTCGCCCTGACAGTCGTGCTTCTCATTCCCACCGTACGCCTTGTACTCGTACGAGCGCGGCGAAGGGCAGGCCAGCGGGCGGGCGGTCTTGTAGAGCAGGTCCTCGACGGTGGCCGGTGCGAGGGTGAGGCCGGCGGGGCCGGGTTTGCCGAAGCGGCTGATGAGGATGGCGGCGACACCTGTGGCGTGCGGGGCGGCCATGGAGGTGCCGTCGAGATACTGGTAGTAGGAGCAGGCTCCGCTCTTGCAGTCCTTGACGACGTCCGCGCCCTTGGGTTCGCCCGAGGCGTCGATCCGGCCGGCGGCCCGCAGCACGTGCTCGGGGGCGGCGGCCAGGATCGAGCGGGTGGTCTTGACGCCCTTGCCGTCGAGCACGTCGCCGCCGGGGGCGGACAGGTCGGTCTGCTCGACGCCGTAGTCGCTGTAGATGGACTTGCGCCCCGACGGGCCGACCGCGGAGACGGAGACGACGCCGTTGGACTCGGCGGGCACGTTGATGCAGGAGTTGTCGACCTTGCGAACCCTCTGGTCGCCTTCGGGATAGCCGGGGCTGGCTCTGTCGACCGTGGGCTTGCCCAGGTCGCTGGAGCCGTTGCCGAGGGCGGAGACGAGGGTGACGCCCTTGTTACGGGCGTAGTCGAGGGCGCGCTGCATGCCGACGATGATGGCCTGCTGTTCGAGCTGCTCCTTCCTGCGGTCGGACTTGTTGTCCTTGCAGTTGAACAGCCAGGGGTCGACGTAGTAGCTCATGTTCACCACGTCCACGCCGATGTCGCCGGCGTAGGTGAGCGCGTCGAGGCTGGGCTTGAGGAAGAAGAACCCGGAGTCCTGGCCGGCCCGCAGGTTCACGATCTGCACGGCGGGCGCGACGCCGGCGATGCCGATGCCGTTGATCGGGGAGGCGATCGTGCTGGCCACGTGGGTGCCGTGGCCGTCGTCGTCCACGTCCACGGGGTCCTTGCAGTCACGGGCCTCGCAGGCGCCGTCGAGCTTCTCGCCGTTCTCGTCCTTGGGCTTGTCGGTGACGAAGTTGCGGCTGAGCTCGCGGTTGAAGTTCGCGGCGAGGTCGGGGTGCTTGCCGTCGACGCCGGTGTCGATGACGCCGACCAGCACCTGCTTGCTGCCGGGGGCCTTGGCGTGCGCCCGGTCGGCGCCGATCATGCGCATGTCCCACTGGCGGCCCGCGAGCGGCTCCCGGCCGCCTTGCGAGATGAACGCCCCCGCGTCGGGGAAGGCCGACGATCCGGTACGGCGAGCCGCGGCGCTCAAGCCGGTACGACCTGCCACGGCGCCGGAGCCGGTACGACCGACCGCGGCGGTCGAGCCGGCTGTGGCGGTCGAGCCGGCTGTGGCGGTCGAGCCGGCTGTGGCGGTCGAGCCGGCTGTGGCGGTCGAGCCCTCTGTGGCCGGAGAGGACGAGGGGGGCGGTGTGCCGGGGCGGGTCGCGGAGCCGATGCGCCGGTCGGGCGACACGCCCACGATCGCCGGGTTCGCCCCAAGCCCCTCCACGAAGGCGTCACCGCTCCCGGAGGCCATCAGGTAGCCGAGCTTGGTGTCCTTGCTCACCGTGGCGCCTCCGGCCCGCTCAACGGCGTCCAGGGCCTCGCGCTGCCGTCCCTCGGCGTAGAAGACGAGGTATTCGGCCTGCTGGGACTGACGGGCGGCGGCGGGAACCCGAGGTGAGGCGGGCGCGCAGGCCGTAAGGGCGGCCAGGGTGGCGACCGCCGTCACAGCACAGGCGACTCGCCACATTCTTCCCCCAACCGACCGACTTCCCGCAGATTCTGCATCTTCCCGACACTAACCAGGTGATGCAACTTAGTCACGAAATTTCGGTCGATGCGGGGCGAAGTGGACTCCTCAACGGCCGGGCTGAAGGGCCGCGGGCGAAGGCCGTACGCGAGGAGCGAAGGCGGAAAAGCCGCCTGACGTTCAGCATGCGTAAGGCCCGGCAGGGCGTCGTCGCCTTGCCGGGCCTTACAACGGTCCTCGTCAGACGAGCGGCCGCGCCGTCGGCAGGATCGGGTACGGCAGCGCCGTCTCCCCGGTCAGGAACCGGTCCACGCCCGAGGCGGCGGCCCGCCCCTCGGCGATGGCCCACACGATGAGCGACTGCCCGCGGCCCATGTCGCCGGCCACGAAGACACCGTCCACCTTGGACATGTACGTCTTGTCACGCGAGACGTTGCCCCTGGCGTCGTAGAAGCCGTCGCCGGCGCCTTCGGCCAGGTCCTGCAGCAGCGCGCCCTTCTCCGGCCCGAGGAAGCCCATGGAGAGCGTGACCAGGTCGGCCGGGATCTCCCGCTCGGTGCCGGGGATCGGCTTGAACCCGTTCTGCGGCCCGTCGACCTGGACCAGCCGCAGCGCGCGCACGTTGCCGTCGGCGTCGCCGGCGAACTCGGTGGTGGAGACCGCGTAGACCCGCTCTCCCCCGCCCTCGGACAGCTCCTCGTGCGCGCTCTCCATCTTGAACAGGATGGGGAACGTCGGCCACGGCTGGCTGCCGGGCCTGGCCGCGGGCGGCTGCGGCATGATCTCGAGCTGGGTGACGGACGCGGCGCCCTGCCTGATCGCCGTGCCGATGCAGTCGGCGCCGGTGTCACCGCCGCCGATCACCACCACGTGCTTGCCCGCGGCCGAGATGGGCGCGGTGTCGTAGTCGCCCTCCTGGACCTTGTTGGACAGCGGGAGGTATTCCATCGCCTGGTAGACGCCCTTGAGCTCGCGCCCGGCGACCGGCAGGTCGCGCCATGCCGTGGCGCCGCCGGACAGCACCACGGCGTCGAACTGCTCGCGCAGCTCGGCGGCGGTGATGTCGACGCCGACGTTCACGCTGGTGCGGAACTCGGTGCCCTCGGCCCGCATCTGCTCAAGGCGGCGCTCGATGTGCCGCTTCTCCATCTTGAACTCGGGGATGCCGTAACGCAGCAGGCCACCGATCCGGTCGGCCCGCTCGAACACCACCACGTCGTGCCCGGCCCTGGTGAGCTGCTGGGCGGCGGCCAGGCCCGCGGGGCCCGAGCCGACGACCGCGACCTTCTTGCCGGTCCTGACCGCCGCAGGCTGGGGGGTCACCCAGCCCTCGGCGAACGCCCGGTCGATGATCTCGACCTCGACCCGCTTGATCGCCACCGGGTCGGAGTTGATGCCGAGCACGCACGCCGCCTCGCACGGAGCCGGGCAGAGCCTGCCGGTGAACTCCGGGAAGTTGTTCGTGGCGTGCAGCCGCTCGATCGCCTCGCGCCAGTCGGTGCGGTAGACGAGGTCGTTCCACTCGGGGATGAGGTTGCCCAGCGGGCAGCCGTTGTGGCAGAACGGGATGCCGCAGTCCATGCAGCGGGCCGCCTGCTTGGTCAGCTTCTCCTGGGAGAAGTCCTGGTAGACCTCGCGCCAGTCGCTGATGCGGACGTCCACGGGGCGGCGCGCGGGCAGCTCCCGGTCGTGTGTGAGAAAACCCTTGGGGTCAGCCATCGGTACGCCTCCCTAGCCCTTGACCGCGGCGGCCATGACCGCCTCGTCGATGTCCCTGCCTTCGGCGCGGGCGGCCTCGGCGGCCTCCAGCACCCTCTTGTAGTCGGTCGGCATGATCTTGCCGAACCGGCCGAGCGCGTCGTCCCAGTCGGCCAGCAACTGCTTGGCGACCGGCGAGCCGGTCTCCGCGAAGTGCTTCTCGACCGTCTCCTTGAGGAAGTCGGCGTCCTGCTCGGTGAGCGCCTCGATGGCGACCATCTCGCGGTTGACCCGCTCGGGCGCCAGGTCGAGCAGGTACGCGACGCCGCCCGACATGCCGGCCGCGAAGTTGCGCCCGGTCGCGCCGAGCACGACGACCTTGCCGCCCGTCATGTACTCGCAGCCGTGGTCGCCCACACCCTCGACGACCGCCGTGGCTCCGGAGTTGCGCACGCAGAACCGCTCGCCGACGACGCCGCGGACGAACACCTCGCCGGACGTGGCGCCGTACAGGGTCACGTTGCCGGCGATGATGTGGCCGTCGAGCGGCGCCTCGTCGTGCGGCCGGACCGTGATCCGCCCGCCCGACAGGCCCTTGCCGAGGTAGTCGTTGGCGTCGCCGGTCAGCCGCAGCGTGATCCCGCTCGGCACGAACGCGCCGAACGAGTTGCCCGCGGAGCCGGTGAAGGAGATGTCGATGGTGTTGTCGGGCAGGCCCTTGCCGCCGTGCCGCTTGGTCACCTGGTAGCCGAGCATGGTGCCGACCGTGCGGTTGACGTTGCGGATCGGCAGCTCCAGCGTGACCGGGGTGCCCTGGACGAGCGCGCCCTCGGCCAGCTGGATCAGCGTGTTGTCCAGCGCGTGCTGCAGCCCGTGATCCTGTTCGACGGTCCTGCGCAGCGGGGTGCCCGCGGGCAGCTCCGGCTGGTGCAGGATCGGCGACAGGTCGAGGCCGCTGGCCTTCCAGTGGTTCTCGGCCGCCGTCATGTCGAGCATCTCGACGTGCCCGATCGCCTCGTCGAGCGAGCGGAAGCCCAGCTCGGCCAGGTATTCGCGGATCTCCTGCGCGATGAACTCGAAGAAGTTGACCACGAACTCCGGCTTGCCGGAGAAGCGCTTGCGCAGCTCGGGGTTCTGCGTGGCGACGCCCACGGGGCAGGTGTCGAGGTGGCAGACCCGCATCATCACGCAACCGCTGACGACGAGGGGCGCGGTGGCGAAGCCGTACTCCTCGGCGCCGAGCAGCGCCGCGATGACGACGTCGCGGCCGGTCTTGAGCTGGCCGTCGACCTGGACGACGATGCGGTCGCGCAGGTCGTTGAGCAGGAGGGTCTGCTGGGTCTCGGCCAGGCCGAGCTCCCACGGCGCGCCCGCGTGCTTGAGCGACGTCAGCGGCGAGGCGCCGGTGCCGCCGTCGTGCCCGGAGATGAGCACCACGTCGGCGTGGGCCTTGGACACGCCCGCCGCGACCGTCCCGACGCCGACCTCGGCGACCAGCTTCACGTGGACCCTGGCCTCCGGGTTGGAGTTCTTCAGGTCGTGGATGAGCTGCGCCAGGTCCTCGATCGAGTAGATGTCGTGGTGCGGCGGCGGCGAGATGAGGCCGACGCCGGGCGTGGAGTGCCGCGTCTTGGCGATCCACGGGTAGACCTTGTGGCCGGGGAGCTGGCCGCCCTCACCGGGCTTGGCGCCCTGGGCCATCTTGATCTGCAGGTCGGCGGCGTTCACCAGGTATTCGCTGGTGACGCCGAACCGGCCGGAGGCCACCTGCTTGATGGCGCTGCGGCGGTTCGCGTCGTACAGGCGCTCGGGGTCCTCGCCGCCCTCGCCGGTGTTGGACTTGCCGCCGAGCCGGTTCATCGCGATGGCGAGCGTCTCGTGGGCCTCCATCGAGATGGAGCCGTAGGACATCGCGCCGGTGGAGAACCGCTTGACGATGCTCTCGACCGGCTCGACCTCCTCGATCGGGATCGAGGCGCCCTCGCGCAGCCGGAACAGGCCGCGCAGGGTCATCAGCCGCTCCGCCTGGGAGTCCACGAGGTTCGTGTACTCCTTGAAGATCTCGTAGCGGCGGGTCCTGGTGGCGTGCTGCAGCTTGAAGACGGTGTCGGGGTTGAACAGGTGGGGCTCGCCCTCGCGCCGCCACTGGTACTCGCCGCCGATCCGGAGCCCGCGGTGGGCGTTCGGCACGCGCGGGTAGGCGTGGCGGTGACGCTGCTCGACCTCGGAGGCCAGCACGTCGAAGCCGACGCCGCCCAGGCGCGAGGTGGTGCCGATGAAGCAGGAGTCGATGACCTCCTGGCTCAGGCCGAGCGCCTCGAAGATCTGCGCGCCGGTGTAGGAGGCCACCGTGGACACGCCCATCTTGGACATGACCTTGATGACGCCCTTGCCGTAGGCCTTGATCAGGTTGCGCACGGCCTTGCGCTTGTCCATCTGCAACGCGCCGGTGTCGACCAGGTCCTCGATGGTCTCGATGGCGAGGTACGGGTTGATCGCGGCGGCGCCGTAGCCGATCAGCAGCGCCATGTGGTGGCACTCGCGGGCCTCGCCGGTCTCGATGACCAGGCCGATCTTGGTGCGGGTCTTCTCCTGGATCAGGTGGTGGTGCACCGCACCGGTGAGCACCAGCGACGGGATCGGGGCCAGCGCGTCGGACGAGCCGCGGTCGGACAGCACGATGATGCGCGCGCCGTCGGCGATCGCCTGCGACGCCTCGGCCCTGATCTCGGCCAGCCGGCTCAGCATCGCCTCGCCGCCGCCGGCGACGTCGTACAGGCCGCTGATGACGGACGGGTGGAAGCCGGGCAGGTCGTGCTCGTCGTTGATGTGGATGATCTTGGCGAGCTCGTCGTTGTCGATCACCGGGTACGGCAGCACGAGCTGACGGCAGGAGCTCGGCCCCGGGTCGAGGAGGTTGCCCTCGGGCCCGAGGGTGCTGGCCAGCGAGGTGACCAGCTCTTCACGGATGGCGTCCAGCGGCGGGTTCGTGACCTGCGCGAACAACTGCGTGAAGTAGTCGAACAGCAAGCGCGGCTTCTCGCTCAGCACGGCGACGGGCGTGTCGGTGCCCATGGAGCCGATCGGCTCGGCACCGGCCTTCGCCATGGGCGACAGGAGGATGCGCAGCTCTTCCTCGGTGTAGCCGAAGGTCTGCTGACGCTTGACGAGCGCCTCGTGGGTGGGGACCTCGTGCTGGCGCGCGGGCAGCTCCTCGAACCTGACCAGGCCGGCGTGCAGCCAGTCTTCGTACGGGAGCGCGGCCGCGAGCTCGGCCTTGATCTCGTCGTCCTCGATGATCTTGCCGCGGGCGGTGTCGATGAGGAACATGCGGCCCGGCTGCAGGCGGCCCTTCCTGACCACGTCCTCGGGCTTGAAGTCGAGCACGCCGGCCTCGGAGGCCAGTACGACCAGGCCGTCGGCGGTCACCCAGAAGCGTCCGGGGCGCAGGCCGTTGCGGTCGAGCACGGCGCCGGCCAGGGTGCCGTCGGTGAACGTGATCGAGGCGGGACCGTCCCATGCCTCCATCATCGTGGAGTGGAACTCGTAGAACGCCCGCCGGGCGGGGTCCATCTCGGTGTGGTTCTCCCACGCCTCCGGGATCATCATCAGGACGGCGTGCGGGAGGCTCCGGCCGCCGATGTGCAGCAGCTCCAGGGCCTCGTCGAAGCTGGCGGTGTCGCTGCCATCCGGGTCACAGATGGGGAAAAGTCGCGAAATATCGCCCGGGATGTGGGCGGACGCCAGCATCGCCTCGCGAGCCCGCATCCAGTTGCGGTTGCCCTTGACCGTGTTGATCTCGCCGTTGTGGGCGATGTAACGGTAGGGGTGGGCCAGCGGCCAGCTCGGGAAGGTGTTGGTGGAGAACCGCGAGTGCACCAGCGCGATCGCGGTCTCGTAACGCTCGTCGCTCAGGTCGGGGAAGAACGGCTCGACCTGGTCGGGCGTGAGCATGCCCTTGTAGACGATCGTCCTGGCCGACAGCGACGGGAAGTAGACGTCGGCCTCGTGCTCGGCCCGCTTGCGCAGGCAGAAGGCGAGCCGGTCGAGCTCCACCCCGTGCCGCCCCTCGGGGTCGGACACGAAGAGCTGGGCGAAGTGCGGCATGACGGCCCGGGCACTGGGGCCGGGCAGAGCGCGGTCGACGGGCACGTCCCGCCAGCCGAGCACGGTGAGACCCTCTTCGGCCGCGATCTCCTCGATCAGGCGCGTGGCGATGGCCCTGGCCTGCTCGTCGACGGGCAGGAAGGCGATACCGGCGGCGTACGCGCCGGCCTCGGGCAGCGCGAACGGCAGGCTCGCGCGGTAGAACCCATCGGGAATCTGCGTCAGGATACCGGCGCCGTCACCAGTGTCCGGCTCGCTACCCTTGGCCCCCCGATGATCAAGATTACACAGCGCCGTCAGCGCCTTTTCCACGATCCCGTGCCCTCGGCGACCCGCGACGTCGGCAACCATGGCGACACCACAGGCATCATGCTCGTTGGCGGGGTGGTAGAGGCCCTGAGGCTCGGGGAATCCGAGGTGGGCAGCAGGCATTGAATCCCTCCCGTCGTCATCGTCTGTCTGAACTGCGCTACAGGCGGGGACGACGTTGGCCCTGCTGCATATCGTGGGTAGAGGTTACCGCACCCTGCCGGAATGGTGCCCGCCACGTCCGCATTGCGAACATTTGCGACAATCTCAACATCCGAACTCCCTATCCCAAACCCCGGATCACATGGTCAAATTCCCGATCCGGAACCGCGGAATGCGCCACGGGGAGCGATTCCGGCAGAGCCCCTCCGCACCCTCGATAGGGTTGCCCCATGGAGCGTGACGGGGTGGAGCGCCTGCTCAGCGAGGCAGGGGCCGACAGCAGGCGGCTCAGACACGCACTGGCCCTCCTGTGCGACGGCCAGTGGTGGACCCTGGGGGCGCTCGTCAGGCAGAGCGCCACCTCCAGGCGCACGATCGAGGCCCTGCTGCGCGAGCTGCCGCTGGAGCGCTCGGGCGACGACTCGTTCCGGGTGCCGCTCCCCCGCACCCCCGGCTATCAGGATCTCCTCGCCCTGGCCCCGCCGCCGGAGGACCCGGTGGCGCACCTCGTCCCCCACTACGCCGACGTGCTGCAGCGCCTGACCACGCTCATCTCCCGCGCTCCGCGGGCCCGCCACGTCCTCGACCACGTCTCCGCGACCCCGGAGACCGTGTTGCGGCGCGCGCTGCTCCTCGGGGCCCGCTTCTGGCTGCCCGGCGCCCGCCTGCTGTGCGTCGGCGACCACGATCTGACCTCGCTGGCCGTCAAGCTGGTCCATCCGGAGACCGACGTCACGGTGGTCGACGTCGACGAGCGCATCCTGGCCTACATCGACGCCCAGGAGCTCGGCGTCCGCACCCGCTGGGCCGACCTGCGGCTCGGCCTGCCCGCCTCGGCCAGGGATCACGACCTGGCGCTCACCGATCCGCCGTACACGCCGGAGGGCACGAGCCTGTTCGTGGCCCGCGCCGTGGAGGGGCTGAAGGACGAGGGCCGCGTCCTGCTGGCCTACGGCGCCAGCGAGCGCACTCCCATGCTGGCCCTCAAGGTCCAGCAGTCCCTGTCGGACCTTAACCTGGCCTATGAGGCCATCTATCCCGACTTCAACCGCTATTTCGGCGCAGAGGCCATCGGCTCCGCCGCCGACCTCTACATCCTGCGCCCCACCTCCAAGACCCGCCCGGCGGTGACGTCCCGCCTGAGCCGGTCGGCCACCGCCATCTACACGCAGGGCCCGCAGTCCGTCGAAAGCGCCCAGATCGCCCTCCCGGCGCCGCCGGCCGACGCCGACCTGCTGGTGGGCGACTGGCCCAAGGACCTCACCCAGCCCCGGGTACGGCTGGCGACCTGGCTGGCCAAGCCGTACGCGGCCGCGGCCGGCCACGTGGCCGCCGCCCTCCCGCCCGGCCTGGAGGCCGCCCTCCCGCGCCTGCTCCTGGCCACCCGCGCCGGCCATGTGCGCGTGCTCGGCACCGGCCTCCCCCCGCTGCCGGACGTCCTGTCCGCCGTCTACAAGGTGAGCACCGGCCCCGGCGCCCTCGACGCCGTGCGCATCCCGCCGCCCGAGGACGAGGCGGCCTCGGTGCTGCGCAAAATCCTGGACAACGGCCATGCCAAGCTGGCCAACACATGGCGCGAGGCCCTCATCGCGGTGGCGCGCGGCCAGGGGACGGCCCTGACCAAGAACGAGGCCCGCACCCTCATCCGCGAGGCCGCGCCGTGGTCGGACGACCTGACCCCCTTGGAGGCCCCCCTCCACCGCCTTGACAGCCTCAAGGACGCGGTCGCCACCACCGTCGCCGCCCTGACGACCACGACTTCCTGACCTCCGGGTTCCGGCACACGGCAGCGCTTCACCGCTACCGGCGACTACGTGGCGTTGACGATGCGGCTCTGGACCACGCGTCCGAGGCCGTCCAGCGCGACCAGGGCGGCGACCAGGTCCTGGGCGGGCCCACCGGCCCAGCTCACGGTCACGTAGTGCCCCATGGCCCGGGCCTGTGCCCGGCTGCCGGCGGCGTCGAACGGAACGTCCTGCCGGACGAACCCGTCCCGGCCCAGCGCCGCCACCAGCGCGTCAGCGGCACGCCCGTCGTTCAGGTTGAAGATGACGAACTGGCCCGCCATCGAGGACCCCTTGTAGGTGGCCTGGAGCGCCTGCGTGCAGCCCATGGCCGTGGTGCCCCAGAGCACCTCGTCGCAGTCGGTGAACTGCCGCGTCGACTCCCGTCGCATGGCGCCGAGCTTCTCCGTGGCCGCGGTGAAGACCTCTTGCGGGGTCAGCGGGGTGGCGTCGTTCTGGCGGGTGTCGATGGCCGCGTAGAAGGCGGAGGTGGGCTCGGCGTGGAAGCCGCCGGGACGGGGCTCGTCGCCACGCAGCCACAACCAGCCGGCCACGGCGACGATCACCACCAGGGTGGCGATCACGGCGGGAATGACGACACGGCGTGACATCAGGCGGCCACTCCTGCGATCGAGACGGCGTCCTGGCGGCGACGTGGGATGTCGGCGGGGCGTGTCCTGTGGCCGGGACAACGGGGCGTGGACGGCATCAGGACGACTGACCCGCGATCGTGACCACGCGGCGGTAGACGGCCTTCTCCGCCCCGCGCAACGCCAGCGTCAACGAGACGAAGTCGTCCTTGGGACCTGGCTCCGTGCCGTCCACCCGGCCGAGCCACACCAGGCCGACGTAGTGGCCGAGCGCGTAGCCGCCCGCCTCCGAGTGACCGCCGGTGGGGAAGGCGACCTTGGAGGAGGACAAGGGACGCGTCCATCCGCCTCGGTAAAGCGTTTTCAATGACTCCACCAGCCCGCTCGCCGACTGGCCGTCCTTGAGGTTGAGTAGCGTGTACTGGCCGACGTAATGGCCGTCGGAGCTGGCGTAGAGCCCGCGCGCCACCTGGGTGCAGCCGAATTCGGACATTTGTTCGAGGAGTGTCGCGCCCCACAGCGCCGCGGAGCAGTCCGTGTCGAGTTGTTTGGCGACGAGCTTGAGCTTGAGTTTCTTGGTGACGGCCAGTTCGTTCTGGCCGAACACCTCCTTCTCGGTGAGCGGACGCCCGTCCCTGGCCCGGTCCGTGACGGGTTCGAACAACTTCGGCGAGCTCCAGCCCTGGAACACCTGCGGCAGCGTCACGTCAGGCCCGACCACGGCGGCGCTGGCCCGCTGATCGGGCGAGTAGTTGCCGATCGAACGCGCGACCACCACGATGCCGGTGCCACCCAGCAGCACGCCGATGACCACGGCGATGATGACGATCATCCGCTGCCGCCGGGGCGGGACGCCCATGTCGGTGAGCAACGGGAACTGCCAGTCGGATCGCTCGGGACGACGCCGCTTCCTGGACGACGCCGCGGACCTCCCGCCATCGTCGGCCTCCGCCGCCGTATGGCCGCCGCCATCCGCCATCCCGTCGCGTCCGCCACTGTCCTGACCCGGCGGCCAGGCGCCATCTTCCTGAGCCGACGGCCAGGCACCCGCTTCCTGAGCTGGGGGCCAGGCACCGCTGACCTGCCCACCGTCGGACGCCCGCGCCGCCCTGCGACCACGGCCGCGACCGCCCTCTTGCGCGCTCGCCGCCGTCCGGGATCCACCACCGTCTGCGGCCGTCCCGCGCCGCGACCCCTCCGAGGCCGCCCGGCGCCCGGTTCCGCCCACGGCGGCCGCCCAGGATCCGGATCCGTCGTCAGCCGCCCACGATCCGGCCTGGCCCTCCCAGAAACCGTCTTCGTCCGCCGTGGTCCGAGGCGCACCGTCGGCTGCGGACCGAGGTCCGCCACCCGCCGCCCGAGGGCCGGTCGCGTCGGACACCACCGACTGCCATACGTCGTCGTCGGCCGCCGCCGACCGGCGCCGCCCGCCATCACGTGCACGGCGTCCACCGCCGTCACCACCCGCCGACGGCCGGCCACCGCTGCCCTGACCACTGCCATCAGCACCCGCCGGCCAACCACCAGTGCCCTGCCTAGTGCCATCAGCACCCGCCGGCCAACCACCAGTGCCCTGACCACTGCCTGGCGCACCCGCTGACGGCCGGCCGCCGCTGACCTGACCCGCACCACGAACGCCCGCGGCGGACCAGCCGTCACCGGCCTGACCACCGCCATCCGCACCCGCCGACGGCCAGCCGCCGCTGACCTGCCAGCCGCCGCTGACCTGACCGGCACCGTTGGAACCCGCCGGGGGCCAGCCGCCGTTGACGTCTCCAGCGCCGTCGGGGCCTGGGGCGGGCCGGTCGTCGCCGGAGTGTCCCGTGCTGTCGAAGTCCTCCGGGGGCCGGTCTCTGCCCGAGCGGCCACCGCTGTGGGAACCGCCGGCTCGTCTGCGGGCCATCACAAGCCCGCCGCCCCGATCAGGTTGCCGACGCCGAACGTGACCCCTGCCGCCACCGCCCCGACCACGAGCTGGCGCAGCCCTGAATACCACCAACTGCGTGCCGTCACAGCCGACACGATAGCCCCGGCCGCGAAGAGCGCAACACAGGACACAACCGCTGAGACCGCCAGAACCTTCACTCCGAGTACGTAGGGCAACAGGGGCAGCACCGCCCCCACGCTGAACGACAGGAACGACGACACCGCCGCCACCAGCGGTGACGGCAGCTCGCCGGGCGTGACACCGAGCTCGTTACGGGTGTGGACCTCCAGCGCCCGTTCGGGGTTGCGGGAGATCTGCGCGGCCACGCGCGCGGCCAGGTCGGGCGTCACACCCTTGTCCACGAACGTCTGCGCCAGCTCCGCCTGCTCGTCGTCCGGATAGCGGGCCAGCTCACGCCGCTCGACGGCGATCTCGGCCTGGGCCAGCTCGCGCTGACTGGCGACCGAGACGTATTCGCCGCCCGCCATGGACAGCGCTCCCGCGGCGAGCCCGGCGACACCGCCGAGAGCGATGACCCTCGTGTTGCCGGTGCCACCCGCGACACCCGCGATGAGCGCGAAGTTCGACACCAGACCGTCCATCGCGCCGAACACCGAGGGCCGCAACCAGCCTCCGGTGACGTCGCGATGGCGGTGGTGGATCTCCGCGCGACCGGTCATCGTGCGTTCTTCGCCTTGGCCCCGGAGCCGGAGTCGTCAGGAACGTCGCCAACCCGGCCGCCGGCCTCGCCGGAGACGTCCGTGGACCGGCCGCCGTCGCCAGGGTCGGCCTCACCAGAGGCGTCCTTGGAACCGTCCGCCTCACCGGAAACGTCCGCGGAACCATCCGCGACACCAGCGGCGCGCGCGGAATCGTCCGCCTCATCCGTGACACCAGCGGCCACCGAAGAATCGTCCGACTCGGAGACGCCAGAACCGTCCGCCTCGGAGAGGCCGGCAGAACCGTCCGCCTCACCGGATGCGTCCTCCGAACGGCCGGTGGTGCCAGGGACAACCGCCGCGCGGGGCGCGTCCTCCTGAGGGCTCCCGTCAGGAGCGCCGTCGGGAGCCGTGCCGACACGAGCCGTGTCATCACCGCCGCGCCCGGCCGCCGCGTCATCGGCGACCGCTTCGGAGGGCGTCTCTTCGGAGGAGGTCTCCCCGGTCTCGTGCGCCGGATCCGCCGGATCCGCCACCGACGGCGACACGACGATCTCCTCGCCCTCCTTGTTCCTGGTCGCCCAGAGGTAGACCAGCGCGCCCAGGAACAGCACGATCGACGTCCACTGGTTGATCCGCAGCCCGAGGAAGACCACCGCGTGGTCGACCCCGCCCACCGGGTCGATGCGCAGCCCTTCGATCCAGAAGCGGGCCAGCGTGTAACCGGCGACGTAGAGGGCGAACAGCCGCCCGTGCCGCAGGTTGAAGCGCCGCCCGGCGTAGATCAGGGCGAAGCCGAGCGCCAGGTCCCAGAGCGACTCGTACAGGAAGGTCGGGTGGTAGAGGATCCCCGGCTCTCCCCCGTGGTCGAGGTCGATCTCCAGACCCCACGGCAGCGTGGTCGGCGAACCGTACAGCTCCTGGTTGAACCAGTTGCCCCAGCGGCCGATGGCCTGGGCGAAGGCGATGCCGGGAGCGACCGTGTCGGCGACGGCGCTCATGGACAGGCCGCGCTTGCGCGCGGCCCACCAGACGCCGACGCCGCCGAGCGCGATCGCGCCCCAGATGCCGAGGCCGCCCTCCCAGATGAACAGGGCCTGGTAGGGCTCCTTGATCGCGCGGCTGCCGAAATAGGTCTGCCAGTCGGTGATGACGTGGTAGAGGCGGCCGCCGATCAAGCCGAAGATGACCGCGGGGACCGCGATATCGATGATCGTTCCGCTCTGGCCGCCGCGGGCGCGCCAGCGGCGCTCGCTCAGCCAGACCGCGACGATGACGCCGAGAACGATGCACAGTGCATAAGCCCGGATCGGGATGATTCCGAGATACCAGACCCCTTGGGAAGGGCTGGGAATCGAGGCAAGGGGCATGTCAGGTGAGGGTAGCGGAAGCGAGGCTACTTAGCCGCCTTCGTCACCGCATCGCGAAGATCCTTCGGACTGAAGATGACCGCATTGTCCATCTCTGTGCCGTTCAATTTCACCGTCGGCGTGTGCGTGAGCTTCTGCTCGTCGCTGATCTTCTTGCTGTACGCCAGATGCGCGTCGACGTTCTTCCCCGACGTGACGCACTGCTCGAAGCCCGGGTCGGTCACCCCGGCCTGCTTGCCCCACTCCACGAGCCGGCTCGGCGGGAAGCCCTCCTGGGTCTCCGAAGGCTGGTTGTCGAAGAGCAGGTTGTGGAAGGTCAGCCACTGCTTGCCGTCCTTGACGCAGCGCGCGGCGTTGGCGGCGCGCACGGAGTTGGACTTGGTCGGCTCCTGGGAGAAGATCGTGATGGGGTGGTAGACGACCTTGGCCTTGCCCTCCGAGGCGAGGTTCTTGAACGTCTGGCCGCTGACCCGCTCGGCCTCCTTGCAGGCCGGGCACTGGAAGTCCTCGTAGATGTCGATGACGGGCTTGGTGACGCCCGGCTGGGCCATCACGGTGCTGCCGTCGGCCTGCACCGTGATCGGCGCGAGGGCGCCGGCGGCCTCCTCCGAGCGGGACGTGCTGGCCGCATACCACCAGCCGAGCCCCACCGCGGCCACCGCGACCACGCCCGCGGTCACATAGGTGACCACCCGCTTGCGGTGGTCACGGGCGCGGGCCTCGGCCTGCTGCTCCTTGATCTTCTCACGAGCCGACTTCGACGCCGTCTTCGTACGCTGGCCCTTGCTCATCATTCGTCTTCCCCTTCGTCACGGTTATCGCCTTGCCAGGCCGAGCGCCCCGTCCAGGGCGAAACGGCCCGGCGGGAAACGCACGGTCCACGCCCCGAGCAGCACCAGGCCGAAGTCGCGGAGGATGTCGAGCAGGTAGGCCGGCTCCTGCCCCACCCCCAGCTGGCCGCCGCCGCCGAAGCAGCCGCAGTCGATCCGCAGGCCGTTCGCCCAGGCCCAGGCGATGCCGAACACGAACGCGAACATGAGCAGCGCGGCGATCACTCCGGCCACCCTGGTCAGCAGACCGACGACCAGCAGCACGCCGACCACGATCTCCAGGATGGGCAGGGCGTAGCCCACCGTGACGGCGATCGATTCGGGCAGCAACTGGTATGCCTTGACCGCCACGACGGAGTCGGCCGGGTTGCCGATCTTGAGCGCGCCGGCCGCGATCAGCACCCCGCCCAGGATCAGCCGGGCGACGGTCGTCACCCAGGGTATAGCCGCAGACGCTCTTAGTGACTGTTGCGACGCGACCACGGGTCATCTCCTCTGTCTTTGCACCGGAATTGCGCACAGTACCGGGATCTCATCCGACCACGCTGCGGATAAGCGCCGGCTAAGGCACTTTTCCGCAGGACGTGGAGCACCACCCGTCACAAAAGTGCGCGATCAGCCGCAGGTGAACCGGGCCGCGCCCCAGTCCGCGTGGTCGTTGCCGTTCCCGTCTCCGCCGTCGCCGGCGACGAGGTCCGCGTACCGGGCTCCGGACACGTCGGCGCTCAGCTCGTACGCCGCGTCCGCCGCCCGCAACACCGGGCTGCCCGCCTTCTCCACGCCGTCGGCCACCACGCTGAACCGCACCGACCCCCGCGCCGCCTGCGAGTCGTCCACGCCCACGACGGCGGTGAACGCCGTGCACCGGCCGCCCAGATGGAAGCGGACTGTGGCGGGCGCGTGCGTGCCGAGGCCCTTGGCGAACGTCCGCCCGCCGACCACGATCGGGCCGCCGTCGGCGGGGCCGGTGTCGCCGTTGGACCGGTCGCGCTCCACGGGGCCCCAGCCGTTGCCGGCGCTGACCCACTCCAGGTCACTGGCGTAGACGTCGGCCACCGGCGGCGCGGGCAGCGTGCGCACGCTCGCCGCCGCCGTCAGCCGCCGCGCGCCGCCGGCGGTGTAGCCGGCGACGGCGCGGAGCTCGTAGACGCCGTACGCCGCGTCGGCCGGCGGGGTCACCCGCCACGTCGTGACCAGCTTCTGGCCGGGCTCGACGGCGGCGGCGGTCCCGTCGCCGGCGACCGTCCATCCGTCCGGCGCCGCCAGCTCCACCAGCACGTCCCTGGCCGCCACGTCCTCCAGGTTCGTGAACGTCGTGGCGACCTCGTTGGCCGCCCCCTGCTCGAACGCCGGCGAGGCGGGCACCACGTCCAGCGACCCGCACGCCTGCGCCTCGGAGGTGACCCCGAGGTCGGTGACGGCGAAGTCGTCGAGGATGAAGTCGGCTCCCGGCTGCTCGGCCCTGAGCGAACGCAGCCCCACCCACACGTCGCCGCAGCCGGCCACCACCCGCTCGCTGAACACGGCCGTGGCCCGCCGCTCCGGGATCGGCGTGCGCCGGGTCTCGACCGTGGCCGCGGCCTGGTCGTAGCCGGTCACCCACTGGTAGGTGTCCGCGAGCGCGTTCTGGTAGCGGAAGGAGACCTCGTAGGCGTGCCCCGGCTCGAAGCGGGCGGTCCACGGCAGCGTGCGGTAGACGAGCCCCTGCCGCTCCTCATGGACCTTCAGCGACCAGTCGCCGCTCAGCACGTCATCGACCGTCTTGCCGTCCCACCCGGCCCGCGTGTACGGCTCGTGCCGCTCCGACAGGTGCGTGCGCGCGTCGAAGGACCCGCCCGCGTCCCCCTTCACGAACGGCCCCCAGCCCGGCTCGACGGACTCGAACGTCTCCACCTCCCCCTCCGGCTCCCGCCCGAACAGCCGTACGTCGTCCACCCGCACGTCCCCGTCGGCGCCGGCCGCCGTGACGCGCAGCGTGACGGCACCGCCGGGCGGCGCGGCGAAGGTGACCCTGACCCGCTGGAAGAAGGTGTCGTGCTTGTCGTCGGAAGCGATGTAGTTCCGCGCCGTGGAGCGGTCGAGCGTCACCGACGCGCCGCCCGCCTCCAGCGTGGTCCGGCGCGTGTGCCCCGGCTCGACCTCGACGTACGCCGACGCGGTGTACGTCCGGCCGGGCGCAAGGCCCGTCAGCCGCTGTTCCAGCCGGGCCGGCGCGCCGCCCGCGAGCCGCGCCATCCGGCGGCCCAGGCCGTCCCGCACGGCGCTCACCGGGCCGGTGACGCGCCAGCCCCCGAGCCGGTCGTCGTTGAAGCCGGGATCGCGCACGCCGGCGCCCTGCCCCCATCGCGGGTCGCCCTGGGCGGGCGCCTTGCCGGGGTGGAGCACGTACGGCACGCCCGCCTCGGCCCGCAAGGTGATCTTCCCGTCGCGCGGCGTGACCGTGCCCACGAGGACGCGGCCCTGGTCGGTCAGCTCGTAGACGGTCATCGCCCGCCCGGCCTCCCAGATGGTGACGCCTCCGGCGGCGTTGTAGTGGTAGTGCCTGCCCTGCCACGGCAGCAGGTACGCGCTCCCGTCGAGGACCTTCCTGCCCCCGGCGAACAACTCCCGCCGCCCGTCCCGGTACGTCCCGCGCACGCCGCCGCCGAAGACGATCTCGTCGGCGTCCCAATCCATGATCTTCTGCTGCTGCAGGAACTTGACCGGCAGGTTGTGCTCCCAGACGTTGCGGAGGAACGCGGTGAAGTCGTTCTCCGCCGTCCAGCCCTCGAACTCGACGATCCTGGCGTTGCCGAGGATCGGATGGGCGTTCCAGACGTCCTTCTCGTCGTTGCGGATGAAGCGGATGATCTGCGAGTTCAGCCCCTTGTTGGTGACTCCTCCGTAGTTGAGGTCGTTGGCCCAGTGCGCCCACAACGACGACCGTTCCAGCTTGTCGGACCATTCCGTGGTCACCTGCCAGCCCTGCGCGCGCAGCTCGGCCAGCGTGCGGTCGGCGACCCAGCCGTAGGGCCTGAACACGTCCACGTACAACACCCCGAGGTTCCCGTCGGTCTCCCGGCGCAACCGGGCGAGCCGCCCGGCCAGCGTGCCGCGGGTCAGGTCGCCGCGCTGGTCGATCAGGTACGCCTGGTCGAGCCAGTTCCAGCCTCTGCCGCCCCCGATGAGCTGCTCGCTGAAGGCCCTGGCCTCGGGATAGGCCTCGGTGGCGTTGACGTGCACGCCGAACGTGGCGTTCCACCCCTTACCGGCCCGGAGCAGGGTGTTCAGGTCCGTCAGCCCTCCGGCGCGGCGGTTGTGGTTGCCGCCGTAGTCGGGGTGCGCCGAGTCGTGCCCCTCCGACTGGTAGCCCTTGAGCAGCGCGAGCTGCCCCAGGCCGTCGGTGGCCAGCGAGACGCGCTTGACGTCGTCGAGCGTGCGCAGGAACGGGTGCGTGGCCTGGCTGGAGAAGTTGAACGGGATGTGGGTGACGACCCGGTCCTTGGTGCGCTCCGCGCCGAGCGCCTTGACGCCGATGCTCCGGAAGGCGATGGCGCCGTCCTGCCAGTCGAGGCTCCCGTCGCCGTTGGCGTCGGGGGTGACCACCACCTTGGCCCAGGGCGGCTCCTCGGTGAACGGCGAGCCGGCCGCGCGGTGGGTCCACTGGCCGCTCCACACCGCCACCGTGACCGTGCCGCCGGCGTCGCGCCTGGCCTGGTGCCAGAGCCGGGCCGCGTCCCTGTCGGTCACGCCGGAGGGACGGTCGTAGGTGGAGTTCGACTCGACGGCGGCGGCCAGCCGGTCGGTGTTCACGATGGCGTACGCCGCCCCGGCCGGCGCCGCCTCCGGCGCGGTGCCCGCCGTGACGGGGGCGAAGACGTCGGCCGTGCGCGTGGCGTTGGGATCCAGCCGGGTGAACGCGGTGGCCGCGCCGGGCTGGGCGCTCGACACCGACACCAGGTCGTGCCCCGGCAGGTCGATCGTCCCCACGCGGAACGCCTCGGTGTCGGCCACCGAGTCGATCCGGAACGTCGTCACCCTCCCCCGCACCCCGACGCTCGCCGCCAGGACCACGCCCGGCAGGGCGCCGAACGTCAGCCGGTACCGCGCCCGCGCGCCGTCGGCGCCGCTCAGCGCCACGCTCGCCGCGTACGGCTGCCCGTTGAGCACCACGGCCGGCACGGCCGTGCTCCCGCCCAGAGAGGCGCCGCCGGCCCGGTCGGTGTAGCGCAGGACGCGCGGGAAGGCCGGGTCCAGCTCGACGGTGAGCGACGGGGACGAGATCGTGATCGGCCGCGCCACCTCGGCGGGCTCGGGCGCGATGTCCTGCGCGGTGGGGCTCGGCGGCGGCGCGCCGGTCGGCGACGGCTCAGGGGACGGCAGCTCGTACGTCGGCGTGGGAGCCGGTACGGGGTCGGCGGACACCGGGGTGGCCATGGCCGCGGCCGTGAGCGCGAGGGCTGCCAAGAGCACGGGACTTCGACGCATGGGGGTCCTCCCGGGTCCTGCGTCATACCGCTCAGGAGCCCGATCATCACCCCGCGCCGGACCACCCGCCATGGACCCGCACGCCAGATCCTTACTTTCCTGACAGAGACGGCGAAGCGCGGCCCCCACCGGGGAACCGCGCTTCACGTGCTCGAATCAGCGGCACACGCCCCGCACCCGTCCGGCTCAGCGGCGCCCGGCTCAGCGGCGCCCGGCCGGCACCCGTCCGGCTCAGCGGCGTACGGCCTGTGCCATGTCCTTGGCGAGCGTGGCGATGGAGGCCCGGCCCGCGGCCTCGTCGGGCGCGTCGAGGATGCGGCGGATGAACGCCGACCCCACGATGACGCCGTCGGCGTAGGCGGCCACCTCGCCGGCCTGCTTGCCGGTGCCCACGCCCAGGCCCACGCACACGGGCAGGTCGGTGTGCGCCTGGGTCCGCTGGACCAGGCCCTCGGCCGCGACGTTGACGGTCTCCCTGGCGCCGGTGACGCCCATGAGCGAGGCCGCGTAGACGAAGCCGGTGCAGCAGTCGACGACGGCCTTGATCCGCTCCTCCGTCGAGCTCGGCGCCACCAGGAACACCGTGTCGATGCCCGAGGCCGCCGACGCCGCCCGCCACGGCTCGGACTCCTCCGGCGTCAGGTCCGGCGTGATCGTGCCCACGCCGCCGGCGGAGGCCAGGTCGCGGGCGAACCGCTCGGCGCCGTACTTGTCGATCGGGTTCCAGTAGGTCATGACGAGCGTGGCGGCGCCGGTGGCGGCGACGCCCTCGACCGTGCGGAGCACGTCGGCGATGCGGGTGCCGTTGAGCAGCGACCGGTGCACCGCGTCCTGGATGGTCGGCCCGTCCATGAGCGGGTCGGAGTAGGGCAGGCCGATCTCGATGACGTCGCAGCCGGCCTCGACCAGGGCCGCTGCCGCGGCGACGTCGCCGCCCTTGGTGGGGAAGCCCGCGGGCAGGTAGCCGACGAGCGCGGCCCGGTTGTCCGCCTTCGCCTTGGCGAAAACCGTCTGAAGAGTCGTCATGTCTGTCCGTTTCGGAAGGTCGAGTCTCACCATGATGCCTCGCCGCGCGCCCGCCCAGAGTCCCCCGCGCCGGTGCGGCTCAGCCCGGAGACCTTCAGAGGTTGAAGTACTTCATGGCCGTGCCCATGTCCTTGTCACCGCGCCCGGAGAGGTTGACCAGGATGGTCGCCTCGGGGCCGAGCTCGCGGCCCAGCTTGAGCGCGCCGGCCAGCGCGTGGGCGGACTCGATGGCCGGGATGATGCCCTCGGTCCTGGCCAGCAGCGAGAACGCGGCCATCGCCTCGTCGTCGGTGACGCCGTGGTAGGTGGCCCGGCCGGAGTCCTTCAGCCAGGCGTGCTCGGGGCCGACGCCCGGGTAGTCGAGCCCGGCCGAGATCGAGTGGGACTCGATGGTCTGGCCTTCGTCGTCCTGCAGGACGTAGGTGCGCGAGCCGTGCAGCACGCCGACCGAGCCCGCGGTCAGCGTGAGCGCGTGCTCGCCGCTGTCGAGGCCGTGACCGGCCGCCTCGTAGCCGTGCAGCCGCACGTCCGCATCGTCGATGAAGGCGTGGAAGATGCCGATCGCGTTGCTGCCGCCGCCGACCGCCGCGCAGATCGCGTCGGGCAGGCCGCCGGTCAGCTCCAGCATCTGGCGGCGGGCCTCGACGCCGATGATGCGGGCGAAGTCGCGCACGATCTCGGGGAAGGGATGCGGCCCCGCGACCGTGCCGAACAGGTAGTGGGTGGTGTCGACGTTGGTCACCCAGTCGCGGAACGCCTCGTTGATGGCGTCCTTCAACGTCTGCGAGCCGTTGGTCACCGGCACCACGCCGGCGCCGAGCAGCTTCATCCTGGCCACGTTGAGCGCCTGGCGCTCACAGTCGACCGCGCCCATGTAGATGACGCACTCCAGGCCGAGCAGGGCGGCGGCGGTGGCCGTGGCCACGCCGTGCTGGCCCGCGCCGGTCTCGGCGATGACCCGCTTCTTGCCCAGCCGCTTGGTCAGCAGCGCCTGGCCCAGCACATTGTTGATCTTGTGCGCGCCCGTGTGGGTGAGGTCCTCGCGCTTGAGCACGATCCTGGCGCCGCCGGCCTGCTCGCTGAAGCGCGCCACGTCGGTCAGCGTGGTGGGCCGGCCCGCGTACGTGCGGAGCAGGTGGTCGAACTCGCGCAGGAACTCCGCGTCGTTCTTGGCCTTCTCGTAGACCGCGGCGACCTCGTCGAGTGCCGGGATGAGCGCCTCGGGCACGAATCGGCCGCCGAAGATGCCGAACTTGCCGTGCACGTCGGGGTCGTCGCCGCGCACGCCGTTGCCCGCCAGGTCGGCGGCGGTCAGAATGCTGCCTTCGTATGCCACTGCTATCCCTCTGCTGAGTGGTCGGGGCGCGTCGACGGATGGGCGCCGGCCGTCACCAGCGCCTCCACTGCCTTGCGCGGGTCCTTGCCGGTGACCAGGCTCTCCCCTACCAGCACGGCGTGGGCGCCGGCCCTGGCGTAGGCGAGCAGGTCGTGCGGGCCGCGCACACCCGACTCGGCGATCTTGATCACATTATCGGGGATCTTCGGCGCCAGCTTCGTGAAGACGTCGCGGTCGACCTCGAGTGTCTTCAGATTGCGCGCGTTGATCCCGATGACCCGGGCGCCGGCGGCGACCGCCCGCTCCAGCTCCTCTTCGGTGTGCACCTCGACCAGCGGGGTGAGCCCGATCGACTCGGCCCGCTCGATCAGCGACACCAGCGCCTCCTGCTCCAGGCAGACGACCATCAGCAGCGCCAGGTCGGCGCCGTGGGCCCTGGCCTCCCAGAGCTGGTAGGAGGTGAGGATGAAGTCTTTACGCAGGATCGGGATGTCGACCCGGGCGCGGACCGCCGCCAGGTCCTCAAGGCTGCCCCCGAACTTGCGCCGCTCGGTGAGCACGCTGATGACGTGGGCGCCACCCGCCTCGTAGTCGGCCGCCAGCGCCGCCGGGTCGGCGATCGCGGCGAGCGCGCCCTTGGACGGGCTGGAGCGCTTGACCTCGGCGATCACCGAGATCCGGTCGCCCCCGAGCGCGGCCATCGCGTCCCTGGGCGGCTGCGCCCGCTCGGCCCGCTGCTTGAGCTCGTCCATGGAGACGGCCTGCTGGCGTGCGGCGAGGTCGGCGCGCACCCCGTCGAGGATGTCGTCGAGGACACTCGGCCCTTCCGTCCGCTCACTCACGCGCTTGGGGTCCCTCCGGTCGACAGTGGGGGTGGCTGGGAGTTCGCGTCGCGTCCGCTCCCTGCCTCGTCTTGCGATGGTATCGGCCCCGGCGGGGTCACCTCACCACAGGCCCCCGGCGAGCAGGGACTCAGGGCGCGAGGAACGCCCCGAAAGGCAGATTACGGACGACCCAGTAGACCATGACGACCGCGATGAACCCCCACAGCCACGCCGGGTGCGCCAGCGTCGTGCGTCTCGGCCTGCCCTGCCAGGCCCGCAGGACCCACCTGCCCCACCAGAACAGCAGGAACGGGATCGTCGCCATGGCGAGCGGGTTGAGCCCGATGGCCGCGACCGGATCGAGGTGCGCGAGCGCGTGGATGGTGCGCAGCGTGCCGCAGCCCGGGCAGTAGAGGCCGGTGATGGCCAGGAACGGGCACGTGGGGTAGTGGCCCGGCTGGTTGGGGTCGATCGTGCCGACGAACGCGAACACGGCGCCCGCCGCGGCCGCAACACCGAACGGCGCGAGCAGCGCCCTGAGGCGATCCGTGCCGCGCCGCTCGGTTGTCGCGAAGCTCATGCTCTCAGTATCCGCCTTCCGGTACGTGCCGGCCGCCCGCGCCGCTCGCTCTAGTAGGACCCGTAGGACGACGAGACGCTGGCGGTGAGCACGATGGCGAAGAGGACGTAGGCGATGATCGACAGCACGATGCCGATCGCGCCGACGATGAGGCTCCGCTTCCACCAGGTCTTGGCTTCCTCGGCGGCCTGCACCGCGCCCTGGACGTCGCCGATCTGCCACTTCGAGTTGACCTGCGATGACTTGACGATCGCCACGATGCCCAGGGGGAGGCAGCAGAACAGGGTGGTGAGGATGGCCGGGACAAGCTGGTTGTCCGGCGGCTGCTGGCCGGGGGCGCCGTAGCCACCGCCGCCGTAACCGCCGGCCGGAGGCTCCTGGCCGTAGCCGCCGCCGTAACCGCCACTCGGGGGCTGCTGGCCGTAGCCGCCACCACTCGGAGGCTGCTGACCGTAACCGCCACCGCTGGGGGGCTGCTGGCCATAGCCGCCACCGCTGGGGGGCTGCTGACCGTAACCGCCGCCACTCGGGGGCTGCTGGCCATAGCCGCCACCGCTGGGAGGCTGCTGACCGTAACCGCCGCCGGGCGGCTGCTGGCCGTAGCCGCCGTCGCCCTGGTTTCCGTAACTCATGCTAATGACCCCTCATGTCGTCATTTTTGAGCGAGTTGCGCGCGGCAGCCTAGCGATTCAGCATCTCCAAGGTGGACCAACATCCATTTTGCGGACAATTCGTAATCGGACCGCAAGCGGCTCGTCACGGCCTGGCTACACCCCGAGCACGTTACCGTTCAGTAGCCACGTTCCCGATCAGTAGTCGACAGAGGACGTCGCCGCGGCGCTGAGCCCCATCAGGCCCAGGATGAAGCCGCCGAAGATCAGCCAGCCCAGCACCCAGAGCACGACGGTGATGTAGGACGTGACGAGTCCGCCGACGGCCATGCCGTGGCCTTCCTCGCCGGTGGACTTGATCTTGTTGAGCGCGATGTGACCCAGGATCACGCCGGGGATGCTGGTGATGCCGCAGAAGATCAGGCCGATGATGCCCAGGACCAGCGAGGCGACCGCCATGCCGTTGGTGGACCGTGGCGGCGGGCCGTACTGGCCGTAGGCCTGCTGGCCGCCGAATCCGCCGCTCGGGGGCTGCTGGCCATAGGCGAGCGGCTCCTGCGGATAGCTGGGCGGCTGCTGACCGTAGCCACCACCGTAGCTGGGCGGCTGCTGACCATAACCGCCACCGGAAGGCGGCTGCTGACCATAACCGCCACCGGAAGGCGGCTGCTGACCATAACCGCCACCGGAAGGCGGCTGCTGACCATAGCCACCGCCGGAAGGCGGCTGCTGACCGTAACCGCCGCCGCTCGGCGGCTGCTGGCCGTAGCCACCACCCCCGCTGGGCGGCTGCTGGCCGTAGTCGCCCGCACCGCCCTGAGACTGCTGACCGTAACCGCCGCCGTAGCTGGGAGGCTGCTGGCCGTACCCACCACCGGGCGGCTGGGCGCCGTGGCCGCCATTGCCCTGATCCCCGTAGCTCATGCGCTTGGCTCCTAATGTTCCTGGCGAGTTGCAATGGCAGCTTATTGAGAAAACGTTTGCCAGGCGGACACAGGTTCAGAACAGTGCAGAATTCGTCACCCCCGAATCTCAGCGGGAATCGGTGGGATCGTCACCGCGGTCAAGGGCGTCCCAGAGCCCCCGGTCATCGTCACGGGCCCGCGCCGGCTCCTTGGCGGCACCCCTGTCGTAGCGCGCCGACATGCCCGCCCACCTGCCGCCCCGCAGAAACGCGAGCACTCCGCCCGCGATCATCAGCAGCGCCCCGGCCGCCGCCGCACCGGGCCAGAGCGGCACGGCCTCCCAGGGCAGGGCGGTGGCGCCGCGCAGGACGTTGCGTTCATGGAGCCAGGCGGTCACGCTCTCGTCGTTCAGCGCCGTCCACGTGCCCACCGCCGCGCCGGCTCCGCACAGGGCCAGCAGCGCGCCGACGACGCGGCGCCCCGCTCCCTTGGTGGCCAGCACGGCGACCACCCCGGCCAGACCGGCCAGCGCCACGGGTGTCAGCACGGGGCTCAGCTCGCCGCCGGTGGGCGCCACCGCGCCGCCCGCCTGGACGCGCACCCAGATCCGGCCCGCGGCGAACAGCACGAGCACGCAGCCCAGGACGGTCATCGCGACCCAGCCCCACAACTCTGCGCGTGGCGTCCTCATCGCCGGCCCGCCCTAGCCCCGGCCGAGCGGGAGTTCGAGCCGATCGGCGTCGAAGCAGGTGCGGTCTCCCGTGTGGCACGCCCCGCCCTCCTGGTCGACCTTGACCAGGATGGTGTCGCCGTCGCAGTCGAGGGCCACCGACTTGACGTGCTGGACGTGGCCGGAGGTGTCGCCCTTGACCCAGAAGGCGGCGCGGCTGCGCGACCAGTAGGTGGCCTTGCCGGTGGTGAGCGTCCGATGCAGGGCCTCGTCGTTCATCCAGGCCAGCATGAGCACCTCGCCGGTGTCGTACTGCTGGGCGATGGCGGGGACCAGGCCGTCGGAGTTTCGCTTCAGCCGTGCGGCGATCTTGGGATCGAGGGACATGCTGCCATTCAACCAGCCCGCCTCCGCGACTCCGTCACCGCCGCGACCGCCTGCCGGGCCTCAGTCCAGCGCCTGGGCCAGCGTGTCGTAGATCGGGAACAGCGACGCCAGGTTGGTCCGGCGCAACCGCCGCAGCACCTGGCCGTCCGTCGCCACCAGCGACATGGTGCCGTCCTGGTCCCGCATGGTGGCGAGCCGGCGCACCAGCACCCCGAGCCCCGTCGTGTCGATGAAGGTCAGCGCGGTCAGATCGACCACCAGCCGGCTCCCGTGCGTCTCCACCGCTTCGTCGAGGCATCTCCGCACCCGGGAGACGTTGTCCAGATCCATCTCGCCCGCCAGGCTGACCACCACGAGCTCCCCATGGTGGCGTCGCGTCATCTCCAGCACGTCCACGCCGATGCTCCTCATGACCCCTCCCCTGGCGGCCCCGCCGAAAAGCTACACCTGTCCGCCTCTGATCACCGTGGGTTTTGCCGAGAATGCGGTACGTGATGACCCGCGGCGGGGTATTTTCGGGGGCGTCGCGTGCTAGAGGAGGGCCATCGTGATACCGGTCGCGGGCTCCGTTCTCGACCCCGACCTGGGGGATCACATCTGCCTGCCGTTCGAGGGCGAACGCGAGCGGATGTCCGCCACCCGGGTCTTCACCATGAACGGGCTGCGGCGCCGTACCCGCGTGGTGATCATCACGCACGCCGACAGTCCCGAGCGGACGCGTGACTGGCTGGCGCCGCTCGTGCCGGGGTTCGCCGACGCGGAGTCCGCCGAGCAGGTGGAGATCCTGGCCTGCGCCGACACGCACTTCACCGACGGCAGCCTGGACCCCGCGCGGGTGTTCGGCGGGCTGGCCGCAGCGCGCGAGCGGGCGCGCAAGCACGGGCAGCACGGCGTGTACGCGCTGCTGGACGCCTCCTGGGGCGTGTACGACGCGTCCGCGCAGGCGGCGTTCGAGGCGGCGGCCAACGAGCTGTTCGGCGAGCGGTGGCTGGCGGCCGTGTGCCAGTACGACCGCGGCCTCTTCCCCCGTGACGCCCTCGACCGGGCGGCCTCGGTGCATCCGATCTCGCCCGAGCAGGCGCTGCTGCGCTTCGCCGGCATGCCGGGCGGGCTGCGGGTCTGGGGGGACATCGACCTGACCAACAGGCAGGCGTTCGCCTCGGTGCTGGAGAAGCTGGAGAAGGAGCCCGGCGAGGTCGTGATCGACGCCGCCGAGCTCGACTTCATCGACGCCGGCTCGGCCCAGTTGCTGACCGTCACGGCCATGGCCCGGCCTCAGGGGTCCACCGTGGTCGTCTGCCGCGAGTCCATGGCGCGGGTGCTCCGCCTGATCAGGGCGGATGAGTTCATCACCGTCCGCCGGATGGGCGATGTGTAGGCAGGTGCTCTGCGCGAGCTTCGCGCGGGGGCGCATCACCCTGCTGCGCAGGTCCGTGGCCGAGCACGCCGCCTACGAGGGGCTGGCGGGCCGGCAACTGGAGGACTTCGTGCTCGCCGTCAACGAGATCATCACCAACGCGGTGATGCATGGCGGCGGGCACGGGCGGTTGCGGTTGTGGTCGCACGAGGGGCGGTTGTGGTGCGAGATCGCCGATCAGGGGCCGGGGATGCCGTCCGGATGGCTGAGCGGCATGCGCCCGCCCGCGGGGTTCGACTACCGCGGGCGGGGGTTGTGGCTGACGCGGATGTTGTGCGATCACATCATGATCGTGTCGGGGCCGGCGGGCACGACGGTGACCTTCGCCGCCGTGCACGAGTCAGCGCCCGTGCACGAGTGAACGCCCCTGCACGAACGCCCCGTGCATGAGCGCCCGCGCATGAGCGCCCGTACACGAGCGCCCGTACACGATGGACGCCTGTCACGAGTGCGCCGCCGAGATCCACGAGGCGTGCAGGTCGGCGTACACGCCGGGCTCCTTGACCAGCTCGGCGTGCGGGCCGCGCTGGACCAGGCGGCCGGCGTCGAACACCAGGACCTCGTCGGCGTTCTCGGCCGTGGACAGGCGGTGGGCGATGGAGATGGCGGTGCGGCCCCGGGTGACGCCTTCCAGCGCGCGGGCCAGGCGTACCTCCGTGGCCGGGTCCACCGCCGAGGTGGCCTCGTCCAGCAGGAGCAGGTCGGGGTCGGCGAGGTAGGCGCGGGCGAGTGCGACGAGCTGGCGCTCGCCGGCCGACAACGACTCGCCGCGCTGGCCGACGGGCGTGTCGAGGCCGGCGGGCAGGCCCTCCAGCCAGTCGCTGAGTCCCAGCTCGGTCATCGCCAGCTCGATCTCCTCGCGGGTGGCCGACGGCTTGCCGTAGCGGACGTTCGCCTCCAGCGTCCCGTCGAACAGGAAGCCGTCCTGCGGGACCATGACGATCCGCTCGCGCAGGGAGGCGAAACGGACGTCGCGCAGGTCGTGGCCGTCCACCGTGACGCGGCCCGAGCCGGGGTCCATGAGCCGCGTCAGCAGCTTGGCGAACGTGGTCTTGCCCGAGCCCGTCTCCCCCACCACCGCGACGCGGGAGCGGGGCGGGATCCCGAGCGAGACCGCACGCAGCACGGGCACGCCGCCGGGGTAGGCGAAGTGCACGTCCTCGAAGGCGACCGAGATGGGGCCGCGCGGCAGGCTCACGCCCTGGTCGCCGGGGTCGGCCACGTCGGCCGGGGTGTCGAGGACGCCGAGGATGCGGCGCCAGCCGGCGACCGCGTTCTGGGCCTCGTTCAGCACCTCGGTGGCGGTCTGCAGCGGCGAGACGAACAGCGTCACCAGGAACAGGAACGCCACCAGCTCGCCCTGCGTGATCTCGCCCGACAGGCCGAGCCGGACGCCGAGCAGCACGATGCCGGCGATGGCGAGGGCGGCCGCGATCTCGGTCAGCGGGAAGACGAAGCCGACGATCGTCTGGGCCCTGGTCTGGGCGCTCCTGTTGGCGTCGACGGCCTGGTCGATGCGCTCGGCGGTGCGGCGCTCGGAGGCGTAGGCCCGGATGACGGTGGCGCCGACGACGGACTCGCTGACCGCCGAGAGCATGTCGCCGGTGCGCTCGCGGACGATCGTGTACGCCCGCGACAACAGTTTCTGGAAACGCGGCAGGGCGATCATCAGCGGGATGAAGCAGACCCAGACCAGCAGCGTGAGCTGCCAGGAGTAGACGAACATCAGGACGGTGGCCACGAAGAGCTGGCCGAACGCCACGATGATCATCAGCCCGCCCCACTGCATGAAGGTGCTGATCTGGTCGACGTCGTTGGTGACGCGCGAGACCAGAGCGCCGCGCCGCTCGGTGTTCTGGGTGAGCACCGACAGGTCGTGCACGTGACGGAAGCCGCGCACGCGCAGCGTCGCCAGCGAGGACTCGGTGGCCTTGTAGAGGCGCACGTTCATGGCGTAGCTGGCCAGGGCCGTGAGCACCACGGCCGCGGCGCAGATCAGGACGGCCCTGGTGATGTACGGAAGGTCGGGCGCGGTGCCCTTGAGACCCGTGTCGATCGTCTGCTGCACCGCGATGGGCACGATGATCTTGCCGACGGTCGCGACGACGGCCAGCATGAGCGTGACCACCAGGCCCTTGCGGAACTCGGGCGTGAGCGACAGGCCCTGCCGGACGGTGGCCAGCGCCGAGCGCTCGGAGTTGCCCTGGATGCCCTGCGCCGTCATGCGCTGACCTCTTCCTCTTCCTCTTCTTCGCCGGCGAGGACCTCGATGGCGGCGCGCTCGGCCTCCTCACGCTCGTAGGCGGTGACCAGGTTGCGGTAGCCGGCGCAGCGCGTCAGCAGCTCCTCGTGCCGGCCGTGGTCCACCACCCGGCCCCGGTCCAGGTAGACGACCTCGTCGGCCAGGGCGATCGTGGCCATCCGGTAGGCGACGACCACCACCGTGGCGGCCTCGGCCGCGTCGCGCAGGCCGTACAGGATCTTGGCCTCGACCTGCGGGTCCACGCTGGAGGTGGCGTCGTCGAGTATGAGCAGGCGCGGGCGGCGCACGACCGCGCGGGCCAGGGCCAGGCGCTGGCGCTGGCCGCCGGACAGCGTCGTGCCGCGCTCGCCGACCCGCGTGTCGAGGCCGGAGGCGAGCCGGCCGACGAATCCGTCGGCCTGGGCCAGCCGCAGGGCCGCCCACACGTCCTCGTCGGCGGCGTCGATGCCGAGCGCGATGTTGCCGCGCACGGTCTCGTCGAACAGGAACGTCTGCTGCGGCACCAGCGCGACCGACTCGGCGATGCCGCCGTAGGCCAGCTCCCGCAGGTCCTCGCCGTCCAGCAGGACCCGGCCCGCGCCGGGGTCCACGAGCCGGACGAGCAGGTTCACGAGCGTGGACTTGCCGGAGCCGGTGGGTCCGACCAACGCGACGGTACGGCCGGCGGGCACGTCGAAGGTGACGTCGTGGAGCACCTCGGCCTGGCCGTAGGCGTAGGAGACGCCGCGGACCGCCAGCGCGGCGGGCGCGGCGGAGGTCGTGGCGGCCTGGCCGTACTCCATGGAGCCGGTCGCGTCCAGCACGGCCTGTACCCGCTGCCAGCCGACGACGCTGCGCGGCAGCTCGGCCAGCACCCAGCCGAGCGCCCTGATGGGGAAGGCGAGCAGCGTGAACAGGTACGCCACCTGCACGAGGTCGCCGGAGTCGATCGCGCCGGCGGACAGGCGCGTGGCGCCGACGGCGAGCACCGCCAGCACGCCGAGCGTGGGCAGCGCCTCCAGCATCGGGTCGAACAGCCCGCGCACGCGGCCGACGGCGATGTTGGCGTCGCGCAGCTCGTGGGCGCGGCGCTGGAACCGCTCGGTCTCCAGCTCCTCCCGGCCGAGGGTCTTGACGACGAGCGCGCCGTCGAAGCTCTCGTGGGCGATCTCGCTGACCTCGGCGCGCAGTTGTTGCGCGCGGGTGGCGAGCGGGCTCAGCTTCCGCTGATAGATCAGGTTCAGTACGGCGATGGCCGGAAAAATCAGGAAACCCACCAACGCGAGCACGGAGTCCGTGAACACCATCGCGATGGCCGCCGTGACCAGCATGACGATTACGCCCACGGCCATCGGCAGCGGCGCGAGCGGCGCCCAGGCCGCCTCGGCGTCGGCGCTGGCGTTCGACAGCAGTTGCCCGGTCGGGTGCCGGTGGTGCCAGGACAGCGGCAGCCGCAGGTACTGCTTGGTGACGTCCCTGCGCGACCTGGCCTGCATGCGGTACTGGATGACGCCGGCCAGGATGCGCCGGCCCGCGACGCCGAGCGCCTTGAGCAGCGCGGCTCCTAAAATGAGGAACACGCCCGTCCAGAGCGCGCCGGAGGCGACGTGACCGGTCCTGAACGCCGGCAGCACCACGTTCTGCGTGGCCCAGCCCAGCGCCCACGCCGAGGCCACGGTCATGCCGCCGTAGATCGCGCTGGCCACGACGGCCAGGGCGAAGACCTTGCTCTCGGTGCGAATGGCCACCCCAAGGACTCGCAGTCCTTGGCGCATCACGGCCGAGGTGACCTTACTCGCCACTCTGTAGGCTTCCTTTCAAAAGTGACGTATGTACCTATGTCACTATCACGTCTGATCATCGCGTTATTCCCACAGGTAGGGTGACCACGTGACTCACGCTCGCGACGAACGCTCCGCCCTCTGCGACCTGTTCGACCGGCTCGGCCCTGACGCGCCCACGCTCTGCGCGGGCTGGACGACCTATGACCTGGCCGCCCACCTGGTGCTGCGCGAGCGCCGGCCCGACGCCATGGGCGGCATCGCGATCAAGCCCCTGGCCGGCTACACCGCCTCGGTCCAGAACGCGCTCAAGGCCAAGCACCCCTACTCCGAGCTGGTCGGCCTCGCGCGCAAGCCCGGCGGCGTCTACTCCCTGCTGCCCGCCCTCGACTCCGCCGTCAACACGATGGAGTACTTCGTGCACCACGAGGACGTGCGCCGCGCGCAGCCGTCCTGGGAGCCCCGCGAGCTGTCCGCCGACCTCGACGCGATCGTCTGGAAGCGCGTCTCGGCCGGCGCCCGCCTGATGTTGCGCAAGTCGCCCGTGGGCGTGGTCCTGCACCGCCTCGGCGGCGGCGTGGCGATCGGCGGCTCCCGCCAGGGCCCCAAGGTCGAGGTGACGGGAGCGGCCGCAGAGCTGCTGATGTTCTGCTTCGGGCGGCAGGGGCACGCCCGGGTCGAGGTCACCGGCGACCCCAACGCCGTCGAGCGGCTGCGCAACGCCTCGCTGGGCGTGTAGCACTCAAACACGAAGGCGTTCGCCGATCGGGTGGCCGTCAGGTGCGAAGGCGGGTGCCTCCCTCGCCGGCGCGACTGCTGGTGCGCCTGAGCCCTGCTGTTACCTATGGGGCTGCCGATGCACTGCCGCTCCGAGTACCCCTATCTCGTAAAACTCGGCGCGGTAGACCCTCGTAGGTAATCTCTAGCCCTTACGATGGCATAGAGAAGAAGCCCCCCGGTTAGGATCATGAACATCTTCACAGAAGATGCCCATGATCGCCCAGATCCGGGTATATACGGCTGGGAATGGACTGCAGGAGGCCCCCCATGCAGGTCAAGAAGGTGATCACCTACGTGGCTGTCGCGTTCGTGGTCTTCTACCTGTTCACCCGGCCGGCCCAAGCCGCCGCCGCGGTCAACGGTGTGTTCGACGGAATTCTTCAGGGAGCCAATCAGTTGGCCGTGTTCTTCTCGAGTGTTCTGACCTGACGGGTGGTTCTGTCTGCGTCAGGTGCTTCCCCGCGCTGTCAGATCGTGTTACGCAGACAGAATGAGAGATCGCCCCAGCGGCACAAAGATCAATCAGCTCGGTCCCGACGCGCGGCGCATCCTCGAGCGAACCGAGCTCGAGGGTATCGAGCTGATCCGTTTTCTGTACGCTGATCACGGTGGCGTGATCCGTGGCAAAGCGGCGTCCCGGTCGCGATTGGCCGAACGGCTCCACTCGGGCATCGGGCACACGGTGGCCATGATGGCGATGAACATGCTCGACCAGCTCCAGGACGTCGAGCACATGGGTCCGGTGGGCGAAGTGCGCATCGTTCCCGACCCCGCCACCTACGTCCCGTTGCCCTACGCTCCGGGCGCGGCCGTGATGTTGTCGGACCTGCGCCGGCCGGACGGCACGCCATGGGGCGCCTGCGCACGGACCTTTCTCAAGGATGCGATCACCGAGCTCGCCTCGGACGGCTACACGCTGGTCGCGGCGTTCGAGCCGGAGTTCACGCTTGGCCGGCGCCTGCCCGACCCCTCCGGCGGCCCGGACCGGCTGGTGCCGATCGACGACTCGCTCTGCTACGCCGCGAGCGGGTTCGACACGGCGCACGACTACACGATCAAACTCATCCGCGCCCTGGAGACGCAGGGGCTGCGCGTCGAGCACTACCATCCCGAACTGGGCCCGGGTCAGCAGGAGCTCTCGATACGCCACGCGCCCGCGCTGCGGGCCGCCGACAACCACGTCATCTACCGCGAGACCGTACGCGGTGTGGCCATGCGCATGCAGATGTGGGCCACGCTCGCGCCCAAACCCCTGGCCGACCAGGCGGGCAACGGCGCGCACCTGCACCTGTCGTTGTGGGACGACACGGCGAACCTCTTCGCCCAGGACGGCGAGATCCGCGACGGCTTCATCGGCGGCCTGCTCGCCCACCTGCCCGCCCTGACCGCGCTGACCTGCGGCAGCGTCAACAGCTTCCGCCGCCTGGTCCCGCGCACCTGGGCCGGCGCCTACGCCGTGTACGGCTCCGACAACCGGGAGGCCGCCGTCCGCGTGTGCTCCCCGCTGGGCGAGAGCGGCGAGCCCAACCTGGAGCTGAAGGCCTCCGACTCCTCGGCGAACCCGTACCTGTCGCTCGGCGCGGTCATCCACGCCGGCCTCGACGGCGTCCGGCGCAAGCTCGACCCCGGCGCGGCCGTGGACGTCGACCCGGACACGCGGCCCGGCCAGTATCCCCGCCTGCCGAAGTCGCTGGACGAGGCGCTGGACGCGCTGGAGGCCGACGAGGTGCTCATGGAGGCGCTGGGGCCGCTGCGGCGCAGCGCGTACCTGGCCGTCAAGCGGTCCGAGGCGGCCGCGTTCGCCGCCAAGGACGTCTCCTACGAGCTCTTCCATCATCTGCGGGTCTTCTGACCCGCACCTGCGAGGCCGCGGCGCGCACCGCGGCCTCCCGGCGGACGGCCTAGCGGACCGGGTGGCCCGCCATCCGGATCGTCTCCTTGACCTCGGAGATCTTCAGCGTGCCGAAGTGGAACACACTGGCCGCGAGCACCGCGTCCGCGCCCGCCGCCACCGCCGGCGGGAAGTCCTCCAGCCGGCCCGCGCCACCGCTGGCGATGACCGGAACCCGGACGGCCGCCCTGACCGCCCGCAACATCTCCAGGTCGTAGCCGTCGAGCGTGCCGTCTCCGTCCATCGAGTTGAGCAGGATCTCTCCCACGCCCAGCTCCTCGCCGCGCGCGGCCCACTCCACCGCGTCGATGCCGGTGCCGCGCCGGCCGCCGTGGGTGGTCACCTCGAAGCCGCTGTCCGTGCCCGGGGCGCGCCGGGCGTCCACGGAGAGCACGACGCACTGGGCGCCGAACCGCCGCGACGCCTCGGTGAGCAGCTCCGGCCTGGCGATGGCGGCCGTGTTGAGCGACACCTTGTCGGCGCCCGCCCGCAGCAGCCGGTTGACGTCCTCGACCGCGCGCACGCCTCCGCCGACGGTGAGCGGGATGAACACCTGCTCGGCGGTCCTGCGCACCACGTCGAGCATGGTCTCGCGCTCACCCGAGGACGCGGTGATGTCGAGGAAGGTGAGCTCGTCGGCGCCCTCGTCGTCGTAGCGCCTGGCCAGCTCGACGGGGTCGCCCGCGTCGCGGAGGTTCTCGAAGTTGACGCCTTTCACCACACGTCCGGCGTCCACGTCAAGGCAGGGGATGACTCTTACCGCGACGGTCATGCGCGCAGTGCCTCTATCTCGATCTCGACCAGCATTCGCGGGTCGACCAGACCGGCCACCCGCACTCCGGTGCAGGCGGGCCGCACCTTGTTGAAGACGTCGTGGATGGCCCTGCCGACCCGGTCGAAGTGCCGCTGCTCCACCACGTAGTAGCGGATCATGACCACGTCGTCGCGGGTGAGGCCGCCCATGGCGACCGCTTCCAGCGCGATGCCGATCGCGGTCAGGCTCTGCTGGTAGGCGTCGCCGACGTGGCGTACCTCTCCCTCCACGGTGGACGTGCACCCGGACACGATCACCCGGTCACCTACGACGACCGCGCGGGCGTAGCCGTACTGTTCCTCCCAGATGCCGCCCGAGAACACCCTCGGTCCGGTACTTTCCATACCGATGCTGCTGACGCTCATCTCGCCCCCTCCCGGCGAAGCTGCACGCGTACCGCCGCCAGTGCATCTTCCAGCGTGAACGCGTGAGCGTACAGGGCCCTGCCCACGATGGCCCCCTCCACTCCGTCGGGAACGAGAGAAGCCAGTGCCAGCAGGTCATCGAGGCTGGAAACGCCTCCGCTGGCCACGACGGGCTTGTCGGTGCGGGCGCAGATCTGCCGGTAGAGGTCGAGGTTGGGGCCCTTGAGCATGCCGTCCTTGGTCACGTCGGTGACGACGTAGCGGGGGCAGCCGTCGGCCTCCAGCCGGTCGAGCACCTCCCACAGGTCACCCCCGTCCTCGGTCCAGCCGCGCGCGGCGAGCGTGGTGCCGCGCACGTCGAGCCCGACCGCGATCTTGTCGCCGTGCTCCGCGATGATCTTGCGGCACCACTCCGGGTTCTCCAGGGCCGCGGTGCCGATGTTGACCCGGCGGCAGCCGGTGGCCAGCGCGGCGGCCAGGGAGTCGTCGTCGCGGATGCCGCCGGACAACTCCACGTTCACGTCGAGCCGGCCGATCACGCCGGCGATCAGCTCCCGGTTGCCGCCCCGGCCGAACGCGGCGTCGAGGTCGACCAGATGGATCCACTCGGCGCCCGCCTCCTGCCAGGCCAGCGCGGCGGCGAGCGGCGCGCCGTAACCGGTCTCGGTCCCGGCCTCGCCCTGGACCAGGCGTACGGCCTGGCCATCGACGACGTCCACGGCGGGCAACAATACGAGCGACATTCAGATCCTCCGGTCGAAGGCGAGGGTCACGACAACGGGTGCGAGCAGCAGCGAGAAGACGAGGACGGCCAGGCTGAGGCCGAAGGAGCCCCAGACCAGCCAGACGATCACTTGCACGAGCAGGAAACCGAGGGCCACCAGCCCGTTCTGGGCGCGGTGGCGGCGGGCGAGCAGGCCGCCCTGGCGGTAGAAGCGCACCGGGCGCGGGGCCAGCCGGGCGACGAGGGCGCGGCGGCGCGACCGGCGCGCCTGCCGCTCCTCGTTGGCCCGGATCGCCCGCGCCCGCTCGGCCTCCCGCTCGGCCCGCCGGCGCGCCCGCTCCTTGCTCATAAGGCCCTCCGGACCTTTCTCCTCACAGCGTGCCGAGCCAGTTGCGCAGCAGCGCGGCTCCGGCGTCGCCGGACTTCTCCGGATGGAACTGGGTGGCCGTCAGCGGGCCGTTCTCCACGGCGGCCACGAACGGCACGCCGTGCTCGGCCCAGGTGACGACCGGCTCGGCGAACCCGTCGCCCGGCCGCAACTCCCACTCGCGCACCCCGTAGGAGTGCACGAAGTAGAAGCGGGTGGCGGCGTCGAGGCCGGCCAGCAGGACACTGTCGTCGGGGGCCTTGACGGTGTTCCACCCCATGTGGGGCAGGACGGGCGCGTCGAGTCGTTCGACCGTGCCCGGCCACTCGCCGCAGCCCTCGGTCTCCACGCCGTGCTCGACGCCCTTGGCGAACAGGATCTGCATGCCGACGCAGATGCCCAGCACCGGACGGCCGCCGGACAGGCGGCGGCCGATGATCCGGTCGCCGTGGACGGCCTTGAGCCCCGCCATGCAGGCCGCGAACGCGCCGACGCCCGGCACCACGAGGCCGTCGCAGTCGAGCGCGGCCTCGAAGTCGGACGTCACGGTCACATCGGCGCCGACCCTGGCCAGGGCCCGCTCGGCCGAGCGCAGGTTGCCCGACCCGTAGTCGAGCACCACGACGTTCTTGCTCACCACCACAGCACCCCCGCCGTGATCGCCATCGCCGCGCCGATCGCGCAGATGGACGCACCGATCTTGAGCCCCTGCTTGCCCAGGGAGAACACGCCGCCGAGCAGGAACAGGCCGATGAAGACCATCACGCCGGCGAGCAGGTTGTCGGTCATAGGACGCCCTTGGTGCTCGGCACCCCGGTGGCGCGCGGGTCGAGCTCGGAAGCCTCCCGCAGCGCCCGGGCCAGCGCCTTGAACTGGGCCTCCACGATGTGGTGGGCGTTGCGGCCGTAGGGGACGTGCACGTGCAGGCAGATCGCGGCCTGGGCGACGAGCGACTCCAGGATGTGGCGCGTCATCGTCGAGTCGTAGTCGGGGCCGATCATCGGCGCCATGCCCTCGGGCTCGGAGTGCACGAGGTAGGGGCGGCCGGACAGGTCGACGGTGACCTGGGCGAGCGCCTCGTCCAGCGGGCACGACGCGCTGCCGAACCGCCTGATGCCCGACTTGTCGCCCAACGCGTCGCGGAACGCCTTGCCCAGGGCGAGCGCGGTGTCCTCGATCGTGTGGTGGGAGTCGATGTGCAGGTCGCCCTCGGTCTTGACCGTCAGGTCGAACAGCCCGTGCTTGCCGAGCTGGCCCAGCATGTGGTCGAAGAAGCCGACCCCGGTCGACACGTCGACCAGGCCCGTGCCGTCGAGGCCGACCTCCACCAGGACCGAGGTCTCTTTCGTAACGCGCTCGACGCGGCCTACGCGGCTCACAGGACTCCTTCCAGGGCGGCGCGGAAGGCCGCCATCTCCTCACCGGTGCCGATCGACACCCGCAGCCATTCTGGCGGGCCCACCTCGCGGATGAGCACTCCCCGCTCCAGCAGGGCCTCCCACACCTTGTGCCGGTCGGGGAAACGCCCGAACAGCACGAAGTTGGCGTCGGAGTCGGCCACGGACAGGCCCTTGGACCGCAACCAGGCGACCGTGTCGTCCCGCTCGCGCCGCAGCGTGTCGACCGTGCCGAGCAGGTCGGCGCGGTGCCGCAGCGCCGTGAGCGCCGCCGCCTGGGTGAGCGTGGACAGATGGTACGGCAGCCGCACCAGCAGCAGCGCCTCCACCACGGCCGGGCAGGCGGCCAGATAACCCAGCCGGGTGCCCGCCATGGCGAACGCCTTGGACATCGTCCGGGTGACGATGAGCCTTGGGTGGGCGGGCAGCAGGGTCAGCGCCGACGGCGTGCCCTCGCGGGCGAACTCGGCGTAGGCCTCGTCCACCACGACCATGCCCGGGGCGGCGGCCAGGATCGTCTCGATCGTCTCGATCGGCTGGGCGGTGCCCGTCGGGTTGTTGGGCGAGGCCAGGAAGACGATGTCGGGCCGGTGCTCCTCGATCGCCGCCGTGGCCTTGCCGGGGTCGAGCGAGAAGTCGTCCTCGCGGCTGGCTCTGACCCACTCGGTGCTGGTGCCGCTGGTGATGATCGGGTGCATCGAGTAGGACGGCTCGAACCCCATGGCCGTGCGGCCGTGGCCGCCGAACGCCTGCAGGATCTGCTGGAGCACCTCGTTGGAGCCGTTGGCGGCCCACACCTGCTCGGTGGTCAGGCCGTGGCCGAGATAGGCGGCCAGGCCGGCCCGCAGGGCCACGGCGTCCCGGTCGGGATAGCGGTTGAGGTCGCCCGCGCCGGCCCTGACCACTTCTGCCAGGTCGGCGATCAGCGCCGCGGAGGGCGGATAGGGGTTTTCGTTGGTGTTGAGCCGGACGGGGACCTCGATCTGGGGCGCGCCGTACGGCGACTTGCCCCGAAGGTCGTCTCGGATGGGCAGATCGTCCAGGTTCACGCGGTCTCCGTAGGGACTTGCCAGTCGAATCGGGCGCGGATCGCGGCGCCGTGGGCGGGCAGGTCCTCGGCGTCGGCCAGGACCGACACGTGCGCGGCGGCCTCCGCGAGCGCCTCGCGGGTGTAGTCGACGACGTGGATGCCGCGCAGGAACGACTGCACCGACAGGCCGCTGGAGTGGCAGGCGCAACCGCCCGTGGGCAGCACGTGGTTGGAGCCGGCGAGGTAGTCGCCCAGGGAGACCGGGGCGTAGGCGCCCACGAAGATCGCTCCGGCGTTGCGCACCCGCGCCGCGACGGCCGCCGCGTCGGCGGTGTGGATCTCCAGGTGCTCGGCGGCGTAGGCGTCGACGACCTTGAGGCCGTCGTCGATGGAGCTCACCAGCACGATGCCGGACTGCCGGCCGCCCAGTGCCTCGGCGATGCGCTCGGAGTGCCTGGTCGCCGACACCTGGCCGGGCAGCTCCTTCTCGACCGCGTCGGCCAGCTCGGGGCTGGTGGTGACCAGCACGGCGGCGGCGATCGTGTCGTGCTCGGCCTGGCTGATCAGGTCGGCGGCCACGTGGACCGGGTCGGCCGTCTCGTCGGCGAGGATGGCGATCTCGGTCGGGCCCGCTTCGGAGTCGATGCCGATGCGCCCCTTGAGCAGCCGCTTGGCCGCCGTGACCCAGATGTTGCCCGGCCCGGTCACCATGGTGGCCGCGGGGCACTCCTCGGTGCCGTACGCGAACATGGCCACCGCCTGCGCCCCGCCTGCGGAGTAGACCTCGTCGACGCCGAGCAGCGCGCACGCGGCCAGGATCGTGGGGTGCGGCAGCCCGCCGAAGTCCTTCTGCGCCGGGCTGGTCACGGCCAGCGAGGCGACGCCGGCCTCCTGGGCCGGCACGACGTTCATCACGACGCTGGACGGATAGACCGCGCGCCCGCCGGGGACGTAGAGGCCCACCCGGTCGACCGGCACCCACCGCTCGGTCACGGTGCCACCGGGCACGACCTGGGTGGTGACGTCGGCGCGCCGCTGGTCGTGGTGGACCAGCCTGGCCCGCCTGATCGACTCCTCCAGCGCGGCCCTGACCCTGGGGTCGAGCTCGTCGAGCGCCCTGCCGATCGCCTCGGCGGGAACGCGGGTGGTGGCGATCTCGACACCGTCGAACTTGGCGGTCAGCTCCCGTACGGCTGCCGCCCCGCGATGGCGTACGTCCTCGCAGATGAGCCGCACCTTCTCCAGGGCGGCCTCGACGTCGAGCTCGGCACGGGGCAACACGTCGCGCAGGCTCCCGGGCAGGGAGTCGCGCATGTCGATACGGGAAATCACCCTCACAGTCTACGGAGTCCGGCTCCCGAATCTCGCTCTGTCCATCATGCGGACGGAAGCCGGGGACGACGGACCCGTGACAGACGTATGGCGGTCGCGGGGCGGCATCGGCCGGACGCCACCCCGCGACCGCCATCACCCCGGACCGGGCCTGCCGGGGCGGGTGCCGTGGCCGTCACGGGGGTACGGCCACGGCCGGGGAAAGCCTGAAGTCATCACTATTGCCCTGCGCGAGCGCCCTCTAACGCGGGAGGCGGCGAAAACTCCGGGTAATCCAAAAATCACGTCACGCGATCTTTACCACAGGGCACGTGTCGCAGCAGGAGCGCACACCTTCCCCAAGGGCGTGTGAGCGCTTTTACGTTATGTGTCCATTATGTCCGATCCTTTACCCTGGCTTCATGGGACAGTGGCGCGGGCCAGGCGGCATCGTCGTCGAGGCGATCATCCTCGACGACCGTCCGCTGCTGCGCGTCTCGCACCGCGTCAACGGCCGTACCTACCTGCGCGGCTACTGTGCGACGGTCACCGAACTGGGCGAGCACGGCGTGGACCTCGCCGAACTGGTGGAAGACACGCCGCTTGACCATCTGTAGACCCCGTCTCACCGCTGGTGATCATGCTGACGGGGTACGGCCTGCACCATGTCCCGGCTGCCGGCCTACGCGCCGATGCTGGCCCAGCTCGGCACCCTGAGCTCCGTCCAGGGCGCGGACTGGGCCGTGGAGATGAAGTGGGACGGCGTGCGCGCCCTCGCCTACATCGAGGACGGCGCCGTCCGCCTGATGTCGCGCAACGGCAAGGACATCACCCCCGCCTACCCCGAGCTGCAGCTCATGGCCGGAGCCGCCGGCGGGCGCGCGGCCGTCGTCGACGGGGAGATCGTGGCCTTCGACGAGACGGGCCGGCCCAGCTTCGAGGCGCTGCAACCCCGGATGCACCAGCGCAACCCGGCCGCCGTGGCCGAGCTGACCCGGGCGGTGCCGGTGACGTTCATGGCCTTCGACGTGCTCCACCTCGACGACGGCAGCGTGGTCTCCCGGCCGTACGCCGAGCGCAGGCGGCTCCTGGAGAGCACGCTCACGCCGGGCTACCGGTGGGAGGTGCCCGTCTGGTTCCCCGACCACGCGGCCCGGGCGTTCGACTCCTCGCGCGAGCTCGGGCTCGAAGGGGTCGTGTGCAAGCGGCTGAGCTCGCCGTACCGGCCGGGCAGGCGCAGCGGCGAGTGGACCAAGATCAAGAACGTCAGCACGGCCGAGGTCGTGATCGGCGGCTGGAAGCCGGGCGGCGGACGGCGTTCGGGGATGATCGGGTCGCTGCTGCTCGGCGCGTACGACCGGCACGGCCGGCTCGCCTACGTCGGGCACGTCGGCACCGGGTTCACCCAGGCCATGCTCCACGACCTGCGGGAGCTGCTGGCGCCGCTGGAGCGGCCCGACCCGCCGTTCGACGAGCCGGTGCCGCGCGAGCACCTCCGCGACGCGCACTGGGTGACGCCGAGGATCGTGGGCGAGGTGCAGTACGCCGAGGTCACCGGTGACGGGCGGCTGCGGCACCCCTCGTGGCGCGGGCTGCGCCCCGACCGCGATCCCGCCGAGGCCGGCACGGCGGAGATCCTGTCTCCCGGACGCGAGGGCGACGCGGCCGCCGGCTGACACCGACACGCCACCCACACTACTGTTCGCCTTCATATAGTGACTTAGAGTGATCGAACGCTGTCGATTCACTCTGGGGGGACGCTGTGCAGAAGGCCCTGGTCACCACGCTCACCACGCTGGCCGGCGTCGCGCTCGCGGTGCCCGTGGCGGCCGACCGCACGCCCGCCGCTCCGCTGCGGCGTTCGAGCCTGGGCGCCGAGTCCTCGCCGCTGATGCGACCCGGCCGGGCGGTGCGCTACTGGACGGCGGGCAAGCAGGCCAGGGCCAAGGCCGCGACCCTGCCGAGCGCCGGCTCCGGCGGCCCGAGCGCCAAGGCCGCCGGCGGCACGGCCGAGCCGCGCAGCGTGCCCTCGGGCAAACGGCTCACGCCCGGCGGGGACCCCAACGGCTACGTCCGGGTGCAGCGCCCCTACACCGGCACGGCCCAGAGCCGCATCAGCGGCCGGCTGTTCTTCGTCAACGCCTCCGGCAAGGGCGACTCCTGCAGCGCCTCCGTCGTGCGCTCGGAGGTCAAGGTGCTCATCGTCACCGCCGCGCACTGCGTGTACGGCATCCCCGACGACTCCGAGCAGGGCCGGTGGCACAGCAGCTTCGCGTTCGTGCCCGCCTACGACGGGCGGGCGACGAGTGTCCGGGGGCGCGAGCCGTACGGGCGCTGGGGGGCGCGGCGGGCCTGGAAGCCCAACCGCTACACCGGCCGCAGCGGCGGCGACTGGAACTCGGTCTACGACATCGCCCTCATCGAGGTCGGCGCCGGCAAGAAGCGGCGCACCCTGCAGCAGACCGTCGGCGCCTTCACCCCGATGCGCAACGAGGGCGGCGACTACACCATCGCCACCACGGGCTACCCGGGGGTGCTGGGACGCAAGCCGTACGACGGCAGGGACCAGCTCTGGTGCCTCGGCAAGACGCAGCCCTCCCAGGCCGTCGCCCCCGACACCGCCCTCGACACCACCCTCGACACCGCGGCCGGCGCCCGCGCCGCCTCGGCCGCGCCGGGCGGCGGGCGGATGGAGACGGACAACTGCCACCTGTTCAAGGGGCACAGCGGCGGGCCGTGGGTGCTCAAGGACACCGACGACCTGGTCGGGGTGCTGTCGGCGGGCAAGGAGGACGGCGAGGCGGACGGCAACTCCCTCGCGACCGCGCTCAGTTCCCAGGGTTACGGCGTCATCGTCAAACGGGCCGACCCGCGCGGCGTGTACGACGCGCTGTCCGTCGATCTCTCGGGACCGTCGCGGCCGGTCCGGCGCGGCGCCACCGCGACCGTCACCGCCACCGTCGCCATGCGCGGGCTGATGGCCGCCGCCCAGGTGCCCGTCACGCTCTCCATACCGGCCGGGGCGAGCCTGGCGGAGGTGAGCGGGGCGACCTGCGAGCGCGACAGCAGGGAGGCGACCTGCACCATCGGCGCCGTCCATCCCGGGCGGCCGGTGCGGATCTCGGCCCGGGTGAACGTCGCCCGCGACGCCGGAGACTCCCTGCCCCTCGTCGCCCGCGTCACCTCCACCCGGCTCGACCCGTCCCAGCGCGACAACACCAGCGTGCTGCGCCTGCCCACGTCCTGACCCGCCGCGTGGCCACGCCTCTCAGGCGGGCTCGGGTTCCCTGGCGGGCTCCTTCAGCGTGCGTGACACGAGCCAGGCCAGCACCGGGAACACGATCAGGCAGGCCAGTGCCGTCCTGAGCGTGGCGGCCTCCGCGATCACGCCGACCAGCGGGCTGGCCAGGCCGCCGACGCTCACCGCCAGGCCCAGGGTCACGCCGCCGGCCGTGCCCACCCTGGTCGGCAGGAAGTCCTGGCCCAGCGTGACGTGCAGGGAGAAGGGCGCGTACAGGGCGATCGAGGAGGCGGCGATGAAGACGTACGCCAGGCCGCCGGGGGCGAGGGTCACGCCCGCGACCGCCGGAACGGCCAGCGCGTACGACAGGCGCATCGTGCGCACCCGTCCCCAGCGGGCGGCGAGCCGGCCACCCAGCACCGTTCCTGCCGCCCCGCCCGCGAACAACACGAGCAGCGCCACCGCGCCCGCCACGCCACCGCCCATGTACAGGGCGACGAAGGCGCTCAGGCCGACGTACACGATCGAGCGGAAGACGATCACCAGCGTCAGCCGGACGAACGACGGCCAGTCGTCGCCGCCGGACACCGGCGCGGCCGCCTTCGCCACCCGCTCTCCCCCGGTCAGCGCGCGGATCGCCGGAAGCGTCACCACCGCGCCCAGCACCGCCGGCGCCAGCAGGAACGGCGAGGCGCCCAGCCCCCAGCCCGCCAGCAGCGGCGTCACCAGCACGGGAGCCGTGGCGAACCCGAGCGTCCCGCCCAGCGAGAACCAGCTCATCCGCATATGGCTGCCCTCGCTGGCGACCCTGGCCAGGCGCGCGGACTCGGGATGGTAGGCGGCCACGCCCAGCCCGGACAGCGCCACGGCCAGCCAGGTCAGCGCGTAGGAGTCGGACACGCCGCCGAACGCCACCCCGGCGCCGGCGACCACCATGCTCACCGGGATCAGCCACGGCATCCGCCGCCTGTCGGTCAGCACGCCGAACAGCGGCTGCACGACGGACGACAGCAGCGTCGCCGCCAGCACGATGCCGGAGACGGCCACATAGCCGTAGCCGCGCCCGGCCACCAGGAACGGCACGAGGGCGGGGACCGCGCCCTGATAGAAGTCCACGGTGGCGTGGCCGGCGGCGAGCATGGGAATCCTGTTCACGCCTCGATCCTGCGCCCGGAGACTCCTGGCTCGCTTCCGATAAAATGCCAACCCATGACGGGAATCCGCCACCTCTCCGAAGCCCCCACCGGGCGGCGTCCCCTGACCTCCGGCGCGGGCATCGACGCGCACCGGCACGACACCCACCAGATCGTGTACGCCTGCCGCGGCGTGCTCTCGGTCACCACCGGCGCGGGCACCTGGGTGGCGCCCGCCAACCGGGCGATCTGGGTCCCGGCCGGGACCGTGCACGAGCACCGCGCCCACGGGAACACCGATCTGCGCCTGGTCGGGCTGCCGCAGAACCCGCTCGGGCTCGACCGGCCCGCGGTGCTCGCGGTGGGGCCGCTGCTGCGCGAGCTGATCATCGCGTACACCGGCGACACCGCGGACACGGCCGACTCCGCGTACACGGGCGACACCGCGGACACCTACGGCTCCGCGTACACCTACGACATCGCGGACACGGACGACATCGCGGACAGCGACGACGAAGCCGGCTCGCGGGCCGAGCGGGGCAGGCTGCTGGGCGTGCTGCTCGATCGGCTCAGGCGGGCGCCCGAGCAGCCGTTCCACCTGCCCACCACCGAGGAGCCCAGGCTGGCCGCCGTCTGCGCGTCCCTGCGCCGTGACCCCGCCGACGGCAGGACCCTCGCCGAGATCGCCCAGGGGGCGGGGACCAGCGGCCGCACGCTGGCCAGGTTGTTCCGGCGCGAGCTCGGCATGACCTTCCCGCAGTGGCGCACCCAGCTCCGCCTGCACCACGCGCTCCTGCTCCTCGCCGACGGCGTGCCGGTGACGGCGGTGGCCCATCGCTGCGGGTGGGCGTCGGCGAGCGCGTTCATCGATGTGTTCGGGCGGGCGTTCGGGTACACACCGGGCCGGGCCTTTACATTGTAGATTCGCTACACTGGGATCCCGTGAGTAAATCGTCGAAAGGCAAGGGCGGCACCCCGGCGACCATCGCGCTGGCCAACGCCCAGGCCGCATTCACGCTCCACCCGTACGAGCACGACGCCGCCGCGCAGGCGTACGGCGAGGAGGCCGCGGACGCGCTCGGCGTGCCCTATGAGCGGATCTTCAAGACCCTGGTGGCGGAGGTCGAGAGCGGGCTGGCGGTGGCGGTCGTGCCGGTGGCGGGCAAACTCGACCTCAAGGCGCTGGCGAGCGCGCTGGACAGCAAGCGGGCCGCGATGGCCGACGCCGCCAAGGTGGAGCGGGTGACCGGCTACGTCGTGGGCGGCATCAGCCCGCTGGGGCAGCGCAAACGGCTTCCGACGGTGGTCGACTCCTCGGCGCTCGGCTTCGAGACGATCTACTTCTCGGCCGGGAGGCGGGGGCTGCAGATCGAGACCGCGCCCGGCGACCTCATCGCCCTCACCGGAGCCGTCACCGCGCCGATCGGCAAGGTCCGCTGAGACGCCGCCCTCAGGACCCGCTGACGCCTCAGGACCCGCTGACGCCCTGCGACGTACGGGCACCTTAGGGCCGCCTGCCGGCCGTTTTCGGGAGCGCCTTCCGGCGCCCTCGGCAGCGCCTATCGGTGACGACCGCGGTACGGTCCCTCCCGCGACGGGCGCCTGTCGTAAGGGCCGTCCTGCGGCGGAGGCCCACCGTACGGGCGGCCCTGCGGCCGGCGTCCGCCGTGAGGACCGTCCTGCTGCGGTCGCCCGCCGTCCGGGCGGCGCCCGCTGTACGGACCGTCCTGTGACGGTCGCCCGCCGTCGGGCCTGTCCGGTGGCGAGGGGCGGCGGGTGGGCCCGTCCGGTGGCGAGGGGCGGTGGACGGGCGGCGTGTCGAGCGGCGGGCGGTCACCGGGCGATGCCCCGATCTCGGCGATCCCCCGCCGGCGCGGCCGCCGGAGCTCCGGGAGCGCCGACGCGTGGCCGAGCAGCCATTCGAAGAGCCGGCGATGCCGCCTGGCGAAGGGCCGGTCGCCGCGCCGCTTCTTGCGATCCTCCTCCGCCTGGGCCTTCTCCAGCCCAGGGGTCTCCCCGCCGCCGAAGCGCGACATGTCCGGCCCGGGGAAACCTTCCGGCTCGATCCGGCGCAGCGCGGCTCCCATGGAGTCCACCCAGATGGGCCCCGGCAGCGACGCCCCCTGCACCGAGCCGTAGTGGCGGTCCCCGATCTGCACCCCCTGCAACGGGAACTTGTAGGAGCCCCGGATGTCCCCGACGCTGACCGCCGCCGCCAGCGCGGGGGTGTAGCCGGCGAACCAGGCGGAGGTGTAGCCGTTGTTGGTGCCCGTCTTGCCCGCGGCCGGCCGGTCGATGGCCTGCCCGTGCATGGTGCCCTTGTCGAAGACGCCCGTCAGCACGTGGTTCACCGCGTCCGCGACCGGCCGGTCGATGGCCTGCTCGCACGCGGGCGGCACCCGCGTGCGCCGCCCGTCCCTGCCGGTGATCTCCATGATGGCCAGCGGCCGGCAGTAGACGCCCCTGGCCGCGAACGCCGCGAACGACGCCGCCACCGTCACCGGGTCCATCTCGTTGACGCCCAGCGTGAACGTCGGCACCTCCTTCAGCGGCCCCCCGTCGGCCCGCACGGCCCCGAGCGACCTGGCCGTCTTCACCACGTTGCAGAGCCCGACCTTGCGCTCCAGCATCATGTAGAAGATGTTCACCGACTTCCAGGTGCCGGTCTCGATGCTGTGCGGGCCGCCCTCGCCCTCGCCGCTGGCGTTCAGGATCCGGGTGTCCGGGTCGTTGACCGCCCGTCCGGAGCAGTCGCGGTAGCCCTGCCCCGGCACCAGCGCCCCGGGCGTCTGGAAGCCGTCGTTGAAGCGCCAGCCCTGCTGCAGCGCCGTCGCGAGGGTGAACACCTTGAACGTCGATCCGGCCTGGAAGCCCTGCCCGCCGCCGTGCGCCACGTCGGCGGCCAGGTTGAAGGTGGTCTTGGGGCCGTTCTTGTTGTTGCCGGGGTTGCGGCCGAAGCGCTTGCTGGCCGCCATCGCCCTGATCCGCCCGGTTCCCGGCTCGACCATGGCCTCGGCCGCCACCTCGCTGTCCTGGGGCGCCACGTACCGCTGGATGGCCTGCTCGGCGGCGCGCTGCGCGATCGGGTCGAGGCTGGTCCTGATCACCAGCCCGCCTCGGGCCATCCTGGCCCGGCGCTCGGCCGCGTTGTTGCCGAAGGCGGCGTTCGAGAGGAGCTCGCGCTGCACGTACAGGCAGTAGAACGGGAACTCGCTCTGCTCGCAGCCGCCGGGCTCGGGCCTGAGCTTGATGCCGAGCGCGGCGGTCTTGGCGCTCGCCGCCTCCTGCGGGGTGATCAGCTTGAGCCCGGCCATCCGGTCGAGGACGAGGTCGCGCCGCATGAGCAGGCGCGCCCGGTGCTCCTTGCCGAGCGAGGGATCGGTCGAGTACGGCATCCGCACCGCGCCCGCCAGCGTGGCCGCCTGGGTCAGGGTCAGCTTGGCGGCCGAGGTGGTGAAGAACCGCCTGGCCGCCGCCTCCACCCCGTGCGCGCCCGCCCCGAAGTAGGCGATGTTGAGGTAGCGCTCCAGGATCTCGTCCTTGCGGTACTTCTTCTCCAGCGCCAGCGCGTACCGCAGCTCGGTGATCTTGCGCGCCAGGTTGGGCGCGCGGGCCTTGTCGCGCTCCGCGTCGCTGCGGGCGCTCTCCACCAGGATGTTCTTCACGAGCTGCTGCGTCAGGGACGAGCCGCCCTGCCGGATGCCGCCCGCCTGGGTGTTGGTGAGCAGCGCCCGGAACGTGCCCCTGACGTCGAGGCCGCCGTGCTCGTAGAAGCGGGCGTCCTCGATGGCCACGATGGCCTTGCGCATCACCGGGGCGACGGCGGCGAGCGGCACCGCCGTCCTGTTGGCCTCGTAGAACTGGGCGAACGGCCTGCCGTCCTTGTCCAGCAGCCTGGTCACCTGCGCGAGCGGCTCCTCGCGCGGAGCGGGCGGCAGGTCGACGAAGGTGCTCGTGACGTTCATCGCGGCGAGGCCACCGCCGCCCACCACAGGCGCGACGAGTGCCGCCGTCAGCACGCCGCCGAGCGCCCCCGCCAGTGCGAGCCCGCCGGCGGATCTGAGTACGGTCACGTCAGATGATCTGCAACCACCAGAACCCCGGCAAACTCCTACTTCCCGGCTCTTTACTGTTGTCTGCGGATGTTCAGACCAAGGGAGGCGAACTGCTCGAACGGCCGGTGGTAACCGCGCTCGATGTGGTGCACGCCGCGCAGCGTGGACGTGCCGTCGGCCACCGCCGCCGCCAGGACGGCCGAGAACCCGGCCCTGATGTCGGGCAGCGTCACGTCGGCGCCCTTGAGCTGGGACACGCCGCGCACCACGGCCGAGTGCCTGGCGTTGGTGTCGTGGTAACGGCAGGCGGGCCCGCCCAGGCACTGGTCGAAGACCTCGATCTCGCAGCCCATCTTCTGCAGCGCCGGCACGTACACCAGGCGGTTCTCGAAGACGGTCTCATGCAGGACCGACATGCCCTGGCTCTGCGTGAACAGCACCATCAGCGGCGTCTGCCAGTCGGTCATGAACCCCGGGTGGGTGTCGGTCTGCACGGCCGCGGCGCGCAGACCCTCGGGGGGCGCGGTGGCGCAGACGTACTCGTCGTTGATGGCGAACTGGGCGCCCATCCTGGCCAGCGTGGTGATCGCGGTGACCAGGCGGTCCTGCGGGCAGCCGTGCACCCGCACCTCCCCGCCCGTGACCAGGCCCGCCGCCAGGTACGAGAACGCCTCGATGCGGTCGCCGGTCAGCCAGGTGGAGGCGCCGCGCAACTGCTCGACACCCTCGATGACGATGCGGCGGTCGGGCGACAACTCGATCCTGGCCCCCATCCGCTGCAGGAACAGCGCCAGCTCCACCACCTCGGGCTCCATGGCGGCGTTCTTCAGCACGGTCTTGCCCTCGGCCAGCACCGCCGACATCAGGATCGTCTCCGTGGCGCCCACGCTGGGGTAGGGCAGCTCGATCCGGGTGCCGTTGAGCCGTTTGGCCTTGGCGAAGATGCCGGTGTCGCCCACCTCGACCTCGGCGCCCATCGAGCGCAGCGCCTCCACGTGGAAGTTCACCGGGCGCCGGCCGATCGGGTCGCCGCCGACCAGCGGGACGAACGCCTCCCCCGCCAGGTGCAGCAGCGGACCCAGCATGAGGATCGGGATGCGGTTGAGCCCGGTGAACGCCGCCGGCACCCTGGGCTCGATCTGCGGGCCGCGCTCGATCCTGATCTCGGTGCCGGTGATCTCGACGTGTATGCCGAGGGCCTCCAGCATGGCGGCTGTGATGCCCACCTCGCCCACCTCCGGGGCGTTGTGGATGCTGCTCTCCCCGGTGCCGAGCATGGCGGCGACCATGTGCTTGGACACACCGTTCTTGGAACCGCGCACCTCGACGTCGCCCCGGAGCGGGCCGGAGGGCTCTATCAGCCAGACCTCTTCTGCAATCACGAAGCGAGCCTAGCCGGGGGATACCATCAAGTGATTCACACGTACATGTGAGGGGGAGTGGCGTGACGAGGGAAGTACGCGCTTTTGCGGTAACTGTCCTCGCGCTCGCCGCTCTCGGAGTCACCGCCGGACTGCTCTGGTCCGGGCTGACGCCGCGGGCTCCGTACCAGGTCACGCAGCAGGGCGAGACGGTGCTCGCCGATCCGACCACGCAGGCGCTGATCGCGGCCGACGGCTGGTTCGCGCTGATCACCGGCGGGCTGGGGTTGCTGTGCGGCGGCGTCGCGTGGTTCACCGGACGGCGGTGGATGTTGCCGGTGCTCCTGGGGCTCTGCGCGGGCGGGGCGCTCGCCGCGGGGCTGACGTGGTGGGTCGGGTCCACGTTCACGATCGGCGCCGTCACGGTGGAGGCGGCCGCGCCCGGGATCAAGGTCCTTCCCGGGGCGCTGAAGCTGACCGCCTCCGGTGTGCTGGTGTCGTGGCCGCTGCTGGCGGTGGGGTTGTTCGGGCTGTTGGAGGGCATGCACGGCTATCGGGAGTCGCCGCTGCGGCAACCGTTCGGCGACCCGCTCTGACTCCCCGGCGTACCGGCCGCCCTCAGAGCGGTGGGTGGCGGTCGGCGTGCCGGGTGGCCTGCTCGAACGCGTGCGCCACCCGCAACACCCTGGCGTCCTCGAACGGCCTGCCGATGATCTGCACCCCCACCGGCAGCCCGTCCTCGGTGAAGCCGGCCGGGACGGATGCGGCCGGCGCGTGCAGAACACTGATCCAGTACGCGGAGCGCATCCAGGCGAGATAGTCGGGCAGCCGCTCCCCGTTGATCTCCTCGACGTACGGCTGCTCGACCGGGAACGGCGGCACCTGGCTGACCGGCGCGATCAGCACGTCATAGGTGTCGAAGAACCCCGCCATCCGCTGGTAGAGGCGGCTGCGGGCCTGCTCGGCGCGGGCCAGGTCGGCTCCCGTGACCTTGCGGCCCTGCTCGACGTTCCAGGCGGTGTTGGGACCGAGCCCGGTCAGGGCACCGAAGGACAGCGCGTAATGCCAGGCCCGGTAGGTCCTGAACGCGTCCTCGGCCTCGGACAGGTCCAGCTCGACCTGCTCGACCCGGGCCCCCAGCCGCTCGAACACCGCCGGCGCCGTCGCGGTGACCGCCGCCGTCCGCGCGTCCACCGGCAGCCCGCCCAGGTCAGGGCTCCACGCCACGCGCAGGCCCGCCACGCCCTGCTCGGGCTCGGGGGTGAAGACCTCCTTGATCGACAGGGGCGAGCGGCGGTCGAATCCGGCGATGGCCGACAACAACAGCGTGGCGTCCTCGACCGTCCTGGCCATGGGGCCCTGGACGGACAGGGTGTACCAGGCGGCGGTGTCGGACGGGGACGGCACGCGGCCCGGGGTCGGGCGCAGGCCCACGACGTTGCAGAAGGAGGCGGGATTGCGCAGCGAGCCGCCCATGTCGGACCCGTCGGCCAGCGGAACCATGCCGGCGGCCAGCGCGGCGGCGGCTCCCCCGCTGCTGCCGCCCGCGGACTTGGACAGGTCGTAGGGGTTCCTGGTGGCGCCGAACACCTCGTTGACGGTGTGGGAGCCGGTGCCGAACTCCGGAGTGTTGGTCTTGCCCAGCGTGATCGCACCCGCGGCTCTGAGCCGCTTGACGATCAGCGCGTCCTCGGCCGGGACGTTGCCGGCGAAGAGCGGGGAGCCGTACGTCGTGCGGATGCCGGCCGTGTCGACGAGGTCCTTGTGCGCGACGGGCACGCCGTGCAGCGGCCCGGCCGGCTCGGCCGCGTCCGCCGCCTTGGCCGCGTCGAGCGCCCGCTCGGCGACCAAAGTCACGATGGCGTTGACCCGGGGGTTGACCTGCTCGATGCGATCCAGGTGGGCCTGGAGGACCTCCACGGCGCTCACCTGTCTGGTCCTGATCAGGCGGGCCAGTTCGGTGGCGGTCACGTAGTGCAGTTCGCTCACAGTGCGATCCTCCCGTACGGCCGGTGGGCGGGCGATGGCGAGGGTTGCCCACACTCACGCCCCCGGCTCGTCGCCGATCACCGTCCAAGCCTCCCGACCGGCCCCCCTTCCGCTCCCCCGGACCGCCACTCCCCCGACCGGTATTGCTCTCTCAGACGGGCCCGATTCCTCCCGGACGGACCCGACCTCGCTCGCTGCGGGTACCTACGCCCCTGTCCGGGCGGGTGCGTCCGCCCCTGCCTGTGCGGGGGCGTCCGACGCTGCCCTCGCGGGTGCGTCCGATCCCGGCTGGGACTCGCGGGCGGGCGCGTGCGGTCCTCGGCGCCAGGCCAGGAGGAGCAGCCCGGTCACGGTGAGCGTGGCGGTCATGATGAGGAGTTGCGTGCCGAACTGGAGGTCACGGGTGGGGAGGACCATGTTGCCCATGTGGAAACCGGTGTGCACGCCGACCGCCATCCACACCGCTCCGGTGCGCGCCCGGGCCACCGCGCAGACGAAGCCGAGCGCGGTCGCCGGGAGCAGGAAGAGCAGGCGCTCGGTGACCGTGTCGGCCGCGCTCTGCGAGAAGATGTGCAGCGCGCCGAAGACCACCGACACCACGATGAGAACCACCCTCGGGGACACGCCCCGGCTCGACAGGGTGTCGAACAGGTGGCCGCGCCACAGCAGCTCCTCAGGGAAGGCCTGGCCGAGCAGGGCCAGGGCGATCGCCAGCGGCAGGTAGGGCAGCTCTGGACGGAGCATCTCCCACGGCACGCCGGCGGCCACGCCGGTCGCCACCGACAGCGCGTTGGCGCCGGCTATGGCGATGATGCCCGCCAGGGCACCCAGCAGCAGGTGCGGCACGGCCCGCCAGGATCGCGTTAAACCCACGCCGCGCCATGGCTGACGGCCGAGGCGGCGGATCGCGTAGACGAGCGCGAGCGAGGCCAGCGTGGTCCCGATCATGCCCAAGGGCCCGTAGAGGGGGTGGCCGGAGTCGAGCAGCACCATCACGGGCAGAACGCCGACGATCACTTGCGCGAACATGGCGGCGATGGTGATCAGCACGGCCCAGGCGGGGTGGGTGATCTTCATGAATATCACGGTAGGTAGCCGGGTGGTGTTCGCGCATCGGCGCCAGGTCTGAACTTGTCATGACCTTCGTCAGGGGTCCTCAGGGAGGATTACAGCGCCCGTACAGGCGAACTAGGGTCAGAGCATGCTGCCTCGTCCGGCCTGGCTGCGCGATCCCGAGCGGCCGTTCCTGTTCAGCGTCGTGTTCTGGCTGGTGCTCGCCGCCACCGGGGTCGGCGCCTACTCCTCCAGCCCCGTGGAGCCCGCCTGGGCCTGGACGTTCGGCGTCAATCTGGCGCTCGTGGCCGCGTTATGGCCGCTGCTGCCCTGGCGGCGCCCCGACGACTGGCGGCGGCCGGTGCCGGTGGCGTTCCTGCTGGCGACGTTCGCGCTGGGGCTGACGGGCTCGGCCGAGATCCATCAGTTGCTGGCCCTCATCGCCGTCGCCAACGTGGCCTTCGTCTACGGCATGCGGACCGCCGCCGTCATCATCGGCTGCCTGTCCTGCCTGATATTCGTCTCCGTCGTGGTGGTGTACGGCCGGAGCATGCTGGACGCCACGGTGCAGACCATGGTGATGGTGGTGTTCTCCTCGTTCGTGCTCGGCATGACGTCGGCCGTGCTGGAGGCCCGGCGCAGGCGGGCGGAGGCGCAGCGGCTGCTGGCCCGGATCAGGGAGCTCACGGTCGCCCAGGAGCGGGCGCGGATGGGCGCGGAGATGCACGACTCCATCGGCCACCACCTGACAGTGATCAAGCTGAGCCTGGAGAACGCCGAGCGGTTCCGCACCCGCCGCCCGGAGGCCGCCTGGGACGAGGTGCGCCAGGCGAAGGAGCTCACCGTGGAGGCGCTGGCCGACGCCCGCCGCTGGGTCCGGGCGCTGCGCCCGCTGGCGCTCGACGGCCGCGTCGGCAGCGCGGCGCTGCAGCGGCTGGCGGCCTCGTTCGACGGCACGGGGCTCACGGTCTCCTTCGAGGTGGTGGGGGACGAGCTCCCCCTGGAGCCCGATGTCGAGCTGGTCCTCTACCGCGTCCTGCAGGAAGGGCTGACCAACGCCGTCCGGCACGCCGGTGCCCGCCACGTGCACGGCCGGCTCGCCTTCGACGGCGCACGCGTCGTGCTGGTGGTCGCCGACGACGGCGGGGGGCGCCTCTGCGGCGCGCCCGGCGGTTTCGGTCTCACCTCGCTCGCCGAGCGTGCCCGCGCGGTGGGCGGCAAGCTGGTCAGCGGCGACCGGACGGACGGCGGTTTCGAGGTGCGGGCCGAGCTCCCCATCCGTACGCGGGCGACGGCGTCGTGAGCACGATCAGGGTGCTGCTGGCCGACGACCAGGAGCTGCTGCGGCAGGGGCTGCGCAAGATGCTGGAGATCGAGGACGGCATAGAGGTGGTCGGCCAGGCCACCGACGGCCTGGAGGCGCTACGGGTGGTCGCCGAGTGCCGCCCGGACGTGGCGCTGGTGGACGCGAGGATGCCCAGGATGGACGGGGTCGAGCTCATCACCCGCCTGTCGGCCCGGCATCCCGGCGTGGCCTCGATCGTGCTCAGCACGTTCGACGAGGACGACTACATCTTCGGCGCGCTGCGCGGCGGAGCCGTGGGCTACCTGCTCAAGGACTGCAGGCCGGATGAGCTCGTCGACGCCATCCGCCGCGCCGCCCGCGGGGAGACGGTGCTGGCCTCCCCCGTGGCGGCGCGCCTGGTCACCGAGATCCGCCGCACCCCGGCCGTGCCGAGCGCGCTGCCGGGCCAGGAGCGGATGTCGGTCAGGGAGGCTCAGGTGGCCCGGTTGCTCGGCGCCGGGGCCGCCAACCGGGAGATCGCGGCTCGGCTGGGCATCACCGAGGGCACGGTGAAGAACCACGTCTCCAGCCTGCTCCGCAAGTTCGGCCTCCGCGACCGCACCCAGCTCGCCCTCCACCTCCAGACCGCACCTCCGCCCCAGCCCTGACACGCCTCGCCAGACGCGATGGCGCAGGCCCGCCTTGCCGCGCGCCGCGCGCCCGCCGGCCCGGCGCGCCGGACCAGTGCCCAGTGCCCGGGGCCCGCCGGACCAGGGCGCGGGGCCCGCCGGACCGGCGCGCCGGGCTCGCGACCACCGGTGGCGCCGATATTCTCGATCTCACTACGAGTAGTCGGGGAGACACGCGGTGCGCACGCAGTCGGACGAGGGTTACAGTCACGCGCTGGGCAACCGGCAGGTTCAGATGATCGCCATCGGCGGAGCGATCGGCGTGGGCCTGTTCCTCGGCGCCGGCGGGCGGCTGGCCGCCACGGGTCCCGCGCTGGTGCTCTCCTACGCCGCCGCCGGACTGGCCGCGTTCTTCGTCATGCGGGCGCTCGGCGAGCTCGTGCTCTACCGCCCGACGTCGGGTTCGTTCGTGGAGTACGCGGGTGAGTTCATCGGGCCGTGGGCGGCGTTCGCCAGCGGCTGGATGTACTGGATCAACTGGGCGTTCACCGGCATCGCCGAGCTGACCGCGATCGCCGCCTACATCCACTACTGGGCCCCCGCGTTCCCCAAGGCCTTCACCGCGCTGATCGCGCTGGGCTTCGTGCTGGTGGTCAACCTGCTGTCGGTGCGGCTGTTCGGCGAGCTGGAGTTCTGGTTCGCGATGCTGAAGGTGGTGGCGATCACGATCTTCCTGGTCGTGGGCCTGGTGCTGGTGGTCTTCTCGGTCGGCGAAGCGGGCCCGCACAACCTCGCCGCGCGCGGCGGCTTCTTCCCCACGGGCTTCCCGATGGTGCTGATGAGCCTGCAGTCGGTGGTCTTCGCGTACGCCTCCATCGAGCTGGTCGGCATCGCCGCGGGCGAGACGGCCAAGCCGCACGAGGTCATGCCCCGCGCGATCAACGGCGTGGTGTGGCGCATCGCGATCTTCTACGTGGGCTCGGTCCTCCTGCTCGCCATGGTGCTCCCGTGGACCTCCTACGACGCCGGCACCTCTCCGTTCGTGACGGTCTTCTCGGGCCTGGGCCTGCCGTGGGCCGCCGACGCGATGAACCTCGTCGTGATCACCGCCGCCCTGTCCTCCTGCAACTCCGGCCTGTACGCCACAGGCCGCATCCTGCGCTCGATGGCCGTGAAACAAGAGGCGCCCCGCTTCGCCGGCAGCCTGAGCTCCAGGCACGTGCCGATCGGCGGCATCCTGTTCACCGCGATCATGTTCCTGGCCGGGGTGGCGTTGTTCTACTTCCTGCCAGAGCGCGCCTTCAACATCGCCACCGCCGTCGCCTCGCTCGGCGTCATCACGACCTGGGGGGTGCTCGTCTACTGCCAGATCCGGCTGCGCAGGGCGGGGCACCGCTCCGACTTCCCCATGCCGGGTTCGCCGTACACCAACTGGATCACCCTCGGCTTCCTGGCGCTGGTCGTGCTGCTGATGCCCTTCGCCGACCGCGACCAGCGCATCGCCTTCTTCCTCATCCCGGCCATGGCCGTGGGCATCGCAGTCGGCTGGACGGTCGTCCAGCGCCGCCGCACGACCGTCCGCGCCGCCCCTGAAGCCGTGGAGCCTTAAAGCTGGTGCAGGCTGGAAGCCGGTGGAGCCTTGGAGCAGGTGCGACCTGGAAGCCGTGGAGGCTCGCTCGGACCGTGGAGCCTCAGCGCCTTTGAGATACAGGGCTGTGGAGCCGCGCTCGGATGGATCACGGGCTGGGTAGGCTCGGTGTCGCTCAAGAAGCCGTCGCGCCCGGGGGAGGCCGCGCTGAACGAGGCGAGACAGAGGACGCCGCCCGAGGTGACCGCGCAGCGGGAGCCCGGGGCCGCGCGGCAGGAGCCCGAGGCCGCGCAGCGGGGGTCCAGGGTCGCGCGGCGGGCGGCGGTCCGGACGGCGGCGGCGGTCGCTGTAGGTGTCGCGCTCGCTCTGGCCTGTCTGCCGCTGGGCGTCTACCCGAAGCTGGCCTGCGCCGTCCTCGACGCGGGCTGCCCCACCGGTCAGGAGCCGCCGCAGGGCCGGTTACCGCACCTGACCCGCCTGACGCCGGTGCAGGTCGCGCAGAGCGGCGCCTACGTGGCGCTCGGCGACTCCTACTCCTCCGGCGAAGGCGTCTACGACCTGGACAAGCAGCCCGTCAACGACGGCGCCGACCGCTGCCACCGCGCCACGGGCTCGTACGTGCCCCTGGTGGCGCAGGCGTACCGGTTCGGCGGCGGCACCGCCTTCTACGCCTGCAGCGGAGCCACCACCCGCCAGCTCCTGTCCGGCCAGTACGGCCATCCGCCCCAGATCACCCGCGTCGGCCCGTCGACCGGTCTGGTGACCCTCAGCATCGGCGGCAACGACGCCGGCTTCACCAAGGTCCTCACCGGCTGCATCGTCAAGCTGCCGTGGTCGGCGGCCTGCGTGGACCAGGACGTGGCCGTCGCCCGCCGCATCGAGCAGCTCGGCCCCGACCTCCTCAGGGTCCTGCGGGAGCTGCGCACCAGGGCGCCGAACGCCCGGGTCATCGTCCTCGGCTATCCCCGGCCGTTCCCCGAGACGCCGTCGGAGAGCGTCGACAACCTCAGCGCCGAGGATCAGCGGTGGCTGAACGGCATGACGCGCCGGCTCAACGACCAGGTGGGCTCGGTGGTGGCCGGCTTCGACCGCGCCATCGCGGCGTTCGACGCGCCCGGCAGCGTGGAGTACATCGACGCCTACGAGGCGTTCACGGGGCACGAGGTGGGGCGGACCCAGCCCTTCCTGAACGGGCTCAACGTGGACATGGAACAGCTTCAGGTCAACGCGCGCAGCTATCACCCGACGGGCGACGGCTACCGCCGCTTCGCCGAGCTCATCACCAAGCAGATCGCCGCCGGTCCCGGCCGCCCGATGAACAACTTCCTGGTGACCAACCTCTGACGGCGCTCATTCCGTGACCCGCTCCTCGGCCAAGTGGAGGCCGGCCTCGATGACGGCGTTCATGATGGGGGTCAGCCGCGTCTCTCCCAGTGAGGGCGCCCGCGTGGCCATCCTGGTGACCAGCGCGCGCTCCCGGTCCATGTCGCGCCCCGCGAAGCCGCCCACCGGCTTGATGCGCTGCACGATGCCCGCCAGCGTGGCCCGCCGCTCCAGCAGCGTGGCCAGGGCGGCGTCCACCCGGTCGATCGCCTCCCTGCACTCCGGCAGGGTGGCGGGCGCCTCGTCCCTGAGCAGCGCGCCGACGAGGGTCACGGCCTCCTCGGCCACGCGCATCGCCGCCACCGGATCCGTCGCCGGTCCCGCCTCCGGGCGCGCCGCCCGCGCATCCGTCTCCGATCCCGCCTCCGGGCGCGCCGCCCGGGGGTCCGTCTCCGATCCCGCCTTTGAGCGTGCCGCCCGCGGGTCCGTCTCCGGGCGCGCGGCCCGGTCGTCCTCGCGCTCGCCGCCTTCGGCTCCGGCGAACTCCCGCGCCACGACCCCCGCGTATCCGCTCTTACCGCCCCCGGCCCCGCGCGCACCACCCCGGACAGCGCCGTCCGCCCCACCCCGAACGCCGTCCGCACCGCCGTGCCTGGATGAACCGTCCGTGCCGTCCCGAGCAGCACCATCCAGAGCAGCGCCGTCAGCACCATCGTGCCCCGAGACGTCGATGACCACCCCGTCGGCTCCGGCCGCCACCGCCGCCGCCGACAGCCCGGCGTCCGCCGAGACGTCGACGAGGACGGGCCGCCCGGAGGCCGCCCGCGCCGCGCGTACGAGGCCCAGATCGAGCCGGCCGCCCTCGCAGAGGATCACCCGCCCGTCACCCTCGGCGGCGCAGTAGTCGGCCAGTCCCAGCCACTCCGCGACAGACCCCGAGGGCCGCCGCTCCACCACCACCGGCAGTCCCAGCCCGGCCGCGGCCCGCACCAGCGGGATGTCGCGCGTCCACGACGCGCCCACGACCACCGCGTCGGCCAGATCGGCGATGGCCGGCAGATCGGCGGCCGAGAACGGCTCCACCAGCGTGGCCCGCCCGCGTGCCCCTTCCTGGGCGCGGTGTTCCCGCAGCACCTCGTAGGCGTCCGCCTGGCCGTGCCGCGCCCGCAGGCTGACCCGCCCGACCACCACGGAAGGCCCTTCGCCCACGAGCGCGTCGCCCACCGCGACCGCGCGGCGTTCCAAGGTCGATGACATCTCGGCTCCCCACTCGAAGCCGGTCCCCGCCCTGGAACCGGCAGAAAATCAAAAAGGCAGAGACGGGGTTGTCTCTGCCTATGCCGACTCCAGGTGGTCGCTAGCTGACGACCGGCCCTCCCGGAGCCGGCTCGGTAAACGCGTGGCGACAAGTCATGTCTGAACCTTACACCCGCGTCTCCACCTGCTGGACAACGCTTCTCATATGGCGGACTGTCCTTCCGGCGAGTCGCCGATGATCCCTGCCTATGGGAGTATTTCTTGGCCTAGAGGGAGGGTTTGAGGCCGTTGATGTCGGATCGCAAGCATGACGGACGCCGCATCGCCGGCCGATACGAGCTGCAGGAGCCCATCGGCAGGGGCGGGATGGGCATTGTCTGGCGTGCCCACGACGAGCTTCTTGACCGCACTGTCGCGGTCAAGGAGGTCAGATACGCCGCCGCCCTGGGCGAGGAAGTGCAGTTACTGAACCGGCGGACGATGCGCGAGGCGAGAGCGGCGGCGAGGTTCGAGCATCCGAACGTGATCGTCGTGCACGACGTGATCGAGGAGGACGGCCGGCCCTGGATCGTCATGCAGCTCGTGCAGTCGCGCTCCCTGGGCGCCGTGATCAAGCAGGACGGGCCGCTGCCGCCCATGCGGGTGGCCGAGATCGGCCTGGCCATGCTGGACGCGCTGCACCGGGCCCATGAAGCCGGTGTGCTGCACCGCGACGTCAAGCCGGAGAACGTGCTGCTGGCCGACGACGGCCGGGTCGTGCTCACCGACTTCGGCATCGCCACGCTGGAGACCGAGACGCAGCTCACGGTGACGGGCCTGGCGGGCACGCCGGCGTTCATCGCGCCCGAGCGGCTCAAGGGCCTGCCCGCGCGGCGCGAGTCCGACCTGTGGTCGCTGGGCGCCACGCTGTACACGGCCGTCGAGGGCCGCTCACCGCACGAGCGCGGGATGGCCCTGGCGACCATGCACGCCGTGCTGACCGACGAGCCCGACCCGCCGCAACACGCGGGCCCGCTGACCGAGGTGATCAACGGGCTGCTGGTGAAGGAGCCGGTGCAACGCCTGTCGTTCGAGGAGGCGCAGCGGCTGCTGCGCCGGACGATCGCGCAGACCGCGCCGCAGCCGACGGCGCAGTTCCCGGCCGCGCAGCAGCTCGACGTGCCGCCCGCGACCAAGCCGCGCAAGCTGCCGCACCTGCGGCAGGCGCCGCCGAAACCGGCCCAGAAACCGGTGCAGAAACCGGCCCAGAATCCGGCGCCGTGGGAGGCTCCGGCGGAGGACGACCTCGCGACCGACCCCAACATGGCGCGGCCCGGCGTGGCGCGGCCCAGCGTGGCGCCGGCGCCGGCCCTCGGGCTTCCCGAGACCGGCGCGCGGCTCACCCCGGCGACCGGCGGCGCGATGCCGGCCGCCGAGTCCACGATGGAGGCCGGCCGGCCGGACTCGCGCCGCGCGGGCCCGGTGATCGCGGCGGCCCTCGCGGTCGTGCTCGTCGCGGGCCTGGGCGGCTGGCTCGGCCTGAGCTCGGTGCCCGAGGACGACCCGACGCCGGACCCGCGGACGTCGCAGGCCACCGTGGCCACCCCTGGCTCCACCGGCCCCACCACGAGTCCGTCCCAGGAGGCGCCGCCGAGCCCGTCCGCGACGCCCTCGGACACGCCCAGCGCGTCGGCCAGCCCCAGCGCGGCTCCCAAGGAGAAGGCTGCGCTGCCGGCCGGCTGGAAGATGTACAAGGACAAGAAGATGGGCTTCTCCATCGGGCTGCCCAAGGGCTGGGACGTGTGGGACCGCGGCGGCATGCAGGTCAAGTTCAAGGGCCCCGGGGCTGCCTCCAACGCCTATCTCATGATCGAGGAGGCGCCCAAGCCCGGCAAGGACCCGTACAAGGACTGGAAGAAGCAGGAGCCCTACCTCAAGAACAACTTCGGCGGCTACAAGAAGATCGACATCAAGAAGACCGACTTCCAGAAGGCCGCCGCCGACTGGGACTTCACCTGGAACACCGACACGGGCAAGACGCGGGTGCGCAACCGGGGCTTCATCACCGCCAACGGGCGGGCCTACGCGATCTACTGGCACACCCTGAACAGCCACTGGAAGAAGGACTACGACTTCTTCGAGGGGTTCTGCGCGACGTTCGTGTCGGCCAAGTAGGCTTCGCCGCGTGGAAAGGCAGGTCAGCAACCGCTATCGCCTCATCGAGCCGCTCGGCGAGGGCGGGATGGGTGTGGTCTGGCGGGCCTACGACGAGCTGCTCGACCGCACCGTGGCGATCAAGGAGGTCCGCTACTCGGGCGTCGGCGACGCCCAGCGGGCCGAGCTCAACCGCCGGACGATCAGGGAGGCCAGGGCGGCGGGCCGCCTCGACCATCCTTCGGTGGTGGTGATCCACGACGTCGTCGAGGAGGACGGCCGCCCGTGGATCGTGATGCAGCTCGTCCGCTCCAGTTCGCTGGCCGAGGTGGTCCGCGAGCGCGGGCCGCTGCCGGTGGGCCAGGTCGCGGTGATCGGCGGCCGGGTGCTGGACGCCCTGCGCGCCGCGCACGCCACCGGGGTGCTCCACCGTGACGTCAAGCCCGAGAACGTGCTGCTCGCCGACGACGGCAGGGTGGTGCTCACCGACTTCGGCATCGCCTCCCTGGAGGCCGAGGCGGGGCTGACGGCGACCGGCGGGCTGGTGGGCACGCCCGCGTACATGCCGCCCGAGCGCCTCAACGGCGAGCCTGCCCGGCCGGAGTCGGACCTGTGGTCGCTCGGGGCCACGCTGTACGCGGCCGTCGAGGGCGAGCCGCCGTTCAGGCGCGACTCGTGGGCGGCGACGGTGGCGGCGGTGCTGCGCGACGCGCCCGCGCCGCCGCGCCGGGCCGGCGCCCTGGAGCCGGTCATCATGGGGCTGCTGCACCGCGACCTCGCCGCCCGGATGCCCGCCGACCAGGCCGCGAGACTCCTGTACGAAGCCGCGAGCACGCGTTCCCCGGCCACCGGCGTTCAGGACCGGCCCTCCTCGGCGCCGCTCCCGCACCATCCGACGGCGGGCGGGCGGCAGCGGCACGCCACGCTCCCGCCCCGCCCGGCCGGCCCGGCCCGGCGGAACAGAGCGTTGTGGATCGGGGTGCCCGCCGTCGTGGCCGTGCTGGCGGTGCTGGGCACGGGCGGCGTGCTGCTGTCGGACCGCTGGGCGGGACAGCCCGGGCCGAGGACGCCCACGTCCGGCGGCCGGACGAGCGCGACCACCGCGACCACCGCGCCCGCCACGGACGAGCCGACCCCGGCCGCCACGGACGAGCCCACCCCGGCCGCCACGAAGAGCGCCACCCCGGCGCCGATCCCCGCGGGCTGGCGGTCCTACCGGCATCAGGACGGCCGTTTCTCGATGGCCTTGCCCGCGGCCTGGCAGGCCAAGAGGACACCCGGCCGGGACAGCATCTCCGTCACCCGCCCCGGCGTCCCGGCCGCGCTGATCGTGGAGTGGACGGTTCCCGACATCCCGTGGGACGACCCGGTGCGCCACTGGGCCGGCCTGGAGAAGGAGATCAGGGCCAAGGGCGAGTTCCGCCGCTACACCCGGCTGCGCATCACCGCCACCGGCTACCTCGGTATGGACGCCGCCGACTGGGAGTTCACCAGGCTGCGCGACGGCAAGCTGATCCACGTGGTCAACCGCGGCTTCCACACCCGCGACGGCCGCCCGTACGCGATCTACTGGGAGACTCTCGACTCCCGCTGGGACCAGGACAAGCACTACCTCCAGACGTTCCTGAAGACGTTCAGGCCGTTGTGAGGGAGCAGGCACGTTTCTGGCGGCACCCGGCGGTGCCGGAGACCGACCTGCTCAAGGCCCGCTATGTCACCCACCGCTTCTCCCGGCACGTCCACGACGGCTACGCGATCGGCCTCATCGTCTCGGGCGTGGAGGAGTTCCACTATCGCGGCGTCCTGCGCCGGGCGGCCGCGGGCGAGGTGGTCCTGGTCAATCCCGACGCCGCGCACACCGGCCAGGCGGGCACGGCGGGCGGCTGGGCGTACCGCATGCTCTATCCGTCGATCGACGCGCTGGCCGGGATCGCCGCCGAGCTGGGCGCGCCCCTGACGACGCCGCACTTTTCCGAGCAGGTGGTGCGCGACGACGAGGTGGCGGCGCTGCTCGGCCGGGCGCACCGGGCGGCCGAGAGCGGCGACGCGCTGGCCGCCTCGACGCTGAGCCGCATGTTGTTCGCCCGGCTGATCACCCGCCACGCGGCGCCCCGGCCGGCCGCGGTCGTGCCCGCGAGTGGCGGGCGGGCCGTGCGCGAGGCACTCGATCTGCTGCGCGAGCGCCTCGTCGACCCGCCCACGCTGGACGATCTCGCCGACGCCGTGGGCGCGCGGCCGTTCGCGCTGCTGCGGGCGTTCAAGGCCGCGACCGGGCTGCCGCCGCACGCCTACCTGACCTCGCTGCGGGTACGCCAGGCGCGCCGTCTCCTCCGGTCCGGCCTGCGCCCGGCCCAGGTGGCCGCCGAGGTGGGCTTCACCGACCAGGCCCATCTCAGCCGGCATTTCAAGCGGGTCGTGGGCGTCCCGCCCGCCGCCTACCAGCGTGCCGCAGGAACGTACAAGACTGGTGATTTGCCCAGCTCATAGCCTTAAGCCCATGAAAGAGACAACACGTCGTTCCGCCGCCGTGCGGGACGGCCTCGGCGTGGGCCTGGCGGTGGGGCTGTCCGGGCTCGCCTTCGGCGCCGCGGCGATCACCGCGGGGCTCAGCGTGCCGCAGGCGTGCGTGCTGAGCCTGCTGGCGTTCACCGGCGCCTCGCAGTTCGCGCTGACCGGCGCGGTGGGCGCGGGCGGCGACCTGCTGGCCGCCACGGCGGGCGCGCTGCTGCTCGGCGGCCGTAACACCCTTTACGGCCTGCGCCTGGCCGACCTGCTCCAGGTACGCGGCGCGCGCCGCCTGGCGGCCGCCCAAGGCGTGATCGACGAGACCACGGCCGTCACGCTCGCCCAGCCGGACGCCCCGGCCGCGCGCACCGCCTTCACGGCCACGTTCGCCAGCCTCTACCTCACCTGGAACCTGACCACGCTGGCAGGCGCCTTCGGCACGTCGTCCCTGGGCGACCCCGGTGTGCTGGGCCTGGACGTGGTGGGCCCGGCCACCTTCCTCGCCATCCTCTGGCCCCGCCTGACCGCCGGCGCCGAGTCGCGCAAGCTCGCGGCCGTCGCGGCGGCGATCGCGTTGTGCGCCACCCCGTTCCTGCCGCCCGGCGTGCCCGTGCTGCTGTCGGCCGTGGCGGTCCTGGTGGTGATGGTGCGATGACGTTGTGGTGGGCGATCGCCGCGGTCTGCGCGGGCTGCTACGCGCTCAAGCTGGCCGGGCTGGCCGCGCCGCGGCGGGTGCTGGACCATCCGGCGGTGCGCAGGTTCGCCGAGCTGGTGCCGGTGGCGCTGCTCGGGGCGCTGATCGCGGTGCAGATGTTCACCGAGCGGGGCGGGCTGAGCTTCGACCCGGCCCGGACGGCGGGCCTCGGCGCGGCCGTCGTCGCCCTGCTGCTGCGGGCGCCCTTCCTCGTCGTCCTGGCCACGGCCGCCGTCGTCACCGCGCTTGTCCGGATGCTTATCGGGTAGTCGCCGTGCATGTCCGATTCAACGGTGATGGTCGGTGGGCGATATCGGCTGCTCAAAACGATCGGCCGGGGCGGCATGGGCACGGTGTGGCACGCGCATGACGAGGTGCTCGGACGTGACGTGGCCGTCAAGGAGGTGCTGCCGCCCCCCGATCTGTCGGGTCCCGAACGCGAGGTGTTCGCCGCCCGGACCTTACGCGAGGCCAGGACGGCGGGCCGGGTGGCGCACCCGGGCGTCGCCGCCGTGTACGACGTGCTGGAGGAGGGCGGCCACCCCTGGATCGTCATGCAGCTCGTGCCCTCCCGCACCCTCGGCGACCTGATCCGCGACGACGGCCCCATGACCCCCGCCGCGGCCGCGAACGTCGGCCTGCGGCTGCTTGAGGCGCTGCGCGCGGCCCACGCGGTGGGCGTGCTGCACCGGGACGTCAAGCCGGACAACGTGCTGCTGGCACACGACGGCCGGGTGGTGCTGACGGACTTCGGCATCGCCACCACGGAGGACGAGGCGCCCGTCACCAGTACGGGCATCCTGATCGGCACCCCCTCCTTCATGCCCCCCGAGCGCGCCGCCGGCGGGCGGGCCAGGCCCGCCTCCGACCTGTGGTCGCTGGGCGTGACGCTCTACCTGGCCGTGGAGGGCCACTCGCCCTTCCACCGGGACAACGCCCTGGCCACGCTGGGGGCGGTGATGCACGCGGAGCCGGAGCCGATGGCCAGGGCCGGCGTGCTCGCCCCCGTGCTGCACGGCCTGCTGCGCAAGGACCCGGAGCAGCGCATGACTTTGGAGGAGACCGAGGGGCGGCTGGCCGCGATCCTGGGGGGCGGCGTCCCCGACCGGACGAGACCCGTCCCCTTCCAGGAGGCGCCGAGGCGGCGGCGCGCGCTGCCGCTGGCCGCCATCGCCGCCGGCACGCTGCTCGTCGGCATCGTCACGGGCGGCGCCGCCTGGTGGTCCAACCGGCCGAGCGGCCTGCCGTCCACCCCGTCCTCCGCTCCCGCCGTCGTGGCGACGAGCCCCGGCCGCGGCGACTCCGCTCCGGACAAGAGCTCCGGGCCGGCCGCGCCGCAGAGCAGCCCGCCGCCCACCAGGGAGCAGCCGAGGACACCGTCGTCGGGCGAGCGGAGCCCGTCCGGGAAGCCGACCCCGACCCCGACCTCGACCCCCACCAAGTCGAAGAAGGCGAAACCGGAGGAAGGGTCGGACGAGCAGACCTCCACCCCGGAGTCGCCCAGCCAGGTCGAGCCGTCGGACGAGGAGGAGCAGTGATCAGGACACGGTGATCAGGATTTCGGTGATCAGGATTCGGCGGCGACGACGTCGAGCGCCTTCTGCAGGTCCGGCGGGTAGTCGGTGCTGAAGGAGATCCATTCGCCCGTCGCCGGGTGCTCGAAGCCGAGCGCGACCGCGTGCAGCCACTGCCGGGACAGGCCCAGCCGGGCCGAGAGCGTGGGATCGGCGCCGTAGAACAGGTCGCCGACGCAGGGGTGGCGCAGCGCCGACATGTGCACCCTGATCTGGTGCGTACGCCCGGTCTCCAGCTTGATGTCCAGCAGCGACGCCGCCCTGAACGCCTCGATCGTGTCGTAGTGGGTGACCGACGGCTTGCCGCCGGCGACCACCGCGAACCTGCCGTCGCCCGACGGATGCCGGTCGATGGGCGCGTCCACGGTGCCCCTGAACGGATCGGGATGCCCCTGGACCAGCGCGTGGTAACGCTTGTCGACGGTGCGCTCCTTGAAGGCCCGCTTGAGCCGGGAGTAGGCCTGCTCGCTCTTGGCCACGACCATCGCGCCGGTGGTGTTGGCGTCGAGCCGGTGCACGATGCCCTGGCGCTCGGCGGCGCCGCTGGTGGCGATGGTGTGCCCGGCGCCGAGCAGGCCGCCGATCACGGTGGGGCCCGTCCAGCCGACGGTCGGGTGGGCGGCCACGCCGATGGGCTTGTTGACCACGACGATGTCGTCGTCCTCGTACACGATGGTCATGCCCGCCACCGGCTCGGCCACCGGCATCGGGGTGGTGACCGGGGGCGGCATCGTCACGTCGAGCCACGCGCCCGCGTGCACCCGGTCCGACTTGGCCGGCTGCCTGCCGTCCACCAGCACCTCGCCCGCGCCGATCAGCTCGGCCGCGCGCGTGCGGGAGAATCCGAACAACCGCGAGAGCGCGGCGTCGAGCCGCTCGCCCTCCAGCCCGTCGGGCACGGGCAGGCTGCGCTGATCAGTCACTCTTGGACACCTCCTTGGACCCGTCGATCTGCACGTTCCGCCAGGCCAGGAGCACCGCCAGGATGCCGCCGCAGACGATCGCGGAGTCGGCGATGTTGAAGACCGGGAAGTAGTCGATGACGGGGAAGTGACCGGGGAGCACCTCGATGAAGTCGACCACGTGCCCCTGGAACTGGGCGGAGCGGCCGAACCCCGAGGGGTAGCGCAGCAGCCGGTCGGTGAGGTTGCCCAGCGCCCCGCCGAGGAGCAGGCCGAGCGTGATCGCCCAGGCCCTGCTCCCCAGCTTGCGGGCGGTGCGGACGATGGCCACGACCACGCCCGCCGCGATGAAGGTGAAGATGAACGTCATCCCGGTGCCGATGCTGAACGCGGCGCCGGAGTTGAAGATCACCCGGAACTGCAGCACGTCCTGGATGACGACCAGCGGCGGCTCACCCTCCAGGGTGCGCAGCACCACCGTCTTGGTGATGAGGTCGGCCGCGTAGATGAACGCCGCCAGCGCGACGAGGACGGCGAAGAGGCGGCCCCGGGGTCTGCCTACCGGCGTTCCTCCCTCTGCTTGCAGGCCACGCACAGCGTCGCCCTCGGGAACGCCTGAAGGCGCTCCTTGCCGATCGGCTTGTGGCACGATTCGCACACTCCATAGGTCCCTGCGTCGATCCTGGCGATCGCACGTTCGTTCTGCGCGACCAGATCGCGCGCATTCAGGGTAAGGGCGATCTCGCGTTCGCGCTCGTACGTCTTGGCGCCGGCGTCCGCCTGGTCGTCGCCGGCTCCCTGGGTGACGTCTCCCGAGGCTATCTCCGACTCGTGGCGGAGGATGTCCGCGTTGAGCTCGTCGATCTCGGTCTGGAGACTGCCGCGTACCTCGGACAGCTCCTCTTCCGACCACATCGACGGTGTAGCGGTCTGCGTGACTGCCGCCATGGCTGCCTCCATTGCTGATCAAGGCCGTAAAGGGTGCGGGCAGCTTAGGATCCACATAACGGAACGGCAAACGACCCGCCGGACGGTTTACCTCTCCCGTACTATCCAGCCCCGCGCATTCAACTCCTCCCCAGCAGCGTCCATTCCCACAACTTTGCGGCGTTTACGCCTTGCGTACCGAGAGCCGCCTCGACGGTGGGACACCACCGGGGAAACCAGGAAGCCTTCGCTCCCACTCTGCGTTATGGTTTGAGTCTGCAAGGTGTCGATGGGGCCCGTCTGTGACGGATATCACCCCGGAGCCGCCGGAAGAACGGCTCTCGCGAGCTCATTAGACCCGGCCGCAGCGCGAATGAAGAGGGCCCCGCCACCGCGCGGAGCCAAGAAGGGTGGTACCGCGGAGCCGCAGGGCTTCGTCCCTTCACGCCAGCCGATCGAGCGTGGAGGTCCCGCCAGAGATGTCTGCTTTCCGCCCTCTTCCCGCGCAGGTGAACCTGCCCGCGCTCGAGTACGAGGTCCTCGACCGCTGGCGGGACGGGAAGATCTTCGAGCGTTCGGTGGAGCAGAACGCCGGCAACCCGGCCTGGGTCTTCTACGAGGGCCCGCCCACCGCCAACGGCCTGCCCGGCGTCCACCACGTCGAGGCCCGCGTGTTCAAGGACCTGTTCCCGCGCTACAAGTCGATGCGCGGATTCAGCGTTCCGCGCAAGGCCGGCTGGGACTGCCACGGCCTGCCCGTCGAGGTCGGCGTCGAACGCGAGCTGGGCCTGTCCGGCAAGAAGGACATCGAGACCTACGGCATCGCCGAGTTCAACGCCAAGTGCCGCGAGTCGGTGTTGCGGCACGTGGACGCGTTCGAGCAGATGACCGAGCGGATGGGCTACTGGATCGACCTGTCCCAGGCCTACCGCACCATGGACCCGGCCTACATCGAGTCCGTGTGGTGGTCGCTGAAGGTCGTCTTCGACAAGGGCCTGCTGTTCCGCGACTTCCGCATCACGCCCTACTGCCCGCGCTGCGGCACCGGCCTGTCCGACCACGAGCTGGGCCAGCCGGGCGGCTACGAGACCGTCTCCAGCCCCTCGGTCTACGTGCGCATGCCCGTGACCTCCGGGCCGCTGGCCGAGCTGGGCGCCTCGCTGCTGATCTGGACGACGACGCCGTGGACCCTCGTGTCCAACACGGCGGTGGCGGTGCACCCCGACGTGACCTACGTCGCGGCCCGCACCGCCGGCGGCGAGGTCCTGGTCGTGGCCGAGCCCCTGCTCTCGGTGCTCGGCGACGACGTGACCGAGGTCGCCCGCTACACCGGCCGCGACCTGGAGCGCACCGCCTACTCGCGCCCGTTCGAGCTGGTCGACATCCCGGACGCGCACTACGTCGTGCTCGGCGACTACGTCACCGTCGAGGACGGCACCGGCCTCGTCCACCAGGCCCCGGCCTTCGGCGCCGACGACCTGGCCGTGATCCGGCGCTACGACATGCCGGTCGTCAACCCGATCGGCCCCGACGGCCGCTTCCTCGACGACGTCCCCATGGTCGGCGGCCGGTTCTTCAAGGACGCCGACGAGGAGCTGACCGAGGACCTGCGCGCCCGCGGCCTGCTGTTCCGCGGCGGCCACCTCGAGCACAGCTACCCCCACTGCTGGCGCTGCCACACCCCGCTGCTCTACTACGCGCTCCCCTCCTGGTACATCCGCACCACCTCGGTCAAGGACCAGATGCTGGCCGAGAACTCCACGACCAACTGGTACCCCGACACGATCAGGTGGGGCCGGTTCGGCGAGTGGCTGCGCAACAACGTCGACTGGTCGTTGTCGCGCTCGCGTTACTGGGGCACGCCGCTGCCGCTGTGGGTGTGCTCGGCGGACGAGTCCCACGTGACGTGCGTCGGCTCACTGGAGGAGCTCGGCGAGCTGGCCGGCCAGAACGTCTCCGCCCTCGACCCGCACCGCCCGTACGTGGACGACGTCACCTTCGACTGCCCGACGTGCGGCGCGGCGGCGCGCCGCGTGCCCGACGTCATCGACGCCTGGTACGACTCCGGCTCCATGCCGTTCGCCCAGTGGGGCGAGCGCGGCAAGCCGGACGGCCTCTACCCCGCGCAGTTCATCTGCGAGGCGACCGACCAGACCCGTGGCTGGTTCTACTCGCTGATGGCCGTCGGCACGCTGGTCTTCGGCCAGAGCTCCTACGAGAACGTGCTCTGCCTCGGCCTCATCCTGGCCGAGGACGGCCGCAAGATGAGCAAGCACCTGGGCAACATGCTGGAGCCGATCCCGCTGATGGACGAGCACGGCGCCGACGCGCTGCGCTGGTTCATGGCCTGCTCGGGCTCGCCCTGGTCGGCTCGCCGGGTGGGGCACAACACCCTTGAGGAGATCGTCCGCAAGGTCCTGCTGACGCTCTGGAACACCTCGTCGTTCTTCACCCTCTACGCCAACGCCGAGTCGTGGTCCCCGTCCATGCTGGCGCAGGCCACGCCGGCGGCGCAGCGCCCGCTGCTGGACCGCTGGGTGCTGGCCGAGCTGCACAGGACGGTGGCCGAGGTCACCTCGTCCCTGGACGTCTACGACACCCAGCGCGCCGGCCGCCGGCTCGCCGACTTCCTCGACGACCTGTCCAACTGGTACGTCCGCCGCTCGCGCCGCCGCTTCTGGCAGGGCTCGCCGGACGCCTTCGCGACGCTGTACGAGTGCCTGGAGACGGTGCTGCGGCTGATGGCGCCCTTCACGCCGTTCATCACCGACACCCTGTGGGACGTGCTGCGCTCGGCGGACGCGCCCTCCTCCGTGCACCTGACCACGTGGCCCGAGGTACGCGAGGACCTGCTGGACCCGGCGCTGTCGGACCAGATGGCCCTGGTGCGCCGGCTGGTCGAGCTGGGCCGTTCGGCGCGGGCCTCGTCGGGCGTCAAGACCCGGCAGCCGCTGCGCCGCGCCCTGGTCGGGGCGCACGGCTGGCCGTCCCTGCCCGAGGAGCTGCGCGGGCTGGTGGCGGACGAGCTGAACGTCCAAACCCTGGACGACATGTCCGGATTTAGCGCCGATCTCGTGTCTTATTCCGTCAAGCCCAATTTCCGGTCCCTGGGCAAGCGCTTCGGCTCCCAGACCAAGCTCGTGGCCGCCGCGGTGGCCGCCGCCGACCCCACCCGCGTGGCCCGCGCCCTCCGCTCGGGCGCCACGGTCATGGTCGAGGCGGACGAGCTGGGCGAGATCATGCTCGGCCCCGACGACGTGATCGTCAACGAGCAGCCCCGCTCCGGCTGGGCCGTGGAGACGGGCGCCATCGGCACCGGCACCGGCGAGACGGTGGCCCTGGACCTGGAGCTCACGGACGACCTGCGCCGCGCGGGCCTGCTGCGTGAGGTCATCCGCCTGGTCCAGGACGCCCGCAAGTCGACCGGCCTGTCGATCACGGACCGGATCGACCTGTGGTGGACCGCCTCCTCCCCCGACCTGGCCGCGGCCCTGCGCTCCGACGGCCAGGTGGTGGCGGATGAGGTCCTGGCGACCACCTTCACGGAGGACACAGCCGCGGTGGACACGGGGAGCGCAGCGCCGGACCTGCCGTCGCACACGGACGAGGACCTCGGCCTGATCTTCCGCCTCCGCCGCGCCTGACAGGCCATCCCCCGGGCCCGGCGAGCCATTCGCCGGGCCCGGCCAAGCCATACGGGCCCTAACGAGCCACACGGGCTCACGAGCCACACGGCGGGCATAACGAGCCATACACCGGTCCCCACCAAGCCATACGGGGCCTGACGAACCATACGACCGGGGGCGGCCACCGCACCGCGCGCGCTCAGCGCCGGACTGCGGCGACCGCCCCCGACCCGTCCCCGGTCTCCTAGCTCGATGTGCCGCGTCCCTGAGACGGGATCACCATCCCGAAGGCCGGCGTCCTAAAACCGGCATCTACCGTCTCAACTGCCGGCGTCTCTGAGACGGCGGCCGCCAACTCCGCACTTGCGAACCTCCACCGACTTCAGGCTGTGCCTCTCACACACCACCGAGGCACCGAGACGGCGCGTTCTGGCCTGCCTTGCCTCAGCCGACCGTCTCGCGGTCGTTCTGGCAGACAGAGCAGCTCGTCAGTCCAGCCGCTTCGGCCGCGGCGAGCGTCATGGTCTCCACGCCGCTCTCGCCCGCCCCTCTGATCAGCGGGCACGCGGTGCTGTGGTAGCGGCGCGTGCCGACGATGACCTTCACCGTCACCGGACGCTCGCCCTTGCCCCCCGCACCGCCTCCGTTGGCGCTACCGGACTTCTCAGCGGCCGTGGACGACCCTGAGGCGCCACTCCCCCCGCCATCAGACTTCTCGCGCTCGGTCGAACCAGCACCACGCTCCGAAGCATCGATCTTCGGAGCGCCGGCCTGCGAAGCACCGGTCTTGGGACCAGCGCCCTGCGAAGCACCGGACTTAGGCCCATCAACCTGCGGAGCACCCGTCTTCGACGCACCGGTCTGGGGCCCACCAACCTGCGGAGCACCGGCCTTGGTCGCACCGGCCTGCGAAGCACCGGTTCTTGGCGCATCGCTCTGCGGAGCACCGGTCTTGGACGGACCGGATTGCTGGGCACCCGTCTTGGGCGCCTCCCCCTTGGGGCCGGTGCCGGATGCTCCGTTCCTGACCTGGTCGGAGGCGGTGGCCGGGAGGTCGGATCCCGTCTTGCCCGCCGCCGCATCCGGCTTCGTACCGGAAGGCCGGGACGGCGAGCCGGCGGGCCGGCCTGTGGGCAGCGGCCCCCGGGGCTTCGCCTCGGACTCGGCCGAAGACGCGGGCCGCTCGGGCAGGATCACGGTCCCGCCTTCCGAGGCGGGCTCCTCATCGGCGCCAGAAGGCCGCTGCGGCCCTCTGGAAGCCCCACCCGACGCACCGGGACGGCCCGGCGTCGCGGAGGAAGGCACGCGTGGCTGTGGCGCCGTCTCAGGCCCTGCGGCGCCGTCATCCCTGGGCGCACCAGCGGACTGGCCAGACTTGGAGCCGGACTGCCCGGACTTGGGACCGGACGGCCCAGACGTTCCACCGGACTGGCCGGTCGTCTGACCTGGTCCGCCGGCGGACTGCCCGACCTTGGGACCGGGCCGCACGGGCGCACCACCCGACTGGCCGGGCTTCGAGCCTGGCTTGACGGTGGGCTGGGTGGACTCGGGGCCGGGCTGCTCGGGCATGCTCGCGGCCCGCGACGGCGTGCCCGCCGCCCCCGGCGCCTCGGTCTTACCCGCAGGCGTACTGCCGGAAGAGGGCTTGCCAGGAGACGACTCACCCGGGGCGGGCCTACCGGCCCCAGGCTTGCCCGGAACACCGGACGATGAAGCGCCCGACGAGGGAGCGCCGGACGATGATGCGCCGGACGGTTGCGCGCCGGAAGACGGAGCCCCAGGTGACTGGGCACCGGAACGGCCGGCGAGCGGTGGCCGGAAGTAGGAAGTCTGCGCGTCCGCCTGCTCATCGGCCGAGGACTCGGCGGCGGCGGACGACGGGGCCGCGCCGGAGGGGCGGCCGAACCACCCGGGGGCGCCGTCCTCGTGGGCGGCAGGCTCCGGGCTGGGGGTGGAAGCCTTCGTGTCGGGCTTCGGCGGGGCGACCGGCGGACGTAGGTCGCGGGTCTCCGCGGAGTTCTCCGCCCGGCTCTCCGCGACGGGCGCGGAACCGGGTGCGACGACGGGCTCGGGGTCGGCGGCAGGCGGCAGTTGCCGTCCGCCGAGCGCAGCGTCCGGCAGGCACGTCGTGCAGGGCGTGAAGCCCTCCTCGCGTGCCTCCTCGTAGGTGAGCTCCTCGTGATCCCGGCCGCTCAGTTGCCGGCAGCCGGGCGCGTGATAACGCTTGCGTCCCGGGATCACCAGCACGATCGCATCCGGCGAGATGCCACTCGCCGCGGGGCGGCGCATGGCGGGGGCGGGAATGGGCGCCGTCCGCTGTGGCGTCTGCGGATGTGGATGTGCCTGAGGGGGCGGCTGGTGAGCCGGCGGACCGGCCTGGTTGTACGGCAGGCCAGGCGGCACGAGCCCTTTCGGCGGGGTGGCCGGCACAGCGGCCTGCCCACCACCGGGAAACAGCTCATTACGCCGCAGGAATGCCCCGATCACCAGGAACAGCGCGGACAGCACGCTGACCACGATGGACCACATGATCAGGAACGGCTTCGCCAGCACGAAGCCCGCGATCAGCAGAACCACTGCCGCGAGCACCAAACCAGCACTGATAAGGATCACAGGGGGCTCTTTCGAGTGTCAGGTCCTAGTGACCCGCTACTTTACCGGCGGTCGTTGTGCGGACCGTCACCGCCGGGGAAGACACCCTGGGGAGCCTCACCACCGAACGGGTTGGGACCACCGGGCAGAGGCTGCTGGCCACCCTGCGGCACGGCGTGCGACATGGCGGGAGCCTGCTGTTGCTGCTGCTGACCCTGCGGACCGGACATCACCGGGAACCCGCCGCTGCCCTCGGCGGAGACGTTCAGCTCGGCGAGCTGGTTCTCCAGGTAGAGCTTGAGGCGGCTGCGGTATTCGCGCTCGAAGCTGCGCAGCTCCTCGACCTTGCGCTCGAGCTCGTCGCGGGTCTGCACCAGCGAGCCCATCGCCTGACGGTGGCGCTCCTGGGCGTCGCGCTCCAGCGTCTCGGCGCGGGCACGGGCGTCGCCGATGACCTGCTCGGCCTGGCGGCGGGCCTTGGTGAGAACCTCGTCGGCCTCGCGCCGGGCACGGGTCACCGTCTCGTCCGCCTCGCGGCGGGCGTCGGAGATCGCCTGGTCGGCGGTCTGCTGGGCGAGCGCGAGCACGCGGGCCGCGGTGTCCATGTTGTCCTCGGCGGGAGGCATGCTCATGGCCACGGGCATCGGCTGCTGCACCGGGGGCGGCTCGGGAGCGCGCATGGGCTCCTGCTGCTGGGGCGGCCCCATCATCTCGGGCTTGGGCTGCTCCTGGACCGGGGCGGAGGCCATGGGCATGCTCATGCCGCCCGGCACCTTCCCGCGCAGGCACTCGGCCAGCTTGGCGCGGAGCTCCTCGTTCTCTTGGATCAGGCGGTCGAGCTCAGCCTCCACCTCGTCGAGGAAGGCGTCGACCTCTTCCTCGTCGTAGCCCGGGCGCAGCCGGGTGGTACTGAATTGCTTGTTCCGCACATCAGCGGGCGTCAGCGGCATTTTTTGGTCTCCTTGGCGCGCTTTGGAGTCTGTCCGGAGGGACGGTAACCCGAAGTCACTTCAGCGCGGACACGAGTTGGATCACGACCGGGACGACACCGGCCCGTTCATCGCAACGATCCAGCGATCTGGATCAAGATCAGAACCACGATGAACAGGACAGTGAAGCTTAGGTCAAAGGCCACCGTACCCAACCGGAGCGGGGGAATGAAACGGCGGAGGAACTTGAGTGGTGGGTCTGTCGCGGTGTACGTGGCCTCGGCCAGCACCAGAACGACCCCCTGAGGCCGCCACTGGCGGGCGAAAGCCTGCACCGTCTCAAAGATCATCCTGCCGATGAGCAACACCAGATAGAGAGACAGGACAACGACCAAGATCTGACCTACGATCCCCACGGCTTGGCCGCGCCTCCATTCTGATGTGCCCGCCCTGGTCTCGGTGAGACCCGGTTGGGTTCGATAGACATACAGAGACTCTAACTCTGGTTGAAGAACCCGCGTTCCGCGATTCGGGCCTTGTCCTCGGCGGTCACCTCGACATTGGCAGGGGACAACAGGAACACCTTGTTGGTAACACGTTCAATGCTGCCATGTAGGCCAAAGACGAGACCTGCCGCGAAATCGACCAGCCGTTTCGCGTCACTGTCAACCATCTCGGTCAGGTTCATGATGACCGGGGTGCCGTCCCGGAAATGCTCTCCGATGGTACGCGCCTCGTTGTACGTGCGGGGGTGGAGGGTCGTGATGCGCGCCAGATCGGTCGTGCGGCGCTCCAGGATCGTCGTGGCGGGCCTGGGCGCGGCCATCCCGGCTTCGGGGTCCTCCTCGCGGTCCTGAACCGCCACGGGCCGATCCTCGCCGGTCCGCTGCGCCTCGTCGTCGTAGGCGTAGTCGTCCGGGTAGGCGTCATACCTCTCGTAGCGGTCGTCCTCCACGAGACCGAGGTAGACCGCCATCTTGCGCATCGCGCCGGCCATCGCTAAGTCGTCCTCCTGCTCATGGTCGCACTCGCTCGGGCCTGTCGCCGGGTCCCGAGAGGCGGCAGCCGTACCCCCTTGGAGCTCACCGCTGATCGACCTCTCCACGGTCGCGGGCCTGAAGACCCACTTGGGGGGACATTACCTGACGAAGGGCTTGCGACGACCGAGCAACGCCGTACCGACGCGCACGTGTGTCGCGCCGTAGGCGATGGCCTGCGCGAGGTCCTCGCTCATGCCGGCGGAGATCATCGTGGCCCGTGGATGCTGCTCCTGCACGCGCGTCGCCAGCTCCCGCAGCCTGGCGAACGCCTTGGCCGGGTCCTCGCCGAGCGGGGCCACCGCCATCACGCCGCCCAGCCAGAGGCCGTCGGCGAGCGCCACCTCGTCGGCGAGTTCGAGCAGGTCGGCGGCCCGCGCCCCGCCCCTCTCCGGATCGTCGTCCAGCGCGACCTGCAGCAGGCAGCCGACCCTGCGGCCCTGCCGCAGGGCCTCCTTGCTGATCGTCTCGACCAGCCTGACGCGGTCGACGGAGTGGATCACGTCGGCGTAGCCGACGACGGAGCGCACCTTGTTGGTCTGGAGCTGCCCGACGAAGTGCCAGGTCAGCGTCAGGTCGGCGAGCTCGCTCGCCTTGGGTGCGGCCTCCTGGTCGCGGTTCTCGCCGACGTCGCGCACCCCCAGCTCGGCCAGCACGCGAACGTCCTCGGCGGGCCGGGTCTTGGTGACGGCGATCAGGGTGACCTCACCGCGGTCGCGCCCGACCGCGTGGCAGGCCGCGGCGATGCGCTCGTCGACCTCGGCGAGCCCGGCCGCGATCTCGTCCCTTCTCACGTGCCCTCCCCCCTCGCTCCCGGCATCCTCGCGCCCGCCCGTGCGGGTCGCGAACGTCTTCTGCACAGCAGGTCACCTCTTTCCTGTCCTGGCCGGCCGAATCTCGCCCGGCGAACCGAGCGCGGCGCATCGAGCCCATCGCATCAAGCCCGTCGGGCCCGACGCCGCAAGTCCGACGCCGCCGTTCGAGCACCTCGTAAACGACGGCGCCGCTCCCGTATCCCTGCGGGGAGCGGCGTCAGGCGGCCGGTTACTTGAGGAAGTCGGGAACGTCGAGTTCCTCTTCCTGCTCCTCGAAGATCACGCGAGGACGTTTGGCGGGCTCCGACATGCGGGAGGTGATGGGCGTGGGCGGGTTGGCGGGCTCGGGAGCGGGCCGGGGAATCGAGACGGGGCCGGACGGCTCGTCGGCGACGGATTCGCCGATGAGCGGATCGGCGGCCGGCGCCGGCTCCACCGGCCGGACCGGTTCCGTGCGCGGCTCGGGCTCGGACCTGAAGTCCTGGCGCGGCTCGGGACGCGGCTCCGGGCGGAAGTCCGAGCGAGGCTCGGGACGCGGCTCAGGACGGAAGTCGGAGCGGGGCTCCGACCGGAAGTCCGCACGAGGCTCAGGACGCGGCTCAGGGCGCGCCAGGGGCGGCTCGGACTTCACGCTGGGGGACGAGACGCTCGGCCGCACAGGAGACGACACGGACGGCGCGGCCGGACGGCTCGCGGGACGGGGCAGCGGCTTCTCCACCGGCGGCGGGACGTCGTCGAACCCGGCCGCGATCACCGTCACCCGCACCTCGTCGCCGAGCGCGTCGTCGATGACCGTGCCGAAGATGATGTTGGCGTCGGGCGCGGCCGCCGTGGACACGAGCTGCGCCGCCTCGTTGATCTCGAACAGGCCGAGGTCGGAGCCGCCCGCGATCGACAGCAGCACGCCGTGGGCGCCGTCGATGCTCGCCTCCAGCAGCGGGCTGGAGACCGCCATCTCGGCCGCCGCCACCGAGCGGTCGTCGCCGCGCGCGTGGCCGATGCCCATGAGGGCCGAGCCGGCGCCCGACATGACCGACTTGACGTCGGCGAAGTCGAGGTTGATCAGACCGGGTGTGGTGATCAGGTCGGTGATGCCCTGCACACCGGAGAGCAGCACCTGGTCGGCGGCCTTGAAGGCGTCGAGGACGCTGACCTGCCGGTCGGAGATCGACAGCAGCCGGTCGTTGGGGATCACGATGAGGGTGTCGACCTCGTCGCGCAGCGTCTCGATGCCGGCTTCGGCCTGCGAGGCCCTGCGCCGTCCCTCGAAGCTGAACGGCCTGGTCACGACACCGATCGTGAGCGCGCCGAGCGATCTGGCGATGTTGGCCACGACGGGCGCGCCGCCGGTGCCGGTGCCGCCGCCCTCGCCGGCCGTCACGAAGACCATGTCGGCCCCCTTGAGGACCTCCTCGATCTCCTCGCGATGGTCCTCGGCCGCCTTGCGACCGACGTCGGGGTTGGCGCCCGCGCCCAGTCCGCGCGTGAGCTCACGGCCGACGTCGAGTTTCACATCGGCGTCACTCATCAGCAGCGCCTGGGCGTCGGTGTTTATCGCGATGAACTCGACGCCCTTGAGTCCCTCTTCGATCATCCGGTTGACGGCGTTCACGCCGCCGCCGCCGATGCCGACAACCTTGATGACCGCGAGGTAGTTCTGCGGTGCTGCCACGACGAGGGGCCTTTCCGCTCGTTGACTTGCCATTTCGGATGCGGATCGTCTCCGCTTTTTCTCAGTTCGAATAACTCTCAACCTCAGGTTGAGATTTAGATTTATGTCAACCTGAGGATTGATACGGACAGTAGGAGTTACGCTCCGGGCGGGTCAACTAACCGCGCCGCAAGCACGTCCGGCGTGTCGCGGGCTGTCCGTTTCGCTCCGAAGTCGCGCCTGGTCAGGCGCGCCCTCCGTCGAAAGTCCGGCTTACAGACTCTCACGCCGCGACCCCCGCCTCGGACAGGCTCGGCGATGCTCTTGCCCCTGAGTTGCCAGACTGTGGCATTGATCGTCATCACTTGAGGGTCACGACGTCCGGGGAACTGACGTCGTACACCGTGGCTTTCTCCCGTTTGAGCAGAGAGGCCAGGATCCGGCCCTTCTCCTGCGGGCGGTCGGTGCCGCCCCAGATGACGGTCCGCCCGTCGGACAACTCCAAAGTCACGCCTTCCGCCGTGCCCGCGCGCACCTGCCTGATCTTGGGCGCCACCGTGTCCGGCACCGCCTGCACGACCTGCAGGGCGGCCATCATGGCGGGGTCGCCGGCGGCGGGTCTGTCCACCTTGAGCAGCGGAAGCATGGGCGGCACCGCGGACAAGAGCTCGATCACCACGCCCTGCTTGTCGACGATCGCCACCTTGCCGCCGGCCTGGACGGCGGCGACCGCCTCCCGCTCGACCACCTCGATCTTGAGCGTGCCCGGCCACATCCGGTCGACCTTGGCGGTGGCGAGCTGCCTGATGCCGAGGACGCGCGTCTCGACGCCGGCGAGGTCGACGGTGGCGAGCGGATGGAGATCGGCCACGCCCGCCTGCTCCTTGATCCGCTCGCTCGGCACTGTGAGATTTCCCACGATCTCGATCGAACGCACGCCCAGCACGGGCGAGAAGAACACCAGCCACGCCGCCGTGCCCACCACTCCCGCGGTGAGCAGCACCAGGAACGCCGTCCGCGCCTTCATCGCCCTCCCCTGCATGTCGCGGCACCGAACCTACGCCGACACGCGGCGTAACGCCGCGCGCCACGCCCAACGGCGGGCCGTCAGGAAAGGCGGGCCACGATCTGCGGGCCGAGCTCCGTCACGTCGCCCGCGCCCATGGTGAGCACGATGTCGCCCGGCCGGGCCCGCTCGGCCACCAGCGCCGGCACCAAGGCCCGGTCGGGCGCGTAGGAGACCTGCCCGGCGGGCAGCGGAACCCGGCCGGCCACCAGCGCGCCGGACACGCCGGGCTCGGGGTCCTCGCGGGCGCCGTAGACGTCGAGCACGATGGCCTCGTCGGCCAGCCCGAGCGCCGCGCCGAACTCGTCGGCGAAGAACCTGGTGCGCGAGTAGAGATGCGGCTGGAAGACCGCGATGACCCGCCCGGTGCCGGAGTAGGAGGCGACCACGTCGCGCGCGGCCCGCAGGTCGGCGGCCAGCTCGGTCGGGTGGTGGGCGTAGCTGTCGAACACCGCGATGCCGCCGGCCTCGCCCTTGGCCTCGAAGCGCCGCTTGGCCCCGGTGAAGGCGCCGAGGCCCTCTCTGATCTCCTCGAACGGCAGCCCCAGCTCATCGGCCACGGCGATCACCGCGGTGGCGTTGAGCGCGTTGTGCGCCCCGGGAACGGCCAGCCGCACCTCGCCCCTGCCCTCGATGCTGAACACGGTGCCGAACCCGTCGGGCCGGACGTCGCTCACGCGGTAGTCCTCGCCCGTCACGCCGTACGTCGTGACCCGCACCCCGCGCGCCCGCGCCTTGGCCGCCAGCTCGGCCGAGCCCGGGTCGTCGGCGCAGACGACGAGCAGGGAGCCGACCCGCTCGGCGAACCTGGCGAAGCTGTCGTAGACGGCCCGCGGGTCGCCGTAGTTGTCGAGGTGGTCGGCCTCGACGTTGGTCACCACGGCGATGTCGGGCGCCAGCATGAGGAAGGAGCCGTCGCTCTCGTCGGCCTCGGCCACGAACACGCCGCCCTGGCCGTCGTCGGCGCCGAGGCCGGTGGTGACGAGCTGGCCGCCCACGCAGTAGGACGGGTCGGCGCCGCACTTCTGCAGCGCCACGGTCAGCATCGAGGTGGTGGTGGTCTTGCCGTGGGTGCCGGCGATCGCGACGGCGGTGCGGCCGGCCATGACGGAGGCCAGCGCGGCGGCCCGCGGGATGATCCGCAGCCCCTGCTTGAGCGCCTCGCCCAGCTCGGGGTTGGAGTCGCGGATGGCGGTCGAGACGACCACCGTGTCGACGTCCCTGATGTGCGAGGCGGCGTGGCCGATGTGCACGGTCGCGCCGAGCTCGCGCAGCTCGGTGATCAGCTCGGAGCTGCGCGCGTCGCTGCCCGACACCCGCACACCGCGCTTGAGCAGGATGCGGGCGATGCCGGACATGCCCGCGCCGCCGACGCCGATGAAATGCACCCGCCCCAGCTCTTCTACGGTGACGGGATCGACCAGCTTGACGAGACTCATCGGGCTATCTCCAACACTTTCCTGGCAAGCATGATATCGGCGTCCTTACGTCCCAGTCTGGACGCCGCCTCTGACATGGCGACGACCCGTTCGGGATCGCGCAGGATGGGCAGCACGTTGCGGATGATCCAATCAGGTGACAACTCGGAGTCGTCGACCGCGAGGCCGCCGCCGCCCTGGGCGATGCGGCCGGCGTTGATCGCCTGCTCGCCGTTGCCGTGGGGCAGCGGCACGTAGGCGCCGGGCAACCCCACCGCGGTCAGCTCCGCGCACGTCAGCGCCCCGCTGCGGCACAGCGCCACGTCGGCGGCGGCGTAGGCGAGGTCCATGCGGTCGACGTAGGGCAGCAGCACGTATTGCGGGTCGCCGGGCGGAGGCTCGCGGTCGACGGTGTTCTTCGGGCCGATCACGTGCAGGACCTGCACGCCGGCCCGGCGCAACACGGGCGCGGCGGCGAGCGCGGCCTCATTGATCGACCTGGCCCCCTGCGAGCCGCCGAAGACCAGCAGCGTCGGCCGGTCGCCCTCCAGCCCGAACCACGAGCGCGCCTTGTCGCCCATGGACAGCCGGTCGAGCGTGACGATCTCGCGGCGCAGCGGGGTGCCGATGTACTCGGCCTTGGGCAGCGCCCCGTCGGGGAAGCCGGAGAAGACGTGGTCGGTCAGCCGCGCGCCCAGCCGGTTGGCCAGGCCGGGACGCGGATTGGCCTCGTGTACGACGATCGGCACGCCGCGCCGCTTGGCCGCCAGATAGGCGGGGGTCGCCACGTAACCGCCGAAACCGACGAGAACGTCGGCCCGGACCCGGTCGAGGATCGCCGCCGTGGCGTTGATGGCTCCGGCCAGCCTGCCCGGCACCGTCAGCAGGCTCGGAGTGATCGCCCTTGGCAGCGGCACCGCGGGCACCAGCTCCAGCTCGTAGCCCCTGGCCGGCACGAGCCGCGACTCCAGGCCGCGCTCCGTGCCCACGCAGGTGATGCCCACGCTCCGGTCCAGGTGACGCAGTGCGTCCGCAAGGGCGAGCGCGGGCTCGATGTGCCCGGCCGTCCCCCCACCGGCGAGGACCACCCTCATCTCGGTCACTCCCTAACGTGTCACTCGGCCTTTGGTCATACCCCCCAGGCCAAGCCAGCTTAGGGCCCGGACGGCGGGTCCGGGGCCACGGGCGGCCAAGGCCTCCCGCGCTCCCGGCTCGCGTTTGGCGAACGACAGCAGCATGCCGAGCGCGGCCAGCGTGGGCAGCAGCGACGATCCGCCGTACGAGACCAGCGGCAAGGGGATGCCGGTGATCGGCAGAACGCCCAGGACGGCGCCCATGTTGACGGTGGCCTGACCGACGATCCAGGCCACGATGGCGGCGGCGGCCAGCCGGATGAAGGCGTCGTTGACCCGGACCGCGACCCGCAGCCCGGCGTAGCCCAGCAGCCCGAACAGCGCCACCACCATCAGCGTGCCCATCAGCCCGAGCTCCTCGCCGAGGATGGCGAAGATGAAGTCGCTCTCGCCGTGCGGCAGCCAGCTCCACTTCTGGCGGCTACTGCCGAGGCCGAGCCCGAACCAGCCGCCGGAGCCCATCGCGATCTGCCCCTGCACGGCCTGGTAGCCGGCGCCCTGCGCGTCGGCCCACGGATCGAGGAAGGCGCCGATGCGCGCCATCCGGTACGGCTCCACCTTGATCATGATGACCGCGGCCAGCACCGCCAGCGACAGGATGCCGCCGAACAACTTCACCGGCGCCCCCACCACCCACAACAGCGCCAGGAAGATCATGAACAGGACCAGTGTGGTGCCGAGGTCGCGGCCGAGCATGACCATGACGGCCAGGATCGCGGTGCCGGGCATGAGCGGGATCAGCATCTGCCGCCACTCGATCCGGCCCTGCCGCACCCGCCTGGCCATCAGGTCGGCCCCCCACAGCGCGAGCCCCAGCTTGGCGGGCTCCGACGGCTGGATGGTGAACGGGCCGATGTAGATCCACCGCTGCGCGCCCAGCTCGGAGGAGCCGATGAACAGCACCATGACCAGCGCGATGATGGACAGCGCCATCAGCGGATAGCCGGCCCAGCGGAAGAACTTGACCGGCAGGCGCGAGCACAGATACATCAGCGGCACGCCCAGCCCGGCCGACAACGACTGCTTGATGAACCACGAGAACGGGCTGCCGGTCTTCTGCAGCGCCTCGATGCTGGAGGCCGACAACACCATCATCAGCCCGAGCGCGAGCAGCAGCGCGCTGCACATGATGATCAGGTAGTAGGTGGTGAGCGGCTTGCCGAGCAGTTCCTTCAGGGCGCCGAGCTGCTCGCTGAGACCGCTCCCCGGGCTCTCGGCGGCACGCCGCTCCTCAACGGTCGTGCTCATGCCGCAGCCTCAGCTCGTGCACGGCGCGGGCGAAGGCCTCCCCCCGCGCCGGGTAGTTGGCGAACATGTCCAGGGAGGCCCCCGCCGGGGAGAGCAGCACGGTGTCCCCTGGGGAGGCCAGCCGGGCGGCTTCGGTGACGACTCTTTCCATCGCACCAGTCTCCCGATCGGCGATGTCCACGACGGGGACATTCGGCGCGTGTCGCGCGATGGCTTCGGCGATCCGGGCACGATCGGCGCCCAGCAGCACCGCGCCGCGCAGTCTGGGGGCCGCCTGGCGCACCAGGTCGTCGACGTCGGCGCCCTTGAGCTGGCCGCCCGCCACCCACACGACCGACGGGTAGGCGGCCAGCGCCGCGGCGGCGGCGTGCGGGTTGGTCGCCTTGGAGTCGTCGACGTACTCGACCTCGCCGATCCGGTCCACGTGGGCCAGCCGGTGCGGGTCGGGCACGAAGTCGCGCAGCCCCTGGCGCACCGCCTCCGGCGGCACGCCGAGCGAGCGGGCCAGGGCGGCGGCGGCCAGCGCGTTGGCCACGTTGTGGGGCGCGAACGGCCGCACGTCGGCGAGCGTCGCCAGCTCCTCGGCCGCGTCGACCGGGTCCGCCACGAACGCCCGGTCCACCAGCAGGTCCTCGACCAGGCCGAGCTGGCCCCGCCGGGGCACCCGCAGCGTGAAACCGACCGCTCCCGGGTAGGGCGCGGCCAGCCGGGCGGCCTCGGGGTCGTCGGCGTTGTAGATCACCGTTCCGGCGCGCTCGTAGACGCGGCCCTTGGCGGCGGCGTACTCCCGCATGGACCCGTGCCAGTCGAGGTGGTCGGGGGCCACGTTCAGGATGGCCGCGGCGTGCGGGGCCAGCGTGCTGGACCAGTGGAGCTGGAAGCTGGACAGCTCGACGGCCAGCACGTCGTACGGCTCCGCGACGGCCCGGACGACGGGGACGCCCACGTTCCCCACGGCCAGGGCCTTGCGCCCGGCGGCCAGCAGGATCGAGGTGAGCATGCGCACGGCGGTGGTCTTGCCGTTGGTGCCGGTCAGCGCCAGCCACGGGGCCGCCTGCGCGGGACGCAGCCGCCAGGCCAGCTCCACCTCGCCCACGACCTCGACGCCGGCGCCGAGCGCGGCCGCGATCAGCGGGTGGTGGGGCGGCCATCCGGTGGTGACGAGCCGGTCGGCGCCCTCGGGCACCGTCATCTCCCCGAACCGGGTCTCGACGCCGAGCCGGGCCAGCTCGGCCGCGGCGGCGAGCTGGCGCTCGCCCTCGGCCGCCTCGACGACCACGACGCGCTCACCGCGCTCGGCCAGGACCCTGGCCACGGCGGTGCCGGAGACGCCGAGACCGGCGACGCAAGTCAGGCTCATGCTCACGGCATCCACTCGACGTAGAACAGCCCGAGGCCGAGCGCCGCGCAGAGCATCGCGATCAGCCAGAACCGGACCACGATCGTGGTCTCCGCCCAGCCTTTCAGCTCGAAGTGGTGCTGGAGGGGCGCCATCCTGAACACGCGTTTCCCGGTCATCTTGAAGAATCCGACCTGGATGATCACCGACAGCGTGATGATCACGCACAGGCCGGCGAGGATGATCAGCAGGAGCTGGGTGCGGGTGGCGATGGCCAGCCCGGCCAGCACGCCGCCGAGGGCGAGGGAGCCGGTGTCGCCCATGAAGATCCGGGCGGGCGGGGCGTTCCACCACAGGAAGCCGATGAGCGCCCCCAGCACCGCCGCGGCGACCACCGCCAGGTCCAGGGGGTCGCGGACCCAGTAGCAGTTGGGGCCGAGCTGGTCGATGCAGTTGTTGCGGAGCTGCCAGTTGCCGATCAGCACGTACGCCGCCAGCACCACCCCGGTCGCGCCACTGGCCAGGCCGTCGAGGCCGTCGGTGAGGTTCACCGCGTTGGAGAACCCGACGATCATGATCAGCACCCAGATGGTGAACCCGACGATGCCGATCGACGGGCCGAGGTCGCGCAGGAACGACAGGCGGGTCTCGGCGGGGGTGATGCCGTAGACGTTCGGCTGGCGGGTCACCAGGACCGCGAAGACGGCGCCGACGATGAGCTGGCCGAGTGCCTTGGCGCCGCTGCGCAGGCCGAGGCTGCGCTGCTTGTAGATCTTGATGAAGTCGTCGAGGAACCCGACCGCGCCGAGCCCCGTCATCAGGAACAGCACCAGCATGCCCGACACGGTCGCCGGCTCCAGCGTGGCCAGGTGGGAGGCGCCGTAGGCGAGCAGCGCGGCCAGCACGAACACCATGCCACCCATGGTGGGGGTGCCCCGCTTGCCGCCGTGCGACGGGCCCTCGCCCTCCTCCCGGACCTGCTGGCCGTAGCCCCGCCGCGAGAACAGCCGGATCGCCAGCGGGGTGCCCAGCATCGAGAGGATCAGGCCCACCGCACCGGCGATGATGATGTTGGTCACTGGGTGGCACCTCCGAGCACGAGCTCGGCCGTCCGCTCCAGCCCCATCGCCCGCGGCCCCTTCACCAGCACCGTGTCACCGGGCCGCAACCACCCGGCCAGCTCGGCCGCCGCGGCCTCGGCGTCGGGCACGTGCACGATCCGCGTCGCCTGCACAGGGGCCTGCGCGGGGGCGTCGCCCCCGGGCGGCCCGGGAGGCCCAGAAGGCCCGGGAGGGGGGCCGTGCCAGCCCTGCGGCGGCGTGTGGGCCGCCGCGTGGGCGCCCTCCAGCACCGGCCCGGCCTCCGGCCCCGCCACGATCAGTCCCGCGAGCCCGGCACCGCCGGCCAGCCGGCCCAGCTCGGCGTTGAGCGCGGGCCCGTCCTCGCCCAGCTCCCGCAGCGCCGCGATGACGGCGAACCGCCGCCGTCCCCGGCCCAGCACCGCGAGGGCCTCGAAAGCGGCCCGCATGGAGTCGGGATTGGCGTTGTACGCGTCATTGACGACCGTCACCCCGTCGGCCCGCTCGGTGACCTCCATCCGCCACCGGCTGCGCGGCGTGGCCTCCGACAACTCCTCGGCGATGGTGGCCACCGGCAGCCCCAGCTCGTAGGCGGCCGCGGCGGCCGCCAGGGCGTTCTCGACGGCGTGCTCTCCGTACAGCTTGAGCGAGACGTGCGCGGCCCCCGACGGCGTGCGCAGCGTGAACGAGGCGCGCCCGCGCGCGTCCACCGCCACCCCCTCGGCCCGGACCGAGGCGGACTCGCCGCGCCCGAAGTAGGTGACGCGGGCGTCGGTGCGCGCGGCCATCTCCCGCACCAGCGGGTCGTCGGCGTTGAGCACGGCCACCCCGGTGCGCGGCAGCGCCTCGACGAGCTCGCCCTTGGCCTTGGCGATGGCCTCCTTGCCGCCGAACACGCCGAGGTGCGCGGTGCCGACGTTGAGCACCACGCCGATCTGCGGCGGGGCGATGCGGGTCAGCTCCTTGATGTGGCCGATGTTGCGCGCGGCCAGCTCCAGCACCAGGTAGCGGGTGTCGACGTCGGCGCGCAGCACGGTCAGGGGGTGACCGAGCTCGTTGTTGAAGCTGCCGGCGGGCGCGATGGTCGGCCCGATCCGCGCGGTGAGCCTGGCCAGGAGGTCCTTGGTGCTGGTCTTGCCGGCCGAGCCGGTCACGCCGATCACGGTGACCTTGGGCAGCGCGCGGACCTGCTGGGCGGCCAGCTCGGCCAGGGCGGCGACGGCGTCGGGCACGATCACCGACGGCCCCTCGACCGGCCTGGAGGCCAGCACCGCGACGGCTCCGGCCCGGATCGCCTGCGCGGCGTAGTCGTGACCGTCGACCCGCTCGCCCGCGAAGGCGACGAACAGCGATCCCGGTTCTACGGCCCGCGAGTCGATCACGACGGGCCCGCGCACCACGGCGCGGGGATCGGCCATGCCCGACAGGGCGCCCGAGGTTATCTCGGCGATCCTGGCCAGAGGCAACGGGATCATTAGTGCTTCCTGCTTTCCTTGCGTGCGTCGATCGCTTGGGCGACCACTTCGCGATCGTCGAAGGGGATCACCTCGCCTGATACGTACTGGCCCTGCTCGTGACCCTTGCCTGCCACGACGACCACGTCGCCGCGCCCGGCCCGGGCGATCGCCAGGCCGATGGCGGCCGCGCGGTCGGGCTCAATGATCACATGAGCGCGGTCGTGCTGCGGAACGCGGAGCGCCCCTTCCATCATCGTCGCGAGGATGGCGAGCGGATCCTCCGAGCGCGGATTGTCACTCGTGAAGATAGCCACATCCGCCAGCTGCGTGGCGATCTCTCCCATGATGGGCCGCTTGCCCTTGTCGCGGTCGCCACCGCAACCGAGCACGATCGTCAGCGTTCCGGCGGTCACCGACCGCAGCGAGCGCAGCACCGAGTCCACCGCGCCCGGCTTGTGCGAATAGTCGACGATGGCCTGGAACTCGTCGTCCGCGGCCGTGACGCGCTGCATGCGCCCCGGTACGCCGGTGAGCGTGCCCACGCCGTGCACGGCCGTCTGCAGCGTCACGCCGGCCTCGACCAGCGTGACGATGGCGCCCAGCGCGTTGGCGACGTTGAAGGGGCCGGGCAGCGCGACGTGCGCGTCCGCCTCGACCCCGCCGGGCCCGACCACCCGGAACGTGCTGCCGTCCGCGCCCAGCCTGGCGTCCACCGCCCGCCACTCGGCCGCGGGGTCGCCCAGCGCCGAGAAGGTGGTCATCGGCACCTTGGCCAGGTGCAGCAGCTCCCGCCCGTAGCGCTCGTCGATGTTGGTGACACCGGCGCGGCTCAGCTCCGGCTGGAACAGCTTCGCCTTGGTGGCGAAGTAGTCCTCGAAGTCCTTGTGGAAGTCGAGGTGGTCCTGGGAGAGGTTCGTGAACAGGGCGACGTCGTAGAAGAGCCCGTCGACCCTGCCGAGCGCGAGCGCGTGGCTGGAGACCTCCATGACCGCCGCGCTGACCCGCTCCTCGCGCATCAGCGCGAACAGGCCGTGCAGCGCCGACGCCTCCGGCGTGGTCAGTGTGGGCTCGAAGCACAAATCGCCCGCGTGGATCTCGACGCCGCCCACCAGGCCCGCCCGGTGCCCGGCGGCCCGCAGGCCGGCCTCCAGCATGAACGTGGTGGTGGACTTGCCGCTGGTGCCGGTCACGCCGAGGACCTGGATGTCGTGGGCCGGCTGCCCGTACACCCAGGAGGAGATCTGCCCGAGCAGGGCGCGCGGGTTGGGCACGATCAGCACCGGCAGCCCGGTGGCGACGGCCGCGTCGCGGCCGTCGCGGTCGGTGAGCACGGCCACGGCGCCGCCGGCCATCGCGTCGGCCGCGAAGGTGGCGCCGTGGACGCTGTTGCCGGGCAGTGCCACGTAGAGATCTCCGCGCCGGACGCTGCGGGAGTCGATGGTGATGCCGGTCAGGGCGGCATGCGGCGACCGCGATGTGCCTGAGTCGGCGTCGAGCATGGCCGCGAGCCCGGTCAGCGGGCGGGGCGGGCTGGTCGCGGGACGCATAGAGGACGGGGGACGCACGGCGAGAGCGTACCTTCCCTGGTCACTGTCCCGCGCGCATCCGCACCTGCGGCGCGGCGGAGCCTGTGGGCGGAATCTTCCTGCTCTTGATGGCGAACGTCATCACATCCTTGAAAACGGGGGCCGCCAGCTGCCCGCCGAAGTGGCCGTTCTTGGGATTCTGCAGCACCGACAGCACCACGAGCCGGGGGTCGTCGGCCGGCGCGAACCCGGCGAAGGACGCGGTGTAGCCCTTGTAGCGGCCGAGTTCGGCATCGTAGCGGTTGGCCGTGCCGGTCTTGCCCGCCACCCGGTAACCGGGGATGGCGGCCAGCTCGCCCGTGCCCTCCGCGCTCACCGCGCTCTCCAGCATCGCCGCGATCTCCTTCGCCGTCGTCTCGCTCACCACCTTGCTCTGCTTACCTGCGGGAGCGGGCACGAACCTGCCCGAGGCGTCGGTGGTGCCGGCGACGATCTGCGGCTCGATCTTCACGCCGCCGTTGGCGATGGTCTGATAGACGCTGGCCATCTGCAGCGCGGTCACCGACACGCCCTGGCCGTAGGCGACCGTGCAGCTCTGGCTGCCCGACCAGCTCTTGTAGTCGGGCAGCAGGCCCGCCTCCGCGCTCGGCACCCCGCCGCCCGGCACGGAGCCGAAACCGAACGCCTTCAGCATCTTGTACAGGCTCTCACTGCCCACCCGGCGCGCCGCCATGATCGTGGCCACGTTGCTGGACTGGGCCATGGCCTGGCGGAACGTCATCGTCTCCGGCTTGTGGGCGTGCGCGTCGCGCAGCACCCGGTCGGCGCACTTGATGTTGTCGGGCACCTGGAACACCGTCTCGGGGCCGACCGCCCCCGCCTCCAGCGCGGCGGCCGCGGTGATCACCTTGTTGGTGCTGCCGGGCTCGAAGACGTCGGAGGCCGCCTTGTTGACGTAGGCGGAGGGCGAGGCCTTGCGCCAGCTGTCCAGGTCGAGCTCGGGGGCGTTGGCCATGGCGACGATCTGGGCGGTCCGCACGTCCATGACGATCACGGTGCCGCTGTCGGCGCCGGCCGCGGCCACCTGCTCGGTGATCGACTCCTGGGCGGCCCACTGGATGTCGCGGTCGATGGTCAGCCGCACGTCCTGGCCGTCCACGGGCGCGGTGCGCTGGCTGCTGGTCATCGGGATGCGCTGGCCGTCGCGGCCGGTCTCGACGCGCTGCTTGCCGTCGCGGCCGGCCAGAAGCGTGTTCCTGGTCTGTTCCATGCCGCCCAGGCCTTTGCCCTCGTCGCCGACGAACCCGATGAGGGTGCCCGCCAGGTCGCCCGCCGGGTAGAGCCGGCGGTAGGTCTTCTTGGCCGTCAGCGCGGGCAGGCGGGCCTGGAGCAGGCGGGTGGCCACGACGGGGTCGACGTCCCGGGCCAGGAGCTGGTAGCGGGTGTCCGTCCTGGCCAGCTTGGCGGCGATCTCCTGCTCGGTCTTGCCGAGCTGCCTGGCCAGGATGGCGGCCGCCTTCGCGCGTACGGTGGCGGGGACCTTGGTGGGGTCGATCGAGATCTCCCTGGCCTCGACGGTCACGGCCAGCTCGTTGCCGTTGACGTCGGTGATCGAGCCGCGCTTGGCGGGGATCTGCTCGGTGTGCTGGCGCTGGTCCACCGCGGCGGCCGCGTACACCTTGGAGTCGAGCCCCTGCATCTGGATCAGCCGGCCGGCGAAGATCGACAACACGAACGTCATGCCGATCAGGCCGATGTTGATGCGCCTGCGCGGGCTGCCCAGGCGCAGCACCAGCGGCGGCCTGGGTGGTCGTGGCGGTGCGGGCGGGCGGCGCGGTCCCCTGGGCGGCGGCACGTCCGCGCCGCGGCGCGGGCCCACCCGGTCGCGGCCCGGTGCCGTCTCGGGCCTGGGCCCGCCGGCCGGCGTACGGCGCCGCGGCCCTTCGTCCTGCCCGCCCCTGCGCAACGGCCCGTCGTCGGCGCGGCCCCGGGAGCGGTCGTCACGCCGTTGCGGCGCCCGCCCCTTCTGCCGTTCGCCGTGCCGGTCGCCGTCGTCCCGCCCCTGGGCACTCCGGCCTCTGGGACGGCCACCATCGTCGTCACGTGCGCCGCGCCCTCTGGAACGGTCACCGTCGTCATCGCGTGCGCCGCGCCCCCTGGAACGGTCACCGTCGTCGTCGCGTGCGCCGCGCCCCCTGGAACGGTCACCGTCGTCGTCGCGTGCGCCGCGGCCTCTGGGGCGGTCGCCCTCGTCGCGCGGGCGTTTGCGCTCGCCGTCGGCGTCCTGCGGCGGGCGGCCGCGCGCGCCGTCGTCGCGCCCGAACGGCAGGTCGAAGGGATCGGGTCGCTTGGGCGGCTGGCGCGGCGGGTTCTCCGGCGACGCCGGGCGGCCCGTCCCCTCCGAACGGGCAGAGCCGCCTTGGCGCCCGGTCCGTCCCGGTCCGCCCGGCGTACGACGAGCGGCGCCAGGCCCTCCTTGAGAGCCGGCGCCGCCGGCGCCGCGGCCGGGCCCCTGCCCCCTGCCGCCTGAGTTGCTCACCGTTCCGTGTCCACCTGGCCGGTCTGGTCACCTGCGCTGCTGTAGGGATTGACGCCGTCCCAGTCACGGCGCTGACCCTGGTTCTCGGCCAGCTTGGCGATGTTGTCGGACTGCGTCTTGCGCTGGTACTCCTGGTCGATCTTCTCGTTCTCCTGGATCGCGACCGCGATCTCCTCGCGCAGGCTCGCGTCGGTGATGGCGTCCTGGGCGAGCATGGTGTTGAGCAGCAGCAGGCTCACCAGGCCGCCGGTCATCAGCCCGACGACGAGCAGCACGAACGGCGCGCGCTGGCGGCGCGCGCTGCGCCGCGCCGGCGTGGATCCCCGCGCCGGCCGCGTGGACGGCTCAGCGCTGAGGCCGGACCGCGACTTCGACGGCGGCTTCACCGGCTGCTTAACCGGTGGCTTCACTGGCGGCTTCACTGGCGGCCGCACCGGGGACTTCGCCTTCAGCGGGGACTTCGGCGGAGCGAGCCGCTTGCCACCGGCGTCGTTACGCGCGGGCGCGCCGCCCGTCCGCTTCCTGCCGGCGTCCGCACGCGACCGCTCGCCATCGGCGCGCGAACGCCCGGCGTCCACGCGCGACCGCTCGTCGCCCCCCGGCCGCCCTTCGGCACCGGGACGAACCCGCTCGTCACCCGCCGGCCGCCGTGCGGCACCCGAACGGGCCCGCTTGTCATCTTCCGGCCGTCCCGCGACGTCGGGACGGACCCGCTTGCCGGCCGCCGGCCGCCCTTCGGTGCCGGCCACGGCGCGCTCATCGGCCGGCCGCTTGTCGTCGGCGTCGGGGCGTGCGTCAGGACGAGGGCGCGGCTTGGACTGGTACGACGCCCCGGACCGGCGGTTGCCCGTCTTGGGCACCGCGCGGCGGACGGGTGTGCCCCGGCCGGTCTCCTGCTCAGTCGTCAACACGGATCCTCTCTGCCGCCCGTAGCCGGGCCGAGGCCGCCCGCGGGTTACGGGCGAGCTCTTCTTCGCTCGGGAGCTCTGCTCCCCTCGTCAGCAGGCGGAACCTCGGCTGGTGAGCCGGCAACGGGACGGGCAGCCCGGGGGGGCCGGTGTCCCTGGTTCGCGCCGTGAGGGCCTGCTTGGTGAGCCGGTCCTCGAGTGAGTGGTAGGAGAGCACGACGACTCGCCCACCCAGCGTCAGCGCGTCGAGGGCCGTCGGAAGCGCCGCCTCAAGGGCGGACAGCTCCGCGTTCACTTCGATGCGCAGCGCCTGGAAAGTCCTCTTGGCGGGGTTGCCCCCGGTACGCCGCGTCGCGGCGGGAATCGCGTCGCGCACGATGTCCGCAAGCCGCTTAGTCGAGGTTATTGCCTCTTTAGCCCGTTCTTTGATGATCAGGCCCGCGACACGCGGAGCGAATCGCTCCTCGCCGTAGTCGCGCAGAATGCGGACCAGCTCTCCCCCGGAGTAGGTGTTGACCACCTTCTCCGCCGTCAGCTCCTGCTCGGTGTCCATCCGCATGTCGAGCGGCGCGTCATAGGAATAGGCGAACCCGCGCTCGGCCTCGTCGAGCTGCGGCGAGGAGACCCCCAGGTCGAACAGCACGCCGTCGATCGTGGTGTGACCGGCGTCGGCGAGCACCTCGTCCAGGTCTCCGGAGGAGGCGTGGACCAGCGTGATCCTGTCGGCGTAGGGGCTCAGCCTGCGGGTCGAGAAGCCGATCGCGAACGGGTCGCGGTCGATCCCGATCAGGCGCAGCTCCGGAAAGGCGGCGAGCAGGGCCTCCGAGTGGCCTCCGAGGCCGAGGTTGGCGTCGACGACCACCGGCCGCGGCCCGGCCAGCGCAGGGCCGAGCAGTTCCAGAACGCGGTCGAGCATCACCGGAACGTGACCTCCGGTGCCAGCGTCGTCGTGCATCTCCAACCCCCCTCGCGTCCTTGCTCGCGGATGACGCGTATCGATCGATCTCGGCTCTTCCTGGGTCCCCACCCCGGTGCCGTCCGGCCAGGTCCCCATCCGCACCCTCTTCGTGGACGCCCTCCATCTGACACCGGGGAAGGTGCATCAGTTGGTGAGCAGTGGTTGCGGGTGGAGACCTCGCCGAACGACAACACCGACGGATCGACCGTGGACACTACAAGATCCCTGGCAGCACCTCCTCCGACAGATCGGCGAACGCCTGCTCCTGTGCGCTGAGATAGGTGTCCCAGGCCTGTGCGTCCCAGATCTCCAGCCGGGTGTTGGCCCCGATGACGACGCAGTCACGTTCCAGCCCCGCGTAATGGCGGAGGCTCTGCGGGATCGTGATGCGCCCTTGTTTGTCTGGTTTCTCGTCGGACGCGCTGGCGAAGAAGACGCGGCTGTAGTCACGCACCGCTTTGGCGGTGACCGGGGCGGTGCTGAGAGCCTCGGTAATGCGCTGGAACTCCTCCACGGGAAAAACGTAGAGGCATCGCTCCTGGCCTTTGGTGATCACAAGACCCTCCGCCAGCTCCTCACGGTACTTAGCCGGCAGGAACAGCCGTCCCTTGTCGTCCAGACGCGGTTGATGGGTGCCGAGAAACACCGGCCCCACCTCCCGTGCCTCGTGAAGCGCTCAGCGCTGGTGCACCGGCCCTCCACTGCGCACCACCATACTCCACTTCTCCCCACCGTCAACTGATTCGAACCGTCTTCATCATCGGTTTCCGTTGCGTTACCGCAGGTCAGAGCGATGGGGCGCGGTGGAGCGCGGCGGCGGCGCCCCCAACCCTCATGGGCGTGTCGAGGGTTGGGAAGGCCGCCGAAATAGGGGCTGCGGCCCTCCGCGATGGTCTTCGTGGCGGGAAGTGGGGCGGATGGTGGGGCGGATCGGGGGGCTGCGTGTCACAAGATTCGCACCGCTATGGGATCAGAACAGGGACATCTACCGGCTTCCGTGGAATATCCGCAAATGTCGCTCGACAACCCGCAGCGTCGTAGGGTCGTACGCACAATGGAAAAGGAATGGCATGGCTCCCGCAAAGGCAGCCGCCGGACAGCCGTCCCACTTCTCATGGAGGCCTGGTGGCAGTAACCCATGACGTCCCTCCCCAGCTCGACGAGCTGGTCTCCACGGCCCACCGGATCCGGGAGGCCATCGAGTCGGTGATCGAAGGCAAGGGCGACGCCGTACGGCTCACGCTGACCGTCCTGCTCGCCGAGGGGCACCTGCTGATCGAGGACGTTCCCGGGGTCGGCAAGACGATGCTGGCCAAGGCGCTGGCCCGGTCCATCGACTGTCCCGTGCGCCGGGTGCAGTTCACCCCTGACCTGCTGCCCAGCGACATCACCGGAGTGAGCGCCTACAACCAGCAGACCAGGGAGTTCGAGTTCAAGCCCGGCCCGGTGTTCGCCAACATCGTGGTGGGCGACGAGATCAACCGTGCCTCCCCCAAGACGCAGTCCGCGCTGCTGGAGTGCATGGAGGAGCACCAGGTGACGGTGGACGGGGTGACATACCGGCTGGACACGCCCTTCATGGTGATCGCCACCCAGAACCCCATCGAGATGGAGGGCACCTATCCCCTGCCCGAGGCGCAGCGCGACCGCTTCACCGCCCGGGTCGCGATGGGCTATCCGGAGCCGACGGCCGAGCTGGAGATGCTCGACGTGCACGGCGGCGCCTCGCCGCTCGACAAGCTGGAGCCGGTGGCGACGACGGCGGAGGTACGGGCGCTGATCGAGGCCGTCCGCGGCATCTACGTCTCCCAGGCGGTCAAGAAGTACGCCATCGACCTGGTCGTGGCCACCCGCCACTCCCCCGACCTGCGGCTGGGCGCCTCGCCGCGATCCACGCTGCAGCTCGTCCGGGCCGCCAGGGCGCACGCCGCGCTGTCGGGCCGCGACTACGTCATCCCCGACGACCTGCAGGACCTGGCGATCCCCGTGCTCGCGCACCGGCTGCTGCCCAGCGTCGAGGCCCAGGGCCAGCGCCGCCTGCCTGAGCAGGTGGTGACCGATCTGATCAGGCGCGTGCCGGTGCCGGAGACGCGAGCGTCGTGAGAGCCGGACTGCGGGCGCTGACCGCCAGGGGCAGGTCGTTCCTCGCCTCAGGGATCGCGGCCATGCTGATGGCCGTGCTCCTCGGGGAGAACGACCTGTTCAGGATCGGCGTGCTGGTCACGGCGCTGCCGCTGCTGGCCGCGCTGGTGGTGGCGCGGACCCGCTACCGGCTGAGCTGCGCCAGACGGCTCGATCCGCCCAGGTCCGAGGTGGGCGGCGAGGCCACCGTGACCCTGCGGCTGGAGAACGTGACGAGGCTGCCGACGGGCCTGATGCTCATCGAGGACACCGTTCCTTACGCGCTGGGCGTGCGGCCCAGGTTCGTGCTGGACCGGGTGGAGTCCAAGGGCGTGCGGGAGATCGACTACCGGGTGCGCTCCGACCTGCGGGGCCGCTACACCATCGGTCCCCTGTCCGTCCGCATCACCGATCCGTTCGGGCTGGTCGAGCTGACCCGGGCGTTCACGATCAGCGACACGCTCGTGGTGACCCCGCACGTGGCGGCGCTGCCGCACGTGCGGCTGTCGGGTGAGTGGACGGGCGGCGGCGACAGCCGTACCAGGAGTGTGGCGGCGGCGGGCGACGACGACGTGGCGCCGCGCGAGTACCGGCAGGGCGACGACCTGCGGCGGGTGCACTGGCGCTCGACGGCCCGCCACGGCGAGCTGATGGTGCGCCGGGAGGAGCAGCAGTGGCAGAGCCGCGGCGCGCTCCTGCTGGACACCCGCAGGTACGCCCACCGCGGCGAGGGTCCGCGCTCGTCGTTCGAGGTGGCGGTCTCGGCCGCGGCCTCCATCGGCGTGCACCTCGCCCGTGAGGGCCTGGGCCTGCGGCTGGTCACCGACCAGGGGGCGGAGCACCTGACCGACACGGGCCTGAGCTATTCGCTGCTCGACACCCTCGCCGTCGTCCGGCACAGCCCGGCCCGGTCCCTGGAGATGGGCGTCGCCGCGCTGCGCCAGGGCGGCGGCGACGGGCTGATCGTGGCCGTGCTCGGCTCGCTCGACCCGGAGGAGGCGAGAGAACTGGCCAGGCTGAGGCATAGCGGCATCACCGCCGTCGCGGTCCTGCTCGACGTGGGCACGTGGGACGGCGCCGACCGCACCGCCGCCGAGCAGTACGAGTCCGTGCGGACCGTCCTCGCCGGGTACGGCTGGCGCATCGTCCGGCTGCCCGCGGGCACCTCGATCGCCTCCGTCTGGCAGGGCGCCGCCAGCCGGGGCCGCTACACGGTCAATCCGGCGGGAGGCGCGGCATGAGGCTGACCGTCGTTTCGGGGGTGTCCGCGTTCACCGCCGCGCTCCTGCTCTATCCGCTCTTCGAGGGCGGCTCCTGGTTCTGGTCGTCGCTGGGCGCCGTGCTGGCGGTGGTCGCGGCCGGCCTGCTGAGCAGCCGGCTGTCGCTGCCCGCGTGGGCGGCGGCGCTGGTCGCCGCCGCCGCGACGTGGATCTACCTGACCGCGTCCTTCGCCGCCGGCGAGGCGTGGGCGTGGGTGGTGCCGACGAAGGACTCGGTGGAGGAGCTGGCCCGGCTGCTGGGCGCCGGCTGGACCGACATCCAGCGGTTCGCCGCTCCGGTGCCGGCCACGGAGGGCATCACGCTGCTGACCGCCGGCGGCGTGGCGCTGATCGCGATCACGGTGGACCTGTTCGCCGCCCGGCTGCGGCGGGCGGCGCTGGCCGGGCTGCCGCTGCTGGCCCTGGCCACGGTGCCGGCCACGATCCTGCCCGACCCGATCAGCTGGCCCGCCTTCATCATCGCCGCGCTCGGTTTCGTCAGCCTGCTGAACGCCGACGGGCGCGAGCGGGTGAGCCACTGGGGCAGGGCCGTGCTGGTCCGGCGGACGACCCGCGCCACGTCCCCCTTCCCGGACGACCGGCGCGCCGCTGCCGACACCAGCGGCCTGCGGCTGTCCGGCAAGCGCATCGGGTTCGCCGCGATCGCGCTGGCCGTGCTGGTGCCGGCGCTGCTGCCGGCGATGGAGCCGATCTCGCTGTTCACCTTCGGCGTGGGCGGCAGGGGCGGCGGCACGGGCAACTCGATCAGCATCCCCAATCCGATCGCGAACCTGAAGGGCCAGCTCGAACTCCCCGAGCGGCGGGTCGTCCTCACCTATACCAACAACGACGACAAGGCGCGATATCTGCGGATCTACACGCTGGACGTGTTCGACGGCCAGCAGTTCGGGATGACGCAGCCGAAGGGGTCGCCGGAGAACCGGACGGAGAACGGCCCGCTCCCGTCGCCCCCGGGCCTCGGCACGCGGCCGAAGATCACCAGCGTGGTCACGAACGTCCAGATCAGCGAGGACATCGCGCGGTTGTCGTTCCTGCCGCTGCCGTACCCGGCCAGGGAGATCCGGGTGGACGGCGACTGGCGGGCGGACGTCGACACGCTGATGGTCTTCTCCACCCGGGAGGAGGCCGCCGGTCTGGAATACCAGGTGGGCACGAGTGAGCCGGAGCCGACCGCGGAGCTGCTCGACTCGCTCGGCGGCAGCCCGCAAGGGGTGAGCGAGCGTTACCTGCAGTTGCCGGACAACCTGCCATCGGAGATCGGCGACCTGGCCCGCAGGATCACCGCGGACGCCACGTCGCCCTACGACGCGGCGGTGAAGCTGCAGCAGTTCTTCACCAAGACCGGCGGTTTCACCTACAACCTCAGCACCCAGGGGCACAGCAACTCGGCGCTGCGAGACTTCCTCATCCGTGACAGGACCGGCTACTGCGAGCAGTTCGCGGCGTCGATGGCGGTGCTGGCCAGGCTGAACGGCATCCCGGCGCGGGTGGCGATCGGCTACACGGGCGGCACCAAGGTCGGCGACCACTGGCAGGTCGGCACGAACGACTCCCATTCCTGGCCCGAGCTGTACTTCGAAGGCGTGGGCTGGCTGCCGTTCGAGCCCACTCCCGCGGGGTCGCCTGGGCAGGGCAGCGCGCAGGTGCCGGCGTACACGCAGCCCGCGCCGCGTCCCACGAACGAGGCCACGGCGCCGACGCCGGGCGCGACGGCCTCCTCGGCCGACGAGCCGGTCGACCCGCAGAACCAGCTCAACCCCAATCAGGCGGACCGCGAGGCGCTGATCGCCACCGGCGGGCTGCCCGAGGAGGAGACGACGCCGCTGTTCGTCAAGATCGGCATCGGGCTCGCCGCGCTCCTGCTGATCCTGCTGATCCCCGCGGGCGTGCGGCTGATCACCAGGAGCCGGCGGGTGCGCGCCCTCGGCCGGTCGGAGTCCTCCGACGAGCCGAGGGCGGCGATGGTCGCCGGCACGGACGACGGCCATCCGCCTGGGGCCGGGTCGGTGGCCGCCGCCTGGGCGGAGCTGGACGACGTGCTGTACGACTACGGCATGGCCCGCGGGCCGAGCGAGACGCCGCGGGCGCTGGCACGCCGGCTGACCGAGCAGTACGAGTTCGACGCCGGCTCGGCGGCCTCCGTCACGGCGATCGCCTCGGCGGTCGAGCGGGTGCTGTTCGCCAAGGTCCCGGGCCGGATCGAGCCGATGAGGAAGGACCTTCGGCAGGTGCGGCGGGCACTGGCGGCCACGGTGTCACGCGGGCGGCGGGTGCGGGCGCTGCTGCTGCCCCCGTCGACGTTGCGGCGGCTGCGGGGTCTGGGCGAGCGGCTGCTCGACGGGTTCGACCTGCTGGAGAACATCCGGGTGCGGCGGACGACGACCGACCAGCACTCCTGAGCCCGGCACGAGCGTGCGGCCGTCCCCTGCGGGAACGGCCGCACGCTTGCTGATGTCATGAGGACGCCGTGTGGTTCCGGCATTCAGGAGCCGTCTGATTGCCGGGGGCTCAAGGGCCGTGTGGGTGCCGGAGGTTCAAAGGCCGTATGTTCCCCGGGAGCTGTTCCTGGGTCTTAGGGACGTGTGAAGTCCGAGCGTTACGGGCGTGCCATTCCCGACGTTACGGGCGTGCCAATCCCGAGCCATGCCGACCGTGCGGATCTGGGGCCTTGCCGGCCGCCCCTGGTGCGCCCGGCCCGGTCATCGCCGGTTCACCCCGTGCGGGACCGGCTCGACCGGGTCGGCCGCCCGGTGCACCCGGGCGGCTACGCCAGGTCAGCGCTCGTCGTGACGACGGCGCCAGCGCTCTTCCATCCGCTCCATGAAGCTCCCCCGGTTGCCCCGGCGGGCTTGCTTGCCCGGTGGGGCGGCGGTGTCGGCGGCGCGGGCCTCGCCACCGAACCCGTTCATACGTTTCCAACTGGACAGGCCCCACAGACACGCGGCGAGCATGACCACGAAACCGCCGACGCCGAGCCAGATCAAGCTCATGACCACGCCGACCATCATGATGACGACACCGAGGGCAAAGCCTATGGAGGCCTTGACCAGGCGACGCTTGTAATGGCTGCGTGGGTCGCTGATCCTTACGGTGTTGGCCCACTTCGGGTCCTCGGCGTAGAGGGCCTGCTCGATCTGGTCGAGCAAGCGCTGCTCGTGCTCAGAGAGCGGCACGGCGCCTCCCAAGGACAGCCCCAGGATGGGGAAGACGGCAACGGACGACACGGGGTGTCCGGACCTCGCGGTCGGTTATCCCCAGAATACGAGGCTGTAGACGTAGGCGAAAGCAAACGTCCAACGCAGACCAAACCGGAGGTGACGTCATGGCTCCATAATGGCCCATCTCGCCCCCCTTCCCCCAAAATCGCGACATCCACGTCCCACGAAGTCCGGACATCGGCGTCATGTATCTATCTCATCAAGCTTGCCACGTACGAGCGACGCCGGGAGCACCGCATCCGGACCGAATCTCCGGACCGCCTTGTCCATCGCCTGTTCGGCCTCGCGCCAGCCGGTCTCCCGCTCCCCCAGACCGAGCTGACGGGTCGCCTCGCCGGCGGGACGGAGGCTCTCCATCCGCACTCCGACCAGGCGCAACCGCACCCGCTCCAGGCCCGCGGCCGCGAACAGCTCGCAGGCGGTGGTGTAAATCACCTGGGCCACATCGGTCGGCTCACGCAGAGTGCGCGAGCGGTTGATCGTCGTGAAATCGGCTCGGCGAAGCTTCACACTTACAGTTCTTCCCACGTGACCGGCCTTACGCATCCTGGCCGCCACCCGCTCCGACAACCGCAGCAGCTCACGCTTGATCACCTCGGGATCGTCCACGTCCACCGCGAACGTCTCCTCGTTGCCGATGCTCTTGTCGGGCACGTGGGTGCTCACGGGCCGTTCGTCGCGCCCCCAGGCCAGCGCCGCGAGGTGACCGCCCGCGGCCTGCCCGAGCTCGCGCTGCAGGGTGCTGGGCGGCACTCTGGCCAGGTCTCCGACGGTGCGGATGCCGAGCCGTACGAGGGACTGCTCGGTGCGCTCTCCGACCCCCCACAGCGCCGACACGGGCAGCGGATGGAGGAAGTCCACGACCTGGCCGGCGGGCACCACCAGCAGCCCGTCGGGTTTGCACTGCTTGGAGGCGAGCTTGGCCACGAATTTGCTGCCGGCCACGCCGACGGAGCAGGTGATGCCGAAGCGGTCGAGGACCTGCTCCCTGATCATGGCGGCGATGGCGGCGGGCGTGCCGAGCCTGCGCCGGGCGCCGCCGACGTCGAGGAACGCCTCGTCGGAGGCGATCGGCTCGACCAGCGGGGTGACGGTGTGGAAGATCTCCATGACGCCCCGGGAGACCTCGGTGTACTTGCCGTGGCTGGGCGGGATGATCGTGGCCTGCGGGCAGAGCCTGCGGGCCCTGCTCATCGGCATCGCGGAGTGCACGCCGTAGGCCCTGGCCTCGTAGGTCGCGCTGAGCACGACGCCGCGACCGGCCGGCGAGCCGACGATCGCCGGCCGCCCGCGCAGCTCGGGGCGGTCGAGCAGCTCGACGCTGGCGAAGAAGGCGTCCATGTCGACGTGGAGGATCGGGCAGCCGCTGTCATCAACCCCGGTCCGCGGAGCGGGGCCGATGCCGGTGATCTGCTTGCGAGACACGCTGCCGATTCTATCCGAACAGACGTTCTACACCGAGGGGGGCCTGCACGATTCTTCCTCTCCCGCGCCTCAGCTCCAGTGCCCGAGGACGTGCAACTGCGTGGCGATGTCTCTCAGCACGGGATGGGTGGCGGCGACCTGTTCGAGCGCCACCAGCGCCTCGGCGGCTCCGGGCTCGCCGTCGACGAGCCTGCTCGGCACCAGGTCGGCGAAGACCCGCACACCGTGGATGGCGCCGACGCCGAACCCGGTCGCGCTCAGCAGCTCGGCGAGCGTGGCGGCGGCGAAGCGGCGCGGCGTGGGGTCGCGCTCGCCCCACGTGCCGCTGGGGTCGTCGAGCACGGCCCTGGCCTCGTCGAAGTGGCCGGCGAGCGCCCGGTGCATGGCGCTGGCGACCGGGTTGGCGGCCAGCACGCTGACGGCGCCGCCCCTGCGCAGCAGGCCCGCCACGGCGGTCAGCGCGCTGATCGGGTCTTCGACGTATTCGAGCACGCTGTGGCAGAGCACCAGGTCGGCGCTGTCGCGGCTGAGCAGCTCGCCCAGGTCGTCGGCGTCGCCCTGCAGGCTCCGCACCCCCACGCCCTTCTCCTTGGCGCGGCGCTCCAGCGCGGCCAGCGAGTCGGGGCTCGGGTCGACGACGGTGACGTTGTGGCCCAGCACGGCCAGCGGCACGGCGAACCCGCCGGTGCCGCCGCCGGCGTCGACGATGTCGAGCGCCTCGCGGCCGGTGGCCGCCGTCCGCTCGGCCAGCACGGCCCGCAACGCGTCCCAGACGACGGCGGTCCGCACCGCCGGAGTCCTCGTGACGCCTTCAGCACGCAATGTCGGCTCGCCTCCTCTGTCTCGCCTTCGCGAGCGCCCCCGCTCGGACCGCCTTAGCCTACGCCGTACGAGGCGTCGCCCGCTCACCGCTGACGGCACCCGCTCGCCTGGGCGGCGCCGGCACCATGGCGCGCACTTCGTCGCCGGGGGCCGCGAACCGGGCCCGGACAGGGAAAAGGGCGCGTCGCGGCTGGTGACGCGCCACTTTCCGTCCGGCTGCGGGGTGCTCCCGCCACACGGTCAGGCCCTGCCTTCGGGGGCCTCGGAAAGCCTCCGGGAGGCGATGCGAGGCCCGACCGCGCGACGGTACGCGTCCCTCGCCTCGCGAGCCGTGCAGGCCGGCGTGATTGGAACGTACCCCGAATACGCGGCCCTGGCCCGCCGAAAAGGGGTGTCTAAAGGGTGAGGCTTGGCTTGAGTTGCTTGAAGCGAGCCAGCAGGCCGTTGATGAACTGGGGAGACTCGTCGGTCGAGAGCTCGCCGGCCAGATGCACCCACTCGCTGATGACCACGCCCTCCGGCACGTCGGGGATCCACAGCAGCTCGTAGGTGCCCCCGCGCAGCAGGTTTCTGTCGACGGCGGGCATGCGGTCGAGCGTCCAGCCCTCGGCATAGGTGGCGATCAGCTCGTCGATGCGCGCGTGGTGCCTGGCGACGCCCTCGACGATGGTCGAGGTGTACTCGTTCACCGGCGGCTCCTGCCGCTCGACCCGCTCAGCGAGGATCTTCAGCGGATCCTCGCTGCGCAGCTCGGCCTCGAACAGGATGTCGAGCGCCCGTCTGCGTGCTTTACCGCGTGCCGACACCTCAGGCCCGGCCGAGGTATTCGCCGCTGCGGGTGTCGACCTTGACCTTCTCGCCGGTGGTGATGAACAGCGGGACCTTGATCTCGGCCCCGGTCTCCAGCGTGGCGGGCTTGGTGCCGCCGGTGGAGCGATCGCCCTGCAGGCCCGGCTCGGTGCTGGCGATGGTCAGCTCGGCGGCGGCGGGCAGGTCGATGTAGAGCGCGGAGCCCTCGTTGAACGCCACCGTGGCCAGAGTGTTCTCCAGCATGTAGTTGGCGGCAGTGCCGACGGTGTTACCGGGCACGTTGACCATGTCGTAGGTCTCGGTGTCCATGAAGACGAAGTCGTCGCCGTCCTTGTACGAGTACTGCATCTCGCGCTTGTCGACGTTGGCCACCTCGACCTTCACGCCGGCGTTGAACGTCTTGTCGACGACCTTGCCGGAGAGGACGTTCTTGAGCTTGGTGCGCACGAACGCGCCGCCCTTGCCCGGCTTGACGTGCTGGAACTCCACGACGGCCCACAGGTCACCGCCGTCGAGCTTCAGGACCATGCCGTTCTTGAGGTCGTTGGTCGTCGCCACTCGTTCTCTCCCGCGTGCGGCCGCTCAAAAGGACGAGCGGCTCCTTGGTGGTCTTGGTGAAGAGTCCCGGCCCGCCCTCACGTGACACGAGGGGGTCCTCGATGCGAACCCCTCCCCGGCCGGGGAGGTGGGTCCCAGGCTCGACGGTGATCGGAACTCGATCCTTTAGTCTACCGGTCCGTGAAGGGCCGAGGAACGGCGCGCGGCGATGGACCGGGCCGCGCGCCCTAATCTTCCGCCGGAAGCCGCCAGTCCCCCAGGAACTCCGCCAGCGGCCCCGACCGCTCCATGTCGCCCTTCTCCTGCGCCCGTCGCAGATCGCGGTAGACGCCGCCGATCTGGTCGATCGTCGCGTCGATCTTCCCCTCCTGGAACTTCCGGGCGGCCTTCCTGATCTTGTCCCTGGCCTTGCCGGCGACGTCCGGGTTGATCCCGCCCATGGTCTGCTGGTGCATCAGCGCCTCGTCGAACGCCGACAACCACCTGCTCCACCCGCCGGGCGGAATGGCCTCGCCCAGCAGGGTGCCCTTCGGCGCGGCCGACTCGCGCAGGACGGTGGGCAGGCCCGTGTCGGGCCTGAGGGTGGCGACGACCCCCGGGGAGGAGTCGACGGTGAGCTCCGGCTCACTGCTGGGCGGCTCGCTGGGCACGATCAGCGGAGTGGGGACGGGGGTGGACACCGCCGCCGGCCGCTCCTTGCCCGCGCCCGCCCACAACACCATGCCGACGGTCACCACCGCGATGATCGCGATGGCCGCGCCGAGCTGGATGAACAACTTGCGGTTCGGGGAGACCTCCGGCTCCAGGTCGCCGGCCTGGAAGACGGCGGTGTCACCGGCCCGGCCGCCAGGATGGGCCCCGGGATGGGGGCCCGTATGGGCGGCAGGGCCGGGACGCAGGCCGCCGTCCCGCAGGGAGACGCCGGTCACGGGCGCTGCCCCCGGGGCCATGGGGGGAGCCGCCGGGTTGGCGCGCGGCCTGGCGATGGCGGCCAGCGCGCGCCGGATGGCCTCACCGCTGACCGGCCGCTGCGCGGGGTCCTCGGCGAGCATGGCCAGGACCAGGCGGTCCAGCTCGGCGGGCACCTCGGAACGTACCGTGCTGGGCGGCGGAGGCGGGCCGTCCGGCGCGCCGTCGAAGGGCGGGCGCCCGGTGAGCAACTCGTAGCAGACGCACCCCAGCGCGTACAGATCGCCGGGCGCCTCCGCGCCGGCCGCCCGCTCGGGCGCGGCGTAGCGCCCGTCACCCGCGGGCCACTGACCGCCCATCCCGAACCCGACGACCTTGAGCACCCCGCTTCCGGCCAGCCGGAAGCTGTCGGGGTCCACCCGGCCGTGCACGACCCCGGCCCGATGCGCGGCGTCGAGCCCGGCCGCCGCCTGCCCGGTGAGGTCGCACACCTCGACGATGGTCAGGGAGCCGCGCGCGGCCGCCTCCTCGCCGAGGCTGAGCCCCGTCAGGTGCTCCATCACCAGGAACGGGGAGCCGTCCTGCTCCCCGACGTCCAGGACCATGGCGACGTTCGGATGGATCACCCTGGCCACCGCCTGCGCGTGCTGCCTGAGCACCTCGCGGGTGGCGGCCCCGGCCGCCTTGGCGCCGAGCACCTTCACGGCCACGACCCAGTCGGCCCGCGTGTCGTAGCCCCGCCACACCTCACCCATCGGCCCGCCGCCGATACGTTCGTCGAGCCGGTACCGGCCGGCGACCAAGGACGGCGTCGTGTCGGACATATCCCCGCCAAATACTCGAACATCAGGATTCCGACAACCTTAGGGCCCCACAGCCCCTGCCGCCCCAACATCCGGCACAGCCCGCACTCCGCGCACGTCCCGCTTCCCCGCTGACGCAGGCGTGCCGCCCCCTTCTGACGCGGACGGCCCGATCACGCTGACATGGGCGGCCCGATCCGCGCGGGCCGCCCGGAGGGCGTCAGACCGGCTCGGGCACGCGCGCCTGGCTCGGGGCCGGGCTCGGGGCCGGGGCCGGGGCGTCCATGAGCTCCTGCGGCGGCGCGTTGAAGACGGCCTCGTCCAGCCGCCCCTCGGACCGGGCCACCAGCACCGGGACCACCATCTGGCCGGCGACGTTGGTCGCGGTCCTGATCATGTCCAGGATCGGGTCGATCGCCAGCAGCAGCCCGACGCCCTCAAGGGGCAGTCCCAGCGTGCTGAGCGTGAGCGTCAGCATGACGACCGCGCCGGTCAGGCCCGCCGTGGCGGCCGAGCCGACCACCGAGACGAACGCGATCAGCAGGTAGTCGCCCACCCCGAGCTCCACCCCGAACACCTGGGCCACGAAGATCGCGGCCAGCGCCGGGTAGACGGAGGCGCAGCCGTCCATCTTGGTGGTCGCGCCGAACGGCACGGCGAAGGAGGCGTAGTCGCGGTCCACGCCGTTGCGCTCGACCGTCACCCGCTGGGTCAGCGGCAGCGTGCCGACCGAGGAGCGCGAGACGAAGGCCAGCTCGATCGCGGGCCAGGCGTTGCGGAAGAAGCGGACCGGGCTGACCTTGCCCCACACCGCCAGCAGCGTCGGGTAGACGGCCAGCAGCACGATGAGGCAGCCGATGTACACGGCGGCGCTGAACTTGGCCAGCGGCGCCAGCAGGTCCCAGCCGTAGGTGGACACGGCCTTGCCGATCAGGCCCGCCGTGCCGATGGGCGCCAGCCGGAGGACCCACCACAGCGCCTTCTGGACCAGTTCGAGGACGGAGCGGCTGAGACTCAGGAACGGCTCCGCCTTCTCGCCGATCGCCAGCGCCGCCGCGCCGAGGACGACTCCCAGGAAGACGATCTGGAGGACGTTCACCTCGGTGAAGGCGGTGACGACGTTCGAGGGCACGATGCCGGTGACGAAGTCGAGCCAGGTGCCGGCGCCCTCGGTGTCGACGGCCTTGGCCGCGCCGGTGTCGAGGGTGACGCCCCGGCCGGGGTCGATGATCAGGCCGAGCCCGATCGCGAACGCCACCGAGACGAACGCCGTGACGAGGAACCAGAACAACGTCTTGGTCGCGAGCCTGGCCGCGCCGTTGACGTTGCGCAGGTTGGCCACGCTGACCAGCACGGCCGTGAAGACCAGCGGCGGCACGGCGAGCTTGAGCAGCTGGACGAAGATCTGGCCGACCCGGGTGAGCGTCTCGGCCAGCCAGGCCACGTCCCAGATCTTGGCGACGAAGCCCAGCGCGACGCCGGCCGCGAGCCCGAGCAGCAACTGCAGGGAGAAAGAGAATCTCTTCACGAGGAGGAAGCTCCTGGATGACGGCACGCCACAGGGCGGCATGCCGGGTGAGGACTGGATGAACGCGGACGAGCGGTCAGCGACAGAGCGATCCGTGCAACCGGCACAGATCGACGTGCAGCCGCTCTACGAGCCACACGAACACCAGGGAGAACCTCACAAGCTCTTTCAACACCCGTGCGATCGGGCGCATTTCCCGCGGGCGGGAAATGTGAGCTACCCCACGATCTCCTTGATCTTCTCGATCAGCCGCACCCGGTCCTCGTGGGTCTTGCCGAACGGCGCCACGTTGAGGGTGCTCACGCCGGACTCCTTCAGCGCCTGGACGCGGTCGCGGACGAACCCCTCGCTGCCGATCAGCGACATCTTCTCCAGCAGCTCGGCCGGCACCAGCGCCGCCGCCTCCTGCTTCTTGCCGTCGAGGTAGAGGTCCTGGATCCGCTCGGCCTCCTTCTCGTAGCCGTAGCGCCTGGCCAGGTCGTTGTAGAAGTTCTTGCCCTTGGCGCCCATGCCGCCGATGTAGAGGGCGGCCATCGGCCGCCCGAACTCCAGCAGCCCGGACACGTCGTCGCCGATCGCCAGGGACGCCTGCGCGATCACGTCGAGCTCCCCGAGCTCCGGGTCCCGCTTGGCCCGGCCGGCGGCCAGGGACGGGCCCCACACCTCGGCGGCCTTCTCCGGGACGTAGAAGATCGGCTCCCAGCCCTCGGCCAGCTCGGCGGTCAGCTCGACGTTCTTCGGGCCGATGGCGGCGACCACGATCGGGACGCGGGGGCGTACCGGATGGTTGATGAGCTTGAGGGGCTTGCCCAGCCCGGTGCCCTGGCCGGGCGGGAGCGGCACCGTGTAGTTCCGGCCGTCGTGCTGCAGGCGCTCACGCCGCCACACCTTGCGGCAGATCTCGATGACCTCCCTGGTACGCCCGAGCGGCGCGGTGTACGGCACCCCGTGAAAGCCCTCGATCACCTGCGGCCCCGAGGCGCCGATCCCGAGGGTGAAACGCCCGTCGGAGACGTAGTCCATGCCCGCGGCCGTCATGGCCAGCAGCGTCGGCGTGCGCGAGTAGATCGGCAGGATGCCCGAGGCGATCTCCAGCCGCTCGGTCTTGGCCGCGATGTAGCCCATCTGGCTGACCGCGTCGAAGCTGTAGGCCTCGGCGACGAAGACGATGTCCAGCCCGGCTCGCTCGTAGTCGGCCAGCTCGGCCACCGACTCCTTGAAGCCGCCCGAATAGTTGAGTGCCATACCGATGCGCATGCCGGGCTCCCGCTCAACCGAATGATGTTCCGTTTCGACGGCACCAGGCTATCGCGTCGGCGTGTCGAGGTGTGAGCCGCTAGCCTGGTTCGGGTGCTGACTCGGGTCGTCGTCATCGTGTCCGCCGTGGTGGCCGCGGGCCTCGCGGGGCACCGGTTGATCCCGGCGCTCGGCGGATTCACTCCCGTGATGGAGAGCCTGCTGCCCTGGGTGGGCCTGTCGGTGCCGGTGCTGCTGGTGGTCGCCGCGCTGGCACGATCCAAGGTGGCCGCCCTCGCGGCGCTGGTGCCCGGGCTGGTGTGGGCGTTCATGTTCGGCTCCACGCTGTTCCGCACGCCGCCCGGCGGCCCCAGCGACCTGGCCGTCGGCACGGTCAACGTGGGCGTGCGCAACAGCGCCTCCGGCGAGGCCGTGCGGGTGATCGCCAAGGATCTCGACGTGCTGGCCGCCCAGGAGCTGACGAGCGGCGGCCCCGCGGCCAAGCAGCTCAACAAGATGTTCAAATACCACTATCCGGTCAGCACGGTCGGGCTCTGGAGCCGCTATCCGATCAGCAGGACCGAGCCGCTCGACGTGGGCCTGGGCTGGCCGCGCGCGCTGCGCGCGGTGATCACCACGCCCAAGGGCAAGGTGACCATCTACGTCATGCACCTGGCCTCGGCCCGGCCGGGGGAGACGACCTCGCGCGACGCCTCGCTGGCGCGGGCGCGCACGCTCATCGACGCCGACTCCAGCAAGCGCATCCTGCTGCTCGGCGACCTCAACACCGCCACCACCGACCGCGGCATGCGCGGTCTGACGCCGCCGCTGACGGACGCGCAGAGCGCCGCGGGCGACGGGTTCGGGTTCACCTGGCCGTCGGAGTTCCCGATCACCCGGCCGGACCACATCCTGTTCAAGGGCATGACGGCGACCGAGGCCGGCGTGGCGCCGGCGGCCGGCAGCGACCACCGCGCCGCCATCGCCTCACTCCGTCTCTAGCAGGCGCAAGTCCGCGGGCGTGTCGATGTCGGCCGGATCGCCGTAGGCGTCGCACGGCACCTCGGTGACCAGCTCGGGACGCGCCTTCAGATAGGCCCGCGCGCCGACGTCGCCCACGGCCAGCTCGATCACCCCGGCGAAGTGCCGGCGGGCGATCAGCACGGGGTTCGCGCGCCGCCCGCCGTACGTGGCCACCGCCAGCCCGGCGCCCGCCGCGATCAGCGCGCGTACCGCGCCCGGCCGGATCAGCGGCTGGTCGGCCAGCGCGACCACCACGGACTCCGCCGTCTCCGGCAGCGCGCCGAGGCCGGCCCTGAGCGAGGAGCCCATGCCGGAGGCCCAGTCCGGGTTGCGCACGGTCACGGCTCCGCGCACCTGCACCGTCGCCGCGCCCAGCACCACCACGACCGGATGGCAGCCGCCGTCCTCCAGCAGCCGCACGCCGTGGTCGACCAGCCGCACGCCGCCGTACTCGACCAGCGCCTTGGGGGTGCCCAGGCGGCTGCCCCCGCCCGCGGCGAGCAGCAGGCCGGCCACCCGCGACGCCCTCATGTCGCCTCGTGGTGGATGCGCCCCTCGGTCCCCGACAGCGGGCGGCCCGAGCCACCCCAGCGGAGCTGAATCAGCTCGGCGGCGATCGACACGGCCGTCTCCTCGGGGGTGCGCGCGCCCAGGTCGAGGCCGATGGGCGAGCGCAGCCTGGTCAGCTCGGCGTCGGTCACGCCGGACTCGCGCAGGCGGACGAGGCGGTCCTCGTGGGTGCGGCGCGAGCCCATCGCGCCCACGTAGCCGGCCTCGGTGCGCAGGGCCACCTCCAGCAGCGGCACGTCGAACTTGGGGTCGTGGGTGAGCACACAGATCACCGTACGCTCGTCGACCTGCACGGAGGCGAGATAGTCGTGAGGCCACTTGACCACCACCTCGTCGGCGTCCGGGAACCGCTTGGAGGTGGCGAAGATCGGGCGGGCGTCGCAGACCGTGACGTGATAGCCGAGGAACTTGCCGACCCGGGCCACCGCGGCGGCGAAGTCGATCGCGCCGAAGACGAGCATGCGCGGCGGCGGCGCGAACGAGTGCACGAACACCGCCAGGTCGTCCAGCCGCCGCTCCCCCTCACCGCCGTAGTGGCGGATCCCGGTCAGGCCCTGGGCGAGCATGCCGCGGGCGTCGTCGTCCACGGCCTCGTCCAGGCGGCCGGGGCCGAGGCTGCCGGTCGAGCGGTCCGGCCAGATGATCTTGCGGGCGCCGACCCGGCCGGGGCCCGAGACGATGGTCGCCACGGCGACCGGCTCGTGCGCGCCCACCGAGGCCGCCACCTCCCCCAGCTCGGGAAAGGTCTCGATCGAGATGGGCTCGACGAGGACGTCGATGATGCCGCCGCAGGTGAGGCCGACGGAGAACGCGTCGTCGTCGGTGACGCCGTACCGCTGCAGGAGGGGCGCGTCGATCTCGGCGGCCAGCTCGAACACCGCCCCCTCCACGCAGCCGCCGGACACGCTGCCGACCACCTCGTCGCCGCGCACCGCCATCGCCGCGCCCGGCGGCCTGGGCGCGCTGCTGAACGTGCTCACCACCGTCGCCAGCCCGAATCTGAGCCCCGAGCTCCACCACCGCATGATCTCCGGCAGCACGTCACGCATGAGCGAGCCTTTCGCTGAGTTGCTCGTAGGCGGCGAGGCTGTGCCCGGCCACCAGGTCGTCGAGGTAGGGCAGGGCGGCCCGCATGCCTCCCGTGAGCGGCTGGTAGTCCTCATACCCCTTGTGCGGGTTGACCCAGATCACCCGGTGGGCCTGCCGGGCGAGCCTGGCCATCTGCGTGCCCAGCAGCTCCGGGTCGCCGCGTTCCCACCCGTCCGAGGCGATCACCGCCACCGTGCCTCTCGCGCTGTAACGGGTGAGGAACTGCCGCAGTTCCTCACCCAGCCTGGTCCCGCCGCTCCAGTCGGGGATGGCCTTGGAGACCTCGTTCAGCGCGGTGCCCGGATCGCGGTGCCGCAACTCGGCGGTGATCGGGGTGAGCCGGGTGCCGACCGAGAACACCCTGGTGGCCCTGGGCTCGCTCCTGACCAGGGCGTGCGCGAAGCGCAGCAGCGTCTCGGCGTAGGGCGCCATCGAGCCGCTGACGTCCACGAACAGCACGACCACGCGCGGCCGGGTGGTGTGCCTGCGGTGCCGCAGCCGGGCGATGTCGCCCTTCCTGAGCGCCTCGCGGATGGTGCGGCGCCGGTCGAGCAGCCCCCGGTGGCTGCTCTCGAACCGGCGTGAGCGGCGCCGCGCCCGGCCGGTCCGCAACATGGCCAGCATCCGGTGCACCTCGTCCCGCTCGGCCTCGGTCAGCCGGGCGACGTCGCGGTGACGCAGGATCTCGGCCCTGCTGGCCGTCGCGGGCGCGGCCGTCCCGTCGCCGCCCTCTTCCTCCTGGGCCCCGTTCCGCGCGGCCAGGTGCCGGGTGACGGTCGTGGCGCCGGTACGGGCGAGGCTCGCCTTCCGGCCGCCGAAGTAGGCCGCGAAGCAGCGGTCGTACCGGGGCAGGTCGTCGGGGGTGGCGCAGAGCGTGAACCGCCCGGCCCAGTAGACCGCGGCCGGGTCGGTGACGTCGAGATGGCCGAGCGCCCGCAGCAGGCTCCGCGTCCGCTCGTGGTCGGCGCCCACCCCGGCCGCCCGCAGCGTCCAGGCGAACCCGGTCATGGTGGCGACCAGCTCATCCATGGGTCAGCAGCCCGTTGCCCAGCACATGGGCGAGATCCTCGCGGTATTTCAGCGCCGCCCCCAGCGTGGCCGCGGCCCGGCCCGGATCGAGCTCCTTGGCGCCCAGCGTCAGCAGCGCCTCGGTCCAGTCGAGCGTCTCGGCGACGCCGGGCGGCTTGACCAGGTCGGCCTGCCGCAGCCGCTCGGCCGCCCGCGCCACCTGCATGGCCAGCGTCTCGGTGCAGGCGGGCAGGCGCCGCAGCAGGATGGCGACCTCGCGGTCGAAGCCGGGGTGCTCCAGCCAGTGGTAGAGGCAGCGCCGCTTGAGCGCGTCGTGCACCTCCCGCGTGCGGTTGGAGGTCACCACGACCACCGGCGGCGTCACGGCCTTGATCGTGCCCAGCTCCGGGATCGAGATGGTGAAGTCGGAGAGCACCTCCAGCAGGAACGCCTCGAACTCGTCGTCGGCCCGGTCGATCTCGTCCACCAGCAGCACGCTGGGCTGGGTCTCGATGGCCTTCAGCAGCGGCCTGGCGATCAGGAACCGCCGGTCGTAGATCTCCCCTTCGAGCCTGCTCACGTCCGTGACCCCGGCGGCCTCGGCGGCCTTGAGGTGGAGGAGCTGGCGGGCGAAGTCCCAGTCGTACAGGGCCTGGGCCGCGTCGAGCCCCTCGTAGCACTGGAGCCTGATGAGCGGCGCCTTGAGCAGGGCCGCGAGGGTCTTGGCCAGCTCGGTCTTCCCGACGCCCGCCTCTCCCTCCAGGAACAGCGGCCGCCCCATCCGCAGCGCCAGGAAGGCGGCCGTGGCCAGCCCTTCGTCGGCCAGGTAGGCCTGCCGGTCGAGCAGCTCGATGAGCTGGTCGGGCGACTCGATGTCCATTGACTTGATTGTCCGCCGTAGCACGCCCTCAGGCTACGTCGAGAGCCGGTTCGACGATATTCCCCACCGCAACCGATCGCGCACAGTAGGCTACCGGCCACCGAACGAAGGGGCGACCATGCCGCACATCTCGATGCGGGAGTTCATCGAGGAGTTCCCGCTCACCCCCGGGATCATCGAGCGCACCAAGGTCACCGCCGCCCAGCGGGCGATCTACGCCGCGCTGCTGTCCCGCTTCCTGCTGACGGACGAGGAGCGGCTGGAGACCATCTCCTCCTGCCACGACCTTGGAACGCTCCAGAGGTGGATGATCCAGGCGGTCACCGCCGACACGCTGGACGGCTTCTTCGCCGCGACCGGCTGAGAGCCGTCGCTCAAGAGACCCGCGGGCGGCGGGTGGCGGCCAGGTAGGCGACCGCCGCCCCGAAGACCAGCAGCGCGGTCCAGACGTTGAAGCGCAGCCCGGCAAGGACGGGGGCGGGATCCACGCGCAGCCACTCGATCCAGGCGCGACCGGCGGTGTAGGCCGCGCCGTACAGCGCGAACACCCGGCCGCGGTCCAGCCGGAAGCGCCGCTCGGCCCAGAGGACGAGCCCGGCCACACCCAGGTTCCACAACGACTCGTAGAGGAAGGCCGGGTGGTAGGTGGCCGTGTCTTCCAGGCCCGGCGGCCGGTGGGCGGGGTCGATCTCCAGCGCCCAGGGCAGGGTGGCCGGCCTGCCGTACAACTCCTGGTTGAACCAGTTGCCCCAGCGGGCGATCGCCTGCCCGAAGGCGATCCCGGGCGCGACGGCGTCGGCGAAGTCGCGCAGCGGGATGCCGCGCCGGCGGCAGGCCAGCCACGCGCCCAGCGCGCCGCCGGCGACGGCGCCCCAGATGCTGATCCCGCCCTCCCAGATCGCGAAGACGCGCAGGGGGTCCTTGCCGGGGCCGAAGTACTGCTGCCAGTCGGTGGCCACGTGGTAGATCCGCGCGCCGGCCAGGCCGAACGGCACGGCCCAGGTCGCGATGTCCCCGACCGTGCCACGCTCGCCGCCGCGGGCGGTCCAGCGGCGCTGGGTGACCCAGGCGCCGACGACGATGGCGAGCACCATGAGCAGGGAGTAGGCGCGGACGGGCAGCGGGCCGAGGTGCCAGACGGCTTGGGACGGGCTGGGGATGGTCACACCGCCGAGTCTGGCTCCGGCGCGGCCGCGCGCGCATCGAGCGGGACACCGATCGCCGGGTCAGCCGACCGGTTGATGCCGGACCTGCGGGTGACTGATTACCGTAGGTGCCGTGGAGTCCTGGGAGCGGTCCCGCCGCCGGTGGCAGCACGCCTTCTTCGCCTCGTGGCTCGTGCTGACCTCGGCCGGGCCGCTGATGGAGGTCGGTCAGGTCCTGCCGGTGGTGCTCGTGACCGGGCTGGCCGCCTGGTACGCGGTGTGGTTCGTGCTGCGCACGCCTCCCGTGAGCGAGGTGCCCCTGCCCTACGTGGTGGGCGGCGGGCTGCTCTGGCTGGGGCTGTTCGCGATCGACTCGTCCTTCCTGGTGGTCTGCCTGAGCGTGCTCGTGCCGTACTGCGTGGACGCCGTGCGCGTCGGGCTGGTCGCGGTGTTGTCGTGCGCCGGGGGCTGGTTGTGGCACAGCTACCACGAGGGCGGGCCGATCACCTGGACCGAGATCGTCATCACCGCGCTGATCGCGATCAGCGCGGCCACCTCGGTCGGATACTTCTCTTCGGTGGCCCGGCAGAGCGCCGAGCGCAAGGAGCTGATCGACCAGTTGCAGGCCGCCCAGGAGGCGCGGGCGGCGGCCGAACGGCAGGCGGGCGTGGCCGCCGAGCGGCAGCGGCTGGCCCGTGACATCCACGACAGCCTGACCCAGGGGTTCGCCAGCGTGGTGATGCTGCTGGAGGCGGCGCAGGAGGGGTTGCCGGACGACCGGCACCTGACCCAGGCGTTACGGGCGGCCAGGGAGAACCTCGCGGAAAGCCGCCGGGTGGTGCGGGCGCTGCGGCCCGGCGAGCTCGACGACGGCGGCCTGCCGGAGGCGCTGCGGCGGTTGTCGGGCCGGCTGTCCGACGAGACCGGCATCGACGCGCACACCGTGATCACCGGGGCGTCGTGGCCCCTGGACGCGCGCGTCCAGGGGGAACTGCTGCGGGTGGCGCAGGAGGCGGTCGCCAACGCCCGCCGCCACGCCCATGCCGAGCAGGTCACCCTGACCTTGTCGTACATGGAGGATGTGATCGTGCTGGACGTCCACGACGACGGCGACGGCTTCGACCCCGGGCGGGCCGCCGCCGGCCACGGCCTGCTGATCATGCTGGAGCGGATGGAGCAGCTCGGCGGCACGCTCCTCGTGGAGAGCGCGTCCGGGGAGGGCACCACGGTCGTGGCCAGCCTCCCGGCGGAGGCGCGATGACCGCGCGGGTCTCGATCCGGGTCCTGATCGCCGACGACCACCCGGTGGTCCGTGACGGCATCCGGGCGATGCTCGGCACCCAGGACGACCTGGAGGTGGTCGGCGAGGCGGTCTCAGGCTCGGACGCGGTACGGCTGGCGCGCGACCTGCGGCCGGATGTCACGCTGATGGACCTGCAGATGCCCGAGCTCGACGGCGCGACGGCGATCAGCCGGATCCGCGAGCACGACCCCGCCGCCAGGGTGATCGTCCTGACCACCTATGACACCGACAGCGACATCTCCCGTGCCATCGACGCCGGAGCGATCGGCTACCTGCTCAAGGACAGCCGCCGTGAGCAGCTGTTCGACGCCGTCAGGGCGGCGGCCCGAGGGGAGAGCGCCCTGTCGCCGGCGATCGCGACCCGGGTGTTGTCGTGGGCGCGCGCCGACCCGCGCGGCGCCCTCAGCGGCCGGGAGATCGAGGTTCTGGGCGCGGTCGCCCAGGGGATGAGCAACAAGTCCATCGCCGCCCACCTGTGCATCAGCGAGGCCACGGTCAAGACCCACCTGCTGCACATCTTCGCCAAGCTCGACGTCGACGACCGCACCGCCGCCGTGACCGTGGCGGCCACGCGCGGGATCATCCGACTCGGCGGCTGACGGGCCGAGCCCTTCAGGCAGGTCACGCCAGGTCCGGAAACCGGCTGTCCGGCCTCGCGCGTCTCCCCGCGCCCTCGGGCCTCGCGGGCCTTTCCGCGCCCTCAGGCCTCGCGGGCCTCCCCATGCCCTCAGGCCTCGCGGGCCTCCCCGCGCTCCCGGATCAGGGCCGTGAGCTCGGCCGTGGCCCGGCGGGCGCGGGGTTTCTCCGATCCCTGGATCCCCATCGCTCCGATGGTCCGCCCGTCCGAAAAGTCGATCTTCGGCCACGGGTCCCCGACCAGCAGCGTGACGTCGAGCGCCTCCGGCCAGCTGTAGCGGTGGGTGCGGAGCGCGTTGACGATCGTGAGGCCCTGGTCGTCGGCCTCCACCCGCACCCGCCCCAGCAGATGCAGCACGAACGCCACCGCGCAGCCGAACGCCACGATCGCCACCCGATCGGGCAGCTTGAACGGCTCGGCGATGAAGATCGCCATGACCACCGCCCCCGCCACGATCAGGACGGCGAAGCCGTAGGCGACGACCCTCCCCCGGCGCGGGCGCCAGGTGACGGGCAGGGACGGAGCGGGCAGGGGCTCGGGCACGAAGGAAACCTACCGCAGGTCAGTCGAGGTCCCGCAGGAGGAGGGCGGTCTCCAGTGCGGCGATGGTCGACTCATACCCCTTGTCCTCCTTGCTGCCCGGCAGCCCGGACCGGTCGAGGGCCTGGTCGAGGGTCTCGCAGGTGAGGACGCCGTTGCCGACCGGCGTCTCCTCATCCAGCGCGATCCGCGTCAGGCCCGCGGTCACCGAGTCGCAGACATAGTCGAAGTGGGCGGTCTCCCCCTTGATGACCGCGCCCAGGGCCACCACCGCGTCGCAGCGGCGGGCCAGCGCCTGGGCGATCACCGGGATCTCCAGCGAGCCCGGCACGCGGACCACCGTCACCGTGGCGCCGCTGTCGTCGCACGCCTGCACGGCCCGTGACACCAGCTGGTCGGTGATCTTGGCGTGCCAGCTCGCCGCCACCACCCCGACCCTCAGCCCCGACGCGTCCGGCGCCGAGACGCCTGGCCGTCCTTCCCCGCTCATGAAGCCTCCGAGATGTCATGGCCGAGGCGGTCGCGCTTGGCCGTCAGGTAACGCTCGTTGTGGGGGTTCATGACCACGGGCATGGGCTCGCGGCCGAGGACCTTGATGCCGTAGCCGTCCATGCCCTTGAGCTTGGCCGGGTTGTTGGTGAGCAGCCGCACCGACTTCACGCCCAGGTCGGCGAGGATCTGCCCGGCGTTGGAGAACTCCCGCGCGTCCACCGGCAGCCCGAGCTCCACGTTCGCGTCGACGGTGTCGCTGCCGTTGTCCTGCAGGCTGTACGCCCTGAGCTTGGCCAGCAGCCCGATGCCCCGGCCCTCGTGTCCCCGCAGGTAGACGACCACGCCCCGGCCCTCCTGCGCGATGACCGACATCGCGTGGTCGAGCTGCACGCCGCAGTCGCAGCGCAGCGAGCCGAACACGTCGCCGGTCAGGCACTCGGAATGGGCCCTGACCAGGATGTTCTCGCCGTCGGTCAGGTCGCCGTAGACGAGCGCGACGTGCTCGCCGCCGTCCAGCGCGCTGGCGTAGCCGTAGGCCCGCCACATGCCGTACGCGTTGGGCAGCCGCGTCTCGGCGACCCTGGTGACCATGCTCTCGGCCCGGCGGCGGTAGTCGACGAGCTGCTCGATGGAGATCAGGGCCAGGTCGTGCTCGTCGGCGAAACGCCGCAACTCCGGCAGCCTGGCCATGCTGCCGTCGTCGTTGACGACCTCGGCCAGCGCGCCGGCCGCCGACAGCCCGGCGAGCCTGGCCAGGTCGACGGCCGCCTCGGTGTGACCGCGCCTGGCCAGCACGCCGCCCTCGTGGTAGCGCAGCGGGAAGACGTGCCCGGGCCGCACCAGCTCGTTGGGCTCGGTGGCCGAGTCGGCGAGCGTGCGGATGGTCCTGGACCGGTCGGCCGCCGAGATGCCCGTGGTGACGCCGTCGCGGGCGTCCACGGTGATCGTGTACGCCGTGCGCATGCGCTCCTTGTTGTGGAAGACCATGAGCGGCAGCCCTAGCCTGTCGAGCTCCTTGCCCTCCATGGCCACGCAGATCATCCCGCTGGTGTGCCTGATCGTGAACGTGCACAGGTCGGGCGTGGCCTTGGCGGCGGCGAAGATGAGGTCGCCCTCGTTCTCGCGGTTCTCGTCGTCGACGACCACGACGGGCTTGCCGTCGCGGATGTCCTCGATCGCCCGCTCGATCGGGTCGAGTGTGATCTCACTCATTGCGCCACCGCCACGTCGAGGCCGGATGATGCCCGGTATTCCTTCAGCCACTTCGCGAAGCCGACCATGACCAGCACGAAGAAGATCCCGTAGACGGTCCCGGAGACGACCAGGCCCGAGCTGAACGCCAGCGGCACCCCGACCAGGTCCACGGCCACCCAGACGATCCAGAAGTCCACCAGCGCCCGGCCCTGGGCCCAGGTCGCCAACGCGCTGCCGACGAAGATGTAGGCGTCGGCGGCCACCAGGAACGCGCCCTTGGGCAGCGGCACCTCAGCGCCCCACGACAGTCCGGTGACCCAGAACAACAACCCGACCATGACGGTGCCGACCAGCATGACGCCGATCATCACGCTCCGCTCCCACCAATCGGCCGGGCGGACGGTCAGTTGCCGGCCGTCCTGGGTGCCGCGCCGCCACGCCCACCAGCCGTAGACGGCCAGACCCGCGAACAGCACCTGCTTGAGCGCGTTGCCGGTGATGTGCGCGTTGACGGAGGCGATGAACAGCAGCACCGCCCCGGTGAACTGCACCGGCCACGTCCACATCGACTTGCGCATGGCGAGCAGGACCGTGGCCAGGGCGGCGATGTTGCCGACCAGGTCCGTCCAGAGCACGTGCGTGCCGAATACTTCGAATCCGGCGTCGGCCCAGTTCACTTTCTGGCCACCAGCCTTTCCACATACTTCGCGATCACGTCAACCTCGATGTTCACCACGTCGCCCACCTGGCGGTCGCCCATGGTGGTCAGCTTCAACGTGGTCGGGATGAGACTCACGCCGAAGCTTTCGTCATCAACCGTCGTGACCGTCAAACTGATTCCGTCGATCGCGATCGAGCCCTTCTCCGCGACGTACGGGCTGAGCGCGCCGGTCAGCGAGAACCGCAGGTCGTCCCAGTTCTCGCCGGGCTCCCGCGAGCGCAGGACGGCCGTGCCGTCCACGTGGCCCTGCACGATGTGGCCGCCGAGACGCTGGTCGGCGCGTACGGCCCGCTCAAGGTTGACCGGGGAGCCCACGGAGAGCCCGCCCAGGGAGCTGCGGTCGAGCGACTCCCTGATCACGTCCACGGTGAACACCTCGTCATCGACCCGCACGACCGTCAGGCACACGCCGTTGACCGCGATCGAGTCGCCGTGCTTGGCGTCGGAGGTCACGATCGGGCCGCGCACCGACAGCAGGGCTCCGCCGCCCGCCTGTTCGATGGCCACCACTTCGCCTTTTTCCTCAATGATTCCGGTGAACATCACTTCTCCCTGCCTGGGTGGGGGTTGGTGGGCCGGGCGATCAGTCGAACATCCGGCCCGATGAGGGCAATGTCGTCGAAGGTGAGCCGGTGGATCTCGCCGATCGTCCGCACCCCGGCCGCGCCGAGCGCGGCCGGCCCCGAGCCGAGCAGCGCCGGGGCGAGGTAGGCGATCACGCGGTCGGCCAGGCCCTGGCGCACGAACGAGCCGGCGAGCGTGGGGCCGCCCTCCAGGAACACGCCGACCACCTCACGCGCGGCCAGCTCGCGCAGCAGGGCATGGAGGTCGAGGCCGGGCCCGTGGCGGGGCAGGCGCAGGAGGTCGGCCTTGAGGCCGGTCTCCACGTCGTCGGCGATGGCCACGAGCGTGGGCGCGGCGTCGTCGAGCACGCGGGCGGACTGCGGCGTGCGGGCCTCGGTGTCGATCACCACCCGCAGCGGGATCCGCGCCACGACCCCCGCACGAGCATCGCCCTGAGAAGGGCGGGCCGTGAGGCTCGGGTCGTCGGCGAGCACGGTGCCGACGCCCGCGACGATCGCGCCGGCGGCGGCCCGCAGCCGGTGCACGTCCGCCCTGGCCGCCGCCGAGGTGATCCACTGACTGGTGCCGTCCTCGGCCGCCGACCTGCCGTCCAGCGTGGCGGCGAACTTCCAGGTCACGTGGGAGCGCCCCAGCCGCACGTACGTGAGCCACTCCTCGTTGCCCCGCGCGGCCTCCGCCGCCAGCACCCCGGACGTCACGGCCACCCCGGCGGCCCTCAGCCGCGCGGCCCCGCCGGCCGCCTGCGGGTTGGGGTCGGGCACCGCGATCACCACCCGCGCGATCCCCGCCGCCAGCAACGCCTGGCTGCACGGCCCCGTCCGGCCGGTGTGGTCGCAGGGTTCGAGCGTCACGTACGCGGTGCCGCCCCGGGCGCGCTCCCCTGCCTGCGCCAGCGCGGCGACCTCGGCGTGCGGCCCGCCCGCGTACGCGTGGAAGCCCTCGCCGGCGACGCGGCCGCCGGCGTCGAGCACGACGCAGCCCACGACGGGGTTGGGGCTGGTGGTGCCGTGTCCGCGCCCGGCCAGCTCGACGGCGCGCGCCATGTGCGCGGCGTCCTGCGCGGGAATGTCCACCCCGGGTCTCCTACTCGCCAGTAGCTTCTAGCCATGGCGGGCCCCGGGGGACTTGTCAGCGATGCATGCCTATGCACCACAGAAGGCGCCCGGCTGGAACACCGGACACCTCGCGCGCTTCCTCCCATCCGGACTTTAACCGTCGGTCCCGGAATTTCACCGAGTCAACCGGCCGATGGCATCGGCCGGGTCGCGGACTATCACCGCCGGTTCGGACTTTCACCGACCCCGGAGCACGCTAGCTCTCTTCTGCTACCAGTTTGCCATGCCCGGAACGAGAAGCGCGACCGCCCCTCGTTATTTGACCAAGCGCTCGCTTCAGGCGGCCATGATCTCGCGCGCCCGCCGGGCGGCCGGGGCGTAGCGCACCTGGGCCGGCACCAGGCCGATCCCGGTGTGCAGGGCGCGCAGCGTCGCGGTCGCCCACAGGTCGCCCACCGGCGTGGCGGGCAGCCCGTAGAGCCGCCGTGCCCAGCGCGGCAGCGTGGCGAACGCGAGCAGGGTCAGCGCGGGCATCGCGGGCTTGAGCGGGGTCAGCAGGCGCGGCAGCGGCGCGTTGAGCGACAGGCGCAGCGGGTGGGAGGCCTCGGGGACGAAGCGCAGCCCGGGACGTTCGGCGTCGATGTAGGCGCGCAGCCCGGCCACCGAGCCCGGCACGTCGGCCGCCTTGAGCCCCACCACCTCGGCGGCCTGCCGCCACTCCGCCACGAACGTGTCGGCCTCGTCGTCGCTCAGCCGCACGCCGGCGCGGCGGGCGACCGACAGGTAGGAGTCGACCTCGCCGACGTGGACCCAGCGCAGCGCGGCGGGGTCGTCGAGGCGGAAGGTGGCGCCGGTGTCGGGATCATGCGCGCTCAGCGTGGCGTGGATCTTGCGGATGCGGCGGCCGGCCCGCTCGACCTCGGCGCGGGTGCCGTAGGTGCGCACCCGGACGAACTCCGTGGTGCGCACGAAACGCGACCAGGCTTCGTGCGGATCCATGAGCGCGGAATTCTGCAGCACGCCGCGCATCGCCCTCGGGTGCAGCCCCTGCATCAGCAGCGCCCGGATGCCGCCGACGAGCAGGATCGGCTCCCCCATCACCCGCCACGTCACCGAGCGGGGGCCGAAGATCCCATGGTCGCTCATAAGTGAGGAGTTACCCAGGTAAGGCGGGAGTCATGCGCGGCCGGCCGTGGCTCTGAGGGCGTCGATGGCCGCCACCGGGTCGGCGGCGCCGTAGACGGCGCTGCCCGCCACGAACACGTCGGCCCCGGCCTCGGCGCAGCGCTCGATGGTGCCGGCGTCGACTCCGCCGTCGACCTGCAGCCACACCTGGCCGCCGTGCCGCTCGATGAGCGCCCGCGCCCGCCGGATCTTCGGCAACACGCCGTCGAGGAACTTCTGCCCCCCGAAGCCCGGCTCCACGGTCATCAGCAGGAGCATGTCGATCTCGGGCAGCAGGTCCTCGTAGGGCTCCACCGCCGTGCCGGGGTTGAGCGCGAGCGCGGCCCTGGCGCCGAGCGAGCGGATCTCACGCAACGTGCGGATCGGGGCCCTGGCCGCCTCCGCGTGAATGGTCACGCTGCCCGCCCCCGCCTCCGCGTACTGCGGCGCCCACCGGTCGGGGTCGGCGATCATGAGGTGGCAGTCGAGCGGCGTGGCGGTCGCCTTGCGCAGCGCCTCCACCACGGGCAGCCCCAGGGTGAGGTTGGGCACGAAGTGGTAGTCCATGACGTCGACGTGCAGCCAGTCGGCGTTGGGCACGGCGGCGGCCTCGTCGGCCAGCCTGGCGAAGTCGGCGGCGAGGATGCTGGGCGAGATCTGTACGGCCATGATTTTCCAGTCTAGAGAACGACCCGGGGGCTGTCGGACGACGAGCTACGAGCGCTTGCGCAGCAGGGACAGGAACATCGCGTCGGTGCCGTGCCGGTGCGGCCAGAACTGGGCGTGCGGCCCCTCGCCCAGGCCGTCGGCCTCGGGCAGGTAGGCGCGCGCGTCGAGCTGCTCGACGTCGTCCCGGCTCCCGGCGACGTCGCCGACCACGACCCGGGTCTCGGCCAAGTGGGGTGAACAGGTCACATACGCCACGACGCCACCGGGGCGCACGGCGTCGAGGGCCGTGCCGAGCAGCCGCCGCTGGAGCCGGCCCAGCTCGGCGATGCCCGCCGGATCACGCCGCCACCGCGCCTCGGGCCGCCGGCGCAGCGCGCCCAGCCCGGTGCAAGGCGCGTCGAGCATGACCCGGTCGAACGTGCCGGGCCGCCAGGCGGGCTCGGTGCCGTCCACCGTGATCACGGACGCGTCCCTGGTGGTCTGCCAGACCAGCCGCGCCCGATGGTATTGCACGTCGGCGGCCACCAGCCGCGCCCCACCGGGGAAGGCCGAGGACCTCCCGGCCTCGTCGTCCAGGCCCGCCAGGTCGCCGTGCGTGGCGATGGCGTCGAGCAGCCCGGCCTTGCCGCCCGGGCCCGCGCACATGTCGAGCCACAGCTCCTCGCCGGCGTCGCCGTCGAGCGGCACCCGGGTCAGGGCGAGCGCCACGAGCTGGCTGGCCTCGTCCTGCACGGCGGCGCGCGTCTCGGCCACCGCCGCGATCTGGCCGGGGTCGCCTTCGCGCAGGTAGGCGGCGTACGGCGAGAAGCGCGCGGGCATGGCGCCGGCGTCCTCGAGCTCGGCCACCGAGCTGCGCCCCGGCCGGGCCACCAGCGTCACCAGGGGGCGGGCGTTGTCCGCCTCCAGCAGCTCGGTCACCTCTTCGGGGCCGCCCAGCGCGTCGCGGAAGGCCGAGACGATCCACCGGGGGTGGGCGTGGGTGACGGCGAGGTGGCCGACCGGGTCGTCGGCCGGGTCGGGCGCCACGATGGGCAGCCACTCCTCGATCGTCCTGGAGCTGATCTTGCGCAGGACCGCGTTGACGAACTTGGCGGCGCCCGCGCCGATGCGCAGGCGGACGAGGTCGACGGTGGTGCCGACCGCGGCGTGCGGCGGGACACGCATGCGCAGCAACTGGTGGGCGCCGAGCCGCAGGGCGTCGCGCACGTCGGGGTCAGGGGCCCGGTCGCTGCACATCTCGATCACGGCGTCGTAGGTGCCGAGCCCGCGCAGCGTCCCGTACGTGAGCTCGGTGGCCAGCGCGGCGTCGCGCCCGGTGATGCGGCGCTCGCGCAGCAGCCGGGGCAGCAGCAGGTTGGCGTACGCGTCACGCTCGTCGACCGCGCGCACCACGTCGAAGGCGGCGTTGCGCGGCTGGTCGCGGGCCGGTCTCCGGGGCCCGCGCGCACGGCTTCCGCCGCCCGCGCCGCCGGCCGCCTGGTCGCCCCTGGTCTTCATCACTCAAACTTTCCTGACGCCTAGGCGGACGGCGCGCACGTGCCACGCCACCGTCACTCGAAGCTCTCCTTGCCCTCGGGGCGAACCCCGCGGGCCCACGCCGCCGTCACTCGAAGCTCTCCTTGCCCTCGGGGCGAACCCCGCGGGCCCACTCCACGGCCTCCATCGACCGCTTGCCCTGCGGCTGCACCTCGCCCAGCGCCACGGCCTCGGTGGCCGTCCCGACCAGCACCTCCGTCTTCGTGGCGGCGATCTCGCCCGGCGCGAGCCGCTCGGCGGACAGGCGCACCGGCCCGAGCTTCACCCGCTGCCCCCGGAACTCGCTCCACGCCCCGGGGCCGGGGGTGCAGGCGCGGATCATCCGGTCGACGTGCCTGGCGGGCTTGGCCCAGCCGACCCTGGCGTCGGCGACGTTGATCTTGGGGGCGATGGTCACCCCGTCGCCGGGCTGCGACCGGGCCTCCAGGGCGCCGTCCTCGACGCCGTCCAGGGTGGCGGCCAGCAGCCCGGCGCCCGACACCGACAACCGCTCCAGCAGCGACCCGCTGGTGTCGGCGGGCCGGATCTCCTCGGTCACCACGCCGAAGACGGGCCCGGCGTCCAGCTCCTTGACGATCTGGAACGTCGTCGCCCCGGTGATCTCGTCGCCGTGCAGGATCGCGTGCTGCACGGGAGCCGCGCCGCGCCAGGCGGGCAGGATCGAGAAGTGCAGGTTGATCCAGCCGAGCCGGGGCACGTCGAGCGCGGACTGCGGCAGCAGGGCGCCATAGGCGACCACCGGGCAGCAGTCGGGCTCCAGGGCGCGCAGCCGGTCGAGGAAGGCCGGATCGCCCGCCTTGAGCGGGCGCAGCACCTCGATGCCGGACTCCTCCGCGAGCGCGGCCACCGGCGACGGGTGGACCTTGCGGCCCCGGCCCGACTGCGCGTCGGGACGGGTGACGACCGCCACCACGTCGTGCCGCGGCGAGTCGATCAGGGCGCGCAGCGACGGCAGCGCCGTCTCGGGTGTGCCCGCGAAGACCAGACGCATGCTCAGAGTGCCTTTCCGCCGGTCGCGTGCGGCGACATCCTGATCACAGGGGCGGACAGGCCGCTCCACTCGGCCTCGCGGACGGCCTTCATGGCCAGCTTGCGCTGTTTGGCGTCCATGCGGTCGATGAACAGGATGCCGTCGAGGTGGTCGGTCTCGTGCTGGAAGCAGCGGGCCATCAGGTCGGTGCCCTCCAGCGTGACCGGCTCGCCGTGCATGTCGAAGCCCTTGGCGACGGCGCGGATGGCGCGCGGCGTGGGGAAGGACAACCCGGGGAAGGACAGGCAGCCCTCCTCGCCCTCCTCGTCGCAGTCGGCCGACAGATCGAGGACGGGGTTGACGAGGTGGCCGAGCTGATCGTCGACGTAGTAGGTGAAGACCCGCAGCCCGACGCCGATCTGCGGAGCCGCCAGGCCCGCGCCCGGCGCGTCCATCATCGTGTCGGTGAGGTCTTTGACCAGCCTGCGGAGCTCCTTGTCGAAGTCGGCGACCGGGGCCGCCGGGGTGCGCAGCACCGGGTCTCCGAACAGCCGGATCGACTGGATCGCCAAGGGGGTCACTCCGTTTCTCAAACGTGGATCAGGCCAGTTTACAGACCTCGTCAGCTGCGGCGGGCCGCCGGACGCGGCCCGCACAGGACACGGCCCGCACAGGACGCGACGCCGGCTACCCGCGGCCGGCCACGGGAGCGGAAGACCCGGGAGCGGAAGACACGAGGGCGGAAGACACGGCGCCGGCTATCCGCGGCCGGCCACGGGGCCCGGCGTGACGTGCGCCAGCGAGCGCGCCTTCATCGCGGCCTTGCGCGCGGCCTTGACCACCGCCTGGTCGTCGTGGGCCGCGGCGAGCATGTCGAGCACGGCGATGGTGTCGGGATGGCCGACCGCCGGCATCTCGCCGACCAGCTTGATCAGGTCTTCGCCCGGCTCGGGCGTGTCGAGGCGGCCCGCGGCGGGGCCCGACAGGTGCATGAGGGCCGCCAGCGCGTCGACCGCGATCCAGGTGTGGTCGCCGGGGCTCAGCGTGGGGGCCTCAAGGTCGCGGATGTGCAGCCAGGAGGCGGCGTAGCGGCGCATCAGGGGATGGCCGAGCGCCTCTCTGACCGGCGCCTCGGCCTCCGGGCCCAGCTCTTCGAGGATGGCGCCGACCGCGCCGCGCTGGCCCGCCGTGCCGGACGCCGCGATCTCGATCAGGTCGCGGGCGGCCGACTCGGGCGCGCGGCGCTCCAGCCAGCCGGCCACGGCGCTCTGCGTGGCCGCGCCCTTCACCAGGGCCGCCACCAGCTCGGTGGCCGACAGGTCGGCGAAGACCTGCACCTCCGCCGCCGTCGGCGCGTCGTGCCCCTCACGCAGCAGGTCGCGGCGGATGGCCCAGACGCCGAGCGGGGTGAGCGCGGTGCGCCCGGCGGCGGTCTGCTCGACCAGGCCGCAGTAGGCCAGCAGCGACAGCGCCTCGAGCAGCTCGGCGGGCAGCGCGGCGGCGAGGCGGCGCATCTCGACCTGGCCGGGGGCGCAGGCGACCTCGTGGGACTGCAGGATGCCGCGGGCGAGGTTGGCGGTGGCGACGCCGGAACGCACGGAGTAGATCGTGGCGAGCATCTCGGCCAGGTGGCCGTCGACCACGGCGGAGCCCGTCAGGCCCTCGTCGGCGCGGTCGAGCACGTCCATGACGACGCCGTCCCAGAACTCCAGCGTGGCCTCGACCGTGAGCCGCATCGTCAGCGGCCCTCTGGAGACCCGCCCGCCGATGATCTGCAGCAGCCCGGTGTTGACCGCGATGATCCAGATGAGACGGAACCGGGAGGCCGGCACACCGAGCTCCGCGGCGGCGGCCACGGCGTCGGCCTCGCTCAGGTGCCCGTCCCGGGTCACCTGGCGCTCACCCGTCCAGCTCGTGAGCCGGATGGCGTCGGCGACGATCGGCACCGTGCGAACCTGCCCGGCCAGCTCGGCGTCCGGCGCCGGCAGGACCGGCGGGAAGGTCAGCGCCTCGTGCTCCACGGCGGTCTCCTCAGGGAGCCGTGGAGGCACGGCGGCCTGCTCATCGATGAGCTTGCGCAGCTCGGCGAGGTCGAAGACGTTGTTGGCCACTAAGGAAACTTACTGCACAGGAGTCACAGGAGCGTACTCAACGGATGGCTCGGGAGCGCGCTTTGAACGCCGCCTTGCGTGCCGCCTTGGCCACCGTACCGTCCGGGATGGAGCGTCCGAGCAGCTCCAGGACCTGGACGACGTCAGGGTGGTCGACCCGCCACATCTCCTCGATCAGGTGGGCGGGCGGGCCGGAGGCCGCCATGTTCTCGGCGAAGATCTCGGGGTCCTCCTCGGCCGCGGGCATGGCCAGGGCGAGCATGTCGACGCTGACCCAGAGCAGCTCCTCCTGGGTGAGCTGCGGGGCGGGCAGCCCTCTGGCGGCCAGCCAGTGGATGGCGTGCGGCCGCAGCTCCTGGTCGTCGAGGTGGTCGCGGACCTGGGGCGCGGCCTCGGCGCCGAGGCGGTCGACGATGGTGATCGCGATGCCGCGGGCCACGGCGGGCGCGCCCGAGGCGGCGTCCAGCAGCTCGGCCGCGGCCTCGCTCACCGCCCTGCCGGTGAGCCAGCGGCTGATGTCGTCCTCGGCCAGCTCGGTCGGGACTCCGTCGAGCAGGCCCTCGATGAGACCGCGCGCGTCGGTCTCGGCCAGGTCAGGGGCCTGCGGGGCGTCGAGCCCGAGCGACAGGTAGTGCTCGCGCAGCGCCCAGACGGCCAGCGGCGTGAGCTCGGCGGTGTCGCCGGCGACCACGATCAGGCCGTGCCAGGCCAGCCGGTCGAGCACGGCGGCCAGGTCGATCTCGTCGGCGTCGGCGACCTCGTCGAGATAGTCGCCGACGACGCCGACGGGCACCCGCACCTGAAGCCGGTAGAGCATGTCGAACAGGTCGTAGAGGCCCTCGTCGAGCGCCGGGTAGCCGGTGACGGCGCCGCCCGTGTCGTGGTCGACCAGGCGGGCGACGGCCTGCGCCCAGGCCTCCAGCGGCTCGTCGCCGGACGGCAGCGGCTGCTCGGCGAGCATCGGCACCGCGCCCAGCGCGGCGGTCAGCTCCTCCGGATCGGCCAGCCGGACGGCCGGCAGGGGCGTGCACCCCGGGCAGTCGCAGGGCGCCTCGCCGAGGTCGGGCACCTCGCCGGAGGGGATGGCGATCGACTGCTCCAGCGACTCGGGGCCGATGGAGCTGAACAGGCTCTTGGCCATGCCGAAGTTGGCGGTGTCGGCGAGCGCGCCGGGCAGCCGCGGCTCGATGTCGTCGAGCCGGCCGCGCATCCGCGCCGCCGTCGCCTCGTCCACCTCTCCCGTCTCGATGAGGTAGCCGACCAGGGTGCGGGCGGCGGAGACGGTCTCCGCCGCGCTCTCCGGCGGGGCGATCACCTTGCGCGGGTAGATGGAGAGCAGCAGCTCGTCGAAGGTCTCGGGGGTGAAATCACTCAGTTCGTTGACGTTGAGATAGTCGCTGGCGTAGTCGCAGAGCAGGCGGACCTCGTCCGCGTCCACTTCGACTTCCCGCGCGCGCCCCCAAGCGCGCAGGTCGTCGACGGCTTGGTTCACCCATTCGATCGACACAGGGGCACGCTAACGGCTGGCCCACGGATGAGCGAATCGGGGAAATAGGCTAAATCAGGTCGAGTGGGTCGACACTCACCCTCACCACATCTGGCGTCTTCCGTGCCGCGCGCACCCCGCTGGCCCCTTTGAGCGCGGCGGACAGTGCGGCGCCGCCGGCTCTGCGCACCCGGATCATGGCGCGTTCCTGGCCGGACTCGTCCACGGGGACGGGGCCGAGAACCTCGGCCTCCGGCGGGAGGCGCACCTCGTCGAGCATCTGCCTGACCGCGCTCGCCGTACCGGTGAGCGTCGCCATCCGCACCGCGGGCGGGAATCCCAGCTCGGCGCGCTCGCCCAGTTCGCGCTCGGCGTGCGTGACGGGATCCCAGCGCAGCAGCGCCTGTACGGAGGGCAGCGCGGCGTCCCCGAGCACCACCAGCTCGGCGGCGGGGCGGAGGAGGGCGGCGGCGTTCATCCACCGGCGTACCGTCTCCTCCGCGGCCCGCAGGTCGGCCCGGCCGAGCAGCGCCCACCCGTCGAGCAGCACGGCCGCCGCGTAGCCGCCCTCCGCCACGGGCTCGGCGCCGGGGGTCGAGACGACGAGCGCGCGGGTGTTCGGGACGGTGGCCAGCACGCCGTCGCGGCCGGACGTGCGTACCTGCACCGAGGGGAAGGCCCGGCCGAGCTCCTCCGCCGTACGTCTGGCGCCGGTGACCACGGCACGCAGCCTGGGGCTGCCGCAGGACGGGCACCTCCAGCCGGCGTCCACCCGGCCGCACCAGCGGCAGCAGGGGGCCGTGTGGCCGCCTCTGAGCGCCAGCGGGCCGTGACAGGCGCCGCCGCCGGGCGGGATCTCGTTCGTCTCGCCACCGTGCGGCGTCACGGTCGCGCGATCAGGCGGCGTCGCGGCGGTCGCGCCGCCGTGCGGCGTCGCGGTCGCGCGGGTGGGCGGCAGGACGCAGCGGGCCGGCGTGCGGCAGTGCTGGCAGGCGAGGGCGGGCAGATAGCCACGCCTGGGCACCTGTACGAGCACCGGCCCCGTCTCCAGGCCCAGGCGCAGGGCCCGCCAGGCGATGCTGGGCAGCCGGGCCTGGCGGGCCGCCTGGTCCTTGGCCAGCTCGGCGTCCTCGCCGGCGGGGTGCACCCGGGGGGCGAGACCCCTGATCGTCGTCCGGGAGGCCACGATCGGCCGGGCCCAGCGGGTGGCGACGAGCTGCGTGGCCTCGGCGGTGCGGGCGTAGCCGCCGATCAGCATGGCCGCGCCCGTCCTGTGGGCGCGCAGGCCGAGGACCTCGCGAACGTGCGGGTACGGGGCCAGGCGTTCGGCGTGCAGGTCGTCGCCGTCGTCCCAGACGGCCACCAGGCCGACGTCGGCGACGGGGGCGAACATGGCGGCCCTGGTGCCCACGACGGCCCGCACCTGGCCTCTGAGGACCTTCAGCCACCGTCTGTAGCGCTCGGCCGGGCCGAGGTCGGCGGTCAGGGCGACGTGCCTGCCCGGTCCCAGCAGCCGGGCGAGCTCGCTATCGGCCAGCGCCACGTCCTTGCCGTCGGGGACCACGATCACGGCGCCCTTTCCGCCGTCCAGCGTCGCACGCACCGCCTCGGCCACCGCCCCCGCCCATCCCCGGGCACCGGGCACCGCCGACCATACGGCTCTGGGAGCGCGCCCGTTGCGCAGGGCGTCGAGGAAGGAGGCGCCGGTGGGATAGGCGTCCCAGGCGCTTCGAACGGGCGCCGGGGCCACGGCTGACACGCCTGGGGACATCGGATGGCCGGCCGGCCCCGGGACAGCCGTCACCAGGGCGGCGGCCGGTGCCCGGGCGGTGGCCGGTGCGGCGGCTGACGCGGACGGCTCCGCATGGATCTCTGAGGCACGCGGCTTGGCGACGGCGCTTGGTGCGGACGGTTCTGCGGCGGTGCCCGGATCGGGCGACCCCGAGGGCGAACGCGTGCCGGGCATCTCTTCACCGGCGCCCGGCCCCTGCGCGGACGTGTCCGTCGCACCGTGCCCGGACCGTTCCGCCGCGACGTTCGGTTCGCCGATTTCGTGTCCCGGGGACGCGGCGGGCTCATCGGATCCGGATCGTCTCGGGGACGGGTCCGGCTCCTCGGATCCGGGCCGTGCCGGAACCGCGTCCAGCTCATCGGATCCGGATCGTGCCGGAACCGTGTCCAGCTCATCGGATCCGGATCGTCTCGCTGCGCCGACCCGTCGTTCCGGTTTGGGCGTTTCCGCCTCGGCCTTGGCGTGGCGCGGCGGGATGGCGAGGCGCAGTACGTCGTTCAGGGTGCCCGCGTACCGGTCGGCGACCGCTCTGGCGAGGCCCGCGATCTCGGGCGTGAGCACCCGCTCGGGAGACACCACGCGTTCCAGCGGCGTCAGCTTGCCGTCATGATCACTTTTTTCGACCCGCTCCAGCAGGAACCCGTCGACAAGCTTGCCGGCGAACCGCACCCGCACCCGCACTCCCGGCTCGGCCGTCTCGTGCATGGGAGCGGGCACCAGATAGTCGAACGGCCTGTCCAGATGCGGCAGCGGGCTGTCCACCACGACTCTCGCCACAGGACGCTCGGGAGCGGGGACCGGGGCCCCTTTGGTGTCCTTCGACGACGCTGGGGGCCGCACGGCGTCAAGCGGCAGGAGGGCGTCGTCGGAGTCGGTCACGCATAACGTCTACCAGACCTCATCGCCCGCAACGCCCGCCACCCACAAGGGATCACGACAGGCCATGAGCGGCTCGAACGGCGCGCGCCCGAGCCGGTGTCAGCGGCAAGCGTCGGCCGACCGATGTCCACACGGACCGGCCGGCCATCGTCTTCACCGAGCGGACGGCGACGAAGACCACTGGGGCCAGGGCGATTCACCACCGCCCTGGCGCGGTCACGTCAGAGCCCGGCGGCGGTCCGCAGAGCCTCGGCGCGGTCGGTCGACTCCCAGGAGAAGCCCTCGCGGCCGAAGTGCCCGTAAGCAGCCGTCTCCGAGTAGATCGGACGCAGCAGGTCGAGGTCACGGATGATGGCGGCCGGACGCAGGTCGAACACCTGCAGGACGGCGCTCTGGATCTGCTCCACCGACACCTTCTCGGTGTTGAAGCACTCCACGAACAGACCCACCGGCTGCGCCTTGCCGATCGCGTACGCCACCTGCACCTCGCACCGGTCGGCGAGCCCGGCGGCCACGACGTTCTTGGCGACCCAGCGCATCGCGTAGGCGGCCGAGCGGTCGACCTTGGACGGGTCCTTGCCCGAGAAGGCGCCGCCACCGTGGCGGGACATGCCGCCGTAGGTGTCAATGATGATCTTGCGACCGGTGAGGCCGGCGTCACCCATGGGGCCGCCGATCTCGAAGCGGCCGGTCGGGTTGACCAGCAGGCGGTAGCCCTCGATGTCGAGGTCGAGGCCCGCGAGCACGGGGTCGACCACGTGCTCCTTGATGTCGGGCGCCAGCATCTCCTTGAGGTCGATCTCGGCGGCGTGCTGCGTCGAGACGACCACGGTGTCGAGGCGGACGGGCGTGTCGCCGTCATACTCGATGGTGACCTGGGTCTTGCCGTCGGGGCGCAGGTAGGGAACCGTGCCGGACTTGCGCACCTCGGACAGGCGCTGGGCCAGCCGGTGGGCGAGCGTGATCGGCAGCGGCATCAGCTCGGGGGTCTCGCGGCAGGCGTAGCCGAACATGAGGCCCTGGTCGCCGGCTCCCTGACGGTCGAGCTCGTCGATGTCGCCGCCCACGCGGTGCTCGTAAGCGTCGTCGACGCCCTGGGCGATGTCGGGCGACTGCGCGCCGATGGACACCGACACGCCGCAGGAGGCGCCGTCGAAGCCCTTGTGGGAAGCGTCGTAGCCGATCTCCAGGATCTTCTCCCGGATGACGCCGGGGATGTCGACGTAGGTCTCGGTCGTGACCTCGCCTGCGACGTGAACCTGGCCGGTAGTGATCATCGTCTCGACGGCGACCCGGCTCTTGGGGTCGTCCTTGAGCATGGCGTCGAGAATCGCGTCACTGATCTGGTCGGCGATCTTGTCCGGGTGGCCCTCGGTGACCGACTCGGAGGTGAACAGGCGACGTGACAACTCAGTGGCTCCTCATGCAGCGGCTGCTGACGGATGTAAGGCCCGGGACGAATGGGCATGCCTGGGCCTCGCCGAAGTCTAGCCCTACCCGGAGCCAGGTCGCGAAACCGTCCACCATCTGGCTCCCCTCACAGGTCGGGGAGGGGATCGGGTGGCAGCGTCTCCGGCGCGAAGACCTCCGCGTCGGCGGCCGCCACCACGGCGGCGTACTCCTCGTCGAACTCGAAGACCATCGAGCCCACCTCGATGACGCCTCCAGGAAGGATCGGCCCCAGCCGGGTGTGCCGCGGAAACACCGCGACCACCGAAACCGGGCGATCACTCCTGAGCGTTCTGGTGGCCAGCACCGATAGAGAGGCGTCGGTGACCACGATCAGGAAGTTCCCCGTGCCCGCCGGTCCCGCGGAGAGCGCGGGAAAGACGTACTGAATCTCCCCTTGGTCGCCGAGCAATGTTCTACAACGATCTCGGACAGCAGAACCCACCGGCATTCCGTCCCCCTTCGCCCCAAGTATCCGCAGGCGCAGGGGGGTGTCGCAACAGGTGATCGGGTAATCGGTCTTGCACATTTTGTACGACGCGCGAGGCCCATGCCCGTTTTGCAGCAATTTGCGCGTCTTGGACGCCGCCAGACACCCCTGACCGGTTGCGGCCATCCGCCTTCCGGCAGACACGACACGCGGGAAGGCGACCGCCGGGAGGAGCGCCGCCGGAGAGCGACCGGCGGCGGGAGGGTGCTCAGGACAGGCGGTGGGCGACCAGGTCCCATACGGCGTCGGCGACGTCATCCTTGGGCCCGAGCGGCACCTCGACCGGGACACCGCCGGCCACGAGGATGGTGGCGGCGTTGTCGGGGGTGCCGAAGGCGCGGCCCTCCCCCACCTGGTTGACGACCAGGAGGTCGCATCCCTTGCGCACCAGCTTGGCCTGCCCGTTGGCGAGCACGTCGTGCGTCTCGGCCGCGAATCCGACGATCACGGCTGGGCTCACCGGCACCCCAGCGCCGGCGGCCGATCGGCGTTCGCCGAGTTCGGCGAGGATGTCGGGATTTTCCGTCAGATGGATGGGCGCAGGCTCGCCACCCGTCTTCTTGATCTTCGCGTCCTGCCGCGTCGCGGGCCGGAAGTCGGCCACGGCCGCGGCCATGACCACCACGTCGGCCGCTGCGGCCGCGTCGAGCACCGCCGCACGCAGCTCGGCCGTGGACTCCACCCGCACCACCGCGGCCCCTGCGGGATCGGGCAGCGCGACGTTGGCCGCCACGACGGTCACCTCGGCCCCCCTGGCGGCGGCCGTGCGGGCCAGCGCGTAGCCCTGCAGGCCGGTGGAGCGGTTGCCGAGGTAGCGGACCGGGTCGATCGCCTCGCGGGTGCCCCCTGCGGAGATGACGACCTTGCGGCCGGCCAGGTCCAGGGGCTTGCCCCGCAGCACGCGCAGACAGAGCTGGAAGATCTCGGCGGGGTCGGGCAGCCGCCCAGGGCCGGTGTCGGCGCCGGTGAGCCGCCCCACCGCGGGATCGATCACGACGGCGCCCCGGGAGCGCAACGTCGCGACGTTGGCGCGGGTGGCGGGGTGCTGCCACATCTCGGTGTGCATCGCGGGCGCGAACACGACCGGGCACGTGGCGGTCAGCAGCGTGTTGGTCAGCAGGTCGCCGGCCAGCCCGTGCGCGGCCTTGGCCAGCACGTCGGCCGTCGCGGGCGCCACCACGACCAGATCGGCTCGCTTGCCGATCCGCACGTGGGGCACCTCGTGAACGTCGTCCCACACCTCCGCCGAGACGGGGTTGCCCGACAGGGCGGCCCAGGTGGGCGCGCCGACGAACTTGAGGGCCTCGCGGGTCGGGACGACCCGCACCTCATGCCCCGACTCGGTGAACAGGCGCAGCAGCTCGCAAGCCTTGTACGCGGCTATGCCGCCGCTGACGCCCAGGACGACCTTCATCGAAGGGGTCAGACCGCACCTTCGATGGGCTCGGCGTTGAGCAGGCCCTCGGAGACCTCGCGCAGCGCGATGGACAGCGGCTTCTCCTGCGCGTGCGTCTCGACCAGGGGCCCGACGTATTCGAGCAGGCCCTCGCCGAGCTGGGAGTAGTAGGCGTTGATCTGGCGGGCGCGCTTGGCACCCATGATCACCAGTGAGTATTTGCTGTCGACGATGTCGAGCAGCGCGTCGATCGGCGGGTTGGTGATGCCCTCCGCGGCCGGGGTGGTGCCTGCCACGATTGTCAGACCTCTCGGTTGGTGGTTGTCGTGACCCCCTGAGGGTCAGTCATCAAGGCTATCAGCCGGTGGCACACATCATGGACGCTCGTGTTCACGAGTGTCAGGTCGAACTCGGATTCGGCCGCCATCTCGATCCGCCCGGCGGCCAGCCGGCGCGCGATGACGTCCTCGGGCTCGGTGCCGCGCCCGCGCAGCCGCTTCTCCAGCTCCTCCCACGTGGGCGGGGCCAGGAACACCAGCAGCGCCTCCGGCATGCTGCGCCGCACCTGCCTGGCGCCTTCGAGGTCGATCTCCAGCAGGGTGGGCACGCCCGCGGCGAGATTTCGCAGTACGGGCTCGCGCGGCGTGCCGTAGCGGTTGCCCGCGAACTCCGCCCATTCGAGCAGCTCGCCGGACTCGACCAGCCGGTCGAACTCCTCGCCGCCGGCGAAAAAGTAGTGGACCCCGTGGACCTCGCCGGGCCGGGGCCGCCTGGTGGTCACCGAGACCGACAGCCACACCTCAGGGTGTGCCCGCCGGAGCTCGGCGACGACCGTGGACTTGCCGACGCCTGACGGCCCTGAAAGGACCGTCAGCCGCCTCTCACCCAAGGGCAGGAAGCCGACCTCCGCTCCTGATCCGACCGCCTCATAGGCACTGACTTCGCCGGACCAAGACCTGTCGGTCACTTCCTACCCCCCGTTGAACCTGCGCTTTCGTGTGGAACAGAGATTAGCTCTCGTTGCCACCGAACTCGCGCTCGAGGGAAGCCCTCTGGTTCGCACCGAGACCCCGCACGCGGCGGGACTCGGCAATGGCAAGCCGCTCCATGAGTTGCTTGGCGCGGACCTTGCCCACGCCGGGGAGCGATTCCAACAGAGCCGACACCTTCATCTTGCCGATGACGTCGTCGGTCTGCCCATCCTTGAGCACCTCAGCCAGAGAAACCGCGCCATGCTTGAGCCGGTTCTTGACCTCGGCACGCTCTTTACGGGCTTTGGCAGCCTTCTGCAGGGCTGCGGCCCGCTGCTCAGGGGTCAGGGGAGGAAGAGCCACGCCGGGTCACCTCGAATTTCTGTCGATGTACTCGGACGGGAAGGGAAACTAGCTGGTCATTGGCCCCTAAGCAACGTCAAGAGCGGTTTCTCTCCTCACAAAATCCGCTTCATCACTCTCCGTGATCGTAAAATCACATTGTGCTGATCAAATCGCCCTCACTTCCCTCTTCGCGCGTCGGCGCGCGACGATGTCGTGAACCGCATCGAAGATCACGTTTGCGTAGCGGCCCGATGTCCGAAACCCGGCCCGCACCAGGGCCGAAACCCAGAACCGCGATGACGTGCGACCTCGCGCACCGATGCATTATGATCTTGTGAGCGAGGTCCCTGGCGAGGATCCGGCGACCCCTGTCCCGGCACCCGCGCCGGGACCCGGCACCCGCGCCCCGGCGCGCCTCGGTGTGTCCCGTCGCGCCTCCGCCATGCCCTGGCGAAAGGCGTTCAGAAAGGGCGGCATCACCGCGCGAGTTCCGGCGATGATCCGCATCAGACTTACGCGGGCGGCAATTCGCCACGACGCCGGTCAAGCATGCGCTCGATACGGCGAGAGATATGTGAGCCTTCACAACCGGCCATGACAGGCGGCCACCCGCGTCGGCGCGTGCGGGTAAGCCGGCCTGCCGTAAAGAATGGCGCGTTGAATGGTAAATATCAGGACGCGCGCCGCAGCGACGCGGCGATGGCGGCGGCGGCCGCGCCCGGGTCCGCGGCGCCCGTGATGGGCCGTCCGATGACGAGCAGGTCGGCTCCGTCGGCCAGCGCCTGCTCGGGCGTGGCCACCCGCATCTGGTCCTGCGTGGCGGCCCCCGTGGGCCGCACTCCGGGGGTGATGAGCGTGATCCCCGCACCCACTTCGCGCCGCACCGCCGCCACCTCGTTCGGCGAGCACACCAGCGCCGTGGCCCCCGCCGCCACCGACAGGGCCGCCAGGCGGCGTACGGCGTCGTCGGCGGGCCCCGCGAGCCCGATGCGGTCCAGGTCCTCCTCGGTGAGCGAGGTGAGGATCGTCACAGCCGCGATCATGGTGTTGGGCGCCGACTCCACGGCCGCCCTGATCATGGCGGAGCCGCCGGCGGCGTGCACCGTGAGGATCGCGGGCCGCAGCCGGGCCACCGCGCGGGCGGCCCCGGCGACGGTGTTGGGGATGTCGTGCAGCTTCAGATCGAGGAAGACCTGCACGCCGCTGGCGCCGCGCACCGAGGCGATCACGTCGGGGCCGTAGCGCAGATAGAGCTCCAGGCCCACCTTCACCGTGCTGACATGAGGCGTCACCAGCGCCGCCCACCGGGCTGCGGTCTCCAGGTCGGGCGCGTCGAGGGCGACGGCGATGGGTGCGGGGGTCAAGAGACGCTCCCCTGGCTATCGGCGCGGACAGGTGCTTGGTTCAAGACGTGCTCTCCTGGAAGTCTTGCGGAGACGGGCTCGGAAGTCGGGACACGGACAGGTGAGGACACCGAAGGCGCGGCACGGACGCCGCGCGGCGCCGGCCGGCGGTCAAGGCGTGCTCCCTTCGGTGTCGACGAGCAGGTGCCGGGGGGCACTCCCCGGCGGGCGGTGCGCCAGGCCGACGGCGTCGGCCAGCCGCTGGAAGCCGCGGGCCCTCAGAAGGTCCTCCAGCTCGCGTTCGATGCGCAGGCAGGCATAGGGGTCGTGGAACAGCGCGGTGCCCACTCCGACCACACAGGCGCCCGCCAGGACGAGCTGGAAGGCGTCCCTGCCGCTCATCACGCCCCCGATGCCGATCAGGGGCACTCCGGGGAGCGCGGCGTGGACCTGCCACACGCACCGTACGGCCAGCGGCAGGATGGCCGGCCCCGACAACCCTCCGGTGACGGCGGCGAGCGAGGGCCGCAGCGCCTCGGTGTCGATGGCCATGCCGAGCGGATTGTTGATCATGGACAGCGCGTCGGCCCCGGCGTCCACGCACGCCCGCGCGACCGAGACGATGTCGGCCACGTCCGGCGCGAGCTTGGCGATCACCGGCACGTCGTAGCGCATGATGGAGCGCACCGAGGCGATCACCTCGGCCGCCGCCGAGCCCTCGCGGGCGAAGACCCGGCCGCGGTCCTCCATGTTGGGGCAGGACAGGTTGACCTCCAGCGCGGTCACCCCGGGCGCGTCGGCGAGCCTGCGGGCCAGCTCGGAGTATTCGGCGACGGTGCCCCCGCCGATCGAGACGATGGTCTTGACGCCCCGCTGGGCCAGCCAGGGCAGCTCCCGCTCCAGGAACGCGTCGATGCCGGGCCCCTGCAGCCCGACGGCGTTCAGCATGCCCGAGGGCGTCTCGGCCATGCGGGGGGTGGGCCGGCCGGCCCGCGGGGCCATGGTGATCGAGCGGGTCGTGAGCGCTCCGATCCGGTGCAGGTCGAAGAACTGGGCGAGCTCCTGCCCGGAGGCGGCGCAGCCGGCGGCCGTGGTGATCGGGTTCACGAGCTCCACATGCGCCAGGAATGTCCGCATATCAACTGACATGTCGTGCACCGCCTCCGGGGGCGCCGAGCGCGTCGAACGGGATCGTTCCCACGTCCTCGAAGCGCACCCGCTCCCCCCGGAACACCGGCCCCTCGGCGCACGCCCGGACCATCCTGGTCACCCCGTCGTCGCCGATGACGGGCAGCACGCACGTCATGCACACCCCGATCCCGCAGGCCATCGACTCCTCGACCGCCACCTGCACCGGGATGTCGAACTCCATCGCCACCGCCGTCACCGCCCGCAGCGCGTCCATGGGCGCGCAGGCGTAGACGGCGTCGGCCCGCGTGTCGGCGATGACCGCCGGCAGCGCGTCGGCGACCTTGCCGCGCACCCCGAGTGAGCCGTCCTCGGTGGTCAGCGTCGTGGTCTCGGCCATCCTGCGGGCCCGCATCGCCCCGAACACCCGCTCGGCCCCGGCCGCGCCCAGCACGAAGTCGACCCGGCAGCCGCGCGCCAGCAGCGCGTCGGCCAGCGGGAACAGCACGGCCGAGCCGTACTCGGAGCCGACGAGCACGCAGTTGACGGGGTCGCGCGGCAGCGGGAAGGGCCGGCCGAGCGGGCCGACCAGGTCGAGCGTGTCACGGGCGCGCCGCTCGGCCAGCCAGGCCGTGCCGGGCCCGCCGGCGGTGAAGACCAGCTCGACCGTGCCGCCGTAGTCGGACTTGACGTCGTGGATGGAGAGCGCGCGGCGCGTCACCATCGAGGTGTGCGCCCCGCCGACCGCCACGGAGACGAAGTGACCGGGGCGGTAGCGCTCGGCTATGCCGGGCGCCACCACCGTCAGCGCATGGTAGGCGTCGACCCGGCGCGTCGTCAGCACCGTGCCCGTCACCTGCACCGGAGTGCCGGCCAGCCGTCTTCACCTCCCGTGCGGGGTCAGCCCCGGAGTGCCTGTGCGTGCTCCTGCAGCGACCGTACGCCGATGTCGCCCCGCACGATCGCCTGGATGCCGGCCGCCGCGGCGGCGAGTCCCGCGACCGTGGTGATGCACGGGATGCCGCGCTGCACCGCGGCGGTGCGGATGTCGTAGCCGTCGAGCCGCGGGCCCGACTGCCCGGGGCTGCCGAAGGGCGTGTTGACGATCAGGTCGACCTCGCCGTCGAGAATGGCCTGCACACTCGTGGGCTCACCTCCGGGACCCGTCCCCTCGCTGTGCTTTCGCACGATCTTGGCATGGACGCCGTTGCGGCGCAGCACCTCGGCCGTGCCCTCGGTGGCCAGGATCTCGAACCCGAGATCCGCCAGCGCCTTCACAGGGAAGATCATCGCACGCTTGTCCCGGTTGGCCACGGACACGAACGCGCGTCCCTTGGTCGGCAGTTCGCCGTAGGCGCCCGCCTGGGACTTGGCGTAGGCGACCCCGAAGAACTCGTCGATGCCCATCACCTCGCCCGTGGAGCGCATCTCGGGCCCCAGGACGGTGTCCACGCCGCTGAACCGGTTGAAGGGCAGCACGGCCTCCTTGACCGCGATGGAGGCGTCCAGGGGCAGCGTGCCGCCGTCGCCGGTGGCGGGCAGCATGCCCTCCTCCCGGAGCGAGGCGATCGACGTGCCGAGCATCACCCGGGCCGCCGCCTTGGCCAGCGGCACCGCCGTGGCCTTGGACACGAACGGCACCGTACGGCTGGCGCGCGGGTTGGCCTCCAGGACGTACAGGACGCCGGCCGACATGGCGTACTGGACGTTCAGGAGCCCGCGCACGCCCACCCCGGCGGCGATGGCCTCGGTGGCGGCGCGGATGCGCTTGATGTCGAGGCTGCCGAGCGTGATGGGCGGCAGCGCGCACGCCGAGTCGCCGGAGTGGATGCCGGCCTCCTCGATGTGCTCCATGACGCCGCCCAGGTAGAGCTCCGTGCCGTCGTAGAGCGCGTCCACGTCGATCTCGATGGCCTCGTCGAGGAACTTGTCGACCAGCACGGGATGGCCGCCCTCCTGGGCCGCCATGTAGGTGGTGAGCGTCTCGTCGTCGTAGACGATGGCCATGCCGGCCCCGCCCAGGACGTAGGAGGGGCGCACCAGCACCGGGTAGCCGATCTCCTCGGCGATGGCGAGGGCCTCGGCGACGGTCAGCGCGGTGCCGTGCTTGGGCGCGGGCAGGCCGGCCTCGGCCAGGACGCGGCCGAACGCGCCGCGCTCCTCGGCCAGGTGGATGGACTCGGGCGAGGTGCCGACCACGGGCACCCCGGCGTCCTTCAGCGCCTGCGCCAGGCCCAGCGGCGTCTGGCCGCCGAGCTGCACGATCACGCCCGCGACGGGGCCGGTCTCCTGCTCGGCGTGCACGACCTCCAGGACGTCCTCCAGGGTGAGCGGCTCGAAGTAGAGCCGGTCGGAGGTGTCGTAGTCGGTCGAGACGGTCTCCGGGTTGCAGTTGACCATGACGGTCTCGAACCCGGCCCTGGACAGCTCGAACGAGGCGTGCACGCACGCGTAGTCGAACTCGATGCCCTGCCCGATGCGGTTGGGCCCGGAGCCGAGGATGATCACCTTCTGCCGCTCGCCGTAGGGGACCTCGTTCTCCTCGTCGTAGGTGGAGTAGAGGTAGGGCGTCTTGGCGGCGAACTCGGCGGCGCACGTGTCGACGGTGTTGTAGACCGGCCGCAGCCCGAGCGCGTGGCGCAGGTCGCGGACCCTGGCCTCGTCGATGCCGCGGATCTCGCCGATCTGCACGTCGCTGAACCCGTGGCGCTTGGCGCGCTCCAGCACCTCGGCGGTGAGCTCGGGCGCGCCGGCCACCTCCCGCGCCTCCTCGTCGAGGAGGAAGAGCTGGTCGAGGAACCAGGGGTCGACGTGGGTCGCCTCGAACAGCTCGGCGGCCGTGGCGCCCGCCCTGATGGCCTGCTGCATCGTCCGCAGCCGCCCGTCGTGCGGGATGCGGCACGCGGCCAGCAGCTCGGACTTGTCGGAGATGTCGCCTGCCCACGAGAAGGAGGAGTTCTTCTTCTCCAGCGACCGCAGCGCCTTCTGCAGCGCCTCGGGGAAGGAGCGGCCGATGGCCATGGCCTCGCCCACGGACTTCATGTGCGTGGTGAGCGTCTGGTCGGCGCCCTTGAACTTCTCGAACGCGAACCGCGGCACCTTCACCACGATGTAGTCGAGCGTCGGCTCGAAGGAGGCCGGGGTCTCCTTGGTGATGTCGTTGGGGATCTCGTCGAGCGTGTAGCCGATGGCCAGCTTGGCCGCGATCTTCGCGATCGGGAACCCGGTCGCCTTGGACGCCAGCGCCGAGGACCGCGACACGCGCGGGTTCATCTCGATGACGATCATGCGGCCGCTGGCGGGGTCGACCGCGAACTGGATGTTGCAGCCGCCCGTGTCGACGCCGACCTCGCGGATGACCGCGATGGCGACGTCGCGCATGTTCTGGTATTCGCGGTCGGTCAGGGTCAGCGCGGGCGCGACCGTGACGCTGTCGCCGGTGTGCACGCCCATCGGGTCGATGTTCTCGATGGAGCAGACGATGACCACGTTGTCGCGCTTGTCGCGCATGACCTCGAGCTCGTACTCCTTCCAGCCGAGGATCGACTCCTCCAGGAGCACCTCGGTGGTCGGCGAGGCGTCGAGCCCGGCGCCGGCGATGCGCCGCAGATCACTCTCGTCGTAGGCGAACCCGGAGCCGGCGCCGCCCATGGTGAACGACGGCCTGACCACCACGGGGTAGCCCAGCTCCTTGGCGCCGGCCAGGCAGTCCTCCATCGAGTGGCAGATGACCGAGTTGGCCGACTCGGCGTTGAAGCCGTACTCGCGGGCCACCTTGGCGACGATCTGCTTGAACCGCTCGCGGTTCTCGCCCGCCTGGATCGCGTCGAAGTCGGCGCCGATGAGCTCGACGCCGTACTGCTCCAGCACGCCCGACTCGTGCAGCGCGACCGCCGTGTTGAGCGCGGTCTGGCCGCCCAGGGTCGGCAGCAGCGCGTCGGGGCGCTCCTTGGCGATGATCTTCTCGACGTACTCGGGGGTGATCGGCTCGATGTACGTGGCGTCGGCGAACTCGGGGTCCGTCATGATCGTCGCCGGGTTGCTGTTGACGAGGATCACGCGGAAGCCCTCGTCCTGCAGCACCCGGCACGCCTGGGTGCCGGAGTAGTCGAACTCGCACGCCTGACCGATCACGATCGGCCCGGAGCCGATCACCAGGACGGAGTTGATGTCCTCACGCTTGGGCACGGCTCATGACCTCACAGAACTCGTCGAAAAGGTATGCGGCGTCGTGGGGCCCTGCGGCGGCCTCCGGGTGGTACTGGACGCTGAAGGCGCGCCCGTCGAGCAGGCGCAGCCCCTCCACGCAGCGGTCGTTGAGGTTGACGTGGCTGACCTCGGCCTGCCCGTACGGGGTGTCGAACGGCCCGTCGAGCGGCGCCTCGACCGCGAACCCGTGGTTGTGGGCCGAGATCTCCACCTTCCCGGTGCGTACGTCCTGAACCGGCTGGTTGACCCCCCGGTGCCCGTAACGCAGCTTGTAGGTGGAAAGGCCCAGGGCCCGCCCGAAGATCTGGTTGCCGAAGCAGATGCCGAAGAACGGGATCCCGGCCTCCAGCACCTGGCGCAGCGCCGTGACGTCCACCGTGGCGGGGTCGCCCGGGCCGTTGGACAGGAACACGCCGTCCGGCTCGACGGCCATGATCTGCTCGTACGTCGCGTGCGCCGGCAGCACGTGCACCTCGCAGCCGCGCTCGGCCATCCGGTGCGGCGTCATGCCCTTGATGCCCAGGTCCACGGCCGCGACCGTGAACTTCTTGGCGCCGATCGCCGGCACCACGTAGGGCTCGGCCGTGGCCACCTCGGCGGACAGGTCCGCGCCCTCCATGCGGGGGGCGCTGCGCACCCGCTCGACCAGCTCCTCGACCGGCACGGACGGCGCGCTGAAGATGCCGGCGCGCATGGCCCCGCGCTCGCGCAGGTGGCGGGTGAGCGCGCGGGTGCCGGTGATGGCGATGCCGACGACGCCCTGCTCCTTGAGGTAGTCGTCCAGCGAGCGGTTGGCCCGCCAGTTGGAGACCACCCTGGAGGGCTCGCGCACGACGTAGCCGGCGACCCAGACACGGGAGGACTCGGGGTCCTCGTCGTTGACACCGGTGTTGCCGATGTGGGGCGCCGTCATCGCGACGATCTGCCGGTGGTAGGACGGGTCGGTGAGGGTCTCCTGATAGCCGGTCATGCCGGTGTTGAAGACCATCTCGCCGAACGTCTCACCTTCGGCGCCATAGGGAGTTCCGTGGAAGACGCGGCCGTCTTCCATGACGAGCACCGCTGAGTTCAAACCAGCTTCCCTTCAAGAACGGTCGGCCTGCCGCGCAGGAACGTGGCCACTACCCTGCCGGGCAACGTCATCCCCTCGTAAGGGGTGTTCCTGCTCTTGGACGCGAAGGCCGACGGGTCCACCTTGGTGCGGGCGGACGGGTCGTACAACGTGATGTTGGCGGGAGAGCCGGCCTCCAGGGGCCGGCCATGCCCTGCGAGGCGGCCGATGAGCGCGGGCACCACGGACATGCGCTGGGCCACGCCGGCCCAGTCGAGCAGCCCGGTCTCGACCATGGCCTCCTGGACCACGCTGAGCGCGGTCTCCAGCCCGACCATGCCCATGGCCGCGGCCGACCACTCGGTCTCCTTGTCCTCGACCGGGTGGGGGGCGTGGTCGGTGGCGACGATGTCGATCGTGCCGTCGGCCAGCGCGGCCCGCAGGGCCTCGACGTCGGCGCGGGTGCGCAGCGGCGGATTGACCTTGTAGATGGGGTTGTAGGCGCCGACCGGCGACTCCTCGACGAGGTCGTCGGTGAGCAGCAGGTGGTGCGGGGTGACCTCGGCGGTGATGTTCCAGCCCTTGGACTTGGCCCAGCGCAGGATCTCGACCGAGCCGGCCGTGGAGACGTGGCAGACGTGCAGCCTGGAGCCGACGTGGGCGGCCAGGAGGCAGTCCCGGGCGATGATCGCCTCTTCGGCGACCGCGGGCCAGCCGGTCAGGCCGAGCCTGCCGGAGACGACGCCCTCGTTCATCTGGGCGCCGGAGGTGAGCCTGGGCTCCTGGGCGTGCTGGGCGACGACGCCGTCGAACGCCTTGACGTATTCCAGGGCGCGGCGCATCAGCACGGCGTCGTCGACGCACTTGCCGTCGTCGGAGAAGACGCGCACGCGGGCGGCCGAGTCGGCCATCGCGCCCAGCTCGGCGAGCTGCCGGCCCTCCAGCCCGACGGTGACGGCGCCGACCGGGTGCACGTCGCAGTGGCCGAACTCGCGGCCGAGCCGCCACACCTGCTCCACCACGCCCGCGGTGTCGGCGACGGGCGAGGTGTTGGCCATGGCGTGCACGGCGGTGTAGCCGCCCCTGGCCGCCGACTGGGTGCCGGTCTGCACGGTCTCGGCGTCCTCGCGGCCGGGCTCGCGCAGGTGGGTGTGCAGGTCCACCAGGCCGGGCAGCGCGATCGCGCCCGCGGCGTCGATCTCCTCGGCGCCCTCCAGCCCCGGCCCGATCTCCGCGATCACCCCGTCGGAGATCCGGAGGTCGACCGGCTCCCCGCCCAGGATCCTGACATTGCGAATGATCATGCGATCTCTCCCCCGAGGAGCAGGTACAGGACGGCCATGCGGATGGTCACGCCGTTGGCGACCTGCTCCACGATCGTGGAGCGCGCCGAGTCGGCCACCTCGGCCGCGATCTCCATGCCCCGGTTCATCGGCCCCGGATGCATGACGATGGCGTCCTCGGGCATCTTGGCGAACCGGTCGCGGTCGAGCCCGTACCGGCGGGAGTACTCGCGCTCGCTGGGGAAGTACGCGGCGTTCATCCGCTCCTTCTGCACCCGCAACATCATCACGACGTCGGACTTGGGCAGCACGCCGTCGAGGTCGTAGGAGACCTCGCAGGGCCAGGTGCCGATGGAGACGGGCACCAGCGTGGGCGGCGCGACCAGCGTCACCTCGGCGCCCAGCGTGTGCAGCAGCAGCACGTTGGAGCGGGCGACCCGGCTGTGCAGGACGTCGCCGACGATGGTCACCTTGCGGCCTTCGAGGCCGCCCAGGCGGCGGCGCATCGAGAAGGCGTCGAGCAGCGCCTGCGTGGGGTGCTCGTGGGTGCCGTCACCGGCGTTGACGACGCTGCCGCGCACCCAGTTGGCCAGGCGGTGCGGCGCGCCGGAGGCACTGTGGCGGATGACGACCGCGTCGGCGCCCATGGCCTCCAGGGTGAGCGCGGTGTCCTTGAGCGACTCGCCCTTGGACACGCTCGACCCCTTGGCCGAGAAGTTGATCACGTCGGCGGACAGCCGCTTGGCCGCCGCCTCGAACGAGATGCGCGTGCGGGTGGAGTCCTCGAAGAACAGGTTGACCACCGTGCGCCCGCGCAGCGTGGGCAGCTTCTTGATGGAACGTTCCGAAACTCTCGCCAGCTCCTCCGCGGTGTCGAGGATGAGCAGCGCGTCGTCCCTGGACAGGTCTCCGGCGGAGATCAGGTGCCGGTTCACTGGGCGTCCCCCTTCATGAGGAGGACGGCGTCGCGGCCGTCGATCTCCTGCAGATAGACCTTGACCTTCTCGCTCTTGGCGGTGGGGAGGTTCTTGCCCACGTAGTCGGCGCGGATGGGCAGCTCGCGGTGGCCGCGGTCGACCAGCGTGGCGAGCTGCACGGCGGTGGGCCGGCCGAGGTCGTTGAGCGCGTCCAGCGCGGCGCGCACGGTGCGGCCCGAGTAGAGGACGTCGTCCACGAGCACGACGATCTTGCCGTCGATGCCGTCGGGCGGCAGGTCGGTGCGGCCGAGCGGCCGGACGGGCCCCCGCCGCAGGTCGTCGCGGTACATCGTGATGTCGATCGAGCCGACGGGGATCTTGACCCCTTCGAACTGCTCGATGCGGTCGCCGAGCCGGCCGGCCAGCGTCGCGCCGCGGGTGGGGATGCCGAGCAGGACGACATCGCCGGCGCCCTTGGTACGTTCGAGGATCTCGTGCGCGATCCGGGTCAGCGCACGGTGGATGTCCGGAGCCTCCAGAACGGCCCTGGATTCGGACATGGCGAATCTCACCACCTTTCCCGCCTCACGGGACGGGTCTTAAAAGGGTGTTGGTCGGGACACACAGTACCAGGGCCCACCAGGTACAACGCGAGCGGCCTCGCGTGCCGTGCACCTGGTCTTGATCGGGTAATTTCCCGGTTCGCCCCTGTGTCAAGGGGCTTCCGGCCGGGCAGGTCCCCGGGCGGTCGCCCGGCGACCGATTTCCGGCCCGCCATGCCATTCGCCCTTTTTAAGGGGAATACAGCGAAGATGACATTCCACGTCGATTCCGAGGTCGGTCGTCTGCGCCAGGTCCTGCTGCACAAGCCCGAGCTGTCGCTGAAGCGGCTGACCCCCACCAACAAGGACGCGTTCCTCTTCGACGACGTGCTGTGGGTGCAGCGCGCGATGGAGGAGCACGAGGAGTTCCAGCGGGTGCTGCGCGAGCGCGGCGTCCGCGTCCACCTGCTGTCCGACCTGCTCGAAGAGACGGTCGGCATCCCCGAGGCGCGCAAGCACATCCTGGACGCGGTCATCGACGAGCGCTGGCTCGGCCCCGTGGCCATCGACGACATCCGCAACACGCTCGACGGCATGGCCCCCGAGACGCTGGCGGTCTACCTGACGGGCGGCATCACCAAGCGCGAGCTGGCCGAGCTGGGCTGCGCCCCCGAGTCGGTGACCTTCCACACCACGGCCGGCGACGACTTCATCCTGCCGCCGCTGCCCAACCACCTGTTCACCCGCGACACCTCCTGCTGGATCTACGGCGGCGTGTCGATCAACGCGATGAAGAAGAAGGCCCGCATGCGCGAGACGGTCAACATGGAGGCCGTCTACAGGTATCACCCGATGTTCGCCGGCGGCTTCGACCGCCCCGAGGACGGCGGCTTCCACTGCTGGCTGCCCGGCCGGTCGGTGGCCCCGGCCACCATGGAGGGCGGCGACGTCCTGGTTCTCGGCCGGGGCGCGGTGCTGATCGGGATGAGCGAGCGCACGCAGCCGCCGGCGGTCGAGATGCTGGCGCGGCGGCTGTTCAGGGCCCGCGCCGCGACGCGGATCGTGGCGCTCGACATGCCGAAGGCGCGGGCGTTCATGCATCTGGACACCGTGATGACGATGCTGGACGTCGGGGTGTTCACCAAGTACGCGGGCATCGGCATGCTGCCCGCGTACACGATCGAGCCCGGCGGGACGGACAAGGAGCTCAAGGTCACCGACCATCCGCCGGAGGACATGCACCAGGCCATCGCCCACGCGCTGGACCTGGCCGCCATCACCGTCCTGACACCCACGCAGGACGTGTCCGCCGCCGAGCGCGAGCAGTGGGACGACGGGTGCAACGGCCTGGCGCTGGCGCCGGGCGTGGTCGTCGCCTACGAGCGCAACACCACCACCAACAACTATCTGCGGGACAACGGGATCGAGGTCATCACGATCAGGGGCAGCGAGCTCGGCAGGGGACGCGGCGGGCCGCGGTGCATGAGCTGCCCGCTCGAGCGTGAGGGCGTCTAGGGAGGTCGCATGCGGGTCATCGTCGCCTTGGGCGGCAACGCGGTGCTCAGGCGCGGCCAGCGGCCGGACGCCGGCGCCCAGTTGCGCAACGTCCGCGCGGTCGCCGTCACGCTCGCCCGGCTGGCCGGGCGGCACGAGCTGGTCATCACCCACGGCAACGGCCCGCAGGTCGGCCTGCTGGCGGTGCAGAGCGCCGCCGACCCCGGCCTGAGCGGGCCCTACCCGTTCGACACGCTCGTCGCGCAGACGCAGGGCATGATCGGCTACTGGCTGCAGCAGGCGCTGCAGAACGCGCTGCCGGGCCGGCAGGTCCTCGCCCTGGTCACGCAGACGCTGGTGTCGGCCGTGGACCCGGCCTTCGAGGAGCCCGCCAAGTTCGTCGGCCGGGTCTACGAGCGGGACGAGGCGGAGAAGCTGGCCGGCGAGCACGGCTGGACGGTCCGGCAGGACGGTCCCCACTGGCGGCGCGTCGTCCCCTCCCCCGCCCCGCAGCGGGTCGTGGAGACCCGCCTGATCCGCAAGCTGAGCCGCGAGGGCGTGGTCGTGGTCTGCGCGGGCGGCGGCGGCGTCCCGGTCGTCCGCGACGAGCACGGCCGGCTGACCGGCGTCGAGGCGGTCATCGACAAGGACCTGACGTCCGCGATGCTGGCCGAGGCGCTGGAGTGCGACGCGCTGCTGATCCTCACCGACGTGCCGAGGGTCATGCGCGGCTTCGGCACGCCGCACCAGACGGAGATCGCCCACACCACGCCGCACGAGCTGCGGGCCATGGAGTTCCCCGCCGGGTCGATGGGGCCGAAGGTCGCGGCGGTGTGCCGGTTCGTGGAGAGCACGGGCGACATGGCCGCCATCGGGCGGCTCGACGAGGCCGAGCGCATACTCGACGGCTCAGCGGGCACGATCGTCACACCCAACGGCAGATGGCCGCTGACGAGCACGCTGTAGGGGGTGTCGGATGACGCTGGCCGGACGGCTCTTCCGTACCAAGCCCACCGACCGCATCGTGGCCGAGGGCGGGCAGGGCGAGGGCGGCGAGTTGCGGCGGACGATGTCGCTGTGGCAGCTCACCCTGTTCAGCGTGGGTGCCACGCTGGGCACCGGGATCTTCGTCATCCTCGGGCAGGCGGTGCCCAAGGCGGGGCCGGCGGTGGTGCTGGCGTTCGTGCTGGCGGCCGTCACGGCGCTGTTCTCGGCGCTGTCGTACGCGGAGCTGGCCGGGACGATCCCGGTGTCCGGCTCGTCGTATTCCTACGCGTACGCGACCCTGGGCGAGCTCGTGGCGTGGATCTGCGGCTGGTGTCTCATGCTGGAGTACGCCGTGTCGGTCGCGGCCGTGGCCGTGGGCTGGGGCGAATACCTCAACGCGTTCCTGCGCTCCCTGTTCGGCTTCACGCTGCCCGACGCGATCACCCGCTCCCCCGGCCAGGAGGGCGGCGTGGTCAACGTCGCCGCGATCGTCATCGTGCTGCTGGCGACCTGGCTGCTGCTGTACGGCGCCTCGGAGAGCGCCACCGCGAACGCGGTGTTCGTGCTGATCAAGGTCGCGGTGCTGGCGTTCTTCTGCGTGGTGGCCTTCAGCGCGTTCCAGGCCGGCAATTTCGCGCCGTTCGCCCCCATGGGGGTGGCGGGGATCACGGCGGCGGCCTCCCAGGTCTTCTTCTCCTACATCGGCTTCGACGCCGCCTCCACCGCCGGCGAGGAGGCCAAGAACCCCAAGCGCGACCTGCCCCTGGCCATCCTGTTGTCGCTGGCCATCGTGACCACCGTGTACGTGCTCGTGGCCCTGGCCGCCGTCGGCGCGATGCCGTGGAGCGACTTCGATCCCGAGGGCACCGAGGCGAGCCTGTCCCACATCGCCGACCTGGCCGTCGGCGCCACCTGGCCCGGCCTGATCGTCTCCTTCGGCGCGGTCATCGCCATCGCCAGCGTCGTGCTGACGGTCATCTACGGCCAGACGCGCATCCTGTTCGCGATGTCCCGCGACGGGCTCATCCCCCGCGTCTTCCAGCGCGTCAACCCGCGCCGTCAGGTTCCCGTCGCCAACACCCTCATCGTGGCCCTGTTCATCTCGGTGCTGGCCGGGCTGGTGCCCCTCGGGCAACTCGCCGAGGCGACCAGCATCGGCACGCTGTTCGCCTTCGCCATCGTCAACATCGGCGTCCTCGTCCTGCGTTACCGCAGTCCCGAGCTGCCGCGCACCTTCCGCACGCCGTTGTTCCCCGCCACGCCGGTGCTCGGCACGATCTTCTGCGTCGTCGTGATGGCGGGGCTGGCCGGGGTGACCTGGGCGGCGTTCGGGTTGTGGATGCTCTTCGGACTGCTCTGTTACTTCCTGTACGGCTATGGCCATTCGCGGCTGAACGCCGAGGTGCGTGAATGAGACTCGACAACGTTCTGGCCGGATTCATCTCCGAGCCCCGGGGCCGCGACGGGCTGGCCCTGGCCGTTCTCGTCAAGGAGCAGGCGCACGCGCGCCTGACGGTGGCGACCGTGCAGCCGCCCGTCTGGTCGGCGCCGGGGCCCGCCCGGGCCGACGAGAGCGCGTGGCGCGCCTTCCTGCGCGAGCAGGCGGAGGCGACGCTCGCCCAGGCGCGCGAGCTGGCGGGCGGCGACGCCGAGTACCTCGTGCACACCAACAAGGGCAGCGGGCGCGGGCTGGTGGAGCTGGCGCGCAAGCGGAGCTCGGACGTGGTCGTGATCGGCTCGGCGCCCCGCGGGGTCAGGGGCCGCATCACCGTCGGCAGCACCGCCGACCAGCTCCTGCACTCCTCCTCCGTGCCGGTGCTGCTGGCGCCGCGCGGCTACGGCGACCAGCGGCCCGCCGCCTTCGAGCGCCTCACCGTCGCCTACCGCCGGGGCCCCGGCTGCGACGCGGCGGTCAAGGACGCGGCCAGGACGGCGGTCGCGCTCGACGTCCCGCTGCGCCTCGTCACGCTCGTGGTCAGCGGCGGCCGGCGGGCCGGGATCGAGGAGGAGATGGTGTTGCGCCTGCGCGACCAGGCGGCGAACGACCTGCGGGTGGCGGCACGCGGGCAGTCGCGGCGGCTGCCCGTGGAGGTCGAGGTGCTGGAGGGCCGCACCGTCGCACAGGCACTGGGCGGGACCTCGTGGCTCCCCGGCGAAATGATCATATGCGCTTCCAGCGCGACCGGGCCACTCAGGCGGGTCTTCCTCGGGGACACCTCGATCAAGATCGTACGGGCGGCGACCCGTCCCGTCATGATTCTCACCAGGCAGACCTGACACGCCGCAATCCCTCGTCAAACTATGACGAAGTCCTGTTACCAGTGGGACATCAGGGGTCTTTGTGGCGTTCCCTACCGGACCGGATTCGGCATCTTTTTTCCAATCAGCTTGACCTTAGGCGTCCACCCCTTTACCGTCACTGTGCGTAACCACACCTCGCGGCGTTCTGGGGTAAACCCAGAGCCCTGGCTACCGATGGTGCCGAGCCTGGCACCTAACCCCCCGGTGGCTCGGGCATACGCCGCAAGGGAGCACAATCTACTAAGAGCGCTACATACGAGAGCCGGGGGGCCACACGATGCCGTCTGAGTACGCAAAGTCGCTGGGTGCACGACTCCGTGCCATCCGCACCCAGCAGGGGCTTTCCCTGCATGGAGTCGAAGAGAAGTCGCGCGGCAGGTGGAAGGCCGTGGTCGTTGGCTCCTATGAGCGCGGCGACCGAGCGGTGACCGTGCAGAAGCTTGCCGAGCTTGCCGACTTCTACGGGGTGCCCGTCTCCGAGCTGCTGCCGGGTGGCGCCGCCCCCAGCCCGCTCGGGCCGACACCGAAACTTGTCATCGACCTGGAGCGCCTGGCCACCCTGCCGAAGGAGAAGGCGGGGGCGCTGGCCCGCTACGCCGCCACCATCCAGAGCCAGCGTGGCGACTACAACGGCAAGGTCCTGTCGATCCGGCAGGAAGATCTGCGTTCCCTTGCCGTGATCTACGACAAGTCGCCGAGCGAGCTGACCGAGGAGCTCATCAGTTGGGGCGTGCTGGACGCCGAGGCGCGCCGCGCCGTCGAGTCGTTCTGAGATCTTACGTCTGAGGTCCGATGACCTGACGACGTGCCGTTTCGAGGTGGCCCGTCGAACGGCGCCGTCCAGGTCGTCATGGTGCGAAGGACGTCCGTTCCGGAGACGCATGCAGGCTCCGGGACGGGCTTTCGCGGTTTGACCTTTTCGACGAGGCCCGCGAGAGCAGGGCCCGTCGGCACCGCGCGCATGCGTGCGAAGCGCCCGTTCGCGCCTGCTGGACGGCGTAGGCGCCTTCCGCCGCCGCGCCCTCCGGGGACCGGGCCGTGCCCGCGCCGGTTATCTTCTCCGGTCGCCAGAGCACTGTTAACGTGGATTTATGCGCCTTTAGTGGGCGAGGGCACGAGCGGGGGTGGTTGCCATGACCAGTGCCCGGGAGATCAGGGATGACATCATCAGCGCGTTCAACCATCATGACGTTGAAGGCATCCTTCGATTCTTCGCCGATAACGCCGTCCTGGTCTCGCCGACGGGCATGGCGGAGGGACACGAGCAGATCGGCTGGTATTTCGGCCATTTCTTCGCGGGTTTTCCCGACCTGAGGTTCACCGCCTGGAGCAAACCGGTGCTGGACGATCCCGCGGTCACCGAGTACATGCTGACCGGGACTCACGACGGGCCCTTCCTGGCCTCGGACGGCAGGATGCTGCAGCGGACCGGACGCCACGTCGCGGTCCGCGGCGTGTCGGTGGCCTCCGTCGAGAACGGCATGATCATCACAGACCGCGACTACTACGACCAGTGGGAGCTCTACAGCCAGCTGGGCGTCTCACTCCCCAGCAAAGAGATGGCCTGACACCACATCGCCCATCGGTCCGGGCAAAGCGCTTGGACGTGGCGTCCGGGCTGCGCAACCCATCGGTCCGGGCAAGGCGCTGCGACGCGGGGATCCGGGCCGCGTCGGCGCTCCTCGACGCGCGGCCGGCTCCTGGTGGGTGGCGGGTCAGCCTGCCATGGGGACGTCCACTGGCAGTTGTGGCTGGCCCGGCACGCCGAGAAGGTCTTCGATCGTGGAGACGAACGTCTCCGCCTCGGCCAGGATCTCGTCGGCGTCGGCCGCGCTGACCCCGCGGACCATGCCCGCCTCCGCGGCGGCGCGCTTGGCGGCGCTCACCGAGAAGTAGGCGGCCCACTCGGCCAGGTGCGGCTCGGCCTCGGGCAACAGGTCCCATGCGCTGCGCAGGCGACGCCTGCGGCCTTCCGCAGGACGCGGGCGGGCGGCCAGCATCGCCGCCGCCGCTCGCAGGGCCGCCAGGTGTGCTGCCACATATCGGGATGCCGGGGTGCGGGAATGGGCCGCCTCCGCCAGGCAGGAACGTGAATCCGTCAAGTGTGCCCGAACCGCAGGCGACAGCCGGGGCCCGGGGGTGTCTCTAGGCCTGGATGCCATCTCTTGCGCGCCTCCTTGGAGTCGTGGGCGGCGGCCGGCGTCTCCGCCGGTGGAGTCAACACTTGCAGACGCCACCGACAGTTCCGCCGGGCTGGCCGGACGAGGAGCTTCCCCTCACCCCGTCCGGCCAGGACACGCCCGCCCGTCTCCGCCGACGACGAGGACGCGCCCTTCGCCCGTGGCCCTGGCCGCGGGCATCGCTTGGGGAAGCGAACGGCCCGCGACCAGGTCCTCATGACGTTGAGCCGCGAGCCTCACCGTCACTACGTCGAACATAATTTCGATCACGCTCGGTGTCAACCGATTCCACGAACACAGGTTCGATGACCATGGGCTCAAATGATCGTCCCGGCGCCGCACAACGGATAATCGATGCCTGAGGTCCCCGACGTCAGGGCCGCCGAGACGCGCCTCAGGGAGCGGAGATGGCCCCCGACGGGCAAAGGTTCACGGCGCGGCGGACGGCGTCCTCCAGCTCCTGCGGCGGCGTCTCCTGCAGCAGCAGGACCGTGCCGTCCTCCTCGCTCTGGTCGAACACCTTCGGCACGGTCAGCGCGCACATGCCCGCCCCGATGCACACCGTTGTATCTGCCTTGATTTGCATGGTGACCTACCAAGTGACAGGGAGGCGGTGCACTCCGTAGATGCTCATGTCCGAGCGCATCGGCACCTCCTCCGGCGTTACGGCCAAGCGTAGGCCAGGGAAGCGGCGCAGCAGCGCAGGGTAGCCGATGCGCATCTCGGTGCGCGCGAGCTGTTGTCCCAGGCACTGGTGGATGCCGTGGCCGAAGGTCAGGTGGCCGCCGGCCGGCCGGGTGAGGTCGAGGTGTTCGCCGCCGGCGAAGCGGGCGGGGTCGCGGTTGGCGGCGGGCAGGTGGAGGGTGACCGCCTCGCCCGCCTTGATGAGGTGGCCGTCGATCTCGACGTCGGCCGTCGCGGCGCGTACCGGGCCGAGGTGGATGATCGTGAGGTGGCGGAGCAGCTCCTCGACGCCGTTGTCCACCGACGACGGGTCGTCCCGCATGACGGCGAGCTGGCCGGGGTTGGCCAGCAGCGCGTACGTCCCCAGTCCGAGCATGTTGGCGGTCGTCTCGTGCCCGGCCAGCAGCAGCAGGAAGGCGACCCCGGTGAGCTCCTCGTCGGTGAGCTCACCGCTCTCGATGAGCCCGCAGAGCAGGTCGTCGGCCGGCTCCTCGCGCTTGCGCCGGATGAGGCCCAGCAGGTAGGCCGAGACCCGCCCGAGGGCCGCCAGCACGTCGTCGACCGCGGTCTCCAGGTTGAACAGGATCTTGGAGTCCTCCTGGAACTGGCGGCGGTCCTCGTACGGCACGCCGAGCAGCTCGCAGATCACCAGCGAGGGGATCGGCAGCGCGAACGCCTCGACGAGGTCCACCGGGCCGCCGGTGGCGGCCATGGCGTCCAGGCAGGCGTGGGTGATCTCCTCGATCCTGGGTTCGAGCAGCTTCATCCTGCGTACGGTGAACTGCCCGGTGAGCAGCTTGCGGTACCGCGTGTGCTCAGGCGCGTCCATCCGCAGGAACATCCCCGGCGGCGTCACGAACTCGCGCGCCCTCCCCAGGGCCGCCCTGCCGGGGATGGGCGGATGCGTCAGCTCCGGCCGGTTGCTGAACGCGGGGTGGGCCAGCACCGCGCGGGCGGCCGCGTAGCCGGTCACCAGCCAGCCCTGGTGCCCGTCGGCGTAGGTCATGCGGTGCATGGAGGCTTGCCGCCGCAGCCGCGCGACTTCCTCCGGCGGGTCGAACGGGCGCTGCCGGACCATGGGAAAGGTCAGTTCGGACATGTTGCGGCTCCTTTCCGAGCTCGCCCTCCAGAAAACCTCATCCAATGCAAAATTTCAATCGATGAAAAACATAACGGCGTGCAGTAGAGTTCCGGCATGGTGGGACTGCGGGAGCGCAAGAAACTGCGCACACGCCGGGCGCTGATCGAGGCGGCGCTCCAGCTTTTCGACGAAAAGGGCTTCGAGGAGACCACGCTGGCGGAGATCGCGGCGGCGGCCGACGTCTCGACGCGTACGTTCTTCAGCTACTTCGCCAGCAAGGAGGACGTGGTCTTCCACGACTCCCAGCACCGGATGGACCTGGCCGTCACCTTGCTGACCCACCGGGCGCCCGGCGTGTCGCCCGCCGACCTGCTCCTGCGGATCGTCGACGAGAGCTTCGACTGGTCCACGACGCAGGACGGGCTCACGATCGAGGACACGGAGCTGCGGATCCGGCTCGTCCTGACGGAGCCGACGCTGCAGGCCCGGGCGCTGCACCTGCTGTTCGACAGCCAGCTCAAGCTGGCGCGGGCGCTGCACGAGGCGTACGCCGACCAGCTGACCCTGGTCGACGCGGCCGCGGCGGTGGGCGCGCTGATCGGCGGGGTCAAGCTGGCCGTGGTGGCCAACCTGGGCGACGACAGATCGCTGGAGCAGGTCTGGGGCACGGCCAGGCGCGCCGCCGAGGTCACGCTGGCCGGGTTGCGCTCTCTCGGCTAGCCGGCGCCGTCGTCTCCCGGCCGGATGGCGGAAGAGGTGTGCCTTTTGAGAAGGTGGATCTTCGCGAGGGGGAAGGGAGAGCGGATGGGGGACAGCGGCCGGCGGCGTGCGGCCGGGCTCGTCCTGCTGGCGCTGGGGCCGGTGCTGGCGGGGGCGTACGCGGGGGTCAACCGCGTGGCCGTCCGGCTGGCCTCGCAGGCGCAGGTCGCGGGCCCGGGATGGGAGGGCGGCCGGGTCGGGGCCGACGGGCTGACGTCGCTGGGCGTGGACACGTGGCGGCTGGTCTGGTGGACCGCCGCCTTCGTCGGCGTCCTGGCACTGGCCTTCGTCGTCATCGGCGTGCTCCTGCGGCGGCCCCGGCGCGGCCGTACGCTCCTCCTCGTGCTCTCGGGCGTGCTCATCGTGCCGTACGCCGTCGCGTTCCTGGCCACGCTGATCAATCCCGTACGGCTCCTGGCGCGGCTCTACGACGCCGCCGACTTCGCGAACGGCATCCCGTCGTGGCAGCCGGGCACGGCCTTCCTGCTGCTCGCGGCCGGTCTGTCCCAGGCCGCCGGCCTGTCACTGGTGGCCGGCGAGGGCAAACGCGCGGCGGCGACATAGGCGTGGACGGTCAGGGCTGGAGCCCCGTCTTCACCGCCGCCGCGATCAGGTCGCGCACCGGGCGCGGCGCGTCCAGGAACGCGGGCAGGTCGCTCCGCCCCGCTTCGAGCAGGCCCGCGTTGACGTTGGCGAATATCGAGATCGTGTGCCCCGCCTGGTACGGCTCCAGCTCCGCCAGCGTCGGCCGGGCGAGCCCGACCGGCACCGTCTGATACTCGACGGGCCGCCCGAGCACGTCGGCCAGCACCTCCGCGAGCTCGCGCCCGCCGACCGCGCCCAGCCCCTCCAGCTCGTACGTCTCCCCCTCGTGCCGGCCCGGCACGCCGGCCACCAGATCGGACCAGGTCTCGGCCGCCACCCGCACGGCCACGGCGGCCAGGTCGTCACGGGCCACGACGGAGATCCGCCCGTCCCCGAGCGGCGCGGGGAACACTCCGCTCTCGGCCGCGACCGCGGCGCCCGACAGCGCGATCCCGGCCGCCAGTTCGGCGTACAGGCCGTTGCGCAGCACGGTGACGTCGAAGGGCGCCTCGGCCAGGCGCGCCTCGGTCCACCGGTGCGCGAGGGCGATGGTGAGCCGGTCGCCGGAGCCGGCCAGGCTGGTGTAGATCACGTGCCTGACGCCCGCCTCGGTGGCCGCCCGCACCACGGCGCCGTGCCGGGCCAGCACGACGTCGTCCTCGGCGTACCCGGCGGACACGAACACCAGCACCGTCGCGCCCGCGAACGCCTCCCTCAGCGTCTCCGGCCGGTCGAAGTCGGCGTGGCGCACCACCGTGCCGTCCCCCGAGCTGCTGGCTCCGATCACCTCCTGCACGCCGGCGGCCCGCAGCCCGTCGAGAATCGATCCGCCCAGCGCTCCGGACACGCCCGTGACAACGATCATTTGGACACCCCATAGTGTGGATCCGCAAGTGGACGGCCCCCATCATGGGCGCGGTCCTGCGCCCGCCGTAAGGAGGCACTTCCATGTCAGTCGCGCACACGGCGGTAACCCCCCAGGCCGGCGGGCCGTGCGGGGATGACGACTGCGGGATTCGCGACGTGCTCGACCGCATCGGCGACAAGTGGACGGTGCTGGTGATAGTGGAGCTGAGCAAGGGGGTGCGGCGGTTCAGGGAGCTGCAGCGGGCGATTCCCGGCATCTCCCAGCGCATGCTGACGCTGACGACGCGGCGGCTGTGCCGGGACGGGCTGGCCGAGCGTACGGCCTACCCGACGATTCCGCCGCAGGTCGAATACCGGCTGACGCCGATGGGCCACAGCCTCGCCGGCGCCGTCGAACGGCTGGCGAACTGGTCGCGGGAGTACAAGGACGCCATGGCGGACGCCCGCGACGACTGGGACGCCGCCCATCCCGGCGACGACTGACCGGGACGGGCGCGCGAGCGGTCAGCGCCTGAACTTGCCCCGCACGTACACCGGCACGCCCTTGCCCAGCATGCCGGGCAGCACTTCGGCCACGTTCATCGGCATGCGCACGCATCCGTGCGACGCCGGGGAGAGCGGCACCGACAGCGCCCCGTGGAAGGCGATCCCGCCGTTGAAGAAGATCGGGTTGTACAGCTCGCCGAGGTAGGACTTGTGCCATCCGCTCGCGCGCCACGTCGTCCTGAAGTTGCCGGTCGGCGTGCCGGCCGAGCCGCAGAAGCGCTGCTCCTTGCCCTGCCACGTCGCCGTCTCGCAGTAGGGGATGCCGCTGCCCGACGACACGTGGGTGATCAGCTCGGGCTTGCCGCCGACGTACAGGACCATGATCTGCTTGGTCAGGTTGACCTCGGCGCGGGTCGGCTTGCCGTTCTTGACCAGGACCTTGGGGAGCGCCGGGGTCTCCAGGGCCGCCCACGTGCGCTTGGCGACGGTGCTGGTCGGCTTGATGTCGTTGACCTTCTGGAACGCCCACACCGCCGTGAGCGTCGTGCCGCCGTACCGGCCGTCGGCCTTGCCCGGCCGGTAGCCGAGCTCGGTCAGGCGGCGCTGCAGCCAGGTGACGGACTTGCCCTTGGCGCCCAGTTTCAGCGTCTTGCGCGGAGCCGCGACCGTGGCGGCCGGGCCGGACTGCGCGGCGGCGGCGGTCCGCGTCGCGGCCGGTGTGGGGAGCGGCGGGGTGGCGGCCGGGGCCCGGGTGATCGTGACGGGCGACGAGGAACGTACGCCGTCCGGCGTCTGCGTGCCGCAGCCCGCGACGATGACGGCGCCGGCCGTCAGAAGAGCAGCCATACCGGGCAGCCGTCGACGCCCCACCCAAACCACCTCTCATACCACTAAGTAACAGATCAGAGGACCCTACACCACACACCATGAACCAGTAATCAATCGGGCAATCTGTTTAGATTGTCGCCATGCTTGAGAAGTTGCCGGCTAATGCCGTCGTTGTTGAGTCCGCGCTGCGCGAACGGGGCGCCACCGGGGAGATCGTGGTGCTGCCGGAGAAGGCGCCCACGGCGGCGACCGCCGCCGCCCAGGTGGGGTGCGCGGTCGGAGCCATCGCCAACAGCCTGATCTTCGACGCCGACGGCGACCCGCTGCTCGTGCTGACGAGCGGGGCGCACCGCGTGGACGTGGAGCTCATCGCCCGTACGGCGGGCGTCCAGCGGGTACGCCGCGCGACGCCGGAGTTCGTCAGGGTGGCCACCGGCCAGCCGATCGGCGGCGTCGCCCCGGTCGGGCACCCCGCGCCGGTGCGGACCTTGGTGGACACCTGGCTGAGCAAGCACGAGGTGGTGTGGGCGGCGGGCGGGCATCCGCTGACGGTGTTCCCGACGACGTTCGACGAGCTCGTGCGGATCACGGGGGGCACGCCGGTGGACGTCGAGTAGTGTGCGACGGGTGATCGAGTTTCGCGGAGCGGGTCCGGCCGAGTTCGGCAAGCGGCTGGACACGGTGATCGACATATACGCGGCCGCCATGAACCCGCCCGCGGATCAGATCGGCGGCCGCAAGGCCATCATGCGGAATCACGGGACATATCCCTATTTCCAGTGCTATTTCGCAGAATTGCGCGATATATCCCCAGAAACCGGTCAGCCGACACCCCGCATCGCCGGCTTCGCCTACGGCTTTCGCGGCGCGCCCGGCCAGTGGTGGCACGACGTGGTCCTCAGGGCGCTGACGGAGCGCCTGGGCGAGGAGGCGGCCGACGCGTGGCTGGGGCACGCGTTCGAGCTGGCCGAGATCCACGTCCACCCCGACTACCAGGGCAAGGGCATCGGCCGCGCCATGATCACGACGCTGTGCGCCGGCCGCCGCGAACGTTCGGCCCTGCTGTCCACGCACGACCAGCCCACGGCCGCCCGGCACCTGTACGCCAGCATGGGCTTCACGGACCTGCTGTCGCAGTTCGTCTTCCCCGGCGGCTACGAGAACTACGCGATCGCCGGCCGGCCGCTGCCGCTCACCTGAGCGTTACTCCTGATGAAGCCGTGACTCCTGGGTTTGCTCCGGCATGACCGCGGGCATCTTTCATAACAGAAAGTAACCGCTCTTTTACGCGTCGGCTACCGTCCCCTGCCCGTCACCCGCCCGGTCCCCCTGCGGACGGGTGGCGGGCCTTCTCCCCCGACGCCACCCGGTCGCCGTGGCCTCGGGTCAGGCGGACAGTGCCACCCGGTCGAGACGCTGGAAGACCTCTCGCGTCGCGCTCGACCGGTTGAACGTGATGAAGTGGATCCCCGGCGCGCCCTCGTCCAGCAGCCGCTGACACAGCTCGGCGCCGTGGTCGATGCCCAGCCGCCGCACCGCCGCCGGATCGTCCGCGACCTCTGCGAAGCGGGCCGCGATGTCCGGCGGGAACGGCGCTCCCGAGAGCTGCTCCGAGCGCGCGATCGTGCTCATCTGGGTGACCGGCATGATGCACGGGATGATCGGCGTCTCGCAGCCCTGGGCCGCCACCCGGTCGCGCAGCCGCAGGTAGTCGTCGGCCTGGAAGAACATCTGCGTGATCGCGTAGTCGGCGCCCGCCGCGCACTTGCGGACGAAGTATTCGGTGTCGGACTCGATGGACGGCGAGCGCGGGTGCTTGTAGGGGAAGGCGGCCACGCCGACGCAGAAGTCGCCCGCCTGCCTGATCAGCCGCACCAGGTCCTCGGCGTAGAGCACGCCCTCGGGGTGCCGCACCCAGTCGGCCGACGGGTCGCCGGGCGGGTCGCCGCGGACGGCCAGGATGTTGCGCACCCCGGCGTCGGCGAAGCGCCCCACGAGGTGGCGCAGCTCGCGGATCGAGTGGTCGACCGCGGTGAAATGCGCCACAGGCGTCAAAGTCGTGTCGTGGGCGATCCGCTCCACGATGTCGACCGTGCGGTCACGGGTGGAGCCGCCGGCGCCGTACGTCACCGACACGAACGTCGGCCGCAGCGACTCCAGCTCCCTGATCGCCCGCCAGAGCTGCCTCTCCCCCTCGTCGGTCTTCGGCGGGAAGAACTCGAAGGAGAATGTCCGGCCACCGGCGGCGAGCATGTCGCGGACGGTGGGAACACGATCGGGCCGGATGGAGGGTCGACCAAGCGCCATGGTGCAAGGTTACCGCCACATCGCCGGAACCGGCCGCCATAGATCGGCCTGCAGATCCGAGCTCGCTCACCTGGCCACTAGTCTCAAGACATGACCACTGACGCCGCCGGCATGAGCACCCTGCGCACGCAGGTGGAGCGTGCCCTCGGAGACTTCGTCGACCGCCAGCTGCCCGCCTCCGGCGATTCCGAGCTGGCACCGCTGCGCACGGCCGCCGACGAGCTCCTGTCCGGCGGCAAGCGGCTGCGGCCGGCGTTCTGTTATTGGGGCTGGCGCGGTGCCGGCGGCACGGACGTGCCCGAGATCTTCACCGCGGCCGCCTCGCTGGAGCTGCTGCAGGCGAGCGCGCTCGTGCACGACGACGTGATGGACAAGAGCGATCTGCGCAGGGGGATGCCGTCGGCGCACCGCCGCTTCCAGGCGCTGCACGAGAAGTCCGCCTGGTACGGCTCCGCGGAGCAGTTCGGCGAGGGCGCGGCCATCCTGCTGGGCAACCTGCTGCTGGTGTGGTCGGGCGAGATGTGGCGCACCAGCGGCCTGCCGCGCGAGTCGCTGGACGCCGCCCAGCCCGTGCACGATCACATGCGCACCGAGCTGATGTGCGGCCAGTACCTCGACCTGCTGGAGCAGGCGCACGGGGAGAACACGTTCGAGTCGGCGCTGCGGGTGGCGCTGTTCAAGAGCGGCAAATACTCGGTGGAGCAGCCGCTCAGGCTCGGCCTGGTGCTCGCAGCCGGGGAGCTCGCGCCGTGGATGGACGAGCTGTGCACCGGCTACGGGCGGCGGGTCGGGATCGCCTTCCAGCTCCGGGACGACATCCTGGGGGTGTTCGGGGACCCGGCGCAGACGGGCAAGCCCGCGGGAGACGACCTGCGGGAGGGCAAGCGCACCATGCTCGTCGCCCGCACGCTGGCCGGGGCCACCCCGGACGACGCGGAGACCGTGCGGCGGCTGCTCGGGGATCCCGGGCTGGACGAGGACGGTGTGGAGACGCTGCGGCGGATCATCGACGACAGCGGGGCCCTGCAGGAGTGCGAGGACCTGATCGGCGGCTATCTGGACCAGGCGCTGGCCGCGCTCGACGAGGCTCCTGTCACGCCCGGCTCCAGGACCGCCTTGACGGAGCTGGCCATCGCCGCCACCTCCCGCAAGACCTGACCTCCGCACGCCGCTTCCGGGCAGGCCGGACAGCGGACAGGCCGAACAGGGGCATGGCGGACAGCGGGCATGGCGGGCACGCGCTCGGCGGCCGTGGCGAGGAGAAGGCGCCCGTCTGGCGGCCGGGCGCCTGACCTGCTCACCCGGACGCCGTTGAACGCCTCTCCCTCACCGGACGCCTCAGCGCCACCCGGACACAGGCGAACGCCTCAGCCGGACAGCCGCTTGGCGAACTCCGTAGCGGCCGCCCCCGGATCCTCCGCGTGCGTGATCGCCCGCACCACCACGACCCGCCGAACCCCGTACGCCATGACGTCGTCGAGGTTGCCCAGGTCGATGCCGCCGATCCCGAACCACGGCCGCGCGGTCTCCAGCGACGCCGCGTGCCGGAGCAGCGGCGGCCCTGGGGCCGGTCGGCCGGGCTTGGTCGGCGTGGGCCAGACGGGGCCGCAGCAGAAGTAGTCGACGCCCTCCTCCACGGCCGCGGCGGATGCCTCGGCTGCGGAGTGGGTGGACCTGCCGATGACGATGTCGTCGCCGAGTATCTCTCGCGCGACCGTCACAGGAAGGTCGTCCTGCCCCAGATGGAGCACGTCGGGCCGGGCGGCGTAAGCGATGTCCGCCCGGTCGTTGACGGCCAGCAGTTTGCCGTGCCGGTCGCAGGCGTCGCGGAAGACCTCAAGGAGCGCGAGTTCTTCGCGTGCCTCCAGGCCCTTCTCCCGCAGTTGGACGATGTCCACGCCGCCGGCCAGCACCGCATCGAGGAACTCTGCCAGGTCGCCGCGGTCGCGGCGGCCGTCCGTGCAGAGATAGAGGCGGGCCTCAGAAACCGAGGGCTTGGGCACGCCGCTTGACCTCCGTGTGACGGCCGGCCTTGATCGCCTCGATGGGCGACCCTGGCAGGGACTCGTCAGGGGTGAAGAGCCAGCGCAGCGACTCGACGTCGTCGAAACCGGCGTCGAGCAACACAGTAAGCGTTCCTGGCAAACCCTTCATCACATCTTGTCCGTCGAGGAACACCGCGGGCACTTGCGGCCCGCCTCCCCCTCGGCGTACGCCGAGGAGTTTGTGGTCCTTGAGGAGTTGCTTGGCTCGCCCCAGCGAGAGGTCGAGGCGCGAGGCCACTTCGGGGAGAGTGAGCCACTCGTCGACGAGCTGGTCTGTCTCCCGGTCGATCTGTGCAACAGAAAGCGTCACGAAACCACAACTACCACATGCCGTGCTTGCTCAAACAACACAATCCCGTAGGGGGACTTCTGGATCTACCAGGCGCTCCACGTCGAGACGGTGTCCCGCGTCGATGATTCTGCGCCCCTGTACGAGGTCGCGCGGCCGGTCCACGGCCAGCACCGCGGCCAGGGAGTCGTCCGCGGTCAGCCAGACGGCCGACCACTTGCCCTCGGGCTCGCCACGGTGGATGAGACGCTCGCCCGCCGGATGGTGACCGGCGTACTGGAGCATGTGGCCGAACTGCTCCGACCAGAAGTAGGGCACCGGATCATAGGCGACCTCCTCCCCCAGCAGGGTGGCGGCGGCGACCTCGGGGGCGTTCAGGGCGGTGTCCCAGTGCTCGACGCGGAGCCTGGTCTGCCAGCGGCGCGACCACCAGGCGGCGCAGTCGCCGACGGCCACGGTGTGAGGCAGGGAGGTGCGCAGGTGCTCGTCGGTGACGACGCCGTTGTGCAGGTCGATGTCGGCGGTGGCCAGCCACTCGATCGCCGGGCGTACGCCGATGCCGGTCACGACCGCGTGGGCCTGCACGAACTCGCCGCCCACCAGCCGTACGCCGCCCTCGTCCACGGAGTCGACCATGGTGTCGAGCCGCAGGTCGATGCCGTCGTACCAGTGCTGGGTGCGGGCGCCGATCTCGGCGCCGACGGCGGTCGCGAGCGGCGCGGGACCGGCCTCGATGATCGTCACCTCGCAGCCGGCGCGGCGGGCGGCGGTGGCGACCTCCGCGCCGATCCACCCCGCGCCGATGATCGCGATGTGGGCTCCGGGAACGAGCATGGCCCTGAGCTCGTGCGCGTCGTCGATGGTGCGCAGCACGTGCTGCGGGCCGTCGCCGGGCAGCAGGATCGGCTCGGCTCCGGTGGCGATCACCAGGCCGTCGTAGCCGAGCTCGCCCTCGGTCGTCTCCACGACGCCCGAGCGCAGGGACTTGGCGCTGACGCCCGGCCAGAAGTCGACGTCCATGGCGGCGAGGTCGGTTTCGACGTAGCTGGTGTCGGCGTCGCCGAGCAGCACCGCCTTGGACAGGGGCGGGCGGTCGTAGGGGCGATGGCGTTCCTGCCCGATCAGGGTGATCCGGCCGCCGAATCCGCGTCCGCGCAGGGCCTCCACGGTGCGCACTCCGGCCAGGCCCGCTCCTACCACCACCACATGGTTCACGTTCATGACCATAACGGGGGCCGTGCTTGAACGCCGCACCGAGGCCGTAGGCTGTGCAGGAAAGACGCGCGGGAGTCCGGCCATTACCGGGCTGAGAGGAAGGCTTCAGGGCCTTCGACCGCAAGACACCTGATCCGGATCATGCCGGCGAAGGGAGCGCAAGTGGATGTGATCGTGGGTGGCGGGGTCGTCGGGCTCTCCATCGCCTGGCGGATGGCGCGCGCGGGGCGGCCGGTCACCGTGGTGGATCCGGCGCCCGGCGCCGGGGCCTCTTACGCGGCGGCCGGGATGCTGGCCCCGGTGAGCGAGGTCGCCTACACCGAGGCGCCGCTGCTCCGGCTGGGAGCCGCCTCGCTTCGGCGCTGGCCCGCCTTCGCCGCCGAGCTGGCCGCCGACGCCCTGCTGACCGCCGACGCCCTGCTGACCGCCGACGCCCTGCGGGCCACCGACACCCTGCTGGCCACCGACGCCCTGCTGGGAGCCGACGCGGGCCTCGCCCCGGGCCAGGGGCCCGGCGAAGGGGCTCGGCTGGGGCTGGATCTGCGGGCTGACGGGATGCTCGACGTCGCCTTCGGCGCCGACGACCTTGCCGCGCTGGACGAGCTCGCGGCGTTCATGGAGAAGCTGGGCCTGCCGGTCGAGCGGCTCACCGGGCGCGAGTGCCGCCGTCTGGAGCCCATGCTGGCTCCCTCCGTGCGCGGCGGGCTGCTGGCCCCCGGTGACGCCTGGGTGGATCCGCGCCGCGTGACGGCGGCGCTGCTCACCGCCCTGGATCGGCTGGGGGCGCCCGTGGTGCGGGCCCGGGTGAGCGAGCTCCTGCGGGAGGACGGCCGGGTCGTCGGCGTACGTCTGGACCGGTCCCCTTCTGGTGACGGCGCGAAGTCGGACGGCGACGCCGCCGGCGCCGGCGATGAGCGGCCGGCGGAGATGCGGGCGGATCGGGTGATCCTGGCGGCCGGGGCTTGGAGTGCCGAGCTGGCCGACGTGCCGGTGCGGCCGGTCAAGGGGCAGATCATGCGGTTGCGTTCGCCGAGCCCGCTGCTCACCCGATGTGTACGCGGGACCGTCCACGGCAACCCCGTCTACCTCGTTCCCCGGGGTGACGGCGAGCTGGTGGTCGGGGCGACGCAGGAGGAGCTGGGGTTCGACACCCGGGTGACGGCGGGCGGGCTCTACGAGTTGCTTCGTGACGCCAGGGAGCTGGTTCCGGGGATCACCGAATTGGAGGTCGCCGACGTCGTGGCCGGGCTGCGGCCCGGGACCCCGGACAACCTGCCGGTCATCGGGCCGAGCGGCACGCCGGGGTTGACCCTGGCCACCGGGCATCACCGGGGCGGCGTGCTGCTGGCCCCGCTGACGGCGGCGATCGTGCTGGCTGGGATCGACCGCGACGGTCCCGGTGGCGGCGCCCGGAGTTCGGGTGATGGTGCCCGGAGTTCGGGTGATGGTGCCCGGAGTTCGGGTGACGGCGGCGGTTCGGGTGATGGCGACAGTGAGTTGGGCGAGCTGGCGGCCTTGTGCGCGCCGGAGAGATTTCAGGAAATTTCATGAATCTGTGGATCAACGGGACTGCGCATGAGGTCGCCGACGGCATGACCGTGGCGCAGGCCGTAAGCACGTTGACCTCGGCCACCACCGGCGTGGCCGTGGCCGTGAACGACGAGGTGGTCACGCGCGGCACGTGGGAGACGACGGCGCTCAGCGACAGTGACCGCGTGGAGGTTCTGACGGCGGTGCAAGGTGGATGATCTGATCATCGCCGGGGAGAAGTTCTCCTCCCGGCTCATCATGGGGACCGGCGGCGCGCCTTCGCTCGAGGTGCTGGACCAGGCGCTGGCCGCGTCCGGGACCGAGCTCACCACCGTGGCCATGCGGCGGCTGGACCCCGGCTCGCGCGGTTCCGTGCTCGACGTGCTGCGCAAACGGGACATCAAGGTGCTCCCCAACACGGCGGGCTGCTTCACCGCGGGCGAGGCCGTGCTGACGGCGCGGCTGGCCAGAGAGGCCCTGGGGACGAACTGGGTCAAGCTCGAGGTCATCGCCGACGAGCGGACGCTGCTGCCGGACCCGATCGAGACGTTCGACGCGGCGGAGCGGCTGGTGGCGGACGGGTTCGTGGTGCTGCCGTACATCGGCGACGACCCGGCGCTGGCGCGGCGGCTGGAGCAGGCGGGGTGTGCGGCCGTGATGCCCTTGGGCGCCCCGATCGGCTCGGGGCTGGGCATCCGCAACCCGCACAACATCGAGCTGATCGTGGAGGCCGCCTCCGTCCCGGTGGTCCTGGACGCGGGCATCGGGACGGCCAGTGACGCCGCGCTGGCGATGGAGCTGGGCTGTGACGCCGTACTGCTGGCCACGGCCGTCACCAGGGCGCAGCGGCCCGAACTCATGGCGGCGGCGATGAGGGGCGCCGTGACGGCGGGGCGGCAGGCGCGGCAGGCGGGCCGCATCCCGCGCAGGCGGTACGCGGAGGCGTCCTCTCCACTGACCCCCTGACTCGCGAGAAAAAGATTCGGTGGTTCCGGGGTGCACCGGCCCTGGACCACGGTGCATGGGGCGGCAAGGCGAGTGGAGATATGTCCGCTTCGCCATAAAATGGGGCATTTCACGGAGCACGTCTCCGCATCGGTTTCGGGCGGCTGGGCCCTGCCAGTGGCAAAACGCCCGTAAACTCGGCCGGGTGGAAAGGACGACTGCGGACCCCCTGGTCGGGCGGCTCCTCGATGGGCGCTATCGCATCGAGAGCCAAATCGCCCGGGGCGGTATGGCGACCGTCTATCTCGCGCTGGACATCCGGCTCGACCGGACGGTGGCGCTGAAGGTCATGCACCGCTCGCTAGCCGAGGACCCTGCCTTCGTCAGAAGGTTCATCGGCGAGGCCAAATCGGTCGCCAGTCTCTCTCACCCCAACGTGGTGCACGTCTTCGACCAGGGCACGGACAACGACGTCGTCTATCTGTCGATGGAATACGTCCCTGGCAAGACGCTGCGCGACATCCTCCGCGAGCGCGGCAGGCTGCCTGCCCGCGAGGCGCTGGAGATCATGATCCCGGTGCTCGCCGCCCTCGGCGCGGCCCATCAGGCCGGGCTGGTCCACCGCGACGTGAAGCCGGAAAACGTCCTGATGACGGACGACGGCCGGGTCAAGGTCGTCGACTTCGGCCTGGCCAGGGCCATCGAGGCGACGAACCAGACCCGTACCGGCGTCATGATCGGCACGATCGGCTACATGGCGCCCGAGCAGGTCATGACGGGCGCCGCCGACGTCCGCAGCGACGTCTACGCCGCCGGCATCATGCTGTTCGAGCTGGTGACGGGGCAGCAGCCGTATGACGGCGAGACGCCGATGTCGGTGGCCTACCGCCACGTCCACGACACCGTCGCGGCCCCGTCGTCGGTGGTCCACGACGTGCCGCCGCTGATCGACACGCTGGTGGGGCACGCCACGGCCCGCGAGCCGCACGACCGGCCCGCCGACGCGACCGCGATGCTCGTGGCGGCCGTGGACGCGCACCGGATGTTGCCGCGGATGAGCATGCCGCCGATGTCGCACTCCCAGCCGCAGCCCAGGCCGGTCCCGGGCGCGGCCGCGTCGTCGGTGCCGCTGGCCGCCCCCACCTACACGCTCATCCAGCCCCGGGTGGAGGCGCCGGCACGGAGCAGCGGGTTCAAGCCCAACTGGTTCCTGGTGGTCCTCGCCGCCGTGATGGTGGTGGCGGTCGGGCTGACCGGATGGTTCTTCTCCCAGACCGAGTACGTCGCCGTCCCCTATCTGATCGGCAAGAACCTCGCCGTGGCCGAGAAGAACGCCAACAGCCTGGGACTCAAGGTGAAGATGGGCGAGGGCCAGCACGACGAGAAGGTGGGCGAGGGCCTGGTCCTGCGCACCGACCCGGTCGCCAAGTCCGAGGTGGAGAGCGGCGACACGATCACGCTGGTGCCCTCGCTGGGCCCCAAGCGCGTCGTCGTGCCCAACACCGGCGGCATGACCGGCAACGACGCGCGCGCCGCGATCGCCGCCGCCGGGCTGACCGTGGGCGCGGTCAAGCGCCTGGCCAACCCGGGGGTCGAGCGTGACAAGGTGATCCGCACCTCGCCGCAGGTGGGCGAGAAGGTGAAGGAAGGCGCGAAGGTCGACATCTTCGTCAGCGCCGGGCTGGTCATGCCCGACGTCGGCGGCATGCCGAAGGACGAGGCCGCCGCCTACCTGGGCGCGCAGGGCTTCCAGGTGCAGGTCAACGAGGTGGACGACGACGCCGAGCCGTGCACGGTGATCGCCCAGTCGCCGAAGGCCAAGTCCGAGGTGGACAAGGCCGCGCCGGTCATGGTCACGGTGGCGCGCTGCGCGACGGACTTCTGGAACTGGTTCCGCAACGGTGACAACCAGGCCCGCGACGATCAGCAGTTCAGCCTGGTGCCCGGGGTGATCGGCAAGGACGTCCGGGACGCGAAGGCCGAATTAGAGGCGCTGGGGTTCAAGGTACGGGTGCAGCGGCTCGGCAACCGGGGCGTGGTGCAGTATCAGCGGCCGCTGCCCAACAGCGAGCGCCCGCCCGGCACCGTGGTCTTCCTCTGGCAATAGTCGGCGGTAGGCGTCACTCCGGGCGGAGCGCTCAGGTGCCTCTGGCAGTGAGCGTCACTCCGGCGGAGCGGTCAGGTGCCCGTGCAGGCGGACTCTGGCCAGGCCGCCGTCCGGGTGGATGCCGACCCGGACGTGCGTGACCGGCTCCGCGTGCCCGAGCCTGAAGCGGTGCGCCGTGTCGGGCTGCAGCCGCGTCCTGGGCAGCAGCTCGACCTCCCGCTCCCCGTCCAGCCCCGTCAGCGCGACCGCCCCGGGCGCGTTGAACAGCAGGTTGGTCGTGTCGATCTCGGCCAGCCTGATCACCCCGCGCCCGGCCAGCCTGATGACCAGCCAGTCGTGGCCCGCGTCCCGGCGCCGCGCGGTCTCCCACCCCTCCGCCTGGTGCCGGGCCAGTCCCGGCGCGATGACGTTGTTGGGGGCGGAGTAGAAGTCGTCGGAGCAGGCGGTGACGAGGCCGCCGTTGGCGAGCGCGGCCAGATCGAGGCTGAGCCCGTCGTAGGCGGACAGGTCGGGGCGGGCCTCGCCGTGCACGCGCAGGCGGGCGACGCCGCCGTCCGGGAAGATGTTCAGCCGTACGTGGGTGTAGCGGGCCTCGTCGGCGACGTCGAAGTGGTGCTCGGCGTCGCCCTTGAGGCCGGTCATCGGGACGATCTCCGCCCACTCGGCGGCGAGCAGCTCGGCCGGTGACGGATGGCCCGCGACGCGGGCGGCCTCGACGGAGGCATGCGGCGGGTAGTTGCCCTTGAACCAGGCCGTGTCGACCACCACGCCCCGGATCGTGCCGGGGATCCCGAGCCGCACCACCGCCCAGTCGTGACCGGGCTCGCGGCGGCGCCGGGTCTCCCAGCCGTCGTACACCTGCCCCTTGCTGCCGAACGTCGCGGCCTGGAAGCCCGGCCGCCCCGGCCTGATCAGGCTCTCCTTCTCGGCGAACGACTCGTCGCTGGCCGACACGACGGAGCCGCCGAGGGTGCGCAGGGCGAGATCGGGCAGACTGGTGAAGCGGGACATCTATTGCTCTCCCAACAGGAATCGCCCGTGCGGGGCACCGTCCACGGGGCGGCCGCGCAACCACGTGGTCAGGACGGCGCCCTTGAGCGTGTGGCCGTGGTAGGGGGTGACCGGGTTCTTGTGGTGCAGGCGGGCGGCGTCGATCAGGTGGTCGGCGGCGGGGTCGAAGGCGACCAGATCAGCATCATTGCCCGGCTTTATACCCCCTTTTCCGGAAATATCGGCGAACGCCGCTGGATTGGCGGACATCCAGCGGACCACGTCCCCCAGCCCGTACCCCCGCCGCGCCGCCTCCGTCCACATCGCCGCCAGCCCGAGCTGGAGCGAGGCGATGCCACCCCAGGCGGCTCCGAAGTCGGGCACCTTCAGGTCGGCCGTCGAAGGCGAGTGGTCGGACACGACACAGCTCAGCACGCCCCTGGCCAGCCCGTCCCAGAGCAGGTCGCGGTTGGCCTCCCCGCGGATCGGCGGGCAGCACTTGTACGCGGTCGCCCCGTCCGGCACCCGCTCGGCCGCCAGCGTCAGGTAGTGCGGGCACGTCTCCGCCGTCACGGCCACGCCCCGCGCCTGGGCCGTCTCCAGCACGTCGAGGCAGGAGGCGCTGGAGACGTGCAGGATGTGCACCCTGGCGCCGGTCTCCTCCGCCAGCCGGACGGCCAGCGCGACGGCGCTCCGCTCCGACGCCTCCGGCCGCGAGTCCAGGAAGTCGCGGTAGCCCGGCCCTCCGGGCTCGGCGAGCAGCGCCGGATCCTCGGCGTGCACCACCATCACCCCGCCGAACCCGGCGATCTCCGCCAGCGCCTCCCGCAGCTCGCCCGGCTCCAGCGGCGGGAACTCCTCGACGCCGGACGGCGACATGAAGCACTTGAACCCATAGACCCCCCGCTCGCGCAGCGCCGCGAGGTCCTTGACGTTGCCGGGCACGGCGCCGCCCCAGAACCCGACGTCCACGTGGCACTGCCCCTCGGCGGCCCGCAGCTTGGTCTCCAGCGCGGCCACGTTCACGGTCGGCGGCAGCGAGTTGAGCGGCATGTCCAGGATCGTGGTGACGCCGCCGGCCGCCGCCGCCCTGGTCGCCGAGGCGAAGCCCTCCCAGTGGGTCCGGCCCGGCTCGTTGACGTGCACGTGCGTGTCGACCAGGCCGGGAAGCAGGGCCAGGTCGCGCAGGTCGATGTCCTCGGCGGCGTCGAGGGGGGCGGCGTAGTCGTACAGGCCCGCGATCCGCTCGCCGCGCACGGCCACCGCCGCCGCCCGCTCCCCGTCGGGCGTGACGGTCCTGCGCGATCTGACGACGAGGTCGAAACCGGTCATCCTGTTCCCTCCGCGAGGTGGTCGGCGGCGAGGCGGGCGGCGAGGCGTTCGAGCAGCGGCCCCGCCTCGGACATGCAGCGGGCCGGGTCGGGCTCCAGGTCGGTCAGCGCGTACGCGGCCGCGAGACCGGCGGCCGTGAGCTGGGCGTCGCTGAGCGTGCGGCGACCGCAGACGGCCACCACGGGAACACCGGCCCTGGCCGCCGCCTTGGCCACGCCGATCGGCGCCTTGCCGCGCAACGACTGCTCGTCGAGTGAGCCCTCGCCCGTGATGACCAGCCGCGCGCCCGCGACCTGCTCGCCGAATCCGAGCAGGTCGAGCAGGTAGTCGATGCCGGGCCGGAGCTCGGCGTGCAGGAACGCCAGCGCCGCGAACCCGACCCCGCCCGCCGCGCCCGCCCCGGGGGCCCCGGCCACGCCCATCGCGCGGGGGACGTCATCGTGCTCGACCGCGCCCATCAGGCCGTGGGTCGTGGTCGCCACGGCGGCCAGGCGGGACAGCGCGGCCTCCAGGTCCTCGACGTCCCCGGGGGTGGCGCCCTTCTGCGGCCCGTAGACGGCGGCGGCGCCGTGCGGGCCGAGCAGAGGGTTGTCCACGTCGCTCGCCACCACGAACTCCACGCCGCCGACGTGCAGGAAGCCGGACATGTCGATGCGCGCGAGGTCCTTCAGCGCGCCGCCGCCGCGCGGCAGGTCGCCGCCCCCGGCGTCCAGCAGCCGGGCGCCGAGGGCCTGCGCCATCCCCGCTCCGCCATCGGTGCACGCGCTCCCGCCCAGCCCCAGGACCACGCGCTTGGCGCCACGGCGGACGGCGTCGGCGATCAGCTCGCCGGTGCCGTAGCTGGTGGCCGTCAAAGGCTCGTGCCCGCCGGGAAGGCGGCGCAGCCCGGACGCCTCGGCGAGCTCGACCACGGCGGTGCCGGCGGGATGCCAGGCGTACGAGGCGGGGATCCGCTCTCCGGTCGGCCCGGTGACCTCGATCGTGATCCGGGTGAACCCGCTCGCCACGGCGGCGTCCACGGTGCCGTCACCGCCGTCGGCGACCGGCAGCTCCACCGCCGGCACTCCGAGCCCCGCCGCCACCCGGGACGCCACCTCGGCCGCCGTGAGCGACCCCTTGAACTTGTCCGGGGCGATCAGAACATGCTGAACCACTACGAACTCCCACACGATGATGAACAATGTCCTGACGCGCCTTCCTGCCCGGTGCGAGCGGGCAGGAAGGCGTGCCTCATCATCCTGGCACCGGGGTGTGACAGGGAAGCAGGCCGGTACATCACGCGGGCGAAGAGGCGCTCACCGATCACTGCGATCGCACGCGGACGGCGAAAAAGGTCCGCCCGGAAGACCTGGGGCGAATCTCCTACGGCCGCCATCTGATGGGTTGTACACATCGCAGCGACTCGACTACTTACCGCTACTCGGCCGCGTTGTTCTCGTGGACAGCGCGGGTCCTTCCTGCTCGCGGGTGGTGTGTGACGTGCCGTTGATCGACCCGGAGTCGCGCGCGCTCGTCGCAGCCGCCGAACAGCACGCCCGTCACCTTCTGGCACAGACGGAGTTGCAGCTCGACATGCGAGCCCGTCAGCGTTCTGTGCTGCGGAACACTTACCCCGGTCGGGGCATCGCGTACGAGCCCGACTCGGCAGGCCGGATGAGGTGGATGGCCCGGCTCGGCCACCACATCACCTTGGAGGAGGCCACGGCCGGGGTGCTGCCGTTCATCCAGGGTGCGGACGTGATCGCGCTCGCGACCACGCTCCCCTGGCAGGCGGCCGATGGCGTCCCCGAGAGCCCGGGGACATGAGCACGCGCGGCGGCGAACCATACCCTTCCCCGCTGCCGCGCCACGAACGCAAGGCACGGACACCTTGGGTACTGGGCGTCAACTCTGCGCTAAATGCGATCAGGAAGTGGTCGCAGCCGTTCTGATCGGCCACGGTATACAGGTCCGCCTCGACCCCGAGGCGGTCGTCGGCGGGCACTTCACGTACTGGAACCCGACCTACGACGGCAACTCACAGCACCTGCTCGCCGAACACCGCCCGCAGAGAGTCCCGCCGCCGATCAACGCTTCCCGCGGCGAGCGTGAGTCGTGGGACGGCGAGAAGGCGGCCGGCGAACGGAAGTGGTTCGTGCGGCACGTGTGCGGCAGGACCGCAGCACAGATCGTCGCGGAACTGCGCAGGAGCGGAACCGCGTGACAAGCCGCCCGGCTCCCGATCGGGCCGCCGCAGTTCGGGAGCCGGGCGTACGACTCAGCTCGCGGACCGGCTCGCGCGCAGGTGGTTGAAGACGAGGTTCAGGACGATCACCACCAGGCTGCCGGTGCTGATGCCGCTGTTCAGGATGGTCTGGGCCCAGTCGGGGAACGTGTCGTAGAAGTCCGGCACGCCGACCGGGATGGCGGCCACCCCGATGGAGACCGCCACGATGATCAGGTTGTGGTTGCCGTCGAAGCTCACTCTGGTCAGGGTGCGGATGCCGGAGGCGGCCACGGTGCCGAACATGGCGATGCCGGCGCCGCCGAGCACGGGCTGCGGAATGGCCGCGATGATCGCGCCGAGCATGGGGATCAGGCCGAGCAGCACGAGGATGCCGCCCGCGGTCGCCACGACCCACCGGCTGCGCACGCCGGTCAGCCCGACGAGCCCGACGTTCTGGGCGAAGGCGGTGTAGGGGAAGGTGTTGAAGACGCCGCCGAGCGCGGTGGAGAACCCGTCGGCCCGCAGCCCGTCCGCCAGCCGCCGGGGGGTGAGCTCGGACCCGGTCATGTCGGCCACCGCCACGAAGTCGCCGGTCGTCTCGGTCATGGACACGAGCATGACCACGCACATCGAGACGATCGCGGTGACCTGGAAGGTGGGCAGGCCGAACGCGAACGGCGTGCTGATCCCGAGCAGGTCGGCCGAGCCCACGCGGGAGAAGTCGGTGAATCCGAGCGGGATGGCGGCCAGCGTGCCGGCGGCGATGCCCACGAGCACGGCGATCCTGCTCAGGAACCCGGTGGACAGGCGGTAGACGGCGAGGATGAGCAGCAGCACGGCGGCGGCCAGGGCGATGTTGCGCGGCTCGCCGTAGGACGGGCTCCCGGCGCCGCCGGCGGCCCAGCGGGCGGCCACGGGCAGCAGCGAGAGCCCGATGATCGTGATGATGGTGCCGGTGACCAACGGCGGGAAGAACCTGACGATCTTGGCGAAGTAGGGGGCGACGGCCACGACGAGCAGCCCTGAGACGATGACGGCGCCGTAGATGGCGGGCAGGCCGCCCTGCGTGGTGCCGATCAGCACCATCGGGGTGACGGCCGCGAACGTGCAGCCTTGCATGATGGGCAGCCTGACCCCGAACCGCCACACGCCCACGCACTGGATGAGCGTGGCGATGCCGCTGATCAGCAGGTCGGCGTTGATCAGGTACGCGAGCTGCTCGGGCGGCAGCTTGAGCGCGCCGCCCACGATGAGCGGCACCGCCACCGCGCCCGCGTACATCGCCAGCACGTGCTGCAGTCCGAGCGTGCCCAGTTGCGCGGCGGGAAGCCGGGCGTCAACGGGGTGCACGTCACTGGTGGTCATGGGCCACTCCAAGGTCAGGGGGTGACCTCCAGTGAAACAACCGGGCGGTGCGAAAACCTATGCACGCGGCCATGAACCGCCGCCCCGTCCTCCTGCCGCCAGGTGTGTGATCCTCCAACTGCGCTCACCGCGGGCCGGGCGCGATGGTGCGGTCCTCCATGCGGCCTACGACACCGCGCGGATGAACTCCTCCAGCGAGTAGCGGCCGTCCTGGTCGGAGTCGGCCTCCTGGCTCAGCGCCCCCAGCGCCTCCGCCGGCAGGCCGGGGAAGTGCCGCTTGAACTCGGCCTCGGTGATGTAGCCGTCTCCGTCGTTGTCGATCGAGGCGAAGGTGCTCTTGAGCTCCGCCAGCCGGTCGTCTGAGAGTTCCGAGGACACGGGACCACCTTTCGTACTCATTTACGGACGTATACACCTTAATGGCCCGACATCATTGACCCATGGAGTGGAATCCTGTTTACCGGCGCGTCGATCGCGGCCAGGAGGACGAGGTCCTGGCGGTGCTGGACGAGACCGCCGCCTGGCTCGCGACGGAGGGCGTCCAGCAGTGGCCGCGGCGCTTCGAGCGGGCCTGGATCGGGCCGGCGATCGCCAGGGGCGAGACGTGGCTGGTCGAGGTCGGTGGCAGGGTGGCCGCGACCGTCACCCTGGACTGGTCGGACCCGCTGTGGGAGGAGGACGGCCTGGCCGGATACGTCCACCGGATGGCCGTGCTCCGCTGGGCGGCCGGGCTGGGCGAGCACGTGCTGGCGTGGGCGGCGGATCAGGCGCGGGAGGCGGGCCGGGCCTACCTCAGGCTGGACTGCGTGGCCTCGAACCAGCGGCTGCGCGACCACTACGAGTCCGCCGGGTTCGCCTACCGGGGGGACGTGCGCGTGGGCGGCGCGCCGGGCCAGCGCGCGTCCTCCGGCCCGGTCACGCTGGTCAGCCGTTATGAGCTGCCCCTCACCGCACCCGCCAAGCCAGGCTGACGCCCCTCACCGCACCTGCCGCGCCGGGCTGACGCCTCGCTCGTGGGCCAGTCGCAGCAGCCGGCGGCGGGCCTCGCTGCCCGCGCGCCCGGCCGCGTCCTGGGACACGGTCTTCAGCTCACCGTCCTCGACCACGGTCCGGGCGCCCACCAGCAGCCGGGCCAGCGGCGGCGGGGGCCCGAAGACCAGCGCGCAGACCGGGTCGGCCACGGCGGCGGTGAAGGGGCCCTCGACCCGCCACAGGGCGATGTCGGCGAGCTTGCCGGGCTCCAGGGAGCCGAGCTCGTTCTCGCGGCCGAGGTTGCGGGCGCCGCCGAGCGTGGCGATCTCCAGGGCCTGCCGGGCCGACAGGGCCGCGGGGCCGTGCCGGGCGCGCTGTAACAGCAGCGCCTGCCGCATCTCCCCGGCCAATGAAGTCAGCTCGGAGGAGGCGCTGCCGTCCACGCCGAGGCCCACGTTCGCGCCGCGGCGCAACATCTCGGACACGCGGGCGATGCCCGCGCCGAGCCGGCCGTTGGAGGAGGGGCAGTGCGCGGTGCCGGTGCCGGTGGCGGCGAGCTTGCCGATGTCGCCGTCGCTGAGGTGCACGGCGTGCGCGAACCACACGTCGGGCCCGAGCCAGCCGAGGCTCTCCATGTAGTCGACGGGACGCATGCCGAACTGCTTCACGCAGTGCTCGTCCTCGTCCAGGGTCTCGGCCACGTGCGTGTGCAGGCGCACCCCCCTGGCCCTGGCCAGGGCGGCGGACGCGGTCATCAGCTCGGCGCTGGCCGAGAACGGCGAGCAGGGCGCCACCACGACCCGCGACATCGAGGAGAACGACGCGTCGTGGTAGGCGTCGATGGCCTCGGCGGTGGCGGCCAGGATGTCGTCCAGCTCCTCGACCACGACGTCCGGCGGCAGCCCGCCCCGCGACTCGCCCCGGTCCATGGAGCCGCGCGCGGGATGGAAGCGCAGGCCCACGTCGCGGGCGGCCTCCATCTCGGCGGCCAGCAGGTCGCCCCTGCCCTTGGGGAAGACGTAGTGGTGGTCGCTGGAGGTGGTGCAGCCCGACAGCGCCAGCCAGCTCAGCCCGGCCGTGGCGGCCCCGTTGACGACGCCGGCGTCCATGGCGGCCCACACCGGATAGAGCGCCACCAGCCACTCGAACAGCGTCGCGTCCTGCACGAGCCCCTGCGAGGCCCACTGGTAGAGGTGGTGGTGGGTGTTGACGAGCCCCGGGGTGGCCAGGCAGCCGGAGCCGTCGATCCGGGCCGCGCCGGGCACGCCGGGCGCGGGGCCGGCGCCCACGGCGGCGATCCGATCCCCCTCGATGTGGATATATCCGGATTCGATTTCGGGTCCTGCGACCGGCGCGACGTACACGTTCTCGATCAGGATGCTCATCCGGCCGCCGCCTTCCGCTCCGCCGCCAGGCGGACCGCGTCGAGGATCTTCTCGTAGCCCGTGCACCGGCACAGGTTGCCCGCCAGCGCCTCCCTGATCTCCGCGTCCGAGGGCCGCTCGACGCGGCCGAGCAGATCGTGCGCCTGCACGATCAGGCCGGGGGTGCAGAAGCCGCACTGCACGGCCCCGCACTCCGCGAACGCCTCCTGCACCGGATCGAGCCGGTCGCCGTCGGCCAGCCCCTCGACGGTACGCACCCGCCGCCCCTCGGCCTGCCCCGCCGCGACCAGGCAGGCGCAGACCGGGACGCCGTCCAGGTAGACCGTGCACGAGCCGCATTCGCCCTGCTCGCAGGCGTTCTTGGAGCCGGGCAGGCCGAGGCGCTCGCGCAGCACGTACAGGAGGCTCTCGCCCTCCCAGACGTCGTCGGCGCTCTGCGGCCGGCCGTTGACGGTGAACGTGACGCGCATCAGGCGGCCTTCCTTCCGAGATGGTCGTTCCACGCCCAGGTGAGCGTGCGGCGGGCCAGCACGCCGATGGCGTGCACGCGGTAGGCCGCGGTGCCGCGCACGTCGTCGATGGGCGCGGCGGCGGCCGCGCACAACTCGCCGAAGCGCTTGAGCAGCGTGGGGTCGAGCGGGGCGGCCCAGTCGAGCTCCCTGGCCAGCAGGTCCTCGGCCTCCAGCGCCCGGCGCGGGGTCGGCGCGGCCGAGCCGATGCCGGTGCCGACCCGGCGCTCCCCCGGATGCAGCGCGACCGCGAACGAGCACACCGCGATCACCATCGCGTTGCGGGTGCCGACCTTGGAGAAGTACTGGGCGCCGGTGGCGGGCTTGACGTGCACGGCCCTGATCAGCTCGTCCGGCTTCAGCGCGCTGCGCTTGACCCCCAGGTAGAAGTCGGCCGCGGGGATCATCCGCACCCCGCGCTCCCGCGACTCCACCTCGATCACCGCGTCCGCGGCCAGCAGCGGCGGATGGCTGTCCCCGGCGGGCGAGGCCGCGCCGAGGTTCCCGCCGACGGATCCGCGGTTGCGGATCTGCGGCGAGCCGACCGTCCGCGCGGCCTGCGCGAGCCCCGGCAGCGGCCCGCCCAGCTCCTCGATGATCGTCGTGTACGGCACCGCGGCCCCCACCCGGCAGGCGTCGCCCGCCATGCCCCAGGCCCGCAGCTCGGCCACCCGGGTGAGGTCGAGCAGCGCGTCGGGCCTGCGCACGTCGAAGTTGAGCTCGACCATGACATCGGTGCCGCCCTGGATGGGCACCGCCTCGGGCCGGTCCGCCTTGGCGGCCAGCGCCTCTTCCCACGTCGTGGGGCGCAAGAAATCCATCGATCACTCCCAGGCGAATCCGGCGTCGGGCGCGTCCTCGCGCAGTACGCCGCCCTCGATGAGCCCGTAGGGGCGGTCCGCGGCGTGGAAGACCTCGTTCGGATTGTCCAGGCCGAACGGCGACAGGTCGACCGTGAAGTGGTGCTTGTTCGGCATGGACAACCTGACCTCGCAGATCTCGGCGCGGGTGGTCAGGGCGCGCTCGCCCATGGCGTACAGGGTCTGCTGGAGGGAGCGGCTGTGGGTGTCCGCGAACGCCTCCAGCAGGCTCCGCCGCACCCGCTCATGCGACTCGGCGTACGAAGGGGTGTCGCCGGCGTGCCGCCAGCGGGCCTCGACGGCGGTGGCCAGCACGCGGTCGCGGGTGGGGGGCAGGGTGGTGTAGTCGTCCACGATGTAGCCGTGGAACTCCGACCCCGTCGAGTTCAGCAGCACCAGGTCCTTCAGCCCCGACACCACGGTGACGCGCCCGTCCCTGTCGTGGTGCACGACGCAGGTGCGCACCTCGCCGCCCTCGCGCACGAACGAGTGCGGCCCCTGGCGGCTCCACGCGTACTCGTCGATCTCGACCCTGGCGTGGTGGATCGTGGGCTGCGACTCGACGAAGTGCCTGGCCAGCAGGAGGGCGAACTCCTCGATCTGGCCGACCCCGTGCCGGCGGGCGAAGGCGTAGACGGTGTTCTTCTGCGTGTCGGTGGGCAGGACGGCGGCGTTGTCGCCGGTCAGGTGGGCGGCCTCCATGTCGCCGGAGAGCGCGCTGCTGACGTTGAGGTCCTTGATGTGGTGCACCGGGCCGTCCCTGACGACGCGGACGAGCCTGGTCTCCGCCTTGCCGTAACGGTTGCGGCCGAGCTTGATGGCCATCTAGCTCCCTCGGTAGGTGGAGTAGGCGTACGGGCTGAGCAGCAGCGGGACGTGGTAGTGCTGGGCTGGGTCGGTCACGGTGAAGGTGATGACGACCTCGGGGTAGAAGGTGTCGGCCAGGTAGGCGCCCGTGTCGAAGACCACGCGATGGATCCCGGCCCCCGGCGCCCATCCCTTGATCCGCCCGTCGTCGTCGGTGCGTCCTTCGGCCACGACCCGGCCGTCCTGCTCCAGCCGTACGCCGACGCCCGCGGCGGGCCGCCCGGTGACGGCGTCCAGAACGTGTGTGGAGAAACTCATCCGCCCTCCTTCATGAGCTTGACCAGCCGCAGCTTGGTGATCTTCGCCAGCTCGTCCCTGACCACCGCCCGCTCGGCGTCCTCGTCGTTGCCCAGCCGGGCGCGCAGCCGGTCGAGCATCTGCCCGCCGCTGAGGCCGGTGGCGCAGATGAGGTAGACGTGGCCGAAGCGCTCCTCGTACTCCCGGTTGCCGGCGGCGAGCGCCGCGCGGACCTCCTCCTCCACCCCGGACTGCTCCTGCCGCGACCACGCGGCCTCCCGCCCTCCCGGGACGGGCCGCTCGCCGATGCGCGGGTGCGCGCCGAGCGCCTCCAGCACGTCGGGCCAGCGCAGGCCCCGCACGGCCCGCTCGGCCGCCTCGGCCAGCCGGTCGGGATCGCCGAACGGCCGCTGGGCGGCCACGTCCGCGGCGAAGGCCCGGGAGGCGCAGCAGGCGCGCAGCTCCGCCTCGGCGTCGGGCCGGGACCGGGCGTTGAAGGCGCCGAGCGCGGTGAGGATGTCGGACATGTCAGAAGTACACACATGCGCTTCGTGCCCGGTCCATCCGCAAGAACTCCGAACTACGGGGCCGGATGACCCGCGCTTTTGGTGCATGCTCCAAGCGCGGGGGCGATCGGCGGCCCACGTCGTACGCCTACACTGAGAGCCATCATGACCTCGAAATCCCTGATCGGCGGACACGTGTCCGTGACGGGCGGCCTGGCGACGGGCGGCCTCAAGTACATGGCGGAGATCGGCGCCGAGATGATCCAGGTGTTCGTCACCAACCCGCGCGGGTGGGCGCTCACCGAAGGCAAGCCCGACCAGGACGCGCTGCTGGCCGAGGCGGGCGTCGACACGTTCATCCACGTGCCCTATCTCGTCAACTTCGGCTCACCGAGCCCCGAGACGCTGGCCAACTCCATCGCGATCGTCCGCCACACGCTGCGGCGCGGCGTGGAGACGGCCGCCAAGGGCGTCGTGGTGCACACGGGCTCGGCGGTGACGCAGTCGCGCGACGACGCGCTGCGCCAGCTGCACGACAACCTGCTGCCGCTGCTGGATGAGATCCCCGACGGCGGGCCCGACCTGCTGCTGGAGCCGATGGCCGGGCAGGGCGCGATGTTGTGCGCCACGGTCCAGGACCTGGAGCCCTATCTGGCGGCCCTCGACTGGCATCCACGGGCCGGCATCTGCTTCGACACCTGCCACGCCTTCGCCGCCGGGCACGACCTCACCGCCGAGGGCGGGGTGCGGGAGACGTTCGACGCCCTGCACGCGATCGCGCCGGGCCGGCTCAAGCTGATCCACGCCAACGACTCCAAGGACGTGTGCGGCGCCAAGAAGGACCGGCACGAGAGCATCGGGGCCGGGCACATCGGCGCGCAGCCGTTCGCCGACCTGATGCGGCATCCGGCGGTGGCGGGCGTGCCGCTCTGCGTCGAGACGCCGGGCAAGGCGCCCCAGCACGCCGAGGACATCGCGCTGCTGAAGAAGCTCCGCGACGGCTGATCGGGGCGAAGGACCCCGGGCGGTCGAGAACCTGTGAGAGGGGCGCCTGCTCTCGCGATCCGACCGCCCCCGAAGGCCGGATCGCGGGGCCGGGTCTCACGGCCGCGGCAGGCGCCCCTTCACGTGATCGGCATGGCGGGCCCCACCCCCCGGTCAAGGGCCCGCACAGCCGTGGTGACCTGCGTGGTCACCGGTGAGCCGGCGCATCAGTATGTGCAGTGAGCCTCGCGGCTCGTCCCCCCGATGCGCCGGAGTGGCTTCCGATGCCGAAACACTACGGTTGCGATCTTGTGGGAGATACCCCGTTCACGGTCAGCTCGCTGAACGGTCTGTAGTCAGCGACATACGGAGAGTACTAACGCGACGAGCGGTCTCCGGGGAGCGACGAGCGGTGGGTTCCGGGGCTGGAAAGATGCTCGGGCACGTGCATCCTGGCCATCATCCGCCCCACGCCCCGCGGCATACGACCCGGTGTGACCAGGGAAATCAGCACCATCGCGGCGAAGGACACCGGCACGGCGACCGGCGCGGGGTAGGAAGTGAGCACCCCCATGTTCACGCCTGCCTGCTCGCACACGACGAGCACCGCCGTCGCGCCCCCGCCCAGCACGAACCCCGCCGCCACCCCCACGTCCGTCAGCCGCGGCCACCAGATCCCGAGGACCAGCAGCGGGCAGAACGTGGCCGCGGACAGGCTGAGGCCGAGCAGGACGAGCGCCACCGAGGCCCGCGGGCCGCTCGCCGCGGTCAGGCCCAGCGCGACCAGCAGGACGGCGCCCACCGCCACGCGGAAGGAGCCGATCCCGGCCCGCGACACGCACGCCGACACCGCGCCCCCGACCGCCACCAGCACGCCGCCCGTGGTGGCCAGGAAGGCCGCGAACGCCCCGGCGGCCAGCAGCCCGGTCAGCACCTCCCCCAAGGCTCCTGGAAGCATCCTGGCGGGCAGCAGCAAGACGATCTCGTCCGCCGCCCCGCCGGACACGTGCAGGCGCCCCAGAGCCCCGTAGAGCGGCGGCACCACGCAGAACAGGGCCAGCATGGCCTGCGTGGCCACGATGGACCGCCTGGCGTCGTGCCCGTCCCTGTTGGTGTAGACGCGCACGATCACGTGCGGCAGCCCCATGGTGCCCAGCGCGCAGGCCAGCAGCACGGTCAGCACGCCGGGCAGCGACGGGTCGCCCGTTCCCGCCAGGCCGGTGCCACCGGCGCGGTACGTCCCCTCGAACCAGGTGAACGGCGTGCCCGACATCCACCAGCAGATCACCCCGACGCCCACGAACACGACCAGCTTCAGCCAGAACTGCCACGCCTGGACGCTGGTCACGCTGCCCAGCCCGCCCACGAACGCCACGGCCAGCGCCGTGCCCCCGACCGCCGTCCAGCCCAGCCACGGCGGCAGCCCCGTCAGCAGCCGCACCACGACCCCGGCCGCGTGCAGCTGCGCGACCAGGAAGGTCAGCCCGATGACGAGCACGAAGCAGGTGGTGAAGCGGCGCAGCCTGCGCGACCGCAGCCGCCACTCGGCGAAGTCGGGCAGCGTGTACGTCCCGGACCGCCGCAGCGGCGCGACCACGAGCGCCAGGACGAAGACGAACCCGGCGGCGGCGCCCACCGGGTACCACACCATCGGCCCGCCACGGGTGGCGATGAGCCCCGCGGTGCCCAGGCAGGCGGCGGCCGAGGTGAACTCGGAGGTGATCGCGGCGCCGTTCCACCAGGGGGGCACGTCGCGGGCCGCCACGTAGAAGCCGGAGACGCCGCTGGCGCGGCGTGGTCGCGCGGCGCCCACCATGATGCCCAGAACCAGCACGAAGGCGATTCCGGTCAGCACCGCGACGGTCATCTCTCCCGCTGCCCGCCGATCATCTCTCCAGCCGCTCCGCCCGTCTCAGGTGCAGCACGGCCAGCCCCACCCAGGCGCACTGCACGGCCAGCGACAGCGCCACCCACACACCGGGGGCCGGCACCCAGGCGGCGACCACCGGAACGCCCAGCAGCAGGACGGCGACGGCGACGACGGTCATCAGCGCCTGCCGTAACTGCCGGCCGACGATCGCCGGCACGTCGGGCGCGCCCTCGCCCGGGTCGTAGCGGTCACGGGCATGCCCGAGCGCGGCCGGGCTCCGCGACACGACCACCCGCTCCGCCTTCGCCGGGCCGCCCGCACGCGGCCGGCCGGGGCCGGGCAAGGGGCCGGACCCCGGGGCCGTCACGAGAACACGCTCCGGTGCTGGCTGACGAGCTGCTCGCGCACCTGCCGGCTGTGCCGCCGGCTGACCGGGAGCGTCTCGGTGCCGACCGTGACCGTCACCCGCCCGCCCTCGAACCGCAGCTCGCTGACGTGCCGCGCGGACACCAGCGTGCTGCGGTGGATCCGGATGAACCCGGCCTCCGACCACCGCCGCTCCAGCGCCGCCAGCGACATGCGCACCAGGTAGCTGCCGTCCACGGTGTGCAGCCGCACGTAGTCGCCCTTGGCCTCGGCGAACCAGACGGCCTGCTGCGGCACGAACCTGGTGCGCCCGCCCAGCTCGACCGGGATCACGTCGTCCTGCCCCGGATCGGCCGCGGGCGCGGCGGCGGCCTCCAGCCTGCGCACCGCCTCCGACAGCCGCTCGGCGCGGACCGGCTTGAGCAGGTAGTCGACCGCCTCCAGATCGAACGCCTGCACCGCGCACTCCTCGTGCGCCGTCACGAACACCAGTTTGGGCGGGCTGGGGAAGCCGCCGACCAGCCTGGCGAGGTCGAGACCGTCGAGACCGGGCATCCGGATGTCGAGGAACACCCCGTCGAGCCGCTCGCCGCCGCCGATCATCTGCACCATGTCCTGGAGCGCCGTGACGCCGTCGGCCGCGGTCGAGACGTGTTCGATCCGCTCATCCTGGCGCAACAGATAGGCCAGCTCCTCCAGAGCGGGCACCTCGTCGTCGACGGCCAGAACTCTCAGCATGTCCACCACGCTGCCGTATGAAAGCAAAGGTCACAAGCGACACGCCAGCGAAGCGTAAGGATTTGACTACGATGAGTCCAGTTGCGTTTTGGGGACGCGCAGCCGCACCTTGGTGCCCGCTCCCAGCCCCGTCTCCACGATGAGCCCGTAGCCGTCGCCGTAGATCTGGCGCATCCGCAGGTCCACGTTCGCCAGCCCGATGCCGCTGCCCTCGCGGGCGGGGTTCTCGTCGAGCATGCGCCGGGCGCACTCCGGGTCCATCCCCGCGCCGTCGTCCTCGACCGTGATGTGCGCCTCGGGCCCGGCGTCGCGCACCACGACCCGCACCTCGCCGGTGCCGCCGCGGCCCCGCATGCCGTGCTTGATGGCGTTCTCGACCAGGGGTTGCAGGCACAGGAACGGCACCGGCACCGGCAGGACCTCCGGCGCCACCTGCATGCTGAAGCGGAGCTTGTCGCCGAAGCGGGCGCGCTCCAGCAGCAGGTAGTGGTCCACGCAGGTCAGCTCGTCGGCCAGGGTGGTGAAGTCGTGCGCCCTGCGCAGGGCGTAGCGGGAGAAGTCGGCGAAGTCGAGCAGGAGCTCGCGGGCGCGCTTGGGGTCGGTGCGGACGAACGAGGCGATCGTGGTCAGGGCGTTGTAGACGAAGTGCGGCGAGATCTGCGCGCGCAGGGCGCGCATCTCCGCCGACAGGGCGCGCCGTCTGGAGGCGTCGAGGTCGGCGAGCTCGAGCTGGCCCGAGACCCAGCCGGCGACCTCGGTGACGGTACGCACGAGGACGGCGCTCACCTCGTCGTCGAAGGCCGCCAGCGCCCCCACGACCGTGCCGTCCACGGTCAGCGGCACCACCACCGCCCCGTGCGGCTCCCCCGCGAACACCTGCGTCCGCCCGGCGGCCAGCGTGGCGCGGGCATAGGTCAGCACGTCGTCGGTGCACGGCCCCTCCCAGGCCAGCGCGGCGTCCGTCGAGGTGATCGCGACGGCGTGCGTGCCGAGCAGGGTGTGCAGATGGCGCACGGCCTTGCGGGCGGAGTCGCGGTTGAGCCCCGTCCGCAGGGCCGGGGCGGCCAGCGCGGCGATGTGCAGCGTGGTGAACGTCGCCTCGTCCGTCCTGCGGCCCTCCGGCACCCTCTCGCGGCGCCGGGGGGCCCGGGCGAGCAGGTAGCCGAAGAAGAAGGTCAGGGAGGACAGCGCCACGCCCGCGGTGGTCAGCATGCGGGCAACCGTAGCCGGGAACGGACCGTGTTCGGAGGAAAACCCGGAGTGAAGTCTAAGGGGGCCCCTCGCCGGGTTCTTCCTGGTAGGAGTAGCGCTGCTCGCGCCACGGGTCGGCGAGATTGTGGTAGCCGCGCTCCTCCCAGAAACCCCGGCGATCTTCGAGGAGGTATTCGATGCCGCGCACCCATTTGACGCTCTTCCAGGCGTACAGGTGGGGCACCACGATGCGCAGCGGGAAGCCGCGGTCGGGGCTGAGCGGCTTCTCGTCGAGCTCCATGGCGAACAGCGTGTCCGGCGCCGCGAAGTCGGACATGCGCAGGTTGGCGCTGTAGCCGTATTCGGCCCAGATCATCACGTGGCGCACGCCGGGGTCGGGCGGGGCGGCCGCCATGATGGTCTCGGGGGTGACGCCGCGCCACTCGTTCGCCATGAGGGAGAACTTCGTCACGCAGTGGAAGTCGGCCAGGCGCGTGGCGCGGGGCAGCAGCTCGAAGGCGCTCCAGTCGAACCGGTGCTCCTCGCCCGAGGCGGTGGCCCCGAAGACCCGGAAGTCCCAGCTCTCCGGCTTGAACGGGGGCACCCTGCCGTAGTGGATCACCGGTCGGCCGCGCGGGACGTACTGGCCTGGGGGCAGGCGCGACTCCTCCACGATCACTCTCCTCCCGGTTCTCACGTCTTGGGCCATCCTGCCACCGGATCGGTGGCGCCTCGCGAGCGGGTGCGATGCGGTACTCTTGGGTCCTATGCGTATCGCGTTCCAGTTTTGGTATGGCGACGGACCCGAGTCCGTTCGCCACCTGACGCTGCGCTAGCAGACAGGCGAACGAAGGCCCCGGGTCCACTGGACCCGGGGCCTTTCGTGTTTTCCGGGATAAGGAGCAGCACTGATGGTGATCGTGATGGGGCCCGAGGCCACCGCGGAGAATCTCGCGTCGATCGTGGCGGCCGTCGAGGCGGCCGGGGTCGAGGCGTTCGTCAGCAAGGGCGTGCGGCGCACGATCGTCGGCCTGGTCGGCGAGGTGACCCAGCTCGACGCGGCCGCCCTGCGCGGCATGGAAGGCGTGCGCGAGGTCATGCGGGTGTCCTCGCCGTACAAGCTCGTCAGCCGGGAGAACCATCCGGAACGTTCCACGGTGCACGTGGGCGGCGTGCCGATCGGTCCCAGGACCGTGACGCTGATCGCGGGGCCGTGCGCGGTGGAGACGCCGGAGCAGACGCTGGCGGCGGCCAGGATGGCGCAGACGGCGGGCGCGACGCTGCTGCGCGGCGGGGCGTTCAAGCCGCGCACCTCGCCGTACGCCTTCCAGGGGCTGGGCGAGAAGGGGCTGCGCATCCTGGCCGACGTGCGCGAAGAGACGGGCCTGCCGATCGTGACGGAGGTGGTGGACGTCCGCGATGTGGAGCTGGTGGCCTCCTACGCCGACATGCTGCAGGTCGGCACCCGCAACATGCAGAACTTCGCGCTGCTGCAGGCGGTCGGCGCGGCGGGCCGGCCGGTGATGCTCAAGCGCGGCATGAACGCCACGATCGAGGAGTGGCTGATGGCCGCCGAGTACATCGCGCAGCGCGGCAACCTGGACATCGTGCTGTGCGAGCGGGGCATCAGGACGTTCGAGACGGCGACCCGCAACACGCTGGACGTCTCGGCGGTCCCGGTGGCGCAGAACCTGTCGCACCTGCCGGTGATCGTCGACCCGTCGCACTCGGGCGGCCGGCGCGAGCTGGTGCTGCCGCTGACCCGGGCGGCCATCGCGGCGGGCGCGGACGGTGTGATCATCGACGTGCACCCGCAGCCGGAGCAGGCGCTCTGCGACGGGCCGCAGGCGCTGCTCGACACCGACCTCGGCGACCTGGCCCAGATCATGCACGACTTCCCGCCGCTGCTCGGCAAGTCCGCCGCGGTCGCCTGACGGCGCCCCGGCCCGGCCTGCCCGGCCCGGTCCGACCCGGGTACTCACGGGTAACTTGAGTACGCCGACTCATGCGGCGGACCGCCGCCGGGCACGACGATGACCGTATGACGAAGCCCATCCAGCCCACGCAGACCGCCGCGTTCTACGTCCAGGCGGTCCTGTCGTTCGCCGTCTCGCTGACCTCCATGATGATCGCCCTGTTCTACCTGCCCGCCTCCGGGTGGGTCAGGGCGTTCCTCGCGCTCGGACTGCTGTACGTCGTCACCTCGACCGTCACGCTGTGCAAGGTCGTCCGCGACCGGCAGGAGAGCTCGGAGGTCAGCAAGCGCGTCGACCAGGCGCGCCTGGACAAGCTGCTGGCCGAGCACGACCCGTTCAAGGTCGACGCCTGACCTCCGGCTCTCTAGAGCGTGTACTCCTGGATCGAGTCGGCGAGCTGCACGCACAGCTCCTCGGCGTCGAGCCGCTTCTCGATCTGCTTGAGATCCTCGATCTTGGCCCGGGTCTCGGCGCGCTTGGGAGCCAGCAGTGAGCAGCAGTCCTCGTCGGGCAGCTCCGAGATCTCCAGCGTGCCGATGCGCCGGGCCTCGGCCATGATCTCGGTCTTGTCCCAGCCCACCAGCGGGCGCAGGATCGGCAGCTCCACCGCGTTGTCCTGCGCCGTGATGTTGGTCAGGGTCTGCGAGGAGACCTGGCCGAGCGCGTCGCCGGTGATCAGCGCGGCGGCGCGGATGCGGTGGGCGACCTCCTCGGCCGTCTTGAGCATGAGCCGCCGCTGCGCGATCACCGCCAGCCGGTCCTGGCCGGAGTTGCGGATCGACTGCTGGGCCTTGCCGAACGGCACCACCCACAACCGCGACCTGCCCTGGAACCGGTCGAGCTTCCTGACCAGCGCGTAGGCCTTGTAGATCGACTCGGAGGTGGTGAACGGGATGCCGGAGAAGTGCAGGAAGTCGACGTGCAGGCCGCGCCGCATCATCCGGTAGGCGGCGACCGGCGAGTCGATGCCGCCCGACATGAGCACCAGGGCCCGGCCGCTGCTGCCGACCGGCAGGCCGCCCTGGCCGGGGATGCCGCCGGTGAAGACGAACACCTCGTCCCTGTCGACCTCGATGAAGACGGTCAGCTCCGGGTTCTTCAGGTCGACGGGCAGGCCGTACTCGTCGTTGATGGCGCCGCCCACGAACCGGTCGAGCTCGTTGGAGCGCATCGGGAAACGTTTGTCGCGGCGGCGGGAGCGGACCGCGAAGCGGGCGCCCCGCTTGGCCTCCTCGCTCTCCCCCACCAGCTCCACGCCCGCCTTGAGCACGGCGTCGGGATCCTTGGCCACCCGCCAGGCGCGGTGGATCCAGACCAGGCCGGGCACGTCGGCGACCCGCTGGGCCACCGCCTCGGCCTGCTCGGCGGTGGCGCCCTCGGGCAGGAAGATGGCGATCACGCCGTGCCGCTGACGCACGTCGACCCGGAGGTCGAGCGACTTGAGCGCGTCACGGATGTTGCTGATCAGGCGGCGTTCGAACAGATCGCGGTTCTTGCCCTTGAGGACGATCTCGCCCAGCTTGAGCAGAACACATGGCTCGCCCAGGGCGGACATCGTCATGGTGGAACCTCCGGGAGACGGGGAAAGCGCGGCGCTTTGAGGGCAACGTCGCGACCCATAGAGTTTAGTCCGCGTCCAGGCCCCGCTCGATCGCATATCGCACCAGCTCCGCCCTGTTGTGCAACTGGAGCTTGCCGAGCGTGTTCTGGACGTGGTTCTGCACGGTCCGGTGGGAGAGCACCAGCCGCTCCGCGATCTGCCGGTAGGAAAGGCCCTTGGCGACCAGCCTGAGCACCTCGGTCTCGCGCTCGGTCAGCCGCGGGGCCGCCGCGGGGTCGGGCTGCGCGGCCAGCCGCCGGTATTCGCCGAGCACGAGCCCGGCCAGTCCGGGGGTGAACACGGCGTCGCCGCCGGCGGTGCGGCGTACCGCGTCGAGGAACTCCTCGCGGCTGGCTGATTTGACCAGATATCCTGACGCGCCCGCCTTGACCGCCGCCAGGACGTCGTCCTGCTCGGCGCTGGCCGACAACACCAGCACCCTCGGCGCGGGCCGCACCCCGGCCAGCCCGGCGGCCACCTCGGCACCCGACATGTCCGGCAGCCGCAGATCGAGCACCACGACGTCGGGCCGCACCGCGCCGGCCACCCGGATCGCCTGCCGGCCCTCCCCCACGGCGGCGACGACCTCGTAACCGGCCTCGGCGAGATCCCTGGCGACCCCGTCACGCCACATGGGATGGTCGTCCACCACCATGACCCGCACCATTCCGCCACTCTAACGGCGCCCGGGAGCACAGGCGGGCGGGGTGCGGGCGCGGGGCGGGGGGCGGGCGCGGTCAGGCCGGGAGGGTGATCTCGACCTCCGTGCCCTGGCCGGGGACGCTGCTGATCGACACCGCGCCGCCCAGCTCGGCGACCCGTCCCCGGATGGACCGGGCCACCCCCATGCGCCCGTCGGCGAGCGCCTCGGCGAGCCGTCCGTCCGGAATGCCCGGCCCGTCGTCCCGGATGCTGACGGTCACCGTCCCCTCGGCCGACTCCACGAGCACCCAGGCGCGCGCCCGCGGGCCGCAGTGCGCGCGGACGTTGTCCAGGGCCGCCCCGACCGCCGCCGCGGCGCCCTTGGCCACGGCGAAGGGCAGCAGCAGCGGCGTCGCCGGGGTCGAGACCGTCACCTCCGAAGACCCGTACCGCATCAGAAGGACACGCAGGTCGGCCGCGCCGTGTCCCTCGTCGAGCCCGTCCGGCGGCGGATGCCCCATGATGAGCTCCCGCAGCGCCGCCTCCTGCGCCCCGGCCAGCCGCCCCAGCTCGGCCGCCGCCCCGCCGATCTCGCGCCCGCGCCGCTGGACCATGGCCAGCACCTGCAGGACGGAGTCGTGGATGTCACGGGCCAGGCGCTCGCGCTCGCGCTGGGCCGCCTCCATCTCGGCGGCGCGCCGCATCCGCTCTCCGGCCTCCTTGGCCAGACTGGCCACGTGCCCGACCACGACACCTGACAGGACCAGCAGGACGGCCCCGTTGACCAGGATGGGATCGTCGGCGGTGCGATGGCGTAACCACAGGTCGCCGGCCGCGACGACGGCCGCCGCTGCCACGCCCGCGCGGCGGCCCCCGTGCACGGCCCAGGCGAGCACGGGCCCGGCCACCCACGTGGCGGGCACCGGCATGACGCCCTCCGCACCCTGCCGCGCGCCCTCGACGTACGGCGAGGCCAGCAGGCAGGCCATGGTCACCAGCAGGTCGATGCCCAGCAGCGGCCACCGGCGCAGCGCCGCGACCGGGTAGGCGAACGTCGCCCCGGCCGTCCACAACGCCATCACGCCGAGCACGAGCCAGCCGATGACCGGCTCCTCGTAGCCGCGGTTCTGGGCCATCAGCACGGCCGCGTACCCCAGCGAGGCGACGCGGAAGACCGCGATCGCCCGCCAGAAGGGGCCCTCGATACCCATGAGCCCTTCTCATGTTCCGACAAGCAAGTTGACAGATAGTCGCAATATCCAAGCAAAAGGGACGTAACCGGTGACAGAATCCGGAGAACCCTAAACTGCAAGGAACCGATAGATGACGAGCGCTGTCAATCATTTCACCTACGGCCTGCTCACGCCGTTGCTCGCCTACGTGATGTCCGCCCTGGGCTCGATGCTCGGGCTGCGGCTCACGGCCCAGGCGCACGCCTCGCGAGGCGGTGCCCGGGTGCGCTGGCTGCTCGGCGCGGCGATCTCCATCGGCGGCACGGGCATCTGGGTCATGCACTTCATCGCCATGATGGGCTTCCAGGTCGACGGCACCCAGATCAAGTACGACGTGTGGCTCACCGTGGGCTCGGCCGTCGTGGCCATCGTGGTCGTGGGCACCGGCCTGTTCCTGGTCTCCTACGGCAACGGCCGGGTCCTGGCGCTCCTCGGCGGCGGCCTGCTCACGGGGCTCGGCGTGGCCTCCATGCACTACCTCGGCATGTACGCCATGAACATGTCCGCCCACATCTCCTACGACCGCCTCACCGTGGCGGCCTCCGTGGGCATCGCGGTGGTCGCCGCGACGGTCGCGCTGTGGTTCACCCTCCGCGTCAAGAGGCCCATCTGGATCACCGGCGCCGCCCTCGTCATGGGCGTGGCCGTGGCGGGCATGCACTACACCGGCATGTACGCGATGCACGTCACCGTCAACCCCGAGCCCGGCGTCCCCCTCGGAGCCGACGCCCTCGACTTCCTCGTGCCCCTCATGACCGTGATCAGCCTGATCACGCTGACCATGCTCCTCATGGTGATCCTGTCCCCGTCGGAGAAGGAGCTGCACGAGGACGCGGAGCTCGTCGCCAAGCTGGAGCTGCGCCGGCGCACCACTCAGCAGCAACAACTCACCTATCCGGCTCCTCTGCCGCGCCCGCAGCCGATCCAGGTTCGCAGAAGGTAGTTGCGCAAGCCGCGACTCCCTGTTCATACTCCCTTATCGGTGCGTAAGGGGTGGGTGGGGCATGTCGCCGATTGACCATTTCTCGTTCGGGCTTCTCACGCCGGTTCTGGCGTACGTCATGTCCAGCGTGGGCTCCATGCTGGGGCTCCTGCTGACCGCGCGCGCACGCCTCATCGGCGGCCGTGAGCGCCGGTACTGGCTCGTCGGCGCGGCGATCGCGATCGGCGGCACGGGCATCTGGACCATGCACTTCATCGCCATGCTCGGTTTCTCCGTGACCGGCTCGGTGATCCGTTACAACGTTCCGCTCACGGCCGCCTCGGCGATCATCGCCGTCGGCGTCGTCGGGGCCGGGCTGTTCCTGGCCTCGCGCGGCGGCGACCGCCTGACGTACCTGTTCGGCGGCGGCCTGCTGACCGGCGTCGGCGTGGCGAGCATGCACTATCTCGGCATGGCCGCCATGAACATGTCCGGCCACGTCTCCTACGACCCGCTGGTCGTCTCGCTCTCCGTGCTGATCGCGGTGGTGGCGGCCACGGTCGCGCTCTGGTTCACCCTGCGGGTCAGCGGCGCGCTGCGGATCGGCGGCGCGGCGCTGGTCATGGGCGTGGCGGTCTCCGGGATGCACTACACGGGGATGTTCTCGATGTCGGTGCGGGCCCACAGCGCGATGGCGCCCGTCGAAGGCGCCCAGGCCATCGACTTCCTGCTGCCGCTGATCGTCGGCATCAGCGTGGTCACGGTCGGGCTGCTGCTCACCATCGTCCTGTCGCCGTCGGAGAAGGAGCTGCGCAGCGAGGCGGAGTTCAGGGAGCGGCTGCGCGCACGCGACGAGGGCGCGCCGGAAGGAGTGAATCTCTTCGGCACGCCCCGGCGATGAGCTATCTGGTGGGCACGGCTTACGTCGCATCAGTGGGCCGCCGACTCGCTGCGGCGTAAGCCGTACCCCTGAGCGGGTTGTAGCGGAACCCCCGCTGATTCAGAAGGTACGGCCCGCCGCTTGCAAGCCGCTTTCAGTCAGCCGAAAACGGCGCGGCCGGTGCGGGGCTCAGCCGAAGAACACCTCCGCCTCGGAGTAGCGCGAGACGGGCACGGTCTTCAGCTCGGCCGTGGCCTCGTCGAGCCCGACGCGGACGATGTCGGTGCCGCGCAGGGCCACCATCTTGCCGTAGTCGCCCTCGTGGGCCGCGTCGATGGCCTGCAGCCCGAACCTGGTGGCCAGCACCCGGTCGTAGGCCGTCGGGGTGCCGCCGCGCTGGATGTGGCCGAGCACCGTGGTGCGGGCCTCCTTGCCGGTGCGCTTCTCGATCTCCTTGGCCAGCACCTCGCCGATGCCGCCCAGGCGCACATGGCCGAAGGCGTCGAGCTCGCCCGCCTGCAGCGCTATCTGGCCCTCGATCGGGTGCGCGCCCTCGGCCACCACGATGATCGGCGAGTAGCGGGTGCGGAAGCGCGACTCGACGTACTCGCAGACCCGGTCGATGTCGAACGGCTTCTCCGGGATGAGGATGACGTTGGCGCCGCCGGCCATGCCCGCGTGCAGCGCGATCCAGCCCGCGTGCCGGCCCATGACCTCACAGATGAGCGCCCGGTGGTGGGACTCGGCGGTGGTGTGCAGCCGGTCGATGGCCTCCATCGCGATGTTGACGGCCGTGTCGAAGCCGAAGGTGTAGTCGGTGCCCGACAGGTCGTTGTCGATGGTCTTGGGCACGCCCACGACGTTGACGCCGCGGTCGTAAAGCTGCTTGGCCACGCCGAGGGTGTCCTCGCCGCCGATCGCTATCAACGCGTCCACGCTGGTGGCGGCGAGATTCTCCTTGATCCGGTCGACACCGCCCTCGATCTTTATGGGGTTGGTGCGGGAGGACCCGAGTATCGTCCCGCCGCGCGGCAGGATGCCCCGGACGGCCTGGATGTCGAGCGGCATCGTGTCGCCTTCGAGGGGACCGCGCCAGCCGTCCCGGTAGCCGACGAACTCATGACCGTAGACACTCACTCCCTTACGCACCACTGCCCTGATCACGGCGTTGAGACCGGGGCAGTCGCCGCCTCCGGTGAGCACTCCAATACGCATGGCGGGTTCCTCCCGATAGGGGGTCACGAACCAGACCTTGATGTCAGACTCGCATTGTGCCCGGGATGGTGGTCAGTGGTCTAGACCAAACGCCAGGTGTGCGCCTCAAACCGGCGCCAAGGCGTTGTGAGAGCCCCATCGGCCGCGGTGGCCAGGCGCTCATGGGCGGGTGGTCGCGGCCAGCTTGACGCCGAGGGCGATGAGGGCGGCGCCGGTCAGCCCGTCGATGCACGCCGACGGCGATGCCGGTCGCCGCGGCCATGCCGGAGGTACGGCCGGCGACGGCGGAGCGTCGTACGACGACGGCGAAATCGGGGCCGGGGGACATCGCCCCGAGCAGAACGACTCCACCAAAGGCGACAAATTACGTCATTGACGTCATGGCGTACACCTTACGATCATCCGGAACGCCCGCCGGGCTGACTTCGAGCAGCTCGAAACCGATCGGGTCGTCGGGGGAGATCAGCGGCAGGCGACAACCTTTCTAGTGTCAACCTTGGGTTGACGACTCGAGAGCGTCAACCTATGGTTGACGGCATGGACAACATCGTTCGTCTCGACGACCTCATCAGCGCGATCAAGAGCCGCCACCCCGACGGCGACCCGCTCGGCGAGCTGTCCGACGCCGTGACGCTGGGCGAGCGCATCGGCGAGGTGGCCGACCATCTGATCGGTCACTTCGTCGACCAGGCCAGGCGCTCCGGGGCGTCCTGGACCGACATCGGGCAGAGCATGGGCGTCAGCAAGCAGGCCGCGCAGAAGCGGTTCGTGCCCAAGGAGGGCGGCGGGTCCGGATCGCTCGCCGACGACCTGCGCAACTACGCCCGTTACACCGACAGGGCCCGCAGTGCCCTCGTGAAGGCGCAGGGGGAGGCGCGGTCGGCCGGGCACGACCACCTCGAGGCCGGGCACCTGGTGCTCGGGCTGCTGCGCGAGCCGGACGCGCTGGCGGCCAAGAGCATGGTGGCGGTCGGCGCCTCGCTCGACGCCGTCAGGCAGGCCGTCACGGCCACGCTCGGTCCCGGCGGGGGTCCGGCGACGCAGGCCGCGCCGTTCACCTCGCAGAGCAAGAAGGTGCTGGAGCTGACGCTGCGCGAGGCGCTGCGGCTGGGGCACAACTACGTCGGCACCGAGCACCTGCTGCTGGGCCTGCTCTCGCTGGAGGACGGGCCGGCGGTGCGGGCACTGGCCGATCTCGGGGTGACCAAGGAGCCCGTCGAGCGCGAGATCAAGCGGATGCTCAACGAGATCCTGGTCGGCAGAGAGACGGACCAGAGCGGCGGGACGGACCAGAGCGGCGGAGGCACGGACTAGGGCGGACCGGCCGGACCCTTGGCGAACCTGGTCAGCAGGTTGATCGTCGATCGGCGGGTGAAGGCGGCGGCGGCCTCGGTCACCCCGTGGCCGCACCGCCTGCCCCGCAGCGCGCACACCCAGCGCATCGTCCCCGAGGCGAACACCCCCGCCCCGCTCGGCGCGGTGTAGTACGTGCTGTGGCTGACGGTCGCCCGGCCGCCGCACGTGAGCGGCGACTCGGCCAGCACCTGGACGCCGTCGGGCGAGCCCCGCGACACCCGGTCGGTCTCGACCCCGAGCATCCCGGGGAAACGCCTGCCCTTGGCGCCCTCGAAGATCCAGTGGCCGGGGCTGCGCACCTGGTAGACGCCCTCGGCGGGGAAGCAGTCGTACATCTGCCCCACCAGCGCGCTCTCCGGCTCCGACGCCCGCCAGAGCGGGCAGCGCACCTCCTTGTCGCAGACGACCTTCCTGCCGTGCGTCGCGATCCGCCAGTAGACCGCGTTGGCGCCGAGGAAGACCAGGTTCACGCCGTGGTCCCTGGCCTCGGTGACGGTCGTGCGCATGCCGGGCGACCAGTACTCGTCGTGGCCGAGCGAGACCAGCGCGCGGGCGCCTTCGAGCGCGCCGGGCTTGAGGTCGAGGTCGGTCAGGTACGCCAGCGGCACCCCGCTCTGCTCGGCCACGGCCAGCGCGTCCTTCTCGAAGTCGAGGAAGAGCCGGGCGCCGTCGCCGTCGTACGGGCGGTCGAAGGTGACGGCGCGGGAGCGGTCGGCGAACCCGCCGGGCCCCTGGTAGAGGCTGCGCCCGCCCCACAGGTTGTACGCCTGCCAGGTGGTGACCGCGTTCAGCATCACCACCCGGCCGGCGGTGGAGGCCGAGCGGACGGTGACGGGCACGTAGCGCTGGGCTCCCGAGGAGGCGTCGAGCCTGATCAGGTACGCGCCCTCCGCCCAGCCCGCGGTGTCCACGGTCAGCGAGGAGGTCCAGTGGGCGGCGCTCACGGTGCCCGCCAGGACCTTCATCGGCGCCTGCCGGACGCCCCGGACCGGCGCGGACTCCCAGACCTTGACCGGGTTCACGCCCATCCGGAAGGCGCCGGCCGAGAACCGCGGCGCGGTCGTGGACACGTGCAGCCCGAAGCGCTCGCCCGGCAGGACGCTCACCTCGTCGGCGTAGCCCTCGATCTCGTGCTCGGCGCCCTGCCTGGTGATGCGCCACGACTCCTGCACGTCCACGGCGGGCCGCGGGACCGGCGGCGCGGGCGTGGCGGCCCGGCGCACGGCGGGCGGTGGCGCCCCGGCGCAGCCGGCGGCCAGCAGGGCGAGGACTACGAGGATCCTGAGCACAGCCCATGGTCATGACCGGGCGCGGCGCCGGGCCCGCGACTTGGCGAACTCCTTACATGATCAGCACACAGGCCGGGCTTTCGACCTCGTACACCTGGCCCGTGGGCTCCGGAACGCCGTCCTTGAGCGCGAAGACGGTCACGGAGCCGGAGTACTGGTTCGCCACGTACATCCGGTCCCCGTCGATCGCGAAGTGCCGGGGCCACTCGCCGCCGGAGGACACCTCGGCCACGGGCGACAGGTCGCCGGCGCGCAGCACCGAGATCGTGTCGGGGCCGCGGTTGGCGACGTAGACGAGGTCGCCCGCGACCTGGAGGTGGGAGGGCTGGTTCCGGCCCGGCTCGCGGGAGGCGGGCACGACCGTGCGCTCCTCGCCGTCGATGAGGGTGACGGTGCCGGCCAGCTCGCCCGCCACGTACAGGCGTGATCCGGCGAAGGCGAAGTGCCGCGGGCCCGTGCCGGGCTCCAGCGTGATCGGCCGCAGCGAGGCGCCGAGGTAGCTGTAGCGGCGGATCTCGTCGGTGCCCAGGTCGGAGACGTGCAGCACGTCGTCGTGGAAGACGGCCTGGTGGGCGTGCGGGCCCTCCTGGCGTTCGGGGACCGGCCCCGAGCCCTCGTGGCGCAGCACGATGGGCTCGCCGGTGAACGCGCCGAGCCCGTCGAGCCGGTACAACACGGCCGTGCCGTCGCCGTAGTTGGCCGCCGCGAGCAGGGTGCCCGTGGGGTCCACGGCCACGTGGCAGGGGCTGTCGCCCTCGCTCGGCCGCTCGTCCAGCGGGCTCAGCCCGTCGCCGGCCGTGAGCGCGGTGAGCCAGCCGCGCCGCAGCTCGCCGACCGCGTACACCACGGACAGGGTCGGATGAGCCGCCAGGAACGACGGCGAGGCGAGCGGGGTGGTGGCGCCGTCGATCGTGACGATGCCCGGGCCGTAGCCACCTATGTACACGTTCACACGCGATCCTTCTTATGGTTGACTGTGGCAATGAGTTCGTTGACAGAGGCAAGGATCTCTGAGGTCAGGGCCTTCAACCGGTTCTATACGAAGGTGATCGGCGCGCTCCAGGCGGGGATGCTCGACTCGCCGTACTCGTTGACCGAGGCGCGGGTGCTTTTCGAGCTCGACAGGACCGGGCAGATGGAGACCGGCGACCTGCGCGGGCTGCTCGACCTGGACGCGGGCTACCTCAGCCGGATCCTGGCGCGGTTCGACGGCGACGGGCTGATCTCGCGCGAGCGGTCCGCCTCCGACGCGCGCAAGCAGCTCGTCCGGCTCACGCCTGCCGGCTCGGAGATCTTCACCGGCCTCGACCGGGGCTCCGCGCGGGAGGTCGAGCGGCTGCTGTCCGGGCTGCCGGACGCGGACCAGGAGCGCCTGGTGGCCGGCATGACCACGATCCGGGACCTGCTCGGCCCGGCCGGCCCGCGCGAGCCGTACCTGATCAGGCCCCCGCGCACCGGCGACCTCGGCTGGGTCGCCTACCGGCACGGGGTCCTCTACGCCGCGGAGCACGGCTGGGGCGTCGCGTTCGAGCAGCTCGTGGCCAGGATCGTCGGCGGTTTCGACTTCACCAGGGACGCCGGGTGGATCGCGGAGGCCGGCGGCGAGCGCGTCGGCTGCGTGTTCTGCGTGCGCCAGGACGAGACGACGGCCAAGCTGCGGCTGTTGCTGGTCGAGCCGTCCGCCCGGGGGCTGGGCATCGGGCGGCGGCTCGTGGAGGAGTGCCTGCGGCACGCCAGAGGCGAGGGCTACCAGCGGATCACCCTGTGGACGCGCGGCTCCCTGGTGAGCGCGCGGCGCATCTACCAGGCGGCCGGGTTCGAGCTGGAGTCGCAGGAGACCGGGAGCGAGAACGGCGTGGAGGTCATCGAGGAGATGTGGTCACGCGATCTCTGACCGGCCTCCTCGGCCACCAGTTGAGCGGGCCCGCCAGGCGCATCAGGCTGGGCACCAGCACGGCCCTGATCACCGTCGAGTCCACCAGCACGGCCACCGCCATGCCGACGCCCAGCATCTGCACGAACGCCACCTGGGCCGTGGCGTAGGCGGCGAACGTGAGCGCCAGGATCCCGCCCGCGGCGGTGATCAGCGGCGCCCCCCGCTGCAGGCCGGTGGCCACCGCCTCCTCCGTGTCGCCCGTCCTGTCGTACTCCTCCTTGATCCGGGACAGCAGGAACACCTCGTAGTCCATCGACAACCCGTAGGCGACGCAGAGCATGAGGATCGGGATGCTCGGATCGAGCGTGCCCGTGGGGGTGAAGCCGAGCAGGCCGGACAGGTTGCCGTCCTGGAAGATCCAGACGATGGCGCCGAACATGACGCCGAGGCTGAGGACGTTCAGGAGGGTCGCCTTGAGGGGGATGACGAGGCTGCGCGTCATGAAGTACAGGACGGCGAAGGTCACGCCGAACATGAGCGCGAGCACCAGCGGCAGGCGGTCCACGATCGAGGCGCGGTAGTCCGCCAGCTCGGCCGGGTAGCCGCCGACCAAGACCTCGAAGGGGGGCTCGACGGAGCGTACGGACTCGACCAGGCGTACGGGGTCGTCGGCCAGGGCCGCTGCGGAGGGCACCACGGACAGCCAGGCGCCCTGGCCCTGGAATCGGGCCGGGTCGCCGTCGCCGATCCGGCGGCCTTCGGCGTACGAGCCGGCGGCGGAGTCGACCTGGGCTACGCCCGGCAGCCGGGACAAGGTCCCCGCATACGCCGAAATATCGCCTGACGCCGTACTTTTCGAGATCAGTTGGATGGCGTCCGACTCCTCCGCGGGGAAGGACTGGCGGATGACCTCCTGCGTCTGGCGGGAGGACGCCTCCAGGGGCAGGATGCGGTCGTCGGCCGCGCCGAAACGCAGGCCCAGGAACGGCGCGGCCAGCAGCAGGAGCACCGCCGTGGCCAGGCCGCCGAACACCAGCGGGCGGCGCATCACCCGGGTGGCCAGCCCGTGCCAGAAGCCGGACGTACGACCGTGCGCGGCCCCGCTCCCCGCCGCCCGCATCGGCGGCGTGCCACGCTGGGACAGCCGCTTGGGCAGCCGCTTGGGCAGCCGCTTGGGCAGCATGGTGCCGCCGATGGTGGCGAGCACGGCGGGCAGCACGAGGACGGCCGCGACCAGCCCGCCGGCGACGACGGCGATGCCCGCGTACGCGAAGGAGCGCAGGAAGTCGAACGGCAGCGCGAACAGCACCGCCAGGGACGCGGCCACCGTCAGCCCGCTGAAGAGTACCGTCCGGCCCGCGTGCTCGACGGCCCCCGCGACCGCGCTCGCCCGGTCCCGGCCGTTCTCCGTCTCCTCGCGGAAGCGCTGGATGACGAACAGGCAGTAGTCGATGCCCAGACCCAAGCCCATGGCCAGGGTGAGGTTCAGGGCGAAGGTGGAGATCTCCGCCCAGAGCAGCACGCCGCTCAGCAGCGCCAGCCCGGTCACCATCGCGAACACCCCGGCCAGGATGGGCACCAGGGCCGCCATGGCGCGCCGCTGGTAGAGCCAGAGCAGCACGAAGGCGAGCGGGAAGATGACCAGCTCGGCGCGGACGAAGTCCTGCCTGGCCAGCGGGACGGTCTCGCGGAAGACCTCCTCCCCTCCCCCGGCGCGCACCTGGAGCAGGTCCGAGCCCTTGGTGATCTCGGGCACGAGCCTGGGCAGCACCTGCGCGCGCACGTGGTCGGCGTCGCCGGGGATGCGCACCACGATCAGGGCGTGCCTGCCGTCGCCGCTGCGCATGGTGGCGGGCTTGCCGCGGGACCAGTACGACCCGGCCTCGGCGACGCCGTCCTCGCGGCCGACCCTGGCGGTCAGCTCCCGGCCCGCGGCCTCGACCGCCGGATCGTCCACGGTGCCGCTCCTGGCGGTGACCAGGAAGATCATGTCGGGGCTGCCGGTGCCGAACCGTTCGACCAGCTCGCTCTGCGCCCGGTCGGACTCCGAGCCCGGCGCCTCGAACCTGGCCAGCGACAACCCCGTCACCGCGCCCGCCGCGAGCGCGCCCGCGACGATCAGGCCGGCCAGGGACAGCGCGAGCACGAGCCGGCGGTGCCGGACGAGCAGGAATCCGAGCCTGCGCAGCGGCGGCCCGCCCGTCGTCTCGCGCGGCGGCCGCACCTCGGTGTGCACCATCACGCCCGCACCGACCCCAGGCCCGCCGGCGCCTCTGCCTGCGCCCATTCGCGGACGGTGGCGATCACGCGGTCGCCCTTCCTGGCCGGCGTGCGCGCGGTCAGCAGGCCGAAGCCGCCGCCGCAGCCCGTGGCGAGCACGGTTCTCATGGGGTCTCCCAATCCAAAACTCGGTAAACTACTCGTGTTTACGGTGCTGGACTAGAAATACAAGTAAATGCTCGTATTTGTCAACGAGGAGACTCATGGCTGAACGCACGGTCCGTCGGCAGGCGCGCGGCCTGAAGCGCATGGCCGAGATCCTCGACGCCGCCGAGTCGGTGATCGCCGAGATCGGCTACCCCGACCTGACGACGAACCAGGTCGCCGCGCGGGCCGGGATGTCGCCCGGGTCGCTGTATCAGTTCTTCCGCAACAAGGAGGAGATCCTGGACGGGCTGGTGTCCCGCTACACCGACGACCGTCAGGAGTTCTGGGCCGCCCAGCTCGCCGCCGTCACGCCGGACGTTCCGCTGGAGGTGCTGGTCGGGCAGCTCGTGGACGAGAGCGTCAAGTTCAAGAGCACCTCGCCGGCGTACTGGTCGCTGCTGTACGGCACGGCCACCGGCGATCAGCTCGTGGCGGCGTCGCAGCGGCTGCACGAGGACATCGCCCGGCAGATCGCCGCCATGCTCCGCCGCCGCTCCCCCGCGCTGGCGGAGGAGCGCGCACAGCTCACCGGGACGATGGCGCTCGCCATGGTGAAGGCGGTGATGCCGATGGTCACCACGGCGACGCCCGAGCGCGGCGCGGAGCTGGTGCACGAGCTGAAGGTCATGCTGATCCGCTACCTGAGCTGACGACCCCGCCAGGCCGGGCCCATCCCTCAGGCCCGGCTTTCACCTCAGCACGGCTCTCCGGTCAGGCGCGGAACGGGCCCGACACCTCGAACGTGTGGCCCTGCGTGCGGCCACGCCGGACCGAGAAGTAGAGCCGCTCGCCCCCCGGCGAGAACGCCAGCCCCGTCAGCTCCACCCCGTCGTGCCCCTGGAGCCTGAGGAACGGGGTGACCGCCCGGTCCGGCGCGATGACGTCGATCTCCGTCGTCTCCCTGGCCACGTAGAGATCGCCGGAGGGCGCGGCGGTGATGGCGCGCACACCCCCGCACAGCCGCTCAAGGGCGGCGGTCTGCGCGTCGTAGGCCCACAGGCCGGTGTCGCCCTTGGTCGTGAAGTAGCAGACCCCGCCCGCGTAGTGGCAACCGTCGCCCCCGTCGAAGTGGCGGGCGTCCTCGACCTGGTGGCGGGCCGCCTTGAGCAGCGCCGCCGGCGAGGGCACCGCCTGCCAGTGCCCCGCGGCGCACAGGACCTCGAGCGTGCCCTCCGTCAGGTCGCCCCAGTCGCCCGGCCTGAACCGGTAGAAGCAGCCGTCGGGCTCGTCCTCGGTCATGTAGACCACGCGCCGCTCCGGGTCGCAGGCGGCGGCCTCGTGCTTGAAGCGGCCCATGGCCAGCCGGGGACGGGCGGCGCGGGCGCCATAGGGGTCGCACTCGAAGACGCGGCCCCGGTGGCCGAGCTCGCACGACAACCAGGTGTGCCAGGGCGTGGCCCCGCCCGCGCAGTTGAGGTCGGTGCCGGACAGGATGCGGTAGGCGTCGGCGACACTGCCGTCGGCGCGGAAGCGCAGAGCCGAGGCGCCGCCGAGCAGGGGAAGCTCGGAGTTGGACACGTAGATCCAACCGGCGCCGTCGGGGAAGCAGGCGCCGCCGTCGGGCGCGGCGTGCCAGGTCAGCCCGGCCACTTTGCTGCCGGAGCAGGCCACCACCCTGCCGGTGAAGCCCGCGGGCAGCGCGAGGCCGTCGTCGCCGGCCGGGCCGAGCGGTCCGTACGGGCTGACGCCGCCCGCCATGAGCGGGCCCGTGCGGAGGAGAGTCTTCTGGGACATCGTGGGGCCTCCCTCTAGGTGCCACGCTAGTCGACCGCACCGACATGAATGGCAAGGACTCGCGACATCAAACTCTGCGCAAACCCCGTGCCCGCCGACATGCGCGGGCACCTGGACGCGCGGAAGCCCGGGGGCCGCAGGCGGCCTCCCGGGCTCTCGCGTGCGGGCTCAGCGCTGGGCCTGGAACATCCAGTGTTGCTTGTCGATGTCCTGCGCGATGGCGATGAGCAGATCCTGGCTGACCGGGTCGGGCTCGTCGGTGGCCCGGATGCGCTCGTACATGCGCTTGCTCATGCCGTCCAGGAGGTCGGTCATCATCGCGACGGCCTTGCCGTCCTCCAGCCAGCCGCCCTCCGGCTGCGCGATCTTCGTGGACTTGGCGATCGTGGCGGCCCGGCCGTCCGGGTTGACGCCCAGGGCGACGGCGCGCTCGGCGATCGTGTCCATGTGGCTCCTGGCCAGCTCCGTGACCTCGTCGAGCTGGAGGTGGATCGGGCGGAAATGAGCCCCGGTGAGGTTCCAGTGCGCCTGCTTGGCGACCAGCGAAAGATCGACCAGATCGACCAGGGCGCCCTGGAGGGCCTCGGCGACGGTGTTCTTGGCGTCTCCCGAGAGCCGACCGGTGATGGTGGACATGTGGTAATTCCTCCCCGTCCGTGCATCTTTCTTACTGTTTGCGACAGAGGTCCCCGTGCCCAATCTTTTGAACGCCTAACGTTGACAGTGTAATAATGACAGTGTCATCGTAGAGAGATGAGCGACACCTGGACCATCGGCGAGCTGGCCGAGCGCGCGGCGCTGGCGCTGCGCGACGGCGCGCCTGTGAACGGCCGGGTCCGGGATGTGCCCGGAGAGCGGCTGATCAGGTGGTATACGACCATCGGGCTCGTGGACCCGCCCCTGACCAGACGCGGCAGGACCGCCCAATACGGACGGCGGCATCTGCTGCAACTGGTGGCCGTCAAGCGGCTGCAGGCGGTGGGAAACTCGATCGCCGACATCCAGGCGGCGCTGACCGGCGCGACCGACCGGACGCTGGAGGCGACCGCCCGGCTCGACGACGCGGCCCTGACGGACGGCACCGCGCCCCCGAAGAGCGGCGCGGCAGCGGGGAGCGGGGCGGCGGGCGATGGCCGCCTTCCCGGGCCAGGCCGATCGACCCGCGAGCGGTTCTGGGCCGAGCGGCCGGGCGACGGTTCCACAGGCACCGCTGCTGGGACCGCCGATGAGATGGGCGGCGCGGACGTCGCCGACGGGACCAGGGCGGGCGCGGCGGCGGTGATCGCGGGAGTGAGGCTGGGCGATGGGGTGCGGCTGGTGCTGGACGCGCGCCGCCCCCTGGCCGCGCAGGATGTTCAGGCGGTGCTGGCGGCGGCGGGTCCGCTGCTCGCGGTGCTCGAAGAGAGGGAGCTGATATGAAGATCACTTCGCTGGAGCCCGCACGGTGCCTGCCGGTGCCTGACACCGGGTTCGGCGCGCTGCGGACCGAACGCGGCAACCTGCCGCTCGAAAGCGTCGACGTGCACGCGAGCATCTCCGGTCTCATCGCCGGGGTCGAGGTCACGCAGGGTTTCACGAACCCGTTCGACGTCACCCTGGAGGCCACCTACGTCTTCCCGCTGCCGGACCGGGCGGCGGTGACCGGGTTCCGGATGGAGGCCGGCGACCGGGTGGTCGATGGTGTGCTGAAGGAGCGCGCCCAGGCCAGGGCCGCCTACGACCAGGCGCTGCGGGAGGGCAAGCGGGCGGCGATCGCCGAGGAGGACCGGCCCGACGTCTTCACGATCAGGGTGGGCAACCTCCTGCCCGGCGAGCGCGTCTCGGTCAGGCTGACGATGAGCCAGCCGCTCCCGTACGAGGACGGCGCCGCGACGTTCAGGTTCCCGCTGGTCGTGGCTCCGCGCTACATCCCCGGCCGCCCGATCGACGGCCCGCCCGCCGGGGACGGCGCCGCGCCCGACACCGACGCGGTGCCCGACGCCTCCAGGATCAGCCCGCCCGTCCTGCTGCCGGGCTTCCCCGACCCGGTACGCCTGTCGCTCAGCGCGACCGTGGACGCCGCCGGGCTGGAGCTGCGTGAGCTGGCCTCCAGCCTGCACGTCGTCGAGGAGGAGGGCCGCACCGTGCGGCTGCGCCCGGGCGAGCGCCTCGACCGCGACTTCATCCTGCGCCTGTCGTTCGACGCCTCCACCTCGCTGCAGCTCGACAAGAGGCCGCTCGACAAGGGGCCGCAGGAGGAGAGGCAGCAGGACGGCGAAGGGGGGACGTTCGCGCTCACCGTCGTCCCGCCACCGCTCCAGGCCGCCCGCACGCCACGCGACCTGGTCGTGCTGCTCGACCGGTCCGGCAGCATGGGCGGCTGGAAGATGGTCGCCGCCCGCCGTGCCGCCGCCCGCATCGTCGACACGCTGACGCCGCAGGACAGGTTCGCGGTGCTGACCTTCGACTCGGTGGTGGAGCAGGCGTTCGAGGGGCTGGCGGAGGCCTCCGACCGCAACCGCTACCGCGCCGTCGAGCACCTCGCCCGGGTCGACGCCCGCGGCGGCACCGAGCTGCTCGAACCGCTGCGCCAGGCCATCGCCCTGCTCGGCGGCCGGACGGAGCGCGAGCGGGTCATCGTGCTGGTCACCGACGGCCAGGTGGGCAACGAGGACCAGATCCTGGAACAGGCGGGCGGCGCGCTGTCGGCCATGCGGGTGCACACGGTGGGCATCGACAGGGCCGTGAACGCCGGGTTCCTCGGCAGGCTGGCGGGGCTCGGCGCGGGCCGGTGCGAGCTGGTGGAGTCGGAGGACCGGCTCGACGCCGCCATGGAGCAGATCCACCGCAGGATCGGCGCTCCCCTGGTGACCGACCTCTCGCTCAAGGGCCTCGACGTCGAGCAGGGCACGGTCACCCATCTCGGCTCGATCTTCCCCGGCGTGCCGCTGCGCGTGTACGGGCGCTACCGGGAGGGCTCGGCGGTGACCGTTCGCGGGCTGGCCGCGGCGGGGCCGTGGGAGGAGCAGGTGGCGGGCGTGGCCGTGGACAACCCGGCCATCCGCGCCGTCTGGGCCCGCGCGCACCTGCGCGAGCTGGAGGACCGCTACGCCATGGGCGAGCACGATCTGGAGGAGCGGATCGTCAGGACGTCGCTGGCCTACGGCGTGCTCTGCCGCTTCACCGCGTACGTGGCCGTCGACACCCGGCAGGTCGCCGACGGCGTTCCCGAGCACCGCGTCATCCAGCCGGTCGAGCCGCCGAGCGGCTGGGAGCTGCCGCGGAGCCCCACGATGGCGGGCGGTTTCGCGGCGCAGACGATGATGGCCGCGGGGCCGCCCGCGTCCGCGCCGCGCATGCGGATGCCCGCGCCGGGCCTCAGCGCCGGCGCCATGGAGCAGCCGCCGCTCCCTCAGGGCCGGGCGGACGCCTTCGGGGCGCCGCCGATGCCCGCTCCGGCGCCCGGGGGCGGAATGCGGGGCGGGTCGCCGGTATTCGCGCCGCGGCCCGGGCACCGGCTGGAGTCGGTCCTGCCGCAACTGACCGCCGAGCTCGACCGGCTCAGGACGCTGCCCGTGCCCGACGTGCTGTATCTGGCCGACCTGGGCTCGCGGTTGTCGGCGCTGGCGGCCTACCTCGGGGGCAACGAGGAGCTGGCGGCGCTGGCCCGCGAGCTGGAGGCGGCCGAGCGGCCGGGCGCGGACGCGCGGGCCCTGCACGACCGCGCCGTCGCGGTGCTCACGGCCCTGGTCGGCGACGCCCCGGCGCCGCCACCGGCGGCTCCCGGCGACCGCGGCGGCCGTCGCGGCCTGTTCTGGAAGCGCACCTGACACGGACGACCGAAGGCGGGCCAGGTGCGCGCGGAGACCTCGCTCACCTGGCCCAGGCGGGCACGGCGCGGACCCTCGCTCACCTGGCCGCCATCGGACGCCCGAATTGCGACAGCCCGTCTATCCGAGCCGATCAGGCTGCTCTATCGTTCGTGAGCATGGCGACCTCTCGCGCCCCGCTCCGCTTCGTCGAAGCAGTGTCCGCCACCGTCTCGGAGAGCACGAAATCCGGTTTCTTCTTCGACTTCGACGGCACCATCGCGCCGATCATGCGCGATCCGGACGCGGTGTTCCCCGTCGAGGGCGCGGTGGAGCGGCTCCAGGCGCTGGCGACGCGGGTGAGCAGGGTCGCCGTCGTCTCGGCCCGGCCGGCCGCGTTCCTGTCCGACCGCTTCGCCGGCGCCCCTCAGGTGCGCCTGTTCGGCCTGTGCGGCATGCAGACCGTCGTCGGCGGCCAGGTGCGCACGGACGCCGAGGCGGAGCCGTGGGCCCCGGTCATGCGGCGGCTGGCCGAGGAGGCCGCCCGCGACCTGCCGGGCGAGATCCTGGTGGAGGACAAGGCGCTGATCGTGGCGCTGCACTACCGCGCGGCCCCGGCGCTGCGTGGCGCGGTGGAGCGGTGGTCCTCGCGCCGGGCCGCCGAGCTGGGCCTGCGCGAGCAGTACGGCCGCATGGTGGTCGAGCTGCGGCCGCCGGTGGAGCGCGACAAGGGCACGATCGTCGCGCGGGAGAGCGAGCGGCTCACCCGCGCCTGGTACTTCGGCGACGACCTCTCCGACGGCCGGGCGTTCGACGCGCTGCGCGACAGGGAGGAGCGCGACCCCGCGTTCATGGGCGTCCGGGTGGCGGTGGCCAACGGCGAGACGGGCGATGAGCTGGCGCGGCGGGCGGATTTCACGGTCGGCTCGCCCGAGGACACTCCTGCCCTGCTCGATCAGGTGATCGAAGCGTTCCCCGCGGGCTCGTACCCTGAATAGGTGAGCGCACTTGTCCTGGACGGCGGCCTGTCCACCCAGCTCGAACACCTCGGCGCGGATCTCGGCGACGAGTTGTGGTCGGCGCGGCTGCTGCTGGAGCAGCCCGAGCTGATCCGCCGGGCGCACGCCGACTACTTCGCGGCGGGCGCCGACGTGGCCACGACGGCGAGCTACCAGGCGACGATCCCCGGCTTCCTGCGCCGTGGCCTCGACCCGGCGACGGCCGAGCGGCTGATCAGGTTGTCGGTGGAGCTGGCCGGGCAGGCGCGCGACGAGGCCGGCGGCGGGCTGGTGGCGGCCTCGATCGGCCCGTACGGCGCCTATCTCGCCAACGGCGCCGAATACACCGGCGACTACGACCTCGACGAGGACGGGCTGTTCGCCTGGCACCTGCCGCGCTGGGAGATCCTGGCCTCGGCCGGCGCCGACCTGCTGGCCTGCGAGACGATCCCGTCCTTTCCTGAGGCGCGGGCGCTGGCGCGGCTGCTGGCGCGCACGCCGGGGGTCAAGGCGTGGGTGAGCTTCTCCTGCCGCGACGAGGAGCGGCTCAACGACGGCACGCCGATCACGCGGGCGGCCGCGCTGTTCGCCGGCAACGCGCAGGTGGTGGCCGTCGGCGTCAACTGCACCGCGCCGCGCCACATCCCGGGCCTGATCGGCTGCCTGTCCGGCGTGGCACCCGTGGTGGTCTATCCCAACTCGGGCGAGTCGTGGGACGCCGAGCGGCGGCGCTGGCTGGGGCTGGCGGATCCGGTGGAGTTCGGGCAGGCCGCCAAGGAGTGGCAGCGGGCGGGCGCGTCCCTGATCGGAGGCTGCTGCCGTACGACTCCGGCGCACATCCGGCAGATCCGCGCCCACCTGGCGTGAGCGGCCGCTACCCCCGCGTGGCGCCCCGCAGCCACCACATGACGAGCACGCCGCCCGCCAGGACCACGCCGGCCACGACCCGATAGCCCGCGCTCATCCCGTGCGTGGTCATCACGGTGCCCATGACGGCGACCCCGATCGCGCTGCCGAGCTCCCGCGTGGCGCTGTTGAGCCCGGAGCCGAGCCCGGCCCGCTCGCGCGGCAGCGCGGCCATGATCTCGTGTGACAACACCGGCAGGCACAACCCCATCGCGGCGCCCATGAGCACGAGGCCGGCCGCGTACACCGGGTAGGGCAGGGCCGCGTCCGCGAACGACAGCAGCGCCAGCCCCACCGCGTTGCCCGCGAGCCCGGCCGGGACGGCGGCGCGCGCGCCGAAGCGGCCGGACATCCGCGACAGGATGATCATGGGAACGGTGAGCGGCATGATCGCCACCCCGGTCAGCAGCGGCGAGAAGCCCTTGACGTCCTGCAGGTAGCGGGCGTTGACGAAGAACATCGCGAACAACCCGAAGAACATCACCGCCACCCCCAGCGACCCCGCCCGCAGCCGGGGCGCGGCGAAGAGCCGGGGGTCGAGCAGCGGCCCCTTCGCGCGGAGCTGGTGCGCCACGAAGACGCAGAACACCACGGCCGCCACGCCGAACGAGCCGAGCACGAGCCCGCTCCCCCATCCGGCCTCGGGCCCTTCGATGATGCCGATGAGCAGCGCCACGGACGCGGCCGTCAGCAGCCCCGTCCCCGGCAGGTCCAGCGGCTTCGCCTCCAGGCGCGGCACGCGCGGCACCACCACGGCGACCAGCACGGCGAGCAGGCCCGCCAGCAGCACCGGAACGCCGAACAGCGCCCGCCACGGCAGGTATTCCATGACCAGCCCGCCGCCGAGGTTGCCGGCCACTCCGGCGGCGCCGGTGGCGGCCGTCCAGACGGCGACCGCGCGCCCGCGCTCGGTGGCCGGGTAGGCGCCCACGGTCATGGCCAGCGAGGCGGGCATGACCATGGCCGCGCCCGCGCCGCTCACCGCCCTGGCGGCGATCAGCGTCACGACGTCCGGCGCGAGCGCCGCGATCAGGCAGCCGCCGGCGAACACGGTCAGCCCCGCCAGCAGCACCCCCTTGCGGCCGAAACGGTCGCCGGCCGCTCCGGCGGGGATGAGCAGGCAGGCGAAGACGACGACGTACGCGTCGACGATCCAGAGGATCTGCGACGGCGACGGGCGCAGGTCGCTCGCGGCGAGCGTGGGGATGGCGAGATTGACGGCGGCGACCAAGGCGACCGCGAGGATCACCGAGGCGGTCATGACGGCCGTGATCCGCGTTCGGGCGGGATGTCCGGTTTCCAAAATGGTCGCGGGCATGCGAAACCCCCGGGTTCGTGGTGGGTGGTGGGTGAGCGGAGGCCTCCCGCGGCATTCACCGTAGACTCGGTCGTGACCTAACCTCAAATGCATCTTTGTCAGGTGATATATGCGTCAGACGCAACCGAGCCTGGACCTGCTGATCGCGCTCGACGCCCTGCTGGAGGAGGGCAGCGTCTCTGCGGCGGCTCGGCGGCTGCACCTGTCGGAGCCCGCCATGAGCCGTACGCTCGGCCGTATCCGCACGGCGATGGCCGATCCGGTCCTGGTGCGCTCGGGGCGGCACATGGTGCCGACGCCACGGGCACTGGCCGTGCAGGGCGAGGTCAGGGCGCTGGTCGAGGCCGCCAGGAAGGTGTTCACGCCGCCCGGCCGGCTGGATCCGGCCACGCTGGTGCGGCGCTTCACCATCCTGGCCTCGGACGCGGTGATCACCGCGGTGAGCCTGCCGCTGCTGACCGAGGTGTCCAGGTCGGCGCCCGGAGTCACCTTCGGCTTCATTCCCGAAGGACACGGCGACGAGCACGCGCTGCGGGACGGGAGCGCCGACCTGGAGGTGACGGTGATCGCGGACCCGGCGCCGGAGACGCGGGTCGAGCCGCTCATGACCGATCGAGCCGTCGGCGTGGTCCGCCCCGGGCACCCGCTGCTCGACGGCCCCGTCACGGCCGCGCGGCTGGCGGCGGCCGAGCATGTCATCGCCTCACGCCGGGGCCGCGTCACGGGGCCCGTGGACGAGGTCCTGGCCGGCATGGGGCTGACGCGCAGGGTGGCGGGGTCGGTGCCGACGTTCGGGGCGGCGCTGCTGGCGGTGCGGCAGTCGGATCTGGTGGGGATGACGCCGGAACTGCTGACCGCGCCGCTGGTCGAGGCGCTCGGGCTGGTGACGTTCCCGATCCCGTTCGCGCTGCCGGCGATGACGCTGTCGCAGGCGTGGCATCCCCGCTACGACGCCGACCCCGCCCACACCTGGCTGCGAGAGCGGGTGAGCGGGGTCCTCGGACGTCCGGGCGCGGGTCATCCGGAGGCCGCGGGGGCCACCGGGACGATGCGCGAGTGGTCCTAGGCGGTCGCCGACACGGCGCCGCGGCGGGTGAGCACCCGGCCGAGGACGGGGTCGAGCGCCAGCGCGCCGCCGCCGGTGAAGCCGACCGCCAGGCTGGCCGCGGCCAGCGCCAGGACGAACTCGTAGCCGCCGTCACCGCTCAGGCCGTTGGCCCCGTGCACGAAGACGATCGCGCCGACCATGTCGAGCGCCAGCAGCGTGCCCGCGATCGGCAGCGCCGCCCCCAGGATCAGCGCCGCGCCGCCCGCCACCTCCAGCACGGCCACGGCGGGCGCGGCCAGGCCGGCCAGCGGGATGCCCGCCGACTCGAAGAACGCGGTCGTCCCCGTGATGCCCATGGTCACGAACTTCTGGTAGCCGTGCACGACGAAGATCACGCCGACGGCGATCCTCGCGAGCAGCAGAACGATGGGACGCGCCTGGTCCACCATGTGATCCCCCTGAGAGTGATTCAGATTTGAACAACAACTCTAGCCGGAAAGTTCAAATCTGAACAACAAGTACACTGAGGTGGTGACAGACCCCCGATGGCTGGACGCGACGGAGATGGCGGCGTGGCGCGCCTTCCTGTCGACTTCCCACCTGCTCGAACGGCGTGTCGAGGAGCAGCTCAAGGCGACGGCCGGGCTGACGCATCCGCAGTACGAGATCCTCGTGCGGCTCGCCGGCTCCCCCGGCCGCCGGATGCGCATGACGGAGCTGGCCCGGGGCGTCGTGGTGTCGAAGAGCGCGCTGACATACCAGATCACCCAGTTGGAGAAGGCGGGCCTGGTGGAGCGGACCGACTGCCCGGGTGACGAGCGCGGGGTGCTGGCGGTGCTCACCGAGGCGGGCGACCGCTGCCTGAACGAGGTGGCCCCCGGTCATCTGGAGATCGTGCGCGCCTACCTCATCGACCGGCTCAGCCGGGCGGAGCTGCACGCGATGACGACCGCCATGCAGAAGACGGAGGCCGCCTTACGGGCCCGGTGAACAGCCCGGTGAACAGCCCCGTGAACAGCCCGGCGAGCGGCCCGCTGTTTCGCTATTTCGCGGCGGCGGCGCGGGCGGCGCGCTCCATCTCGACCCTGGCGCTGGCGGCGTACTTGTCGACGTATTCCTGCTCCGACAGCTCCATCAGCGCGTACATGATCTCGTCGGTCACCGCGCGCAGCACGAGGCGGTCGTCCTCCATCCCGTAGTAGCGGGAGAAGTCGAGCGGCTTGCCGAATTTGACGCCCGGCCGGATGCCCATCTTCGGCAGCGGGCGCCCCGGCGGCATCATCTCGTAGGTGTTGACCAGGGCCCACGGGATGACCGGCACCCGTGACTCCAGGGCGAGCCGGGCCACGCCCGTCTTGCCCTTGTAGAGGCGGCCGTCGGGCGAGCGGGTGCCCTCGGGATAGATGCCCAGGACGTGGCCTTCGCGCAGAAGGCGCAGCCCGGTGCGGATCGCCGCCTCGCTGGCCTTGCCGCCCGAGCGGTCGATCGGCACGGTGCCGACGCCGCTGAAGAACAGCCGGGTGAAGAAGCCCTTGATGCCGCGCCCGGTGAAGTAGTCGGCCTTGCCCAGCGTGATCACCTTGCGGCGGATCTGGAGCGGGCCGAAGAAGTGGTCGGCGAACGACAGGTGGTTGCCGGCCAGGATCACCGCCCCCTGCTTGGGCACGTTGTCCGCCCCTTCCGTCCACGGCCTGAACACGAGGTGGAGGAACGGCCCCAAGATGGCCTTGACCATCCAGTAGAACACCCCGGCACCTCTTCCTCAGCACGTAGTGGGCGAGCGCAGAGTCATCTTCCCATCCCAGGAACCATGCTCCTACATCAGCTCTCGCACAAACACCCTAGAACGTGCGACGATCGGGCAGTTCCGGGATGAAATTGTGCCAAGGAGCTGTTATGCCGCTCATGCCAGGCGCGGAGCCCTATCACCACGAAGCAGGCCAGGTCGGTGTGCTGCTCTGTCATGGGTTCACCGGCACCCCGCAGTCGCTGCGGCCATGGGGTGAGTTCCTGGCCGGGCACGGAGTGAGCGTCTCGCTGCCCCGCCAGCCCGGGCACGGCACCCGGTGGCAGGAGATGAACAGGACACGCTGGGAAGACTGGTACGCCGAGGTGGAGAAGGCGTTCGCCGACCTCCAGGGCCGCTGCGCGGAGGTGTTCGTGGCGGGGTTGTCGCTGGGCGGCTGCCTGGCGTTACGACTCGCCGAGGTGCACGGCGCGGCCATCAGGGGCGTCGTGGTGGTCAATCCGTCGATCACCAGCGACGTGCCGCTGATGAGGCTGGCTCCGCTGCTGAAATGGTTCGTGCCGTCGGTGCCCGGCGTCGCCAACGACGTCAAGAAGGCCGGCGTGACCGAGCTGGCCTACACCCGCACCCCCGTCAAGGCCGCCGCCTCGCTGCCGGGACTGTGGTCGCTGGTGCAGGCCGACCTCGCGAAGGTGACCCAGCCGCTGCTGGTCTTCCACAGCGTGGACGACCACGTGGTGAAGCCGGCGAGTGTGGCGATCATCCGCAAGAGAGTGCCGCAGGCCACGATCGAGGAGCTTACCGATAGCTACCATGTTGCGACGCTTGACAACGATGCCGACAGGATCTTTGCCGGGAGCCTCGACTTCATCCGGACACATGCCTCGGTACCCTTGCAGAGGGACTGATCGCACCCAGGGGGAAGTCGCGGTCGCTGCGGAGAGGCCCATCTAGGTGACGCCCCAGAGTGACGAGGACGAGGTCTGGCGGCAGATCGTCGCGTCCTTCAACGACACGGCCGAGCGCGACTCGGCCGATCAGCCGTGGCCGGACAGCGAAAACGTGCCGGTCGAGCCCACCCGCCGGGTGGTCAAGCCCTCGGAGGAGCTCGAGGAGGATCTCGACGAGCCCGAGGACAAGCAGGACGACGGGGACGACGAGGGGCACTTCGAGCCGCCTCCGCCGCCGCCGCTGCCCAAGCTCGACCTGCCGACCAAGCTGGCGTGGGTGGCCCTGTTCGGCGGGCCCGCCTATCTGCTGGTGGCGGCGATGGCGAGCTGGCAGATGGAGGGCTGGGCGCTGTTCACGGCCGTGGCGGCGTTCATCGGCGGGTTCGTGGCGCTGGTGGTGCGGATGGGCGACGGCCCGCCGTCCAACGACTCGGGCTGGGACGACGGCGCCGTTCTCTGAGCCTTACAGACTGAGGCGCCGCGTTCTCCGGGCCTTACGGACTCGGGCGCCGCGTTCTCCGGGCCTGACGGACTCGGGCGCCGTGCTGTGCGCCTTACGACTTGGACGTGGTGGTCTTGGGCGCGAACGACTCCACCACGTCGGTGTAGCGGTCGCGGGTGTCGATCGCGTGGCCGACCGCCCAGACGGTGCCCTTGCCCGCGAGATAGGCCACGCCCTGCAGGCGCACGCTGCTCCTGCCCTTCTTGGCCCCGCCGCGGAGCACCTCGCAGTCGCTCTTCTCGCAGCGCATCATGAACGGCTCCGCCGCCCGCGAAGGGTCGTAGCCGGCCATCCAGTAGCGGCCCTTGCCGTCGCCGGTCACGCTGTAGAGCCTGGCCTCGGAGTCGGGCAGCCGCAGTTCCCGCCAGTGCTTGCCGTTCCAGGCCAGCACGAGCGGTGAGATCTCGCCGGGGCCGCGGTAGACGCCGCCGACGGCCACCGCCCGCTTGGCGTTGTCGACCTGCACGTCGCGCAGGTAGCCGCCGGGGACCGAGGGCACCGGCATGGACTTCCACGAGCCGCCCGAGTAGTGCGTGATCAACGGCTCGGTGCCGGTGTCGCCGACGGCGAACCCGCCCGCCACCGCGTAGAGCGCGCCGTTCTCCTTGGTCTCCTGGACCGTCCACGTGCTGCCCTGGCCGGTGAGGATGAGCCCGCGCTTCTCGCGGCTGCCGACCGCCACGACCCGCCCGGGCTTGGCGTCGACGCCGCCGAGCCAGTCTCCGGCCCGCATCCCCTGCGGCCGGAGCCGGTCGAAGCCGGTCACGTCGCCGTGGACGAGGTAGGGCAGCCCGTCGTGCCCGTCGCCGACCGCCCACACGTCGGACGGCCCGGCGGCGGCCAGGGCGCGCAGGTTGCCCGCCTCCGAGGCGTCGCGCACGGTGACCTCGCTCCAGCCGCTGCCGTTCCAGTGACGGATGGTGCCCCGGTTCTTCCAGACGTCCCAGATCTCCTGCTGTCCCACGGCCCACACGTCGCTCGGCGAGATCGCCAGCACATCGGAGAGCGAGCCGTCGGCCTGGAGCCGCACGCTGGTCGACTGCTGCCACGCCTCGATCCCGGGAGGGCGAGGTTCGGCATGCGCGGCGGGCGTGACCTGCGTCGAGGCCACGAACGTCGCCAAGATCAAGGAGAGCGCACGCCGCTGAGAGCGACGGGTCATGAACAAATGCTACGGCTTGGAGGGCCCCGCTCGCCCGTCAGAGCCCAACTCGCAACTCCACGACCACCGGCCTGTGGTCACTGGCCCCCGCCAGATCGGCGATCGCGGCGTCCGCCGTTCCGCAGGTCACGACACGCGCCTCGCGCGCGGCGAAGACCGCGTCGATGCGCATGGCGGGCTCCCTCGCGGGGAACGTCGGCGGGGGCGCTTCGGCGTGGCAGTCGGCGAGGCGGCCGGCGAGGAAGCGCCAGGCCGGCTGGTGCGCCTGCTCGTTGATGTCGCCGCCGAGCACCACCATCGCGCCGAACCGGTCCGCCACCCGTTCCATCAGCGCCACCGCCTCGGCGGCGTGGTGGAGGCGGGCCCCGGCGTCGAGGTCGAGGTGGAACGAGCCGACGGCCAGCCGCGCTCCCCCGGCCTCCACCACGGCGATCGCCAGCGCGCGCCGTTCCAGCGTGCGGAAGGCCCGCAGCGCGTGGCTCTCGCCGTGCAGCACGCCGGCGCGCGGCCCGGTGAGGACGGCCACCCCGCCGACCCTGATGGAGGCGGCCACGCGCAGCCCGGCGCGCGCCGCCAGCTCCGCGCGCCTGGCCCGCCAGCTCCAGAACCTCGGCGCCTCCTGCACGCACAACACGTCCGCCCGCAACGCGGTGATGACCCTGATCAGCGCGGGAACGTCGTCGCGCAGGCCGTGGACGTTGTAGGAGGCGATCCTGACGGTCAGCGCTGCCTGGCCAGGTCGGCGGCGCCCACCAGACCGGCGGAGGCGCCCAGCTCGGCCAGCCGGATCTCGGCGATCGGCCGGTGGCCGTGGCCGGTGAGCCGCTCGGCGAAGACCTCGCGGGCCCGGTCGATGAACAGGTCCGCGGCGCGGGACACGCCGCCGCCGACGATGAAGCAGCCGGGGTCGAGGATCGCGGCCAGGTCGGCCATGCCCTGGCCGAGCCAGTCGGCGAGGCTGGCGAACGAGGCCAGCGAGGCGTCGTCGCCCAGGCGCGCGGCCTCGGTGACCTCCTCACCCTCGATCTTGCCGCCGGCCAGCCCAAGCAGGATCTCCGCCCGCTCCGGCCGGGCCTCGGCGATCTCCCGGGCGTCCTTGACGAGGGCCTGGCCGCTGGCGTACTGCTCCCAGCAGCCGACGTTGCCGCACCCGCACTGCCGCCCCTCGGGGAGCACCTGCATGTGGCCCAGCTCGGCGCCCATCCCCCAGCGGCCCCGGTAGAGGACGCCGTCGAAGACCAGGCCGCCGCCGATGCCGGTGCCGAGCGTGATGCAGACCACGTGGGACTGGCCGCGCCCAGCGCCGAACCGGGTCTCGCCCCAGGCCATGGCGTTGGCGTCGTTCTCGATCACGACCGGCAGGCCGACGAGGCCGCTGATCTTCTTCTGCAGCGGCTCCTCGCGCCAGGCGAGGTTGGGCGCGAAGCGCACGATCGACCGCGTCTCGTCGACGAACCCGGCCGCGCCGACGCCGACGGCCTCGATCTCCCTGCCCTCGGACAACTCGCGAACGACGTCGGCCACCGTCTCGGCCACCACGTCAGGACGGTCGGCGGCGGTGGGCCTGAGTGTGTGTGCGACGATCTCGCCATTGTCGTCGACCACACCCGCGGCGACCTTGGTCCCGCCGATGTCGACACCGATCGTGAGCATGCCCGGTTTTCTCCCTATCCCAGATCTATGTGTTCCACGTTGTCGCGGCGCTCGCGATCACCGGCGTCGTCGCGCGGCCTGTTGGGGGCGGGCCTGCTCAGCGCGTCGAACGCGCCGCGCACCGCGGCGAACAGCTCGCCGCCCGCCGCCACCAGGTGCCCCGTCACGTCGGAGCCCGACTCACGCTGCGCCGCGATCGCCCGGCAGACCGGGCAGGCACGGCAGATGTACTCGTCGTGGGGCTCGGACACGGCCTCTTCCCACACGTCGCGCTCCCTGCGGCCGCCGCCGGTGAAGGAGTTGAACACGCTCTTGCCGACCTGACGGGTGGCCCGCCCCTGGATCGAGTCGAGCAGCTTGCGCGCCTCGTCGGCGACGGTCCCGATCGGATCTCTGTCGTTGCTCTCGGTCATCTGGCCCTCCCTGGCTATGGGTCGCTCATCCTCCTCAACTCATGAGGACCCGGATTCGCTCCCTGCCTTGAACGGTAGTGCAGAGTCCGCCGCTTGCGGCTCCCCGCCGGACGCGGCGAACCGCACCCGGAGCACGCCGTCGCGGAGCGCCGCGCCGATGATCTTCCTGCGGGCCAGCGCCGCGGGCAGCGCCAGGATCCGCCGGTACGGCCCGGCGGTGACGATCAGCTCCTCCCCCTTACGGGCCAGGTCGATGTCGTCCCTGTCGGCGCCCGGCAGGGCCAGGGTCAGCTCGTCGGCGCTCATCCGCAGCGGCGGCTCGACGCCGGGGAGGGCGAACGGGTCGGACTCGCCGTACATCGCCGCGCCCACACCGGCCAGAGCCTCCCTCCCGACGGGCTCGGCGGGCAGGTAGGGGACGACGTGGATGGGCAGCGGCGCGAACGACTGCTCCGCCTCGGCCAGCAGCCGGGACTGCGCCGCCACCCACTGGGCACGCCACTCGTCGGCGCCGCCGGAGGGGAAGACCCGGTTGGCGATCACGGCGTCGACGCGGTAGCCGTACAGGTTGAGCGAGGTCAGGGTGCGCCTGGCCTCGGCGAGCACCACGGACTCCGGCGTGAGCACGAGCCGGACGGAGGCGTGGTCGCCGGTGAGCAGCTCGCGCACCTCCATCAAGCCGCGGTGGAAACGCTCGCCCGCGCTCACGACGTCCTCACCCGGCGCGCTCACCCTGGCCACGCTGCGCACGAACGGCGAGACGAGCTTGAGGAGCCTGCGGCCGACCGGCATGAGCCGGTTGACGTGCCAGTCGAGCGCCTCGGGCAGGGCCAGCAGGCGCAGCGTCTCGGCGGTGGGCGCGCAGTCGACCACGATCACGTCCCAGCGGTCCTCGCGCGCGTGCTCGCGCAGCTCCAGCAGGGCGATGACCTCCTCGGCGCCGGGCAGGACGGTGATCTCCTCGGAGGTGATCTCGTCCAGGCCCAGCTCGCCGAGCAGCCCTCTGGCGTAGCTCTGCAGCTCGCCCCAGTGGCTTTCCAGCGTCTTCTGCGTGTCGACCTGGTGCAGGTGCAGGCCGGGCGCGATCTCGCCGGGCTCGGCGCCGAGCGCGTCGGCCAGCGAGTGGGCGGTGTCGGTGGAGACGATCAGCGTCTTGAGGCCACGGCCGGCGGCGAGCGTGGCGGTCGCGGCGGCGGCCGTGGTCTTGCCGACGCCGCCCTTGCCGGTGAAGAGCAGGACCCGCGGGCTCAACTCAGCGGCCCTCGACGCGCTTCTTCAGACCCTTGAGCGCCGTGTCCACGATCACTTTCTCGGCCTTGCGCTTGATCATCCCGATCATGGGCACACTCAGGTCGACCGCCAGCTCGTATGTCACGTCGGTGCCTCTGCCCGTGTCGGCGAGCACGTAACTTCCCCGGAGGTCGGAGATCATCTTGCCCGGCTCGGCCACCTGCCAGCGCACGCCGTCTTCGCCCTGCCAGGTATAGGCGAGGGTATAGGTGTCGCTGATCATCCCCGCGTCGAGGACGAACCGCACCTGCTCCGCCCTGCCGTCGGCGCCCGTGGCGAGCACCTCGGCGCTCTTGATCGATCCGGCCCACTCGGGGTAGGCCGGGAAGTCCGCGACGACCGCCATGACATCGGCGCGGGCGGCGCCGATGGAGATGCTCGAAGTGGTGCGATCAGCCATGCGATCCACCGTAGTGCAGAATTCGCTCGTTGCGGCGGACCGCCGAACGTCCCTCACCATTCGAGGACGTAAGGAACCCCTCTTCCCCGGAAATGACCCACGTTCACGCATTCGGTACGGCCGACGCGGGCGCGGCGGTGCAGGGGATTGTGCACGTGGCCGAACAGGGCGTATCTCGGCTGGGTGCGCTTGATCGCCGCCAGGGTGGCCTCGCTCCCCCGCTCGAACCGCCGGGCCACCACGTCGTAGAGCAGCTCCGGCAGGGCGGGCGGGATGTGACAGCACAACACGTCGACCTCGCCGACGGCCTCGACCTTGGCGGCGTACTCCTCGTCGCCGATCTCGTACGGGGTGCGGTAGGGGGTCTTGAGCCCGCCCCCGACGAACCCGAACCGCAACCCGCCGATGTCCGCCACCTGCCCGTCGAGCACCTGGTGGCCGGGCCTGACGTAGTCGGCCCACAGGCGCGGGAGGTCCACGTTGCCGTAGGTGAGGTAGGCGGGGGTGGGCATGGCGGCGAAGAGGGCCGCGTACTGGGCGCGGACGTTGCGCTCGATGTGCTCGCGCGGATCGCCGTCGAGCGAGGCCCACAACCGCGCCGACATGGCCCTGGCCTCGTCGAACCGCTTGGCGGTGCGCAGGCCGATGAACTCGGCGGCCCGCTCCGCGCCGAACAGGTCGGCGAAGATGCCCTGCGCGTGGTCGTCGTAGTCGACGAAGAGGATCAGATCACCCAGGCAGATCAGCGCGTCCGCGCCGTCACCGGCTCTGGCCAGCGCGTCGGCCCTGCCGTGAACATCACTGACGACGTGCAGCCTCATGGGGCGAATCCTACGAGTTATGGCTGCTAGCGTGATGAATGCCCTTCATAACGCCTCAATGACGAAGCTACCGGCGCGTAACTTGAGACGGTAACGTCCAGGCGTTCCCCGAAGAGGAGATGATCCGTGCGCGAGTACACCGTCCCGGTCCTGGTCGACGTGCCTGTCTCCGCGAGCCTGCCCGACACGGTCTTCAGGCGCGCCGAGCAGGAGCCAGGCGCCGTGGTCATGCGCCGCAAGGCCGCCGGCGGCTGGCCCGTCGTGACCGCCGCCGAGTTCCGCGACCAGGTGGTCGAGGTCGCCAGGGGGCTGATCGCGGCGGGGATCGAGCACGGCGACACCGTCGCCCTCATGTCGCGCACCCGCTACGAGTGGACCCTGATCGACTACGCCATCTGGTCCGTCGGCGCGGTGACCGTGCCGATCTACGAGACCTCCTCGGTGGAGCAGGTCCGGTGGATCCTGTCCGACAGCGCGGCGAAGGCGATCTTCGTCGAGCTGGACGGGCACGAGGAGACCGTACGGGAGGCGGCGCCGGGACTGACGGCCCTCTGGCGGGTGGACGGAACGCTGCCGGCCGAAGGCGTCTCCGCCGCCGCCGTGGACGAGCGCAGGGAGCGGGTCGTCTCCTCCGACCTGGCCACCGTCGTCTACACCTCGGGCACCACGGGCCGGCCCAAGGGCTGCCGCATCACCCACGACAACCTGCTGTTCACCGCGCTCAACGTGCTGCGCGGGCCGCTGGAGCCGCTGTTCAGCAGCAAGGAGCCGGCGGCGCTGCTGTTCCTGCCGCTGGCGCACATCTTCGCGCGGATGATCCAGGTGGTGCTGATCGAGGCGGGCGCGATCATGGCGCACACGCCCAACATGAAGAACGTCGCCCCCGACCTGCAGGACTTCAAGCCCACGTTCCTGCTGGGCGTGCCGCGCGTGTTCGAGAAGGTCTACAACGGCGCCGAGCAGAAGGCCATCGCGGGCGGCAAGGGCAAGATCTTCGCGGCGGCCGTCGACGTGGCGGTGGCCTGGAGCAAGGCCGAGAGCTCCGGCGGGGCGCCGCTCGGGCTGCGGCTGCGGCGGGCCGTCTTCGACAAGCTCGTCTACGGCAAGCTGCGCGCGGCCACGGGCGGCCGCCTGTCGGCGGCGGTGTGCGGCGGCTCCGCGCTGGGCGACCGGCTCGGCCACTTCTTCAGAGGCGTCGGGATCGAGGTCTTCGAGGGGTACGGCCTGACCGAGACCTCCGCGCCCTGCTCGGTCAACATGCCCGGGGCCAACAAGATCGGCACCGTGGGCAAGCCGCTGCCCGGGGTCAGCCTGCGCATCGGCGACGACGGCGAGATCCTGACCAGGGGCCGCAACCTCTTCGAGGGTTACTGGCACAACGACGCCGCCACCGCCGACGTGATCGACTCCGACGGCTGGTTCCGCACGGGCGACGTGGGCGAGCTCGACGGCGACGGCTACCTGCGGATCACCGGGCGCAAGAAGGAGATCCTGGTGACGGCGGCGGGCAAGAACGTGGCGCCCGGGCCGCTGGAGGACGCCCTGCGCGCGCATCCGCTGATCTCCCAGGCCATGATCGTCGGCGACGGTCGGCCCTTCGTGGCGGCGCTCGTCACCCTCGACCCCGAGGCGGTGCCCGCCGGGGCCGACCTCACCGGCCTGCGAGCTGAGGTCCAGGGGGCGGTGGATCGGGCGAACGCGGCGGTGTCCAAGGCCGAGCAGATCAAGAAGTTCACGATCCTGGACGGGGACATCACGGAGGAGAGCGGGCATCTGACGCCGACGCTGAAGATCAAGCGCGGGCTCGTGATGAAGGACTTCGCCAAGGAGATCGACGAGCTCTACGGCGACCGCTGAGGCGAGCCCGTCCCAGCAATAGCGAGAACGGGCGTTAGTTGCCGAAAATAGTCGCCGCGATTTACACGGATCAGTCCGGATCTATACCCCCAAAGCGCTCTCTGACCAGGGGAATCTCTATTCGATTCGAGCTCGAGGGCGTTGATCGAGGGGGTATTCTCATGGTCAAAGAAGCGGGACCGGAGATGATGAAGATCCCCGGTCCCTTACCCCACAAGGTAAGGGAGATCACCATGGGTATCAAGGAGCTCGCCTGCGCGTTGGGCACCGCAGTGGAGAATGAGGTGATCCAGATCCGAGCGGACCACATCGAAATGGGCGAAAAGCTCACGCATCGCATCAACGGGGTGGCCGACCGCCTCAAGGTCCTCGACGGCAAGGTCACCGTGCTCGACGAGAAGGTCACCGCCCTCGACACCAAGTTCGACACCAAGTTCGCCGAAATGGAGTCCAGGCTTGAAAGCATGGACGCCAAGTTCGAAGCCAAGTTCGCGTCCGTGACGGAGATACAGACGGAGATGCTGCAGATCCTCGTCGGCATCCAGAGCAAGCTGAACGCCGCCTGACCCAACCATGGGACGCGGGCCTGTCACGTACAGGCCCGCGCCGTCAGATGGGCGGCGGCGTGATCGCGCAGCAACGCCCATGACCAGGCCGGTGGCCATGTCGCCGGGTTAGCTCGTCTCCGCGATGACGAGCTCTCCCACATGCTCGGCCAGAGTGTCCCTGGCGGGCTGCGGCAGCCCGGCGTCGGAGACGACCACGTCGGCCTCGCCGAGCGAGGCGATGGTGCTGATGCCGACCGTTCCCCATTTGGTGTGGTCGGCGGGCACGACGAGCCGGCTCGCGGCCTCCACCAGAGCGCGGTCGGTCTCGGCCTCCATCATGTTGGGGGTGGTGAAGCCGGCCCGCGCGGTCATGCCGTGCACGCCGAGGAAGAGCAGGTCCACGTTGAGCTGCCGGATCGCGGCCACCGCCACCGGGCCGACCAGGGCGTCGGACGGCGTGCGCACCCCGCCGGTGAGCACGACCGTCTGGTCGGGGCGGGCCGCGCGCTGGAAGACGTCGGCGATGCGCACGGAGTTCGTCACGACGGTGAGGGCGGGGACGGCGGCGAGGTGGTGCGCGAGCGTCCAGGTGGTGGTGCCGGCCGACAGGGCCACGGCGGTTCCGGGGCGCACCAGGGCGGCGGCGCGGCGGGCGATGGCCTGCTTCTCGCGTTCCTGGCGGACGGACTTCACGGCGTAGCCGGGCTCGTCGGTGGAGCCGATGGTGGTGGCGCCGCCGTGCACCTTGGCCAGCAGGCCGCGTTCGGCCAGCATCTCCAGGTCGCGGCGGATGGTGATGTCGGAGACGCCGAACGCCCGCACCAGCTCGATCACCCGGGCGCCGCCGTTCTCCCTGACGAGTTCCAGAATCGCCTGCTGACGCTGCGGGGCGAGCATCGCATCACCGGATTTCCACAGGTTCCGACACGTCCCGTTCGCATCATGACACGACGGCGGAGCCGGTGGTTGTCGGCGATTCGTCATGAAACCGTGCTTTGACAGTATGAAATTTGAGCTTTTCGATGAAGGAAGTTGCCCGAACTCGGGGGAATCTGAAGGATCCGGCAAGGAGGAACCCCACGATGGACCAACGTCTGCCGATCTCCCGCCGCAATCTCCTGCTCGGAGCCGCCGCCTTCGGCGTTCCCGCCGCCCTGGCCGGCTGCGGCTCCGACACGCCCACACCCGCGCCGGGCGCGTCGGGCGGCAAGCTCGGCACGGTCACGATCGGCTCGAACGCCTCCGACGAGGTCCCGAAGAAGGCTCTCGACACCGTGATCAAGGGCTTCACCCAGGCCACCACCAGGATCAACACCGTGGACCACAACACGTTCCAGGAGAACATCAACCGCTACCTCAAGGGCACGCCGGAGGACGTGTTCACCTGGTTCGCGGGCAACCGCATGCAGTTCTTCGCCCAGCAGGGGCTCGCCACCGACATCTCCGACGTGTGGCAGGAGATCGGCGGCGACTACACCCAGGCGTTCAAGGACCAGTCGACCGGCCTGGACGGCAAGCAGTATTTCGTGCCGTTCACGTACTATCCGTGGGCGGTCTTCTACCGCAAGAGCGTCTGGCAGGAGAAGGGGTACGCGCCTCCGGCCACGCTCGACGAGTTCATCGCCCTGGCCAGGAAGATGAAGGCCGACGGGCTGATCCCGATCGCGTTCGCCGACAAGGACGGCTGGCCGGCCATGGGGACGTTCGACATCCTCAACATGCGCACGAACGGCTACGACTTCCACGTCTCGCTCATGAGCGGCGAACAGTCCTGGACCGACCCGAAGGTCAAGCAGGTGTTCGACACCTGGCGAGGGCTGATGGAGCATCACCAGCCGGCCGCGCTCGGGCGCACGTGGCAGGAGGCCGCGCAGTCGCTGGCGCAGAAGAAGACCGGGATGTACCTGCTCGGCATGTTCGTGGCCCAGCAGTTCCCCGAGGCCGACCGCGACGACCTCGACTTCTTCACCTTCCCCGCGATCAACCCGGCCTACGGCACCGACTCGATCGACGCCCCCATCGACGGCTACATGATCTCCGCCAAGGCCAAGAACGTCGAGGGCGCCAAGGCCCTGCTCAAGCACCTGGCGCAGGCCTCGTCGCAGAACATCGCCACCAAGCTGGACCCGGGCACGCTGGCCGCCAGCTCCAAGGCCGACACCTCCGGCTACAGCGCACTGCAGAAGCGCGGCGCCGAACTGGTGTCCAAGGCCACGCACATCGCGCAGTTCCTCGACCGCGACACCCGGCCGGACTTCGCCTCCACCGTGATGATCCCGTCGCTGCAGTCGTTCGTCGGCAAACCGAACGAGATCGACTCCCTGCTGGCGAGCATCGAGAAGCAGAAGCTCAACATCTTCCGCTGATGAGCGTCAAAACCCGTCGCTACTCCGCCCGCGACGTGACCATCCTGGTCATCGGGCTGGGGGTGGCCGTCATCGTCAACGTGGGCCTCATCTGGGGCCCCACCGTGGCCTCCATCGGCCTGTCGGGCACGGACTGGAACGGCATCGGGCCGATCGGGTGGGTGGGCGGGCAGAACTACCACGACCTGGCCGCCGAGTATCCGCCGTTCTGGTCGGCCGTTCGCAACAACCTGCTGTGGCTGGGACTCCTGGCGTTGGTCGCGACGCCGTTCGGGCTGTTCTGCGCGGTGCTGCTGGATCGGCGGCTGCGGTTGTCGCGGGTCTACCAGAGCGCTCTCTACATGCCGGTAGTACTATCCCTGGCCGTAGTGGGCTTCATCGCGCAGCTCGTCTACTCCTCCGACTACGGCGTGCTGAACGCGGTGACCGGGCTGAGCGTGGACTGGCTGGGCGACAGCTCCATCAACATCTGGGTGGTCATGGTGGCGGCCGGGTGGCGGCACGTCGGCTACGTCATGATCATCTATCTGGCGGGGCTGAAGGCCGTCGATCCGGCGCTGAAGGAGGCCGCGGCCATCGACGGGGCCGGCGAGCGGCAGGCGTTCTTCCAGGTGGTGTTCCCGACGTTGCGGCCGGTCAACGTGATCGTGCTGGTGATCACGGTGATCGAGGCGCTGCGGGCCTTCGACGTCGTCTACGCCATCAACAAGGGGCGCAACGGGCTGGAGCTGCTGTCCGTGCTGGTCACCGAGAACATCGTGGGCGAGGCCAGCAGGATCGGGTTCGGCTCGGCCATCGCGGTGATCCTGCTGGCGATCTCGATGGGGTTCATCGTGACGTACTTGTCGCAGTTGTTCAAAGGAGAGGAGCGATGACGCTGTTCGAAGGGGGAGGAGCGATGACGCGCGAGGGAGAGGAGCGATGACGCTCACCGCGCCGGCCGCCGCTCCCCCGGCCCAGACGCCCGGGGCGCCCCCGAAACGTCCGGTGCGTCCGCTGCGGATCCTGCTGCACGTCTTCCTGGCGCTGGTGGCGCTGGGGTGGCTGCTGCCGCTGGTGCTCGCCGTCTACGCCTCGCTGCGGCCGTACGACGAGACCGCCCGCCTGGGCTACTTCTCGCTGCCGGAGAATCTCACGCTCGACTACTACGGAGAGGCGTGGAGCCAGGCCGAGCTGCCCCACTACTATCTGAACACATTGATCATCGTGGTTCCGGGCGTGCTGCTGACGCTGTTTCTGGCCTCGTTCACCGCTTTCGCGATCGCGCGGCTGCGCATCCCCGGGCGCAAGGCGCTGCTGATCGTCTTCACGGCCGGCAACCTGCTGCCACCGCAGGTCCTCATCACCCCGCTCTACACCCTTTACACGCTCATCCCGCTGCCCGCGTGGCTGTCGGACTCGGAGTCGCTCTACGACTCCTACCTGGGGTTGATCCTCATCCACGTGGCATTCCAGTTCGGCTTCTGCGTCTTCGTCATGGCGAACTTCATGCGCACGATCCCGGAGGAGATCACCGAGGCGGCGCTCGTGGACGGGGCCAGTGTGTGGAAGCGCTACTGGCGGCTGACGCTGCCGCTGTGCCGGCCGGTGCTGGCGGCGCTGTCCACGCTGCAGTTCACCTGGATGTACAACGACTTCCTCTGGGCGCTGGTGCTGATGTCGTCGGGCGACAAACTGCCGGTCACCTCGGCGCTGAACAACCTGCGCGGCCAGTTCTTCACCGACTACAACCTGCTGGCGGCCGGATCGGTGCTGGTGGCGCTCCCGACGCTGATCGTCTTCCAGCTCCTGCACAAGCAGTTCGTCGCCGGGCTCACGCTCGGCACCACCAAGGGCTAGCAGAGCGCTCGCGGTTACGGACCCGCACCTGGAGCAGGTCGCGAGAAGGGGCCCGATCCTGAGAGAGGTCGCGGGAACGGGCCCGTGGTCAAAGGAGGTCGTGGAAGCGGGCCGCGACGTGGTCCCAGGCCCATTCGCGGATGATCCAGTCGCGGCCGGCCGCGCCCATCTTGCGCGCCTTCTCCGGATCGCTCAGCAGCTCGACCACGGCCTGGGCGATATCGCCCGGATCCGTACCGTCCACGACCAGCCCGGTCTCGCCGGGCCGCACGGCGTCGGGCGCGCCGCCCGACCGCCCGGCCACCACCGGCAGCCCGGTGGCGGCCGCCTCCAGGAACACGATCCCGAGCCCCTCCACGTCCACCCCGTTCAGCCGTGTACGGCACGGCATCGCGAACACGTCCGATGCCGCGTAGTAGCCGGGCAGACCGGCGGCCGGCACCGTGCCGGTGAACCTGATCGACTCCCGCCCGCCGGCCAGCCGCTCCAGCGCCGCCCGGTAGGGCCCGCCGCCCACGAACAGCAGGACCGCGTCCGGCACCGACCGCAACACCTGGGGCCAGGCCCTGATGAGCTGGTCCTGGCCCTTGCGCGGCACCAGCCGCGACACGCAGGCGACGACCGGCCGGCCCGCCACGCCCAGCTCGGCCTTGAGCGCGCCGGGCCGGAACTGGGCGACGTCCACGCCGGGCGCGAGCCGTACGAGCTTGTCCTCCGGGATGACGGCGGCCAGCCGCTCGCGCGTGTACTCGCCGAGATACGTCACCACGTCGGCGTGCTCGCCGATCCGGCGCAGCGCGGACCGGAAGCCCGGTGCGCCCGCCCACGACGCCTCGTGGCCGTGGGTGAGCATCACCACGCGCCGCGCGCCGGCCGCGCGCAGACGCGGGGCGAGCAGGCCGAGCGGCGCCGCCGCCCCGAACACCACGGTCTGCGCGCGATGCTCCGCCACCAGCCCGGCCGCCCTGCGCGCGACCGCCGGGGTGGGCAACATGAGCCGGGTCGGATGCCGCACGATCCGGTACGGCTGCCGCCGGTCGAACTCCTCGCACCCCGGCCAGGCCGGAGCGTAGACGGCCACACCCGGCGTGCGGAGCGCCAGCCCGTGCACGAACGACTGGATGCCGCCCGGCCTGGGCGGAAAGTCGTTCGTGACGATGACCACGTTCCCCACGGCGTTCCCCACGGCGTTCCCCACGGCGTTCCCCACGGCGTTCCCCACGGCGTTCCCCACGGCACCCGCCCCGTCAGCGGTCACGGGACACCTGGCCGGTCACCGAACCCACTGCCCGGCCCGGCGTCGAGCCGGCCACCGGATCGGCCGCCAGACCTGAAACACGGCCCGGCACCGAACCCGCAGGACCCGGCTCGAAACCCGGCTCGGCACCCGGCGTGCTCGGTGGAGGGGTCGGGCACGCCACCTGTCGGGGCACCTGTCACGGCACCGGGACACCGTTCAGCTTCGCCCACGAGCGGGCCAGGGCGATGCGCTCAGGGCTGGAGGGATGGGAGGCATAGAGGACATATTCCACCGCATCCGGCGACAAGTCGGAAATATTGGTGATTGCCAGGCGTTTCTGCATGGCGATGAACGTGGCCGGATCCCTCGTGAGGTCGAGCGCGTGCACGTCCGCCCTGGCCTCGATGTGGCGGGTGATCAGGTTCTGGAGCGGGCCCATGATGAGCGAGCCCAGCGTCATGAGCCCGATGATCGCGCCGACCGCCCGGGGATCGGCGACCGAGGCGACGCCGGTACGCCGCCTGAGCGGGCCGAACACCAGGAACAGCAGGATCGCGCCGAAGGCCGACCCCAGACCGCCGATGAGCGTGCCGTACAGCACGTCGCCGTACTTGGCGTGGCCCAGCTCATGCGCCACCACCAGCTCGACCTCGCGCTGCGGAGCCTGGAGCAGTGTGTCGTAGACGACGATGCGGCGCGTGGCGCCGAAGCCGGAGACGTACGCGTTGAGCGCCGTCGTCCTGCGTGAGGCGTCGGCGACCAGCACGTCCTCGACCGGCACTCCGTCACGCTCGGCCATGGTCAGCAGGTTGGCCCGCAGCGGCCCCTCCCGCATCGAGGTGAAGTCGTTGAACAGCGGCTCGAACACCACCGGATAGACGAACGACGCCACCAAAGCCAGCGCGAACGCGCCGATGGCGGCCGGAATCCACCAGCGCCTGACCTTGCGGGCCAGCGCCACGAGCACGACCAGCATCAGGCAGAGCAGGAACGTCTCCACGCCCAGGCTCTTCAGCCGGTCACCGGCCCAGCCAGCCCAGTCCTGGACGGACAGGCCGTAGTCGCGCAGGATCGTCTCGAACCAGATGCCCAGCGGCAGCCTGATCACCTCGACGATCACGGTGATCACGACGACGCCGAGCACCACGCGGAGCCACCATGGGCCCTTGAGCCGGCCCAGCACCTTCGCCCCGAACGGGGTGGCCACCAGCAGCCCCGTGAAGATGACGGTGAGCGCCAGCGAGAGGTAGCTGGGCAACGTCGTGGCCGCGTCGAACGCCTGCGACCTGGCGATCTGGGCGGCGGTGAAGTCGCGGGCCGGTTCGGGCGGACCCGAGGTCAGCAGGTGCCAGGGGGTGCTGAACACGGCCACGGCCACCATCACCAGGCCGAGCAGCACCAGAGCCACCCCGGCCTGCCGCCGCAACCGTCCGCCGCCGTCCGCCGCCGTGCCGTTCGCGGAGGCCCCGCGCGCCGTGGCCTCCGGTCCGTCGTCGTGCCCGGAAGCCCCGGGCGCCGTGGCCTCCGGGTCGTCATCGTGCTTCACGTCCCCACCATGCCCCCGCTCCTCGCCTGCCACGGCGATCCGGTCGGCGTCCACGGCCGTCGTGGCGCCACCGGACCGTTCCCCGCCGCCTACCGGCACAGCCTCGGACCGTTCGCCGCTCGTCACCGGCACAGCCTCGGACCGTTCGCCGCCGCCCACCGGCACAGCCTCACCGGGCGGGTCCGCCCCCGGGACGGAAGCCGCACTACCGGGCTCCTCCCCAGCCGGTGATGCGTCGTCCGCGTCCTGTCGTCCGCTCATCTGCCTCCCCCTTGCTACGCGAGCCGATCCCGCACGTAGTCGCGCCACCGTGCCGTCAGTGTGGCGACGGAGAGCCCCAGCGGGGCGAGCGCCTGATCGACCCCGGCCGCCTGGGCATCACGGTAGAGCCTCACCAGGGTCCTCTCACTGAACCGGTCAGCGAGGAAGCGACACGCCAGCCAGGCCTCCTGGTACGCCCGCGCAAGCCGGATCGGGTCCCGGCCATCCACCGCAAAAGCCGCAGGTCCCGGCAATGCGCTCGGCAGTCGTCCGGCGCGCACCTCGGCGGTGAGCTCGGCGGCGGCGATCTTCACGGGCAACCCGGCGTCGCGGTAGGCGACGTAGTCGGCGAAGCCTTCGTACAACCAGATCGGCAGGCGTTCGGTGCCGGCCGCCACATGGGTGAGCTCGTGGGTGAGAACGACGTCCTTGCCGGTGGAGTTCAGCCTGGCGAAGAACTCGGGCACGACGATCACCCGCCCGCCGTCGGCCACCGCCGCCAGCCCGTCCACCCTCGGCACCCGGGCCAGCGCGGCCGCCTCCCCGGTGCTCGCCGGAACGACCACCACAGGCCGCACACGCCTGCCGAGCACGGCCGAGACCCGCTGCCCTGCCGTATCCGCCCGGCGGGCCATCTCGTGCAGCTCATCCACCGGCACGGGCGCGACGTGATGCCCGACGACCACGGAGTACACCCCGTGGGCGACGACCTGCCCCTCGCTCCACAACTCCCGCACGCCGGGGGGAAGGACGGGCGATTCAGGGGTGGGGGCGCTGGCGGGCACGGCGAGCAGGAGCAGGCAGGTGACTGCCGCTCGTCGGCTCACCGGCTCGGACACGATGCCCGATCGTAGTCGGCCCCATCCCCTGCCCTGAGCGCCCCAGCGCCACCCTGAGGGGCCTGCGCACCTCCACAGCGGCCGTGTACGCCCCGCGTACACCCAGGGCGCCACATCCAGCCCCGCGCACGCCCACGCACCACATCCAACGCCGCGCACGCCCACGCGCCACACCCAGCCCCGTGCACCACCTCGCCGGCCGGCGGTGCGCCGTAACGGCGGGGCGGGTGTGCGGGTCAGAGGCCGTCTCCCTGGAGGCCCTCGCCACGTGCGGCGGATGGCGTGCCGTTGGCTCCGCCGTAAAAAATCATCTAAAAACGTCTGCCGCAAAAGAGCGCCGATGAGAAGAGCCCCGCCCGAATGAGAAAGATTCGGGCGGGGCTTCTTCACGCGCCGGGACGGACCGCGCCGACGAACGACGACTTGCGCCACCCGCCCAGCTTGTCGATGCGCACCCGCTCGCCTGTCCGAGGCGAATGGATCATCTTGCCCTTGCCGACATACATGCCCACGTGGCCGAGCCCGCTGAAGAACATCAGGTCGCCTGGCTTGAGATTGCGCCAAGAGATCTTGGTCCTGATACGGACGAACTGGCTGCTCGCCACGCGCGGGAGTCTCACCCCGGCCTTCTTCCAGGCGTACTGGACGAGACCGGAACAATCGAACGAGCCGGGTCCGGTGGCTCCGTAACGGTACGGATCACCGACCTGGCCCTTGGCCACCGCGACGGCCCTGCGGGCCTTCACCTTCTGCCGGGCGATTCTGGCCGACCTCTTGGAGGTGGCCTTGGCCGATTTCGCGGTCACGGCGACGGCCTTGACCGCCTTGACCGTGGAGATTCCGGCCGAACCTCTGGTCGCCGCCTGGGCCGTGGGGGCCTGGAGGACCAAACCTCCGGCCGTCACGGTCATGGTGAGCGCTACGCCGCTCAGGGCAATGCGGGACAGGCGGGGGTTGTGCAGGGAGGTAGACAGGATTTCTCCTTGTGTCTTCCACGAACGCCTACCGGGTTAGCTGACGGATTCGGGCCTGGAAGTCGCCCTACGGCGCGAATGGCGCGCCGATTCACCCCTGATCCCTGCAAAGGGGGATCGCTGGGTCCCCGGTTCCGTGCTCCTGGCTGCACGGATTCGGCAGGTCGAAGCCGCTGATCAAGGTTTTGCTCTGGGAAAGATCAGCGGTGACCGGCGGATTCTTATCTGGCTCACATCGGGGGAACCGATGTCGGCTCGCGGCTGACATGGCTTGTTCGCCGCGACGCCAGAAGCTACGCCGAGAGGTCAAGAATCGGCAAAACACCAGCCAGCTTGTAAAGATCAGAAAAAGGGGTCAGTAAGGTTCGAAACCCCTGCTGGAGCACCAGGTTCTGTTATCGAAAAGTGACCCTTCTCACACTTCTGGACGGCTGACTGTGTCAGGTCCCACCCGTCACATCCGTCACATCCGTCACATCCGCTGCGCGGTCAAGCGGAAGCCGGTGTGCGGCAATCGCCCGGACGCGATCCGCTCCCGTTCGATGCGCCACAACTCGTCCACGACGCCAGTGCCGCCATTTATCAGCTTTCCGGCGATATATCGGGACAAGTAGGGCTCTGGCCGTACGTCCGGCGCCTCGAACCGCTCCCCGACGGCGGCCAGCATGTCGACGGCGGACGAGTGGTCCGCGTGGGCCGCCCGCCACCGCTCGGCCGGATCACGGCCGGGCTCACGCGGAAAATCCGCCACCCCCGCGGCGGCCAGCAACGATCCGGCATCGTAGAACCAGGCGGCCGCCGCCGGGTCGGCCCAGTCCCAGGCGAACTCGTCGACGACCAGCAGCCCACCTCTCCTGAGCAGGGCGGACGCGCGATCCAGCACCGCCGTCAAAGGGTGCATGTGGTGCAGCGACAGTGACATGACGATCGCGTCGAACGGCTCTTCGTCGTAGTAGCAAGCGAAGTCGGCCCGCCGCGCGGGCACCCCGGCGCCCCGGGCCGCCGCAACGGCGTGCTCCGAGACGTCGATCGCCGTCACGTCGTGGCCCCGCCCCAGGAGCGCGGCGGCCAGTTCGCCCCGTCCGCACCCGGCGTCGAGCACCCGTGACCGCCCGCTGCCGAGCACGTCGCCGAGCCAGGTGAGCTGATTGTTGTCCATTGTCTCCATACGCCTGAGGATGGCCGAGCGAGCGGTATGAGCACCACTGCGGGTTCGGCATGCGACCCATAAGCTGCACACATGCTTGATGTGTGGTCGCTGAAGGTGCTCGCCGAGGTCGGAAGGCTGGGATCGTTCTCGGCGGCGGCGCAGGAGTTGTCGATGACCCAGCCCGCCGTCTCCCGGCAGATCGGCGCGCTGGAGCGGCGGACCGGAGTGCGCCTGTTCGACCGGCTGCCTCGCGGCGTGCGGCCCACGGATGCCGGGCTGGCCGCGCTGGAGCAGGCCGGGGAGGTGCTGAAGGGGATGAGGCTGTTCGAGACGCGGCTGCGGGCGTTCGCCGTCGCGCAGGCGGGGCGGGTGCGGGTCTCGGCCTTCCCCAGCGCGGCCACCAGCTACCTGCCGGAACGGTTCCGCGCCTTCGCGCAGCGGCACCCTGACGTCGAGCTGGCGCTGACCGTGCGCTCAGGGGAACCTGACCCGTGCGCGGCCGTCCTGGACGGCGACGCCGACCTGGCGCTGCTGACCTCCTGGGACACGGCCGCAGGCGTCGAGGTCACACCGCTCGCCGAGGACGAGCTGTTCGTGGCGCTGCCGGCCGGTCATCCCCTGGCGAAGGGGGCTCGGGTACGGCTGCGGGACCTGGCGGAAGAGCCGTGGATCGACGGCACCCATCCCGACTGTCTCGGGCCTGTCTCCCAGCTCGCGGCGGCGCTCGGCGGCGCGCCCAGGATCAGCCACGTGTGTGACGACTGGAACGGCAGGCAGGGGCTGGTGGCGGCCGGGGTGGGGGTGATGTTGTATCCGTCGATCGCGGGGGTTTCGACCGCCCGGCGCGACATCCGGCTGCTGCGGCCCACGCCTGCCCTGCCGTCGCGGACGATCCTCGCCGCCACCCTGCCCGGGGACGGCAGCCGCTCTCCCGCCGTCTCCGCGTTCCTCGCCACCCTGACCGCACCCACGGCCTGAACCCCGGCCGTTCCACCGCGGCCATGTCCGAAAAGGAACCTGGCGCCGACCGAAACAGGCCGCCACCAGGCTCACATCAGACCCGGGCGAACCTCACGGCCGAACGGCCCCGACGATGCGGCCGCCGTAGGAGGAGAGCTTGACCACCTTGACGACGTCACCCGTCTGCGGCGCATGGACGATCTGCCCGTTACCCGCATAAATGCTGACATGCCCGAGACCGGAGCTGAAAATGAGGTCCCCAGGCTGAAGATCGCTCGGCTTCACCGTCCGCCCCTGCCCCCACGACCACTGCTGCCAGGTCGTACGCGGCAACGTCACCCCCGCGGCCCGCCACGCCGCCTGGGTCAGCCCCGAGCAGTCGTATCCGCGCGGCCCGGTCCCACCGAAGATGTAGGGCTTGCCGACCTGCGCGAACGCGAACCGCAACACCGCCGCCGCGTTACCCGAGGCCGGCCCCGTGTACGGGATGCCGACGCTGTTCGGGTTGCCCGGCCGGTAGGCCCCCAGCTTCTTGAGCAGCTTCTTCTGCTGCGTGATCAGCTTGAGGACCTCCGAGCGCTCCTTCTCGACGCCGTCCCGTTCCTTGTCCGCCGTCGCGAGCGCCACCTGCGCCTTGTCGCGCTCCACCTTCAGCCCGCGGTTCTCCCGGTCGAACGCGGCCAGCTTCTGCGTCCGCTCGTGCGAGAGCTGCCCGGCCAGCGCCAGCCCGCTCAGGAGCTGGCCCGGATTCTCCGAGCCCATCAGCCCGGGCCACGAGGTGACGTCCGAACCGATCTTGTAGCTGTCGACGGCCATGTCGACCACCTGGCCACGCAGGTTCGCGACCGTCGCCTGCTTGCGCTTGTAGCTCTCGTTCAGCTTGGCGTAGCTCTGCTTGGCGTCCTTGTAGCGCTCCGTCGCCGTGTTGTAACGGTCGACGACCTTGTCCGCCTTGCCGTTGAGCTTGTCCAGCTTGGCCTTCGCCTGTTGGAGTGTGGGCTTGGGATCAGCGACGGCCGCACCCGTCGGAAACAGCACCAGCCCGAACGCGATTCCCGCGGCCACCGGTACCCTGCCAAACCTCACTACGTCGCCTCCCAGGGGTTATACCTGGGGCGAAATAGTACAGAAGTGTCGGGTGAGGTCGTACCTAATCCCGTTAATTCGTAATTTAAGCCCGACCCAGCCTACGCAGCAGCAAGCCAGACGGAACGGGTCTGGCTCCCATGCGCCTGACGGACTCGGCCACCTCACGGTCCGACGACACCACGGCGATGGCCCTGCCGGGCGGCTCGGCCCGGACGAGCTGGCGGATGAGATCGTCGGCGATCACCCCCGGCGCGCTGAACAACACCCGCACCCCACGCGGCGCCACCACCTGCACGGGGGCGTTGAGCTCCGCCCCGTCGAAGACGACGGTCACCTCGACCCTCGTCTGCGCCACCAGCCCGCCGAGCCCGGTCATGAGCCGGTTGCGCTGGTCGGCGAGCGTGAGTGTGCCGTAGCCGGTCTTGGTGACGTTGTAGCCGTCGATGATGAGGTGCACCTGCGGCAGCGCCAGGAGCTGGTCGAGCAGTTGCGGGTCGTCGTCGGCGAGCGCGCGCGCGGGCACCCCGCGCACGCCGGGTCGCTCGCCGGTGATGGCCGCGACCGAGTCGGCCGGACGGCTGATCGTGGTGGGCAGGGCGAGCTCCCTGCGCAGCCCGGCTGAGGCGTCCTGCAACGCGTCGAGCAGCACTCTGACGCGGGCGTCCTCGATGCTCCGGCCCTCGCGGGCGGCCCGGCGCGAGGCCTCAAGCTGCTTTTCGACGTCGGCCAGCCGCTCGCGCAGCCGCCGCAGCTCCGCCTCGCCGGCGTTGCCCGCGACCGAGGCGGCCGAGCGGGCCTCCTCCGCCGCGTGCTCCTTCTCCTCGGCCGCCCGCAACGCGGACTTGGCCCGCTCGCGGGCGTCGTGCAGCTTGCGGCGCAGGTCGGAGTTCTCCGAGCGGGCGACCCTGATCTGCTCGCGCAGCCGGTCGGTCTCCTCCTTGGCGGCGCTCTTCTGCGCGGCGAGCTGCTCGCGCAGCCGGGTGACGACGATCTCGCGCTCCGAGCCCTCGGCGGCCACCGCCGACTGCTCCAGGTCCGCGCGGGCCGTCTCGATCATCTGCGCCCAGCCCGGCGGCCGGGTCAGGTAGGCCGCCGCGGCCACGAGCACGGGATCGGCCGCGGGCGGCACGTTGCCCTCGGCCAGCGACTCGACCAGCTCCGGCCAGCCGGCGGCCACCGACTCGGCGACCAGCTCGCGGAACTTCTTGTCGTTCTCCAGTTGTGCCGCGATCGGCGCCCCGCCCAGCTTGGCCCGCTTGCGGGGGTCGAACTTGGCGATGCCGCGCAACGGCGGCGGTATGGAGACAGCGGGCAGCGCGCCGAGGACCTGGGAGGCCAGGTCGACGACATTGAGCCGCACCTGCTCGGGAAGCGGGCGAGACAGGCCTTCACCCGCTGAACTCATCCCACTTGTCCCTTCGTGACATGCCCTTTCAGACAAGGGTACGGCTGCCGCGTACCTGACCGTAACGGCCGCCCGCATATGGACAAGCGCTTGCTAGGCGGTATACGACTGTGCCGGGGCAGGCGTTCACCCGGGAGGCACACCGTGACGGACCAGATGCGTACCTCCACCCGCGACCTGGAAGAACTGCGCGAACGCCTGACCGCCTGGCTCCGGGGCAAGGTCGGGCAGGACGCTTCGGTGTCCGAACTGTCCAGACCGTCCGCCAACGGGATGTCCAGTGAGACCCTGTTCTTCACCGCAACCTGGAGTGAAGGGCGAACGCGCTGCGTGGCGCGGCTCGCACCTGCGGTAGAAGCCGTTCCGGTTTTTCCGTCCTACGATCTGCGGGCCCAGTTCGACATCATGCGGCTGGCCAGGCAGAAAGCTGGGATTCCAGCGCCCAGGACCCTCTGGTTCGAGCCGGGGCCCGAGGCCGTCGGGAGCCCGTTCTTCGTCATGGAACGCCATGACGGCGAGGTGCCGCCCGACGTGCTGCCGTACACGTTCGGCGGCTGGCTGCACGACGCGGCGCCCGAGGACCGGCGCAGGCTGCAGGACGCGAGCGTGGCGATCGCGGCCGCGCTGCACGAGACCGCCTTCACCCCGGCGGAGCTGGCGCCGTACGGGGCGGGCGGCCTGCGGGCGCACGTCGAGGAGCAGCACGCCTACTACGAGTGGGCGCACGGGAAGACGCGCATCCCCGTGCTGGAGCGGGCCTTCGACTGGCTGGAGTCGCACTGGCCGCGCGACCCGGGACCCGACGTGCTCTGCTGGGGCGACGCCAGGATCGGCAACCTGATGTTCGAGGACTTCACGCCGGTCGCGGTGCTCGACTGGGAGATGGCCACGGTGGCGCCGCGCGAGCTGGACCTGTCCTGGATGATCTTCCTGCACCGCTTCTTCCAGGACATCACGGTCGGCGCGAACCTTCCTGGCATGCCCGACTTCATGCGCCGCGACGACGTATGCCAGAAATATCGTGAACTTACCGGGTACGAGCCCCGCGACATGGACTTCTACGAGCTGTACGCCGCCCTCCGGCACGGCATCATCATGGCCCGCGTGTGGCAGCGCCGGATCCACTTCGGCGAGCAGCCGCTGCCGGACGACCCCGACGACCTCGTGCTGCACCGGGCCACGATCGAGGAGTTACTGGCCCGCTGACCCAGGAGCCCGCGTCGGACGCGGGGCCCCTTCCTGATCAGGACATGAAATGAGCCGCGTGATCCCCCTCGGTTTGCCCATGCCCCTGTACTGGACAAACCTGATCGCGCGGCTCAAGGTCTTGCAAGACATAGCATTATTTGTCCCGCTTGCAGCCTGCTTGCAGGTTCATTAACCCTGAATGCGGCCCTCAGTCAGGGCGGCGGAGACCCGCACACCGCCGCCGCTCAGGGGACGCGCCGCCGCTCAGGGACGTGCCGGCGCTCGGGGACGTGCCGGCGCTCGGGGACGTGCTCGTCAGCCGCCGGCCGGCTGCTTGGCGAGCTCGGCCAGGAACGCCTTCGCCAGCGTCCGCGCGCCCTCCATCGCCTCCTTCTCGGCCATGAGGTCGACCTCGGCCGCGTTGGTGGCCTTCCCCTCGGGCCGCTGGTGCCCCGAATAGGCGAGGTCGACGACGATCGAGCCGCTGCGGATCAGCACCGTGCCGCTGGAGGCCGACACCTCGCCCTGCCGGGTCTGGACGAACTGCTCGTACGCCTGGTCGCCCAGCCCTGCGGCGTTCTTCAGCGCGCCCCACTTGACGCGGCCGATCGACGAGGCGGCGGTGCCCTTGGCGCGCCCGTGCCGGCTCGCGTAGAAGGCCTTGGCCGCGGGCTCGTCGACGGAGCCCGCCCGGTTGGAGAAGCGGTGCACGGTGATCAGCGCACTGCGGATCTTCACGATCCCCTCGCCGCCGGGCAGCTCGCGGTTGAGCCAGCGGCACTCGGTCTGCGCGTCGGCGCCGTCCCCCATGCCGCGCGCCCTGGTGGCGGGTTCGGGCACGAGCCGCGTGGCGGCCGGCGTGACGGCCGCGCACTCGGCGGGGAGGGCGGCCAGCACGGTCGGCGACGGCGTCGGCCGGGCGCTCGGCGTGACCGCGGCCTGCGACGGCCGGGCCTGGGCGAGCACGTCGGGGTGCTGCGCCTGCCAGGCGGCCACGCCCTTGGCGAAGTGGCCGACCAGCGTGGCCACCTCGCGGACGGCGTTCTCCTCGGTGATCGACTGGGTGGTCTCGTTGGACAGGATCTGCGCGTCCTTGCGCTGCTGGCCGGCCTGGAACTTGACCTCGATGAGCATGTCGTCGACCCGGGCGAACGCCGTGCCGAAGGAGTACCACAGCAGTTGGCCGTTGCGCCGCCAGGTGTACTGGGCGAACGCGCTGTCGCCGACGCCCGGGAGGTCCTTGATCGGGGAGATGTACTGCTTCTCGTCCGGGTCGAGGGACGGCTTGGCGGTCCCGCCGAAGGTGCCGCTGCGATATTCGGCCTCGTACGAGTTCTGCGCCATCGCCCTGCCGGTCTTGGCCCCGTCGGGCTTGTGCTGCTGGATCCGGACGTTGATCTCCCTCGACCGCCACCACTCACCGAACGAGATGCGCTGGTTCTTCCAGTTGCAGGTGAAGTCGATCGTGTAGTCGCCGTCCCTGGACCCCATGCTCACGGTCGCGCCGGGAGCCAGCCGCTCGACCTCGTCCTTGGGCAGCAGGGCGCAGGCGTCGGGCCCGGTCACCGGGGCGGCGGCGGTCTGGGACCGCTCCTTGCCGCTCTGCACGGCGGCGGGCGGCGTGGCGGTGCCCGCCGCCTGGCCGTAGACCAGGTACGCCCCCACTCCCCCGGCCGCGACCAGCACCACGAGCGCGGCGGCCAGCGCCGGCAGCAGCCAGGCGGGCCGCCTGCGGCGCGGCGGCGGGCCGGGCGGAGGGCCGGGCGGCATGCCCCAACCGGGCGGCCCTGAAGGCCCGCCCATCCCGTACGGCGGCCCCGAAGGCCCGCCCATCCCATGGGGCCCACCCGAAGGCCCGCCCATACCGCCGGGCGGCCCCGAAGGCCCGCCCATCCCGTACGGCGGCCCCGAAGGCCCGCCCATGCCGCGGGGCGGCCCTGAATGCCCGGTCGGCGGCTGGGCAGGCGGCATTCCCGGTCGCTCGAACTGCCTGCCCGGCACCGGATACGGGGTGTTCGGCGGCTCGTACTCGCTACCGGGATTCACGGAGACTCCTGGGGTTGCCCTGAACTGCGGGGAAACATGCTAGTAACCCCTCCTGCAAGGTGCTTCAACGTCATTTCGGCAATATCGCGGACACCAGGCGGGCGGCGGCGACGGCCGTCTCCTGGTCCTCCAGGTCCGAGGCCGGCACGTCATCACGATGCCAGACCACCTCGCCCAGCAGGTTGCTTGTCCGGAAAAGCACTGTGCTGTCCGAAGCACCGCTCTTGTTGGTGTTCACGTAGAACCTGAAGGCGTTCTGGACGATCGCCGACTCCCCCACGCCCGTGACGTCGCGGAGCTTGCCGCGCACGTCGCGCCGCACGCTGCCCTCGGCCGCGCCGCGGTTGGCCTTCTCGCTGGTGAAGCGCCGCAGCGCCACCTGCGGGCCGCCGAGGTCACCGTCGGGCTGCTCCGCCCAGGCGCGGACGAGCAGGCGGCGCCCGCGCTGGGTGCCCTCGCGGACGAGCCACTGGCACTCGCCCGGCCTGGGCCGGCTCCGTTCGGGCACGCCGTTCATCAGCCGGCCCGCCTGGGCGTCGCTGAGCAGCGCGCACGGGTCCGGCGCCGTGGCGAACCTGCCCGGTTCCGGATCGCCGCCGAGCGCGCCGGCGGCGTACCAGCCGCCCGCGCCGAGCGCCACGACGGCCGCGAGCACCGCCGGCAGCAGCCACCCGCGCCTCCGGCGGTGACCACGGCGGCCGCGCGCCGGCGGGGCGGCCGCCACGGCGCCGAGCGCCGCGCGGACCTGCGGCGCCGCAGGCCGGACGGCGGGGTTCTTGGCCAGCATGGCCATCAGCAGGCCGCCGAGATCGCGCCCCGCCCTGGCCGGGAACGGCGGTTCGTGCAGCAGCACCGCCGCCGCCACCGCCGCGGGCAGCTCCCGCTCGAACGGCGCCCGGCCCTCCACAGCCGTGTAGAGGCTGGCGCCGAGCGACCACAGGTCGGACGCCGGGCCCGACGGGTGCTCGTTGAGCCGCTCGGGGGCCATGTAGCCGGGCGAGCCCGCGCTGCCGTACCTGTCCATCGGGCCGCCCATCGGCGTCGCGATGCCGAAGTCGGTGAGCATGGCGGAGCCGTCGGCGTCGAGCAGGATGTTGGCGGGCTTGACGTCCTGGTGGAGGATGCCGTGGGCGTGCGCGACCTCCAGCGCCGACAACACCCGCAGCCCGGTCGCCGCGACGAACGCGGGCGGCAGCGGCCCCTGATCCTTGATCACCTTGTCCAGGGAACGGCCGGCGACCAGGTCCATGATGATCCACGGCTGGTCGTCCGCCAGCACGACGTCGTGAACGAGCACGATGGCCGGATCGCGCAGCCGCCCGGCGGACCTGGCCTCGTGGATGGCCCGGCCGGCGAACTCCGCCCGCTCGGCCGGCGTCAGCATCTCCGGCAGGTGGACCTGCTTGACCGCGACCTGCCGGTCGAGCACCTCGTCGATGGCCCGCCACACGGTCCCCGCGCCGCCCTGCCCGAGCCGCTCGATCAGCCGGTAACGGCCTGCCAGCAGGTAGAGGTCACCTGGCATCGCGCAACGCCCGCACGCTCGCCTGGGCCGCTCTCAGGGCCGACTGCTTGACGTCCTCGTCGGTCGGCCGGTCGGCGAGGGTCGAGTATTCGACGCTCACCACCAGGTTGGCCAGCCGGTAGTAGACGTGGGCGGAGTGCACCCGGCCCGTGGAGCCCTTCAGCTCGAAGCCGAACGCCTCCTCGCCGACGCCGGTGATCTGGTGCAGCGGGGTGCGCGTGGCCTTCCTGGAGTCCTTGACGCCGATCTCCGGCCAGGTCCAGTCGACGGCGTCGTACTTGGACCAGTAACGCCGCTGGCTCTCGAAGAGCGTGCGGGCCGAGGCCGGCGTCATCGACCAGGGGTCGACGGTGTCGGAGTCCTTCTGCACCTGCAGGCCGACGCCGGAGCCCGAGATGGGCCAGCCGCACTTGGGGCCGACCTCGTTGGAGTCGGGCTGCCCCTTGGGCGGGCTCTGGGTGCGCAGCAGCGCGCGGACCTCCTCGCCGCTGATCAGCGTGCACACGTCCAGCGGCGCCGTGAACGCCACCGGCGCCCCGCCGTCCCGGCCGCGCAGCACGAAGAAGCCCGTCGCGCCGGCGGCCAGCAGGACGACCGTGCCGGCGGCGATCCAGACGGCGGCCCGCCCGCGCCCGTGCACCTTGCTGGGCGCGGTCATGGCCTGGTTGACGGGCAGGTGCGGCGCCGCGCCGCCCGCCGCGACCTGTCTCAGCGCCTGTACGACCACGCGCGCGTCGGGCCGGGCAGCGGGATGGGGCGCCATCATGGCGGCCAGCAGCGGCCCCAGCGGCCCGGACGCGACCGGCACCGGCCGCGTCAGCGTGGCACGGAGCCGGTCGGCCACCGACCCCTCGTAGGCGGGAGCGCCCGTCAGCGCGTTGTAGAGCGTGGCGCCGAGCGACCACAGGTCGCTGGCGGGGCCGCCGGGGTGGCCGTCGAGCCGCTCCGGCGCGATGAACCCGGGCGAGCCGATCATCAGCCCCTGCTCGGTGAGCGTCGCCTGGCCCTCCTGCCTGGCGATGCCGAAGTCGGTGAGCACCACCCGGCCGCTGTCGGTCATGAAGACGTTGCCGGGCTTGACGTCGCGGTGCTGCAGCCCCTGCGCGTGGGCGACCGACAGCGCCTCCAGCACGTCGGCGCCCACCCGGGCGGCGTGGACGGGCGGCAGCGGCCCGGACTCGCGGACGGTCTCGGCGAGCGTGCGGCCCCGCAGCAGCTCCATGACCAGCCACGGCCGCTCCTGCTCCACGACCACGTCGTGCAGGGCCACGATGCCGGGATGACGCAGCCGCGCGGTGGCCTGCGCCTCGCGTACGGCCCGGGTGACCGACTCGGCCCGCTGCTTGGGCGACATGCCTTCCGGCAGCGTGAGCTCCTTGACCGCGACCTCGCGCTCAAGCATCTCGTCCCTGGCCAGCCACACCTTTCCCATGCCGCCGGCCCCCAGAGGGCGCAGCAGCGCGTAGCGACCGGCAAGTCTTCCCGCAGACATAAAGGGAAGGGTAACTAAGGATCATGACATGTGGTGATTCGTTCCCAGAGGTCACCACTCCCCCGCCCGCCGGGGCGCTCCCCGATCGCCCCCTTCCGTTCTCTGTCGACCACCCGCTCCGGGTTCCTGTCGATCACCCGCTCTATGTTCCTGTCGGTCCCCCTCTCTAAGGTCTTGGATCGTGGAACCGGTCCAAGGCACTCTCGACGAGCTCGGCACCCCGCTGAGCGACGTCACGTTCGTCGTGTTCGACCTCGAGACGACAGGAGGCTCGCCCGCGGAGGACGCGATCACCGAGATCGGCGCCGTCAAGGTGCGGGCGGGCGAGGTGCTGGGCGAGTTCTCCACGCTGGTCGACCCGGGAGGGCCGATTCCGCCGTTCATCTCCGTGCTGACCGGCATCACCGACGCCATGGTCGTGGCCGCGCCCAGGATCGAGGCCGTGCTGCCGAGCTTCCTGGAGTTCATCCGGGGCACCACGCTGGTGGCCCACAACGCGGGCTTCGACACCCGCTTCGTCAAGGCGGCCTGCGCCGCGCACGGCTACCCTCCGCCGCCCAACCCGGTCGTCGACACCGTCGACCTGGCCCGCCGCGTGCTGACCCGCGACGAGACGCCCAACGCCAAGCTGGCGACGCTGGCCAAGTTCTTCCACAGCCCCACCGAGCCGTGCCACCGGGCCCTGCAGGACGCCAGGGCCACCGTGACCGTCCTGCACGGGCTGATCGAGCGGGCCGGGTCGTTCGAGGTGCACACACTCGAAGAGCTCAAGTCGTTCGTCCGCGCCCCCACGCCCGAGCAGCAGCGCAAGCGCCATCTCGCCGAGTCCGTCCCGCACGCCCCCGGCGTCTACTTCTTCGAGGACGAGCGCGGCGAGGTCCTCTACATCGGCAAGAGCACCAACCTGCGCAACCGCGTGCGCTCCTACTTCACCGCCGGCGAGACCCGCCCGCGCATCCGCGAGATGATCGGCATCGCCGAGCGGGTCAGCCACGTCGTCTGCGCCACCGCCCTGGAGGCGGAGGTCAGGGAGCTGCGCCTGATCGGCGGCGCCAAGCCGCGCTACAACCGCCGCTCCCGCTTCCCCGAGAAGGTCGTGTGGCTCAAGCTCACCACCGACCCGTTCCCCCGCCTGTCGATCGTCCGCGACCTCAAGGACGACGGCGCCACCTACCTCGGCCCCTTCAGCAACTCCCGCACGGCCGACGAGGCCCGCATCGCCCTGCACGAGGCCGTCCCGCTGCGCCAGTGCACGCCGCCGATCTCGACGCGCACCCGCCGCGCGGCCTGCGTCCTGCACGAGATGGGCCGTTGCGGCGCGCCCTGCGCGGGCAAGGAGAGCCAGGACGACTACACCCTCCACGTCGAGAGCGCGCGCCGGGCCATGACCCTCGACGCCGGGCTGGTCTTCACCGCCGTGTCGGCCCGGATGGAGCGGCTGTCGGTCGAGCAGCGCTACGAGGAGGCCTCCATCGACCGCGACCGGCTGGCCGCGTTCGTCCGCGCGGCGGCCCGCATGCAGCGGCTGAGCGCCATCACGCGCCTCCCGCAGCTCGTCGCGGCCAGCCCGGCGTTCGGGGGCGGCTGGGACATCCACGTGGTCCGGTACGGCCGGCTCGCGGCGGCCGCGGTCATGCAGAAAGGCACCCATCCGACCGCTTTCGTGGCCTCCCTGACCGCCACCGCCGAGGTCGTCATCCCCGGCCCCGGCCCGGTCCACGCGGCCAGCGCCGAGGAGACCGAGTGCATCCTGCGCTGGCTGGAGTCTCCAGGGGTGCGTCTGGTGGAGGTCGACGGCGAGTGGAGCCTGCCCGCCAGGGGGGCCGCCCGCCACAAGGCCCGCATCGACCTCGCCTACCACCACCTCCGGGGGCCGCGGAATCGGGAGGGGCGACCTTTGAGGTGAAACGATAGAGTTGAGGGATGGTCACGGCTATTGTCCACATCAACGCAGAGGTAGACCGGATCCCGGAGGTCGCCCAGACGATCGCCGAGATCGAAGGGGTCAGCGAGGTCTACTCCATCACCGGCGAATACGATCTGCTGGCCATGGTCCGGGTGGCCGCCTACGAGGAGATCGCCGAGGTGATTCCCGGGCGGATCAACAAGGTGGCGGGCGTGCTGCACACGGAGACGCACATCGCCTTCCGCACCTACTCCAAGCACGACCTGGACGCCGCCTTCTCGATCGGCTTCCCCGAGGCCGACTGACCCGCATCCCCCGGAGCCCGCGCGCACGATGCCCTGCGGGCTCACGAACGCCGACGGGCCCGGACGATGTACTCGTCCGGGCCCGTGCGTTGTGGCGGCCGTGTCAGTGCGTGAGGCTGCGATCGTCGTCGCCACCGGAGCCGATGGCGGCGTGGTCGTCCCCATGCCCGTGCCCGTCGTCCAGCGGGATCTTCTCCCCGCCGTACGCCTTCGACATGCGCGCGCGCAGCTTGCCGAGCGGCCCGCGCATGCCCTTCGGCGGGATGCCCGAGCTGTCCTCGGCGACCGGCAACATCGGCACCGCGCTCTTGCCCCGCATGTGCGCCTCGATGTCCTCCGCCGGCGGCGTGTGGACCTCGATGAACTCACCGTGCGGCAGCCGCTTGATCACGCCCGACTCGACGCCGTGCGAGATCACCGCCTGGTCGGAGCGCTGCAGGCCCAGGCACATGCGGTAGGTGATCATGTACGCCAGCGCCGGCGCGACGAAGATCAGCACCCGGCCGGCGTACGTCGTCCAGTTGAGGCTGATGTGGAAGAACGCCGAGATCTCGTCGTTGGCGCCCAGCAGCCACAGGACGCCGTAGAACGTCATGGCCGAGATGCCGATCGAGGTGCGGTGCGGGTTGTTGCGCGGCCGGTCCGCGACGTGGTGCTCGCGGTGGTCGCCCGTCACCCAGCGTTCGAGGAACGGATAGAGCGCCAGGCCGGTCATGATGATGCCCATCGGCACCAGAGCCGGGATGATGACGCTCAGCGGCAGCGTGCCGGCGTGAGTGGTGCCGAAGAGGTTGATCTCCCACGGCGGCATGATGCGCAACGCGCCTTCGAGGAAGCCCATGTAGAAGTCAGGCTGCGAACCGGCCGACACATCGGCCGGTGTGTAGGGGCCGAACAGCCAGATCGGGTTGATCTGGGCGAACGTCGCCAGGCCCGCGATCACGGCCAGCGTGAACATGAAGTACGCGCCGGCCTTGGCCATGAAGGCCGGGTAGAACGGCGCGCCCACCACGTTCTGGTCGTTGCGGCCCTTGCCCGGCATCTGGGTGTGCTTCTGCACCCACATGAGCACCATGTGAGCCGAGATCAACGCCAGCAGGATGCCCGGGATGAGCAGGATGTGCAGCGCGTAGAACCGGGAGATGACATCCTCACCCGGATATTCCCCGCCGAACAGGAAGAACGTGATGTACGTGCCGACCAGCGGCAGCGAGATCGCCACGCCCTCGGTGATCCGCAGACCGGCGCCGGAGAGCAGGTCGTCGGGGAGGGAGTAACCGGTCAGGCCCTCGGCCAGCGCCAGGGTCAGCAGCAGCACGCCGATGATCCAGTTGAGCTCGCGCGGCTTGCGGTAGGCGCCGGTGAAGAAGACACGCAGCGCGTGCACCATCATGCCGGCCACGAACAGCAGGGCCGCCCAGTGGTGCATCTGCCGCATGAGCAGTCCACCGCGGACGTCGAAGCTGAGCTCCAGCGACGACGCGTAGGCCTCCGACATCATGACGCCCTTGAGCGGCGCGTACGAGCCGTCATAGGCGATCTCGCCCATGCTCGGCTTGAACCACAACGTCAGGAACGTGCCGGTCAGCAGCAGGATGATGAACGAGTAGAGCGCGATCTCACCCAGCAGGAACGACCAGTGGTCGGGGAAGATCTTGCGCAGGTTGCGCTTGAGGAAGTTGGCCCCGCCGAGGCGCTCGTCGAGGAAGTTCGACGGCCCCGCGATGGCCTTGGGCACACTGTTGAGCTGGTCGCTCATGCCTGGCCTCCTTCCCTGGCCGCGGCCTCGGCGTCGCCGCGTTCCCAGTAGCTGGGCCCGGGGGGCACCGCGAAGTCGCCCTGGGCGATCAGGTAACCCTCCGGGTCGACGGTGATCGGCAACTGCGGCAGCGGCCGGGCGGCCGGACCGAAGATGACCTTGGCGCCGTCGGCCGCGTCGAACGTCGACTGGTGACACGGGCAGAGGATGTGGTGGGTGTTCTGCTCGTACAGAGCGGCCGGGCAGCCCACGTGGGTGCAGATCTTGGAGTAGGCCACGATGCCGTCGTGGATCCAGTTCTGCTTGACGCCGCTCTTGATCTCCTCCGGCCGGAACTTGATCAGGATGAGCGTGGCCTTGGCGAGGGCGTTGAGGTCGTGCTGGTAGCCCTCGGGGACGACCGACAGGATGCTGCCGGGCGAGTTGAAGTCGGCGGCGCGGATCGGCTGGCCCGTGCCCTCGACGACGAGCCGCAGCGGCTTGCCCTCCTTGGTCTTCTCGCCCCAGACCGAATGCCGCAGCGTCTTGTTGAACTTGGCGCCGGGCATCTTGCTGTTGTCCAGGTCGCGCAGCAGCACCAGCGGGACCAGGCCCAGCGGCGCGGCGGCCAGGAGCAGCGTGCGCCGCATCAGCTTGCGCTTGACGAAGCCGCTCTCGTTGGCGCCCTGGACGAAGGTGTCGGCCACGACCTCGCGGTCGTCCTCGTCCGAGGCCATCAGGTGGCGCTCCTGGACGAGGGAGTACTTCGGCATGATCTGGCGGGTCCAGACCACGATGCCGACCGCCATCGCCAGGATCGCGATCGTCAGCGAGCCGCCCAGCGCGAGGTTGGACGTGCCCGTCGCCTCGGGGCTGCCCACCTGGAAGACCACGTAGGAGATGATGAACGCGATGGCGGCGAGGAAGGTGATCGTGAAGCAGAGCGCCACGATCTTCTCGGCCTTGCGGGCCTTGGCCTCGTCCTGCAGCGTGACGCCGGGGACCTCCTGGTCCACCTCCGCCGCTGCCGCGGTGCCGAGCATCGAGGTGCCCGGCGCGGGGGTGCCGATGACGCGCTTGGGGACGCGCTCGTCCGGCTGCTCGATCTCGTGCTCGTTGTCTGTCATGGCTTCTGTCGCTTCTTCGCGGTGATCCAGATGGCGGCGAGTGCGAGGGCGGCGAGCCCCACGACCCACGCTACGAGACCTTCGGTGACCGGGCCGATGCGACCGAGGCCGAAACCTCCCGGGTCTGTCTGTTCGCGAACCTGGGTGATGTAGGCGATCATGCTGCGCTTCTCTTCGGGCGTGATCGTCGTGTCGTTGAAGACGGGCATCGCCTGCGGACCCGTGACCATCGCCTCGTAGATCTGCGTGGGAGTCGCCTCGTTGAGGTTGGGCGCGTACTTGCCCTGTGTCAAGGCGCCGCCGCCGCCCGCCCAGTTGTGGCACTGGATGCAGTTGGCGCGGAAGAGCTCACCGCCCTTGCCGGCGTCACCCAGCTTCGGGTCGACGTGCTCCGGCGCGGGCACCTGCGGGCCGCCGCCGAGCGACTGCACGTAGGCGGCGAGCTGCCTGGTCGTCGTCTCGTTGACCCAGAGCGGATGCGGCTTGCGCGGCGCCTGCGGCCCGGGGTTGGCCGCGGGCATGCGGCCGGTGCTCACCTGGAAGTCGACGGCGGCCGCGCCGACGCCGATCAGCGTGGGTGCCGTCGTGGTGCCCTGGGCGTTCATGCCGTGACAGCTCGAACAGTGCTGCACGAACAGGCTCTTGCCCTCGGCGACGTCGTCCACCTTGCCAGCCGCCAGTGCCGCGTCGGCAGGCTTGCCCACCTGGACAAAGGCGGTGTATACCATCCCGACCAGCGCCAACGCGAAAATCAGGACGGCGTATCTCGCGAGGGGATGCCGCCGCCAAGCGGTGATCCTAGTCACAGAGATCCCGTTCCTTAACGAATGATGTAGATGGTCGCGAAAAGACCGATCCAGACGACGTCTACGAAGTGCCAGTAGTAGGACACGACGATCGCGCTGGTGGCCTGCTCATGCGTAAAGCGCTTCGCGGCGTACGTGCGTCCCAGCATGAACAGGAACGCGATCAGTCCACCGGTCACGTGCAGGCCATGGAAGCCCGTCGTCAAGTAGAACACGGAGGTGTAGGCGTTGGCCGACAAGGTCGCGCCCTCTGACGCCAGCTCGCTGTACTCGTAGAGCTGCCCGGCCACGAAGACCGCGCCCATGAGGAAGCTGATGAGGTACCAGAAGCGGAGCTTGCCGACCTGCCCCTTCTCCGCGGCCCACACGCCTAGCTGGCACGTCACACTCGACAGGACCAGGATGATCGTGTTGACCGTCGCGAACGGGATGTTCAGGTGAGCGGCTTCCGCCGCTTCCGCGCCTGCGGGAAGCAGCGAAGGAGCCCACTCGAGGCCCTTGCCTATGCTCACCGACCGGATGGTGAAGTACATCGCGAACAGCGCCGCGAAGAACATGAGCTCAGAGGACAGCCAGACGATCGTACCGACGCTGACCAGATTCGGTCTGCGGTACGACTGTGCTGTCGTCGTCGAAGTTATTGCGGATGCTGTCGCCACGGGCAGCATTATTGCGGTTCCCGTGGTCGGTCCGGCGCACGACCCCCCGTTAGGGGGTACAAACCGCCAACCAACCTGGGACAATTGGCGCAAAACGCCCGCACCGACCTGGTGGCCTGGGATTGCACGCCGACGCACCGGTACGATCCGTGGTGACAATACCGCTACGACGGATAGTGAGCACGACAGTGACGTCCCCTGGGAGCACCGACGACACGATGAGGGTCCTCGTCTACAGCGACGACGCCGCCACGAGGGCCGAGGTGAGCCAGGCCATCGGCAGGCGTCCGGCGGCCGACGTGCCCCTCGTCGAGATCGTGGAGTGCGCCACGGAGCCCAAGGTCCACCAGTGGCTGGGCTCGGGCGAGATCGACGTGGCCGTTCTCGACGGCGAGACCCAGCCCGCGGGCGGCATGGGCGTCTCCCGCCAGGCCAAGGACGAGGTCTACGACTGCCCGCCCATCTGCCTGATCATCGCCAGGCGCGACGACCGCTGGCTCGCCGACTGGTCCAAGGCCGACGCCGTCGTGCCGCAGCCCCTGGAGCCGATGGTCCTGGCCGACACCGTCGCCGACCTGATGCGCCGCCGTTCCTCCACCCGCCTCAACGCCAAGTAGGTGCCCATGGACTCCCGGACGACCTGGCCCGCCCTTCTGTCCGCTCTCCTGTCCGGAGAGCACCTGACCTCAGACGAGACGGCCTGGGCGATGCGGGAGATCATGTCCGGCTCCGCGACCCCGTCGCAGATCGCGGGATTCGTGGTCGCGCTGCGCGCCAAGGGCGAGACCGTGGCCGAGGTGGTGGGCCTGGCCCGGACCATGCTCGACCTGGCCACGCCGCTGACCGTGGAGGGCCCCGTGGTCGACATCGTCGGCACCGGAGGCGACCGCGCCCACACCGTCAACGTCTCGACGATGGCCGCCATCGTGGCCGCCGCCGCCGGCGCCCGCGTCGTCAAGCACGGCAACCGCGCCGCCTCCTCCTCGTGCGGCGCCGCCGACGTCCTGGAGCACCTCGGCATCCGGCTCGACCTCACGCCCGAGCAGACCGCGCGGGTCGCGCGCGAGGCGGGCATCGCGTTCTGCTTCGCCCCCGTCTACCATCCCGCGCTGCGCTTCGCCGGGCCGACGCGCAAAGAGATCGGCATCCCGACGGTCTTCAACTTCCTGGGCCCGCTCACCAACCCCGCCCGCCCGTCGGCGCAGGCCATCGGCGTCTTCGACGCCGTCATGCTGCCGGTCCTGGCCGGCGTGTTCGCCGAGCGCGGCGTCTCCGCCCTGGTCTTCCGCGGCGACGACGGCCTCGACGAGCTGACCATCGCCGCCACCTCGACGGTCTGGGTGGTCAAGGACGGCACCGCGACGCAGACCACCTTCGACCCGTCCGTCCTCGGCATCCCGCGCGCCGACGTGGGCGCGCTGCGCGGCGGCGACGCGGCCTACAACGCGCAGGCGGTCCACGACCTGGTGCGCGGCAAGACGGGGCCGGTGCGCGACGCCGTGCTGCTCAACGCCGCGGCGGCGCTGGTGGCGCTCGACGGGCCGGGCGACGACCTCGACTCCGCGATGATCGACGGCTACGCCCGGGCGGTCCAGGCGGTCGACTCCGGCGGCGCCGCCGCCACGCTCGACCGCTGGGTCGAGGCCAGCGGCTCCTTCCGCCCGGCCTCCTGACCCCGGCCTCCCGCCCGCCAGAGCCGCCCCGTGCGGCCAGGGGCCGGCGGCGGGCGCCGGCGCAGGTCAGAAGGTGATGGTCGGGCCCGCCTTCAGCGAGCTCCACTTCAGCCACTGCTTCCAGTTCTCCTGCCAGTGCCCCCACCCGTTCGTGGGCTCCAGCTTCCGCGGCGACCCCGTGATGATGATGGGATCCCCGATCAGGGTGTTCTTGATGAACCAGGCCGCGTTGTCCGGGCTGACGTTCACACACCCGTGGCTGACGTTGGAGTGGCCCTGCGACCCCACCGACCAGGGCGCGCTGTGCACGTACTCGCCGCTGTTGGAGATCCGCACGGTGTTGTAGACCGTCAGCTGGTAGTAACCGGCCGACCCGGGCCCGATCCCCGGCGAGGTCATGACCGTCACGGGCTCCCTGGACATGGCCAGGTGCACGCCAGAGGTCGTGTGATACTTCCACTGCCCGCCCTGCCCGGCGCTCATCGGCATCGCGCGGACCCGCTTGCCGTCGCGCTTGACGTAGAGCACGTGGTTGTCGAGGCTGCCCTTGGTGATCTGCTCGCGGCCGATCTTGAAGTCGAGCTTGACGTCACGCTTGCCGTACAGGCCGGGTCCGCCGCGCACGCCGGCCAGCTTGGCCTCCACCCGCACCCTCGTGCGCGCCGGCCAGTATCGCTCCGGCCGGAAGTCCACGTGACTGCTGTCGAACCAGTGCCAGGCCCCCTCCACCGGCTTGGAGCTGCGGACGGTCAGGTTGCGCTCGACGGAGATCCGGTCGGTGACCGGCTGGTCGAACGCGATCATGACGGGCATCCCGACGCCCACCGTCAGGCCCGTGTCGTCCTTGTTCGGGGTGATCGTCTGGATGTCGAACGTCTTGCCGCCCTTGACGGTCGAGAACGTGGTGGAGGTCTCGCCCTCCTTGCCGGTGGCGCCCACCGAGACGGCCGTGACCGTGTACGTGACGCCCGGGCGGGCGGTGGCGGTGCTGCGCCAGCGGGTGCCGTCGGAGCTGAGCACCCCCGGCAGCGCCCCGGCCTTGCCGCCGCCCTCCACCCGTACGCTCTTGAGCGTGCCCCCGTGGGCCGCCAGGACGACGGGATGGTCTGTGGGCACGTTCGCGGCCTTGTTGGCCGGAGAGACCGTCACAGAGGCTCCCTGCGCCTCCTGGCCCGCCATCGCCACCCCGCCGGGCGCGGGCTTGGCCGGGCCGTCCACCGAACACGCCGTCAGCAGCGCCAAGGCCAGCAGGCCGGCCGATGCATACGCTACTCGCCCCACGTGTGACTCCCTCGCCCAAGATCGAACCGCTTCTGCCTCCTTTATTACCCTGAGTGATCGAATCACCACATCCGCGCCCTGGTAAAGAACACCAAAAAGCGGACGCCCCTCCCCAAAGGAGGGACGCCCGCTTCCGGTGGAGCTCAGTGCGAGAAGTGACCCCGGTAGTACTGGAAGACGAACCCGATCATCGCCAGGAGGATCAGGAAGACGCCGATCAGGAACATCCAGAAGCCGATCACGAACCCGGCGAAGGCGAAGGCCGCCGCCAGGCAGAGGAACAGCGGCCACCAGCTGCTCGGGCTGAAGAACCCGATCTCGCCCGCGCCGTCACTGATGTCGGCCTGCTTGTTGTCCTCCGGCTGGGCGCCGATGCGCCGCGCGGTGAACATCAGGTAGTAGCCCACCATGAACGCGAACCCGACCGAGATCGCCATGGCGGTGGTGCCGACCGGCTCACCCTGGCCGGTGGCCGCCTTGGTCCAGAACCAGTAGGCGACGTCGACACCGGCGAAGAACAGGCCGCACAGCAGGAACAGCCAACCCTGGACCTTCATCAGTCCTCGACCTCCTGCTGGACGGACTTGGCGGACACGTGCGGGTAGTGCAGGTCGAAGGCGGGACGCTCAGACCTGATCCGCGGCAGCGAGGTGAAGTTGTGCCGCGGCGGCGGGCAGGAGGTCGCCCATTCGAGCGAGCCGCCGTAGCCCCAGGGGTCGTCGACGGTGACCTTGGGCGCGCTGCGCCAGGTCTTCCAGACGTTGTAGAAGAACGGCAGCGTCGAGGCGCCCAGCACGAACGCGCCCACCGACGAGATCATGTTGAGGTCGGTGAAGCCGTCGGCCGCGCTGTAGTCGGCGTAGCGACGCGGGAAGCCGACCATGCCCAGCCAGTGCTGGATCAGGAACGTGGTGTGGAACCCGATGAACAGCAGCCAGAAGTGCAGCTTGCCCAGCTTGTCGTCGAGCATCTTGCCGGTGAACTTGGGCCACCAGAAGTAGAAGCCCGCGAACATGGCGAACACCACGGTGCCGAAGACCACGTAGTGGAAGTGCGCGACGACGAAGTAGGTGTCGCTGATGTGGAAGTCGAGCGGCGGCGAGGCCAGGATGACGCCCGTCAGCCCGCCCAGGAGGAACGTGATGAGGAAGCCGACCGAGAACAACATCGGCGACTCGAACGACAGGTGCCCCCGCCACATCGTGCCGACCCAGTTGAAGAACTTCACGCCCGTGGGCACGGCGATGAGGAAGGTCATGAAGGAGAAGAACGGCAGCAGCACCTGCCCGGTCGGGAACATGTGGTGCGCCCAGACCGTGATGGACAGACCGGCGATCGAGATCGTCGCGGCCACGAGGCTGATGTAGCCGAAGATCGGCTTGCGGCTGAAGACCGGCAGCACCTCGGTCACGATGCCGAAGAACGGCAACGCGATGATGTACACCTCTGGATGCCCGAAGAACCAGAACAAGTGCTGCCAGAGCAGCGCACCGCCGTTCTCCGAGGCGAAGATGTGGGTGCCCAGCTTGCGGTCGACCTCGAGGGCCAGCAGCGCGGCGGCCAGCACCGGGAAGGCCATCAGCACGAGCATGCTGGTCAGCAGGATGTTCCAGGTGAAGATCGGCATCCGGAACATGGTCATGCCGGGCGCGCGCATGCAGATGATCGTGGTGATGAAGTTGACCGCGCCGAGGATGGTGCCCAGGCCGGACAGGGTCAGGCCCATGATCCACAGGTCGCTGCCGATGCCCGGCGAGTTGATCGCGTTGGACAGCGGCGTGTAGGCGAACCAGCCGAACGACGCCGCGCCGCCAGGGGTGAAGAAGCCCGACACGGCGATGAGGCTGCCGAACAGGTAGAGCCAGTAGCTCACCATGTTGAGGCGCGGGAACGCCACGTCGGGCGCGCCGATCTGCAGCGGCATCAGCTCGTTGGCGAAGCCGGCGAACAGCGGCGTCGCGAACATCAGCAACATGATCGTGCCGTGCATGGTGAAGAGCTGGTTGAACTGCTCGTTGCTGGTGAACTGCAGCCCCGGCTGCGCCAGCTCCGCCCGCATGACCAGCGCCATGACGCCGCCGATCAGGAAGAAGGCGAACGAGGTGATCAGGTACATGTGCCCGATGATCTTGTGATCGGTCGAGGACATCCACTTGGCGATGATCTGGCCCTTGGTGACGGGCCTGACCGGCACCCTCAGTGGTTCTTGAATGGCGGTCACTGGGCACTCCCAGCCTGGTGGGTCGCGATGTACTGGTCGAACTCAGCCTGCGGAACGAGCTTCACCGAGAACAGCATCCGGCTGTGGTCGACACCGCAGAGTTCGGCGCAGCGTCCGGCGAAGATGCCAGGCTTGTCGAGTGTGGTGATCTGGAACTTGCGGCCCGGGTTGTCCTCGGGGATCCCGGGGATGACATCGCGCTTGAAGAGGAACGCCGGCACCCAGAACGAGTGGATGACGTCCTCGGTCGAAAGATCGAACTCGACCTTGGAGTTCATCGGCAGGACCAGCTGGGGGCCCTCCTTGTAGTCGTGCACCGGCATGCCGGCGACCGGCTGCGAGGTCTTGCCGTTGACGGTCGTCGTGAAGCGCCAGCTCCACTGGAACGCCTCGACCTTGACCTTGACCGGAGCGTTGCCGTCGATCCGGGTGAGCACGTCGCTGTCACGGGCGGTGAAGAAGAAGAACACCGACACCATGACGAGCGGGATCAAGGTGTAGAGCATCTCGATCGGCAGGTTGTAACGCACCTGCGGCGGAAGCTCGGCCTTGGACCTGCGCTTGCGGTGGAAGATGGCCGCCCACACGATCAGGACGATGACGACGGCGCCCGTGACGAGCGCGGCGATCCAGGCCCCGTTCCACAAACTCTGAACGACGCCACCCTCCTGGGTGACGTGTTCAGGAAGAAGGCCGCGAGACCAATCGGCCTTCGGGACGTCATTAGCACACGCCGTAGCAGTGGCCAGCAGCAACGCCAAAGCGGCGGCGCGTGGCACCCTGCGCCGGGCCAACGAACGCCGCGTCGTACGGCGAGTCGGACTCACGGATCGCCTACCCCACAGATGTAGCCCAAGAGTCTCTCCCTTGGGCGCTCGTATTTCCCTATGCAAAGCTGATTGCAGACACATTAGCGTGCAGGTGCCTTGCCCCACCGCGCGACCCCTCGATGGGGCTGGAAGTGGGACGATAAGTCTCGTGGCGTATTTCGACGCGGCTTCCAGCGAGCCGCTCCACCCTCAGGCACGCGAGGCGCTGCTGGCGGCGATCGACGTCGGCTGGGCCGATCCCGCGAGACTGTACGGCCAGGCCCGCCGCGCGCACCTGCTCCTCGAACAGGCTCGCACGGAGGTCGCCGAGGTGCTGGGCGCGCGCCCGGACGAGGTGTCGTTCACCTCTTCCGGCACGCAGGCCGTGCATCTCGGCGTCCTCGGCACCCTACAGGGCAGGCGAAGGGCCGGGCGTCACCTCGTGACGGGCGCCGTCGAGCACTCCAGCGTGCTGCACGCCGCCGAGCTGCACGAACGCGACGGCGGCTCCGTCGAGACGGTCGGCGTCGAGCTGTCGGGGCGGATCGACCTCGACCGGTTCGCCGCGGCGGTCGCCGGGCCGGGCACGGCGCTGGCGTGCCTGCAGACCGCCAACCACGAGGTCGGCACCCTGCAGCCGGTGGCGGAGGCCGCCGCCGCGTGCCGGGCGCACGGCGTGCCGCTGCTGGTGGACGCGGCCCAGACGGCGGGACGGCTGCCGATCCCGCCGGGCTGGGCGGTGCTCACGGCCAGCGCCCACAAGTGGGGCGGCCCCGCGGGGGTGGGCGTGCTGGTGGTGCGCAAGGGCACCCGGTTCCGCTCGTTCCTGCCGGAGGACGAGCGGGAGCGGCGGCGGGTGCCCGGCTTCGAGAACGTCCCCGCCGTCGTGGCCGCGGCGGCGGCCCTGCGCGCGATGGCCGCCGCGGCCGAGGAGCAGGCCCGGCTCTCCGAGCTCGTCGCCAGGATCAGGGACACGCTGCCGAAGATCGTCCCGGACGTGGAGGTCATCGGCGACCCCGTCGACCGGGCGCCGCACATCGTGACCTTCTCGTGCCTGTACGTCGACGGCGAGGCGCTGCTGACCGAGCTCGACAAGGCCGGATTCGCCGTATCGTCCGGAAGTTCGTGCACCGCTAGTACGCTTCGTCCATCGCACGTTCTTGAAGCCATGGGTGTGCTCACCCATGGGAATGTCCGGGTGTCGCTGCCCAGGGAGGCCGCCGCGGCCGAGGTCGACCGATTCCTCGCCGTGCTGCCCGAGATGGTGCGCCGCATTCGCCAGGACGCAGGAGTCGCATGACCGAGGTCACCCAGCCGGCACTGACGATCGACGCGCTCGGGAAGAAGTGCCCGATCCCGATCATCATGCTCGCCGAGCAGATCAACCACGTGCCGCTCAACGCCGTGATCGCCGTGCGGGCCGACGATCCGGCCGCCTACACCGACGTGCCCGCCTGGTGCCGGCTGAAGTCGCATCGGCACGTGGGCTCGTACGAGCTGCCGGGGGGCGGCTGGGAGATCCACGTGCGGCGCAACTACTGAGCCCGCTGAAAAGAGAGCACCCCGCCGCCCGTCGGGACAGCGGGGCCTTCATGCGTGTCAGGGGTGGTAGCAGCGGACGTGCGCGGCGATCTCCTGGGCCGCGTCCGCGCCGTAGGCGGCGCTGAACCGCTCCAGGAAGACCTGCTGGCCGAGCTCGTACTCCTGGCCGCCGACCCGCTCCAGCACGTGCGTGGCGGTCAGGTTGCCGATCTGGCCGCACCGCTCCAGCGGCAGGCCCCAGGCCAGGCCCGCCAGGAACCCGGAGCGGAAGGCGTCGCCGACGCCCGTGGGGTCGGCCTTGGCCCGCTCGGGAGCGGGGGCGACCTGGATGGACGGCTCGCCCTCGCGGTCGATGACGGCGCCCTTGGGGCCGAGCGTGGTGATCCGGACGCCGACCCGGCCGAGGATCTCCTCGTCGGACCAGCCGGTCTTCTGCTCGATGAGCCCCTTCTCGTAGTCGTTGGAGAACAGGTAGGCGGCGCCGTCGACGAGCTGGCGGATGTCCTCGTCGGCCATGCGCGCGAGCTGCTGGGAGATGTCGGCGGCGAACGGGACGCCGCGCTGGCGGCACTCGTCGGTGTGCCGCAACATCGCGTCAGGGTCGTTGGGGCTGATCATCACCAGGTCGAGGGCGCCGAGGCGGTCGGCCACGGGCTGCAGCTCGATGAGCCGCGCCTCGGCCATGGCCCCGGTGTAGAACGAGGCGATCTGGTTGTGGTGCTCGTCGGTGGTGCACAGGAAGCGGGCGGTGTGCCGGGTCTCCGAGACGTGCACGGAGCCGCAGTCGACGCCATGGCGCTCCAGCCACGACCGGTAGTCGGCGAAGTCGTTGCCGACGGCGCCCACGAGGATCGGCTTCAGTCCCAGGCAGCCCATGCCGAAGGCGATGTTCGCGGCGCAGCCGCCGCGACGGATCTGCAGGTCGTCGACCAGGAACGAGAGTGACACCCGGTCGAGCTGCTCGGCGATCAACTGGTCGCCGAAGCTTCCCGGGAAGGTCATCAAGTGGTCTGTCGCGATGGAGCCGGTTACGGCGATGCGCACGGGATTCTTCTTCCTCGTTGTCAGCAGGCCTAAATGAGCCTCACGAGAATACGCGAAGGTCCCGCACGCACAAAGGCGAGCGGGACCTTCGCGGCACGTCGGCTAGTTGAACGAGTCGCCACAGGCGCACGAGCCGGTGGCGTTGGGGTTGTCGATGGTGAAGCCCTGCTTCTCGATCGTGTCGACGAAGTCGATCGAGGCGCCCAGCAGGTAGGGAGCGCTCATCCGGTCGGTGACGACGCTGACGCCGCCGAAGTCCGTCACCACGTCGCCGTCCATCGACCGGTCGTCGAAGAAGAGCTGGTAGCGCAGGCCGGAGCAACCACCCGGCTGCACGGCGACCCGCAGCGCCAAGCCCTCTTCACCCTGCTGCTCGAGCAGGCTCTTTACCTTGGCGGCTGCCCCATCAGTCAGGATCAGGCCCTGCGTCGTGGTCTCGCTGCTCTCAACCGTCATCTGCTGACTCCCTAACCCGGCTGTCTGTTTCCGACGTCCTACTAATGACGCTACCAACACCTGCGCGATGCCACACATTCCCGGGGGCACTCCCGGGGCGGATGCGGTCCTGGCCATGTGCCATCATGAGTATCGTCAGAACGACGATAAGGGGGTATGGCCATGGCCACCCAGACTGGGCTGCCGCTCTTCGTCCTCGGCCAGGGCGCCGATCCGCACAGCGAGAAGGGGGTCGACTGTCCCGGCGAGCTGCCGCCCGCATCCGACCCCGGCCTGGTGGAACGCGCGCGCAAGGCCAAGGAGGCGCTCGGCTCCCGGCTGTTCGTGCTCGGCCACCACTACCAGCGTGACGAGGTCATCCAGTTCGCCGACGTCACGGGCGACTCCTTCAAGCTCGCCCAGCAGGCGGCGGCGCGGCCGGAGGCGGAGTTCATCCTTTTCTGCGGCGTGCACTTCATGGCCGAGTCCGCCGACATCCTGACCGGCGCGGGCCAGAAGGTCATTCTGCCCGACCTGGCGGCCGGTTGCTCGATGGCGGACATGGCCACGTTCGACCAGGTCGAGGAGTGCTGGGAGGCGCTGGAGGACGCGGGGCTGGGCGATCAGGTGATCCCCGTCACGTACATGAACTCCAGCGCCGACATCAAGGCCTTCTGCGGCCGCAACGGCGGCGTGGTGTGCACCTCCTCCAACGCCCGCCGCGCCCTGGACTGGGCGTTCGAGCGGGGGCGGAAGGTGTTGTTCCTGCCCGACCAGCACCTGGGCCGCAACACGGCCGTGCTGGAGATGGGCATGTCCCTGGAGGACTGCGTCGTCTGGAACCCGCACCGCCCGAACGGCGGCCTCACGCGGGAGCAGGTGGAGCGGGCCAAGATGATCCTCTGGCGCGGCCACTGCTCGGTGCACGGCCGCTTCACGGCGGAGTCGGTCGACGACGTACGCTCCCGCATCCCCGGCGTCAACGTGCTGGTGCATCCGGAGTGCCGGCACGAGGTCGTGCTCAAGGCCGACCACGTGGGCTCCACCGAGCACATCATCAAGACGCTGGAAGCGGCTCCGGCGGGGTCGAGCTGGGCGATCGGCACGGAGCTCAACCTGGTCAAGCGGCTGGCGCGGAGCTTCCCCGACAAGAACATCTCGTTCCTGGACAAGACCGTCTGCTACTGCTCGACGATGAACCGCATCGACCTGCCCCACCTGGTGTGGGCGCTGGAGTCGCTGGTGCTGGGCGACGTCGTCAACCAGATCACGGTGGACGACGACACCGCCCACTGGGCCAAGGCCGCCCTCGACCGCATGCTGGCCCTGCCCTGACCCGCCTCCCCGGGGGGCCCGCGGGCCCTCCGGGAGCCGCCCGGCGCGGCGGGCTCCGTCAGCCGAAGTCGTAGCCGACCTGGACGCTGACGGACAACGACTGGCGGCCGGGGCTGATCGACGCGCCGGTCTCGGCCACCGCGGCCATCGTCAGCGGCTGGGGGGCGCCGCTCCTGACCTCCTCGCTCACCGACACCACCCGGCCCAGCGGGCGGCCGGCCAGCTCGGCGTACTGGGCGGCCTTGGCGGCGGCGTCGCGGAACGCCCTGGCCCTGGCCTCCTTCAGCGCCTTGGCCGGGTCGGCGAGCTCGAAGGCCACGCCGTTCAGCCTGGCCTCCTCACCGACTCCGGCGACCGTGTCGATCACGTGGTCGGCCTGGGCCAGGTCGCGGATGACGACCTCCACGCCCTGCACCGCCCGGTAGGCGGCGACCTTCGGGTACGCCTCGTACTCGGGGCCCAGGCTGAGCTCCGTCGTGCGCACGTCCTGCTCGGCGACGCCTGCCTGGCGCAGCGCCGCGCCGAGGCGGGCGGCGGCGGCTCTGACCGCCGCGAACGAGTCGGCGGCGGACGGCCGGCGCACCTCCACCCCCGCGTGCAGCCGCAGCGTGTCGGGCGCGGCCAGGACGGCGCCCTCGCCGATCACGGTGATGTCCACGCGCGCTCCCTCGGTCGGGTTCCCCCCTGATCCTAGGACGCGCCCCGGCGAGGCTCCTAGGACGCGGCCCGGTTCCTAGGACGTGGCCGGGGCGGGCCCGAGCGCTACGAGGCGGCCCGGCTGAAGCGGAAGCCCATCGTGTCGAACTCCGCCTTCTTCGGCGCGGTCGCCAGCACCCGGCCGACCCGCCCGGCCAGGTCGATCACCACGGCCTCGTAGCCGGCGCCCTTGGCCCGCCAGACCGCCAGGTGGTCGTCGTCCCACCACCCGATGAGCCGGTTGCTGACGAACGGGACGGTGAGCACCGGCGTGTCGTCGCCGGAGGCGGAGCGGGCGCAGATCCTGGCGCCGGCCGTCGTGCAGTGGGCCAGGAAACGGGTGCCGGACGGCGAGATGTCGTCGCCCTCGACCCACACCGGCGACCCGGCGTCCGCCAGGGTGCGCAGGTGCTTGCCGTTCAGGTCGTAGAACTTCATCTTGCCGCCCACCCAGGTGCCGACGGCCTGCCCGCCCGCGTCCCAGAAGAAGCGCCACTCCCCCGCGCCCTTCTCCTTGACCTGGAACGCGCGTCCGGTGCCCGCGGCCACGTCGATGATGCCGTAGCCGTACTCGACGGTGTTGTTCGCGGTGCCGCGGTAGAGGGTCACCAGGCCGTGCTCGCCGTCGGGCGACCAGCGGGGGGTGGTGGGGAAGACGGGCTTGCGGCTGAGTTCGACGACGCGCCGGACGCCGGTGGCGTGGTCGATGATGGAGACGGTGGCGTAGAAGTCGGCGCTGTAGTCGACGTCGGTGGCGAGGGCCCGGTTGGTCTTGGGGTCGAGGGCGTACTCGAAGAAGCGGGTGTCGGCGGCGAAGGCGCCGGTCGCGTGCTTTCTGACGTAGAGGCGCTTGGCGCTGCTCACGGTGTAGGAGGCGAGCCTGATGGGGTCGCCGGCCCGCTCCTCGATCCGGACCGAGGTGCCGGGCAGGGCGATCGAGCCTCCTGTGGGCGCGGGAGTGCCGGACGTGGCCGGCGGCGCGGGGGTGGACGCAGAGGACGACGCAGAAGGCGACACAGAAGGCGACACAGAGGGCTGCGCGGTGGTCGGCGCAGGGGGTGGCAGGGACCGGGTGGTGGCCAGGGCTGCGGACGGCGTGGGCGTCGTCTCGGCGCCCCGCAGCTCCCTGACCTGGACGGCCACGAAGGCGGCCGCGGCGGCGAGCGTGAGCGCTCCCGCGGCGCTCCCCGCGACGATCCAGCCGGTACGCCCGCGCCGCGCCGGCCGCGGGGGCGGGCCTGGGCGGAAGGCCGGGTGGGGCGGCGCTGGGCCCGAGGCCGCCGCGCTGCCGCGCTGGAGGAGGCCCTGGGTCTGGGGCGCCGGGGCGTGGCCCCCGGTCTGGGGCATCGGGGCGTGGCCGGCGGTCTGCGGCGCCGGGGCGTGGCCGAGCAGCCGCATCAGCGCCTCACCCGCCGCCGGCCGCCTGGCGGGGTCCTTGGCCAGGCAGTCGGTGACCAGCGCGCGCAGCGCCGGGTCGGCGACGGCGCGCACGTCCGGCTCGGTGTGCAGGATCCGGTTGACCACGGCGGGCAGGCTGTCCTGCCCGAACGGCGCCTGCCCGGACGCGGCGAACAGCAGCGTGCACGCCCACGCGAACATGTCCGACTTCGGCCCCGGGCTGGCCTCGGTGAGCTGCTCGGGAGCCATGTACGAGGGCGTGCCGATCACCGCGCCGGTCAGCGTCGAGGTGAGGTCGAGCGCCCTGGCGATGCCGAAGTCGATCACGCGCGGGCCGTCGGAGGCGAGCACGACGTTCGACGGCTTGAAGTCGCGGTGCACGATCCCGGCCTGGTGGATGGCCACCAGCGCGGTCACGGTGCCGATCGCCAGCCGGTGCAGCGACGATCCCGAGCGGGGCCCCTCCGCCCGGACGACGTCGGTGAGGGTGGGGCCGTCGATGTACTCGCTCACGATGTAGGGCCGGCCGCCGAACAGGCCGGTGTCGATGACCTGCGCCGTGCAGAACGGCGCCACCCGCCGCGCCATCGCCACCTCGCGGACGAACCGCTCAGACGCCTCGATGTTGCCCGCCAGGTCGGCGCGCAGGAGCTTCAGCGCCACCTTGGTCCCGTCCGGTCCCCTGGCGAGGTAGACGATCCCCTGTCCGCCCTCGCCGAGGCGCCCGGCCAGCGTGTATTCGCCCACTGACGCGGGATCGCCTGGCCGCGGGGCGGCGAGGTCCGGCATTGACAACCCCCCATGAAACGGCAACCTTGCCGCCATTCTGGTGTGTCGCGCGCCGCCCCGTCATCCGTTCCGGCAAGACCTAGATCGCTAAGACGGCCGCCACGACCGCCTCCGGGTCGTCGAGCTGGACCTGGTGCCCCGAATCCGGCAACCGGACGAGCTCGGCCCCGAGCTCACCGGCGAGCCGTTCCTGGCAGCCGCCCTTGGCCCCCGCGCTGATCACGGTGACGCGCGTGTCGGGGAACGGCTTGTCCGCCCGCAGCCTGGCCAGATCGGCGGCCATGACCCGGCGGGCCAGCCACTCCCCCGCCGCCGCGGTGGGCACCTTGCCCATGCGGTAGACGCCGTACGGGTCGGGCACGCCCGCCACGAGCCGGTGCAGGGCGGGCCCGGCCAGGCGGGCCAGGGCGGTGGCGGCCCACGTGCCGCCCAGGGCGGGCAGCCAGTGGCCCACCGATCCGGCGAGTGCGATCGGGCGGCGCTCGGTGACGCAGGCCGGGTCCACCAGGACGAGCCGGCCCACGCAGAGCGGGTGCAGCCGGGCGAACGCCTCCGCGTGCCAGCAGGCCACCCCGTGGGCCACCACGGTGACCTGTTCAGGGTGGGCGGGGGCCAGCGCGGCCAGACGGGCGACCTCGGCGTACAGGGTGGGCGGGGCCGGCGAGCGCGGGCTGAGACCCAGCCCTGGGCGGTCGAAGCGGATGACGCGGTGGGTGGGGGCCAGCGACCTGGCCACCGCGTCCCAGTGGAACCAGGCGCCCGCGGCGCCGGCGGTGATGAGCACCGCGGGGCCGGTGCCCTGCTCGACCACGTGGGGCACGCCGTATCCCCCGGTGCCGGGCCCGCTGGTGTCGGGGTCGTCGGAGATGAGCAGCCGCAGCGCCACGTACACCAGCCAGACCGCGACCATCGTGAGCTGCGCCCGGTGCGCGAGGCCCACCCCGTGCCCGGCCGCCAGAGCGGCCAGGGTGAGCAGTGTGGTGACCACGCTGAGCCAGGTGAACAGCCACGACACCCACGACTGCCACCGCGTGCTGAGCACCGCCATGGCGGCCAGCGCGGCGGTCACGGCCAGCGCGCCGGCCAGCGCGTGCACGTGGTGCCCGGCGGACAGGGCCCGGCCGGCGCAGGCCGGATCGCTCAGCGCGGCGCAGTCGAGCGGGACCAGCGCGGTCACGACGGTGAGCGCGCCGAACGCGGCCAGCGCCAGCCAGCCGGGCCACTCGCGCACCACCCGGGGCGCGAGCGCCACGCCGAGCGCGCAGGCCAGCCCCGACAGCGTGTCGCTCACCCGGAACAGGCGCGTCCAGGGCTGGTCGCGGGCGGCCAGCTCGCTGACGTAGCCGTCGGTCCTGTCGACCGCCGGGGTGGTGAACTGGCCGGTGATCCACGCGCTGCCCAGCACCGCCGCCACGATGAACGCGGACGCCGCGAGCACGTACAACCTTCGCTCCACGTGATCATTAGATCACCTGGCGCCACCATCGCCCAGAAGCCCCCTGGTCACAGCCCTGGAGCGCCCCAGACCGGGAACCACCGGGCCAGGTCCGGCTCCAGCGGCAGCTCGCCCTCCAGAACGCCTCTGGCCTGGAGTTCGAGCGGGTTGTCGCGCCGTTCGCCGGGCAGGGCGGCGAACGGGTAGAAGGTGCCCCGCTTGTAGAGGTAGACGATGGACAGCCGTTTGGCGCCGTGGCCGCCGAACGACACCAGCGAGCACAACAACGACGGCCCGAACCCGGACGACTCCAGCGTGGAGTTGACCGCGTGCAGCTCGGTGACCAGGTCGCTGAGCGCGTCGGGCGAGCGGCGCACCAGCAGCCAGGTGTAGCCGTAGCGGTCCTCGGACTGCTCGACGCGGTCGCCGAGCAGCGCCTTGGCGTCGCTTTCCACGGTGGCGAACGCCCCGCCCTCCGCGGCCCTGAACGCCACGGAGCCGAGACCCGTGGGCTCCAGCCCGGTCGCGGCCTGCAGCGTCACGGCCGCTGACGGGAGCGCGAAGAGCGCGTCGAGGTTGGGCTTGGCCGGTTTCGTCCGGCCGAGCAGCGTATCGAGCCAGCCCACGTGGGTTCAGCCCCTTCCGAGCTGCTTGGAGATCCGCGCCAGTTGCTCCAGCCGCTGTTCCAGCGGCGGGTGCGTGGCGAACAGGCGGGCCAGCGTCTCGCCCTTGGCCAGGGCCGGAGCGAAGAAGAAGGCGTTGAACGGCTCCGCCTCGCGCAGGTCGCGCGTCGGGATCCTGGCCATCTCACCGGTCACCTTGGTCAGCGCGCTGGCCAGGGCCGAGGGCCGCTGGGTGAGCAGCGCGCCCGCCCGGTCGGCCGCCAGTTCGCGGTAGCGCGACAGGGCGCGGGTGAGCAGGAAGCTGACGGCGTACACGATGATCGAGACGAGCATGATGATCAGCCCGATGGGAAGGCCGCCCTGGCCGTTGCCGTTGCGGCGTCCTCCGAGCCCCGTGTAGAGCGCGAACCTGGTCATGAGCCCGGCCACGATGCCCAGGAACGAGGCGATCGTCATGACGGCGACGTCACGGTGCGCGACATGGGACAGCTCGTGGGCCAGCACTCCCTCGAGCTCCTGCGGCTCCAGGCGGCGCAGGATGCCGGTCGTCACGCAGACGACGGACTTCTTCTGGTTGCGGCCGGTGGCGAACGCGTTGGGGACGTCGGAGTCCGCGATCGCCACCCGCGGCTTGGGCATGTCGGCGAGCGCGCACAGCCGGTCGATCAGGCCGTGCAGCTCAGGGGCCTCCTGCGGCGAGACCTCCCGTCCGCCCATCGCGAACAGCGCGATGCGATCGGACAGGAAGTACTGCACGAGCAGCAGGCCCCCGGCCAGCACCAGCACGGTCAGCGCCCGGACTCCGATGGAGATCAGGACGCCGGCGAACACCACGTAGAGCAGCCCGAGCAGGAACATCGTCACGACCATGCGGCTGGTCAGGCCGCGGTCGGACGGGAACCGCGTGCTCACGGGCTCAGCCCGGGATGAGGCCTTGGTCGCCCAGCATCTCCCGGACCTCCTCGATCGAGGCGTCCGCGGGGGGAAGGATCAGCTCTGACGGCTCAAGGCTGTCGTCGGGAAGCGCCTTGCCCACATGGCGCACCTTGTCGAGCAACGCGTGCAGCTTGACGCGGAAGGCCTTCTCGTCGCCCGCCTCGATGGCTGCTTCCAGCTCGCTGTCCAGCTCGTTGAGGATGGAGATGTCATCGGTGGAGATCTCCACCTGACCCTCGCCCATGATCCTGACAATCATGCGCCCTCCCCAGGCTGACGCAGGTGCTGGGTCTGGCCCGGCTGGGGCTGCCCCTGCTGCGCCTGCTGGCCGGGCTCGATCGCGCTCTTCGGCGCGGGACCCTGGCCCAGCTCGGACTTCATCCTGGCCAGCTCCAGCTCGACGTCCATGCCGCCGCCCATGCGGTCGAGCTCGGCCTGGATGTCGTCGCCGCGGGTGCCGCTGTAGTCGTCAAGCGCGCCACTGGCCAGCAACTCGTCGATCGCGCCGGCGCGGGCCTGCATCTGCGCCGTCTTGTCCTCGGCACGCTGGATCGCCAGGCCGACGTCGCCCATCTCTTCGGAGATGCCGGAGAACGCCTCGTTGATGCGCGTCTGCGCCTCGGCCGCGGTGTAGGTGGCCTTGATCGTCTCCTTCTTCGTCCTGAAGGAGTCGACCTTGGCCTGCAGCCGCTGGGAAGCCGTGGTCAGCTTCTCCTCCTCGGTCTGCAGGTTGTCATGCTGGACCTTGAGGTCGGCCATCTGCGTCTGCAGGCCCGACCGGCGTTGCAACGCCTCGCGGGCGAGATCCTCGCGCCCGACCGACAACGCCTTGCGGCCCTGCTCCTCAAGCCGCTTGGCCTGGCTCTCCAAGCCGGTGATCTGCAGTTCTACCCTTTTACGCGAGGTGGCGACGTCGGCCACCCCTCGACGCACCTTCTGCAGCAGCTCAAGTTGCCGCTGGTAGGAGTAGTCAAGGGTCTCGCGTGGATCCTCCATTTTGTCCAGGGCCTTGTTGGCCTTGGACTTGAAGATCATCGAAAGTCTCTTCATCACGCTCATGCGCGTCGGCCGTCCCCTTCTAGGTCGTGCTGGTGGTCACCCAATGCAGCGCAGCCGCCTTGGGATTACCCTACGCATAACGCACGGGGGCGTCACTAAGTTGCAGTCCAGGTAGGGTTGACGCGTGTTGCGACGCCGTTCCCAAACCTCCGTGGACGACACCCCCGTCCCCGTTGACGATCCTAAGCCCCAGGGTAAAGGTCGTCCCACACCCAAGCGCCGAGAAGCCGAGGGCAGAAAACGCCAGCCGGTTTCCGCGCCCAAGGACCGCAAAGAGGCCTATCGGCAGATGCGGGCCAAGCAGGCCACCGAGCGCGATCGTGCCCGAAAGGGCATGCTCGCAGGTGACGAGCGGTATTTTCCCGCTCGTGACAAGGGCCCCGCGCGCAAGTTCGCGCGCGACTGGGTCGACTCGCGGCGGCTGCCGAGCCAGTATTTCCTGCCGTTCTCGCTACTGATCCTGCTGGCCACATGGGTCCCCTGGCCCCCGGCCATCCGTACTCAGGTGCTGGGCTACGTCATCACGATCGGCTGGCCGATCATGATGATCGGCGTGCTCTTCACCTCCGTCTTCGTGGCCTGGAAGATGAAGAAGCTGGTCGCGGAGAAGCTGCCCAACGAGAGCGTTCGCGGCGTGGGCTTCTACGCGGCGATGCGGGCTTTGCAGATTCGCAAGCTGCGGTTCCCGCCGCCTGCGGTGCTGCCGGGCGGCAAGCCGGTCCCGCCCAAGAAATAACCGGGATCTTCCCAAATCTCGGTCAGCTCGCCACCGCGGCATCCGCCCGGCGGCGCTCGGTGAGGCGTGGGCGGCACTGCAAAGCGCCCGGCCTTGCCATGTCCGCTTCGTCAGTGCTACTCGACCCACTCCAGGCGGCCGTCCCGGGCTTCGGGGCGCCGGCCGCCGGCCGTTCCGCCCGTCTCCAGAGCGCCGGCGACGTCGCGGAGCATCGCGTAGTAGGACGGCCATAGCGGTTCGGCACTGACGTCCGGCCATACCACCGCGCCGCCGTCCGGCTCGATCTCGTACGCGTCGGCGAAGGGGATGCCCTCGCCGGACGTCCCTCGCTCCGCGCAGTTTCCCCGCCACCGGTCGCGGATGCCGCGCACGTCCCTCGGCTCGGCGAGGACACCGAGGGTGAACCGGTCCTCCGGCGGCCCTGCCATGCCGTTGTGGCGCAGCAGCGAGGCCCGCAGGTCGTCGGAGAACGCCACGCCCATCTGGGCTTCGGCGACCGCGATCGTCGTGGCCCTGCCCGGCTCTCCGAGCGTGGCGTAGGTGCGGGGTGCGTTCGCCTTCAGCCACCGCTCGACGCGCCGCCACTGGCGGTCCACCGCGGCGCGCACCCGCGGGCTGACCGGCCGGACCCGCACCGGGCCCGTCCGCACGCACGCGGCGGGAACCACGGGCTGGGGCGCCGGCGACGTGCGCGTCCGAAGCGGCTCCGGAGGCGTGTCCGCGGTGCGCGTCCGGAGCGGCTCCGGAAGCGTGTCCGCGCGGACGCCGGCGTCGATGCCCTGCTGCTCGGCCTGAGACGCCCGCCACCGCGCCGCATCGGCCTCCTGGGCCTCCGTGGGGATGAGCGCGACCGCGAGCACCAGGGCCACGATCGCCGCGATGGCGGCCCACACCAGGATCAGCCACGTGCGCCGGACCGGCGCAGGCTCCGCCGGCGCCGGCTCCGCGCCCGGCGTGCGGGCGCGGCGGCGAAGGCGTACCGCGATCGCCGTCACGATGGCCGCGGTCAGCGCCAGCCGTACGAGCTTCAGCACGTCGCGCACCCTATCCCGAAACAGATCACCCCATGGACCGGGATTAAGGTCGGGTGCATGGAATTCCGACACCTCGGTCGTAGCGGTCTCTTGGTCAGCGAGATCAGCTACGGCAACTGGCTCACCCACGGCTCCCAGGTCGAGGAGGACGCCGCCAAGCAGTGCGTGGCGGCGGCACTCGACGAGGGCATCACCACGTTCGACACCGCAGACGTCTACGCGGGCACGAAGGCCGAGGAGGTGCTCGGCCGCGCGCTGAAGGGCGTTCGCCGGGAGTCGCTGGAGATCTTCACCAAGGTCTACTGGCCGACAGGGCCCGGCAAGAACGACCGCGGACTGTCGCGCAAGCACATCACCGAATCGATCAACGGCTCGCTGCGCCGCCTGCAGACCGACTACGTCGACCTGTACCAGGCGCACCGCTTCGACAACGAGACCCCGCTGGAGGAGACGCTCAAGACGTTCGACGACCTCGTACGCCAGGGCAAGGTCCTCTACATCGGCGTGAGCGAGTGGAACGCCGACCAGATCTCGCGCGCCCTGAAGATCGCGGACGAGATGGGCTTCGACCGCATCGTGTCGAGCCAGCCGCAGTACTCCATGTTGTGGCGGGTCATCGAGACGGAGGTCGTGCCGCTGAGCGAGAAGGAGGGCATCGGCCAGATCGTCTGGTCCCCGATCGGCCAGGGGGTGCTCACCGGCAAGTATCTGCCCGGCCAGCAGCCGCCGGAGGGCTCGCGGGCGACCGACAAGAGCGGCAGCGCCATGATCTCCCGGTTCATGGGGGACGACGTGCTCACCCGCGTACAGGAGCTCAAGCCCATCGCCGCCGACCTCGGGCTGAGCATGGCGCAACTCGCGATCGCCTGGGTCCTGCAGAACCCGAACGTCTCCTCCGCCATCGTCGGCGCCAGCCGCCCCGAGCAGGTGCGCGACAACGTGAAGGCGGCGGGTGTCAAGCTGGACGCCGAGGTGTTGCGGCGGATCGACGAGGCGCTCGGCGAGGTCGTCGAGCGCGACCCGGCCAAGACGGTGAGCCCGGCCGCCCGCCCGTGACCGCCTGACCTCGAAAACCCCTTGAGCCACACGCCGCTCAAGGGGTTTTCCTATGACCCGGAGCTCACTCCGGACGCAGTGACATCCCCGTGTACTCCACCCGGTCCTCATCGAGCAACGCCACCTGCTCGACACCGGCTTCGAGCAGCTCACGCCAGTTCTCGCCGAGCCAGGACTCCGCGTCCGCCTGGCTCGGAAAAACCTCTCGCGGCAATGGGCGATCCGTTACCTCAGCGCCACTCGCGTTCTCATAACGCCACCGCCATGTCATGCCATACGCTCCTTTTCGCGGGTTCGCCGGCGCACCCTCCGCAGGCACTGGAACCCTACTCCCGAGCTTGGAGATCCATCGCGGCCGCGCGCCTGTCGCGTCGCGGCGGGCCCCCGGCCCCGGCGCGCGCCGCCCGGACGCGCCGGCGATCAGGGCTCCGTCATGGCCACCCGCCGCCACCCGCAGCCCACCGCGTCCCGCTGACGGCGGGGCCCGCCCCCCGCCGCGTCCCGCTGACGGCGGGCCCGTGGCATCGCTCCGCGCCGGTCCTTTGTACGCTCGGCGCGGTGAAAGTCCTTCTCTCCGGTACGGCCGGCGGCGCGGGCTGGCCGCGACCCGGCTGCGGCTGCCTGTCCTGCGCCGGGCTGCCCTCGGGCCATCGCCGCCCGTTCGAGGCGATCGTGGACGGCGTCGTCCGGCTCCCGTCCGCCGATCCACCGCCCGGGATCACAGACGGCGTCGTCCGGCACCCGTCCGCCGATCCACCACCCGGGATCACAGACGGCGTCGTCCGGCACCCGTCCGCCGATCCACCACCCGGGTACGCGGTCTGCGCCGGCGGCCTGGGGCTGACCTGTCCCGGCGGCTCCGCCGTGCTCCACCTCCCCGCGGGGCGTCCCCTGCCCGTGGACGGGCCCGCCCGGTACGACGTCGTGCTGATCGACCTGCTCGACCGGCCGGAGCGGCTGGGAGAGCTGCGGCGGGCCGGGCTGGCCGATGACGCGACCCTGGTGGTGGCCGTCGGGCTGGATCACCGGGTCCGCTCGGAGGCGGAGCTGGCCCGGCGGTTGCGGTTGTGGGGAGCCGTCGCCGTACCCGACGGGACGGAACTGCAGACCGCGCCGGGCCGGCCCGGGCCCGGCGGGACGGGTGGTCACGTGCGGCGGGCGTTGTTGCTGGGCGGCTCGCGGTCGGGGAAGTCGGCCGAGGCCGAGCTGCGGCTGGCCGGCGAGCCCCACGTCACCTACGTCGCCACCGGCCCGGACGGGGCGGGCGACGGCGAGTGGGCGGAGCGGGTGCGGGCACACCGGCGGCGGCGGCCCGCGCACTGGGCCACGTTGGAGACCACGGCCGGGACCAGGCCGGAGACCAGGCCGGAGACAACGCCCGGGACCATGCCGATGGCCACGCCTGGGGCGGCGGAGAAGATCACGGCGGGGGGCGCCGACCTGGCGGAGGTGATCCGGAGCGCCACCACGCCGCTGCTGATCGACGGGCTCGGGACGTGGCTGACGGCCGTGTTCGACGCGCATGGGGCCTGGGAGGGCGATCGCACGCCGGTCGCCGATCGGTGCGACGAGCTGGTGGCGGCCTGGCGGCAGGCGCCTGGGCCGATCGTGGCGGTGTCCGACGAGGTCGGGATGGGGGTGGTGCCCGCGACGGCCAGCGGCCGGGCCTTCCGCGACGCGCTCGGGCGGCTCAACGAGCGTCTGGCCGCCGAGTCGGAGTATGTGGCGCTGGTGGTCGCCGGGCGGCTGCTGGAGCTGTGATCAGGGGCGGAAGGCCCGCGCGTACCAGCGGCCGTCCAGCCGGTCCACGTGCAGAGGGCGGCCGAAGCAGTCGGACAGGTTGCCGGAGGTGAGGACCTCACCCACGGAACCGGCGGCCAGGACCCGGCCGTCGCGCATCAGCAGGGCGTGCGTGGTCGTCGCGGGCACCTCCTCCAGGTGGTGCGTCACCGTCACGGTGGTCAGGACGGGGCGGGTCGTGGCGAGCACCTCGACGGCGCTGATGAGGTCTTCCCTGGACGGCAGGTCGAGGCCCGCGAAGGGCTCGTCGAGCAGCAGCACCGCCGGGTCCGCCATGAGCGCCCTGGCCACCCGCACCCTGGCCCGCTCTCCTTGGGAGCACACGCGGAACGGCCGGTCGGCCAGCTCCTTGCTGCCGAGGTCGGCCAGCATCCGGTGGGCGCGCTCATGCTCGGCGTCGCCGTACTTGTCCCACAGGGGGACGCTCGTGCCGGTGTGCCCGGTGAGCACCACGGTGTGCGCGGTCGCACCCTCCTGCTCCAGCAGTTCCTCGTCGATGAGCCGCTGGCTGGCGGCGACCAGGCCGATGTGGCGGCGCAACTCGCGCAGATCGACCCGGCCGAGCCGGTGCCCGAGCACCTTGACCGTGCCCGCACTGGGATGGCGTACGGCCCCGGCCAGCGAGAGCAGCGTCGTCTTGCCCGCGCCGTTGGGGCCGAGGATCACCCAGTGGTCGCCGTAGTCCACCTGCCAGTCGATGTTGTCGAGCAGCGACTTGCCGACGACCCGGACACCTACACCTTCGAGTTCAAGCACGTGCATCCCGCCACATTAGTGCGCCCTAGGATCGTCCGTTATGCGGCTGGTGCACGGAGTGCGGTTCGCGGTCGGGACACTCAGCGTCTTTCCGGTACGGGTCGAACGCGTGGATCGTGCGGTCGCGGGGCAGGCGATGACGCTGGCTCCGGCGGTCGGGCTGATGCTCGCACTGGTCGCCGCGCTGCCGCTGGCGCTGCCCGTGCCGCCGCTGCTGGCGGCCGCGCTGGCGGCCGGGCTGCTGGCCGTGCTGACCCGGGGACTGCACCTGGACGGGCTGGCCGATCTGGCGGACGGGCTGGGCAGCGGCAAGCCCGCTCCTGCGGCGCTCGACATCATGAAAAAGTCGGATATAGGGCCGTTCGGCGTGGTGACGCTGGTGCTCACGCTGCTCATCCAGGTGCTCGCGCTGGCCGACGCCGGCATCACGGGGCTCCTCACGGCGTGCGTGGCGGGGCGGCTGGCGCTGACGTGGGCCTGCCGGTCCGGGGTCCCGGCCGCGCGGGAGGAGGGGCTGGGGGCGATGGTCGCCGGCACGGTACGCCCTCTCGCCGCCTGGCTGGTCACTCTGGCCGCGGTCCTGGCCGCGGCCGTCCTGGGCCTGCTGAGCGCCCCGGGAACGCCCTTCCTGGCCTCGGGCGCCGAACCCGGGATGACGGAGTCCTATGACGCCCGGGACGCCATCTCCGTGGCCTGCCTCGCGGACTCCTGTCCCGCCGGGTTCGAGACATGGGGCGGCATGCTCTCTTCCTATCCCGTGGAACCCCTGGTGGAGGGAACCGGGCTGGACCTTCCCGGCGTCGTCGCGCTGCCGGCCGCGCTGCTGACCGGGCTGGTGGCCGCGCTGCTGCTGCTGCGCCACGCCCGGCGCCGCCTCGGCGGGATCACCGGTGACGTCCTGGGCGCCCTCGTGGAGACCGCGACGGCGGCCGCGCTGGTCACCGCCGCCGTACTCGGCTGAGGCCCCGGTCCGCGAGATTCAGGCCGGCGGGCGGCGGCTGATCCGCGGGGCTCCGGCCACCTCTCACGCCGGGTCCGCGAATTCAGGCGCCGGCTGCGGCCGGGTCCGCGAGGTCGAGCGCCGGCCGCGGCGGGCGTACCGGGAAGAAGCGGAGCAGGGCCGCGCCGGCGAGCCCGAGCAGGACCCAGCCGACCAGGCCGGTGATGCCGGCCACCACCTCGTTCGGCGGCGCGGCGGCGTCGCCGAACTGCAGGGCGAGCCCGGCGACGGCGTTCAGCGAGCCGTGCGCGACCACGGCGGGCCACACGCTGCCCGTACGCAGCCGCAGCCAGCCGAACAGCACCCCGGCCAGCACGCAGAAGCCGATGAACACCAGCGCGGCCCACGATCCCAGACGCGGGTAGTTGTAGCCGAGCAGCGTCAGGGGCGCGTGCCAGACGCCCCAGATCGCGCCGGACAGCAGGAGGGAGGCGACGACGCCGTTCGTGGACATGAGCCTGGGCAGCAGCCAGCCGCGCCAGCCCCACTCCTCGCCGAGCGCCGGGATGGCGTTCAGCACGGGCCCGGCGACGACCGCCACCACGACCTGCAGCGCGGCGATCGTGCCCAGGTCGGCGGGGACGCTCACGCCCTGGGCGCGCAGCCCGTCCCGGATGAGGCTGAGCCCGGCGTAGTCCAGCGAGACCAGCCCCACGGCGGCGCTGAGCCCCAGCGCCACGAACACCAGCAGCGGCATCCCCAGCCAGGCGGTCAGCAGGACCAGGCCGGTGCGCTTGCGGTCGCCGCCGAGCGTCAGCCCGGTCTGCCTGGCCCACTCGCGGAACGGCGTGCGCGTGACCGCCCACACGCCGAGCACGCCCACGCTGGGCGTGAACATCATCAGCGCGGCCAGCCCCACCATCATCGGCGAGCCCAGCCCGCCGTCGAGCCAGAGGGGCAGCGTCACCGCCCAGGACAACCCGAAGGCCAGCACGATGAAGATGACCAGCGGTCTTTTCATGACTCCACTCGCTCCGCTATGAGGGCGTTGATGAGGGACGCGCCGCGGGCGGCGTCGTCGATGCTGATCGCCAGGGTCCCGCCGGAGCGGTAGGTGAGGACCAGGCATTCGCCGCCGCGCAGCATGATGGTGGCGCTTCCCGGCAGCCCGCGGAAGCCCCAGCCGCCGACCTGGCTCGGACGGCGCACCTGCGAGGTGGCGGACGCGATCTTCGACAGCGGGATCTTCCGCGCCGGCCAGCCGAACGGCCCGAACCCGATGGCGAGGCCGTCGTGGCCGGCCCGCACGGTGAGCGTCATGGTGGCCAGGCCGGCGATCGCCGCGATGGCGAGCCCCGGCAGGAGCGCCGAGGCCGTCGGGCTGGGCAGCGCGCCGGCGACGCTGAGCGCCCCGGCGGCGACGAGGGCGATCAGCGCGCCGATGCCGAGGACGCTCAGTCCCGAGTTGGTGACGCGGCTGACCCAGACCGTGCGCTGGCCCGGCCGCAGCCGCAGCCGGGGCGGCACGTCGCCGCCGGCGGGCGCCTCGTCGGGGACGCCCCTGCCGAGGTAGCCGGCCAGCGCGGCGCCACCGAACGCGACGGCCAGCACCGCGACGACCTGCCAGGCGGACAGCCGGGCCGCGGTCCAGACGGCCTGGTCGAGGTTGGCCGCCACCGTCGTGACGTTCATGCCGACGACGAGCAGGGCCCACCCGAACAAGAAGCCCCACCAGGTCACCCGGCCGTTCCGGAAGACCAGGGCCCGGCCGTGCGCGGCCAGGCCGAGCATGATCAGCCAGGGGACGGCCCACAGCAGGAGCACCATGAGCAGGTACGCGGTGAACGACATGGACCCGTCCGGCCCGTCACCCGGCCCCCAGTGCGTGGCCAGGGGGTCGGGCAGCCGGTCGCGTGACGCCAGCGGGATCAGGAGCACGGTGGCGGTGACGATCAGCCCCCATCCGAAGGCGACGACTCCGGGCTTCATGGCAGTTCCTCCAAAATCGTGATGAGGTCGGCGCGGCCGTAACCGTACTTTCCGGCCTCCTCCAGCAGCTCACGGGCCCGCTGCACGAGCAGGGCGCGCCCGTCGGCGCGGCCGGCCACGCTGACCCCGCGCCCCCGCCTGAACTCCAGCAGCCCCTCGTCCCGCAGGTCGCGCAGCGCCCGCAGGACCGTGTTGGGATTGATCCCGAGCGCCACGGCGAGGTCGCGGGCCGACGGAAGGCGGTCGCCCGGCAGGTAGGAGCCCTCGCCGATGGCGCGGCGTATGGCGCCCGCGACCTGATCGTGCAGGGGGCGAGCGTCGGTCAGATCCAGCGTCAGCAACATGGTGCTAATGACACTAGCACCATGGCACGCAGAACGCTGACCATTGATTTGTGGGATGAACCCCTGTTTGTGAGTACGCAGAAACCGTGGATAGCATCGGTTTACGTGACCACTGTGCGGCTGAACTCAGCAGATCCAGTCTCCATCGACACCGACGCGTTGGTCGTCGGCTTCAGGTCCGGCCAGGAAGGCCCACGCGCCGCCGCCGGAGGGGAGTCCCTCGACGCGGCCTTCGGCGGCAAGCTCGCCGCCTCCCTCAGCGCCGTCGCCTTCTCCGGCAAGGCCGGTGAGCTGGCCAAGCTGCCCACGTTCGGCGCCATCTCCGCTCCGCTGCTGGTCGCGGTCGGCCTGGGCGACGAGCCCGACGCCGAGGGCCTGCGCCGGGCCGCGGGCGCCGCCGTGCGCTCCCTGGCCGGCACCGCCCGCGCCGCGCTCGTCCTGCCCGCCGGCAGCCCCAAGGAGGCCGAGGCCGTCGCGCTGGGCGGCCTGCTCGGCGCATACGCCTTCCTGCGCTACCGCACCGGCGGCGAGCAGAAGGCGCCGGTCTCCGAGCTCACGGTGGTCTCCGACCAGCCGGAGAGCGTCGCCGAGCGCGCCGGCGTGCTGGCCGAGTCCGTCGCGCTGGTTCGCGACCTGGTCAACACGCCTCCCTCGGACCTGTGGCCGGCCAAGTTCGCCGAGATCGCCGAGCAGGTGGGCGGCAAGGCCGGGCTGAGCGTCGAGGTGCTCGACGACAAGCAGCTCAAGGACGGCGGCTACGGCGGCATCGTCGGTGTCGGCCAGGGTTCGGCCAACCCGCCGCGCCTGGTCCGCCTCTCCTACACCCACCCGGAGGCCGGCAAGACGCTGGCGTTCGTGGGCAAGGGCATCACGTTCGACTCGGGCGGCCTGTCGCTCAAGCCGTCGGCGGCGATGGACTGGATGAAGTCCGACATGGGCGGCGCGGGCGCGGTGCTCGGCGCCCTGGTCGGCATCGCCAGGCTCGGCCTGCCGGTCAACGCCATCGGCTACCTCTGCCTGGCCGAGAACCTGCCGAGCGGCACCGCGCAGCGCCCCTCCGACGTCCTGCACAGCTACAGCGGCAAGACGGTCGAGGTGCTCGACACCGACGCCGAGGGCCGGCTGGTGCTCATGGACGGCATCGCCAGGGCCGCCGAGGACGCGCCCGACGTGATCGTCGACGTCGCCACGCTCACCGGCGCGCAGATCGTCGCGCTCGGCTGGCGCACCGCCGGCGTCATGGCCAACGACGACGACGTCAGGGAGCTCGTCGTGGCGGCGGCCGGCGACGCGGGCGAGGGCGCCTGGGGCATGCCGCTGCCGGAGGAACTGCGCAAGGGCCTCGACTCGCCGATCGCCGACATCGCCAACCTGCAGCCGGAGCGCTGGGGCAGCATGCTGGCGGCGGGCATCTTCCTGAAGGAGTTCGTCCCCGACGGCGTGCGCTGGGCCCACATCGACATGGCCGGTCCCGCCTTCAACAAGGGCGAGCCGCACGGTTACACCCCCAAGGGCGGCACGGGCGCCATCACCCGCACCCTCATCGGACTCGCCGAGCGGCACGCGAGCATCTGAAACAGATGAAAAGATGACGGCATCACGAACACCCGACAAGGAGCCTTCCTGTGGCCTTTGACATCGTCGTCCTAGGTGGCGGCAGCGGCGGTTACGCCTGCGCGCTTCGGGCGGCTGAGCTGGGCAAGTCGGTCGCGCTGATCGAGCGAGACAAGATCGGCGGCACCTGCCTCCACAGGGGATGCATCCCCACGAAGGCCCTGCTGCACTCGGCCGAGGTCGCCGACGAGACCCGCGAGAGCGCGGCCTACGGCGTCAAGGCGCGCTTCGACGGCATCGACGTCCCGGGCGTCCACGCCTTCAAGGACAAGATCGTCACGCGGGCGTGGAAGGGCGTGCAGGGCCTGCTCAAGGGCGCGGGCGTGACGATCGTCGAGGGCGAGGGCCGCCTGGTCGGCCCCACCAGCGTCCAGGTCGGCCAGGAGATCTACGAGGGCCGCAACCTCGTCCTGGCCACCGGCTCGGCACCGAAGTCGCTGCCCGGCCTGGAGATCGACGGCGAGCGCGTCATCACCAGCGAGCACACCCTCAAGATGGACCGCGTGCCCACCTCGGTGATCGTGCTGGGCGGCGGTGTGATCGGCGTCGAGCTGGCCAGCGTCTACCGCTCGTTCGGCGCCGAGGTCACGATCGTCGAGGCCCTGCCGCACCTGCTGCCGACCGAGGAGGAGTCCAGCTCCAAGCTGCTGGAGCGGGCCTTCCGCCGCCGCGGCATCAAATACGAGCTGGGCGTCTTCTTCGACGGCGTCAAGACCACCGAGACCGGTGTGGTCGTCACCCTGGCCAACGGCAAGACCCTCGACGCCGAGCTGCTGCTCGTCGCGGTCGGCCGCGGCGCCGTCTCCTCGGGCATGGGCTTCGAGGAGCAGGGCATCACCGTGGAGCGCGGCGCGGTCGTGGTCGACGAGCACTGCCAGACCTCGGTGGCCGGGGTCTACGCCATCGGCGACGTGATCCCGACGCTCCAGCTCGCGCACGCCGGCTTCGCGGAGGGCATCATGGTGGCCGAGCACATCGCCGGCCTCAACCCGCCGCCGATCGACTACGCGGGCGTGCCGCGCATCACCTACTCCGACCCCGAGGTGGCCTCCGTCGGCATCACCTCGGCGCAGGCGGCCGAGCGCGGCATCGAGACCGTCGAGCAGGTCTACGACCTGGCGGGCAATCCCAAGAGCCAGATTCTCGGCACCGCCGGCGCCGTCAAGGTCATCGCCCAGAAGGACGGCCCGGTCGTCGGCGTCCACATGGTGGGCCGGCGCATCGGCGAGCTCGTCACCGAAGGCCAGCTCATCTACAACTGGGAGGCGCTGCCCGCAGAGGTCGCCCAGCTCATCCACGCACACCCGACCCAGTCCGAGGCCATGGGTGAGGCCATGCTGGCCCTGGCCGGCAAGCCGTTGCACGTCCACAACTAGTCCAGCCCTCGAGATCAGAACGCGAGAGAAGAATAACGATGCCGGTCTCCGTACAGATGCCCCAGCTCGGCGAGAGCGTGACCGAGGGCACGGTAACCCGTTGGCTGAAGAAGGAGGGCGAGCGCGTCGAGGCCGACGAGCCGCTCCTCGAAGTGTCGACCGACAAGGTCGACACCGAGATCCCGTCGCCGTCCGCGGGCGTTCTCACCAAGATCGTCGTGGCTGAGGACGAGACGGTCGAGGTCGGGGCCGAGCTCGCCGTCATCGACGAGAACGGCCAGGAGGGCGCGCCCGCCGCGGCCCCGGAGGCCGCGCCCGCGCCGGCTCCCGAGCCCGAGCCCGAGCCTGAGCCCGCCCCCGCGCCGGCTCCCCCGGCCTCCTCCATCCCGCAGCCCGCCCCGGCTCAGCCCGCTCCGGCGCCCGCGCCGGCCCCGGCCCCGGCGCCCGCTCCTCAGGCCGCCGCCCCGGCGCGGCAGCAGCCCGCGGCCGAGCCCGCCTCGTTGTCGTCCTCGGGTGACAGCCCGTACGTGACGCCGCTGGTGCGCAAGCTCGCCAACGAGCACGGCGTCAACCTCGACGCGATCAACGGCACCGGCGTGGGCGGCCGCATCCGCAAGCAGGACGTGCTGGAGGCCGCCAAGGCACAGCGCGAGCAGGCCACCGCGGCCCAGGCGGCACCGGCTCCGGCCGCCGCTCAGGCCGCTCCGGCCACCGCGGCCCCCGCTCAGGCTCAGGCCGCGCCGGCGTCCGCCGCCGCCCCCGAGCCCGTGGAGGTCGACACCACGCTGCGCGGCCGCACCGAGAAGATGTCGCGCCTGCGTCAGACGATGTCGAAGCGGCTGGTGGAGTCGCTGCAGACGGCCGCCCAGCTCACCTCGGTGGTCGAGGTCGACGTCACCAAGATCGCGCGGCTGCGCGAGCAGGCGAAGGCCGACTTCCTGCGCCGCGAGGGCGTCAAGCTGTCGTTCATGCCGTTCTTCGAGATGGCCGCCATCGAGGCGCTCAAGCAGCACCCGAAGCTCAACGCGACGATCAACAACGAGACCATGGAGGTCACGTACTTCGACGTCGAGCACCTCGGCCTCGCGGTCGACACCGAGCGCGGCCTGATCGCGGCGGTCATCAAGAACGCCGGCGACCTCAACCTGGCCGGGCTCGCCCGCAAGACGGCCGACCTGGCCGAGCGCACGCGTGCCAACAAGGTGACGCCTGACGAGATCACCGGCGGCACCTTCACGCTGACCAACACGGGCAGCCGCGGCGCCCTGTTCGACACGCCGATCCTCAACCAGCCGCAGGTCGGCATGCTCGGCACGGGCGCCGTCGTGAAGCGTCCCGTGGTGCTCGACACCGCCGACGGTGAGGTCATCGCGGTGCGGTCGATGGTCTACCTGGCGCTGACCTACGACCACCGCCTGGTCGACGGCGCCGACGCGGCCCGCTTCCTGACGACGATCAAGCGTCGTCTGGAGGAGGGGCGTTTCGAGGCGCAGCTCGGGCTCGCGTAACGCGGCCGACGGGTTCGAAGGCCGGGTGGCTGCGCGCCGCCCGGCCTTTCGCGTGTCCGCGGCCGGCCCGGCGTACTGTGTGGCTATGGCGATCATCGTGACGGGAGCGTCGGGGCTGCTCGGCTCGGCGCTGGTGGAGGCGCTGCGGGCCGGCGGCCAGGAGGTCGTCAAGCTCGTCCGGCGGGAGCCGCGCGAGGCCGATGAGGCTTACTGGCAGCCGGCCGAGCAGGTGATCGACCTGGCCGCGCTCCGGAGCGCCACCGGCGTGGTCCACCTGGCCGGGGCGTCCATCGGGGACAAACGGTGGAGCGCGGCCTACAAACGCGAGCTGGTCGCCAGCCGGGTCGAGGGCACCCGGGTGCTCGTCGACGCGCTGCGCGAGCTGGACACGCCGCCTGAGGTGCTCGTCTCCGCCTCTGGAGTGGACTTCTACGGCGATACCGGCGACCGGGTGATCGATGAGAGCCAGGGCAAGGGCACGGGCTTCCTGGCGGACATGTGCGAGCTCTGGGAGGGCGAGGCGCAGCGGGCGGAGGAGTCGGGGGTGCGCACGGTGCGGCTGCGCACGGGGCTGGTCCTCAGCAAGCGCGGCGGGGCGCTCGGGCGCATGTTGCCCGTCTTCAGGATGGGGCTGGGGGCGCCGCTGGGGACCGGGAAGCAATACTGGTCGTGGATTTCGCTGGCCGACTGGACGCAGGCCGTACTGCATATCTTGAAAAATCGGGATATCTCGGGACCGGTGAATCTGACCTCCCCGACTCCGGTCACGAACGCCGTTTTCACCCGCGAGTTCGGAAAAGCCCTGCACCGGTCGACGATGCCGATCCCCGTGCCGGCGTTCGCGCTCTCGCTCGGGCTCGGCGAGTTCGCCCGCGAGGGGCTGCTGCCCTCGCACCGAATCCTGCCGAAGAAGCTGGCGGACGGTGACTATCGCTTCACCCATACCAGCCTCGACGACGCGCTACGGGCCGTAATCTAGTGTGCGGTCGTCGTTCAGCAGGGAGATCTTGACATGATCCGGTCAGGACAATCGCACATCCTCGCCATCGGAGGCGGGTCGTTCCGCCCGAGCGGGCGTCACAACCTCATCGAGGCGAGCCCGCTGCTGCGCTACGGCCTCGACCTGACCGGACAGGACCGCCCCAAGCTCGGGCTGGTCGCCACGGCGGTGGGCGACTCGGCCGACTGGCTGCTGAAGATGTACGGCGCGTTCGCGGGCTGGGACGTCGAGGTGAGCCACCTGTCGGTGTTCCCGATGCCCAACGTCGAGGATCCCCGGGCGTGGATGCTCGACCAGGACATGATCTATGTCTGCGGCGGCAGCGTGGCCAACCTCATGGCCCTGTGGCGGCTGCACGGCCTCGACGCGTTCTTCGAGGAGGCGTGGCAGTCCGGGGTGGTGTTGTCGGGGCAGAGCGCCGGAGCGCTGTGCTGGCACGTCGGCGGCAACACCGACTCCTTCGGCCCCGAGCTGCGGGTGTGGGCCGAGGGCATGGCCCTGCTCCCCTACTCCTGCGGCGTCCACTACAACGCCGAGCGCCAGCGCCGCCCGCTGCTGCAGAAGTCGGTGGCCGACGGCGAGCTGCCCGGTGGCTACGCCGCCGACGAGGGTGTGGGCCTGCACTACGTGGGCACCGAGTTCATCCAGGCCGTGACGGTCGACCCGGGCGCCTTCGCCTACAAGGTCGACCACGACGGGTCGGGCGGGGTCAAGGAGGTCAGGATCGAGCCGCGCCTTTTGACCCCCTGATTACCCTTCAGGGGTGAGGCACCGGCACAATAGACCCATGCGCCCCATCCACGGGGACGATCCCCACGCACTCGCCATCGTCCGCCTCGGCGTCGACGTGCCCTACGAGCAGGCCTGGTCGCTGCAGCGCTGGGTGCATGGCAAGCGGGTCGCCGGAGAGCTGAGCGACACCGTCCTGTTCCTGGAGCACGCGCCCGTCTACACCGCCGGCAAGCGCACCGCCCCGCACGAGCGCCCCTCCGACGGCACCCCCGTCGTCGACGTCGACCGGGGCGGGCGCCTCACCTGGCACGGTCCCGGCCAGCTCGTCGCGTATCCCATCGTGGCCGTCACGGACGTGAGCGCCTACGCCTGCCGCCTCGAAGACACGATGATCCAGGTCTGCGCCGACTTCGGCGTCACGGCCAGGCGCGTGCGGGGCAGGAGCGGCGTCTGGGCGGCCGGCGACGCCAGTCTGGGGCTGCCCGACCGCCAGCTCGGCGCGGTCGGCCTGCGTTACGCGCGGGGCGTCACCATGCACGGCTTCGCCCTCAACTGCGCCAACGACCCCCGCTGGTTCAACCGCATCGCACCGTGCGGCATCCCCGACGTCGGCGTGTCGTCGTTGTCGGCGGAGACCGGCCGCCGGATCGTGGCCGAGGAGGTCCTGCCGATCGCGGAGAAACGGCTGGCGGAGGCGCTCGGCCTGCAGGCCGTCGACGTCCACGAGGAGGACCTGCTCCGCCGGTGACCGAATCGGCATCTGTTCACCGACATGATCCGGTGCTCTCCGGCTTACCATCACCCGTGTGAAACGCGTCTCCGCCCTCGTTCTCGCTCTCATCGTGCACCTGCTGACGCTGGCCTTCGTCGCGCTCGGCGGGTGGGTCATCCTCACCAACGCCGGCTCGCTGCTGGCCTGGCTGGTCGGCGGGCTGAGCCTGGCCGTCGGCTGGGTGCTGCGGCCACGCCTGGGCCGGCTGCCCGCCGACGCCGAGGTGCTCGACCGCCCATCGGCTCCTGAGCTGTACGACGTGGCCGGGCGCGTGGCCGACCGGATCGGCGTCAAGCGCCCCAGGAAGGTGGCGATCAGGGACCTGGCCACGGAGACCGCCTACGACCGGATCGGCCTGTCCCGCGTTCCCACGCTGATCGTCGGGCTGCCGCAGTGGCTGGCACTGCCGCCGAGGCAGCGGGTCGCGCTGCTGGCCGCCGCGTACGCCAGGCTCCCGAGCGGCGAGGAACTCGTGGTGAGCGGGGCGCTGTTCACGCTGGGCGCCTGGCGGGAGGCCCTGATGGAGGCCGAGCCGCTGCGCGTCAGGCAGGAGGCGCAGACCAAGATCACGGCCGCCTCGCTGGGGCCCCTGGACCAGCCGGACACCACGTACGAGGTGGCGGGCTTCTTCGGCCGGATACTCGGCCGGGTGCTCGGCGCGCCCGTGCTGCTGGCCGAGTACGCGCTGACCCGGCTGGCCGACGCCGGCCTGCCCCGCACGCAGGAGCGGCATCGGGCGCTGGCGCTGCGGGTCGTGTCCGAGGCGGAGCTGACGGAGCTGGCACGGCTGGCCCGCGGCGGCTATCTCGCGCCGATGCAGGCGGCGGCGCTGCGCGGCGAGAGCGTGGCCTCGATCAGGCAGGGCGCGCTGGCCAGGTTCCAGCGCGCCGAGGACGGCGTGCTCGTCTCCGCCGCGCGCACCGAGTTACTGGGCACCCGCGAATCGGCGCGGATCGACGACGAGCTGCTCGCCCACTACACGCGGGCGATCCGCGGTTTCGGGCTCATCACCTGACCCTGGAACGGGCCGGTTGCTCAGGAGACGTAAGCTGAGAACGTGACCGTTGCTCCTGAAGGCCGAAAGCTCCTCCGCCTGGAGGTGCGTAACGCCGAAACCCCTATCGAGCGCAAGCCCCCGTGGATCAAGACCAAGCTGAAGACGGGCCCCGAATACACCGAGCTGAAATCGCTCGTGCGCCGGGAAGGCCTGCACACGGTCTGTGAAGAGGCGGGCTGTCCCAATATCTACGAGTGCTGGGAAGACCGCGAGGCGACCTTCCTCATCGGCGGCGACCAGTGCACCCGCCGCTGCGACTTCTGCCAGATCGACACGGGCAAGCCGAAGGAGTATGACCGCGACGAGCCCCGCCGGGTGGCGGAGTCCGTCCAGCAGATGGGCTTGAAATACGCGACCGTGACCGGCGTGGCCCGTGACGACCTGCCCGACGGCGGCGCCTGGCTCTACGCCGAGACCGCGCGCCAGATTCACGGCCTGCTGCCCGGATGCGGGGTCGAGCTGCTGGTGCCCGACTTCAACGGCGACCCCGACCAGTTGGCGGAGGTCTTCTCCAGCCAGCCCGAGGTGTTCGCGCACAACGTCGAGACGGTGCCGCGGATCTTCAAGCGGATCCGCCCCGCGTTCCGCTACGAGCGTTCGCTGGGCGTGATCTCGACGGCACGCGAGGCCGGGCTCGTCACCAAGTCCAACCTGATCCTGGGCATGGGCGAGACGCGTGAGGAGGTCGTCGAGGCCATGCGCGACCTGCACGCGGCCGGCACCGACCTGCTCACCATCACCCAATACCTGCGGCCGACGCCGAGGCATCACCCGGTGGAGCGGTGGGTGAAGCCGGAGGAGTTCGTGGAGCTGCAGGCCGAGGCCGAGGCCATCGGGTTCGCCGGGGTGTTGTCGGGGCCGCTGGTCCGCTCGTCCTACCGGGCCGGGCGGCTGTACAAGCAGGCGATCGAGGCGCGGCAGAACGTCTGAGAACTGAGCCCCGGGCGCAGTGCGGCCCGGGGCTTTTTCCTGCCCCGGGCGCATGCGGTCCGGGGCTCTTCCTGCCCCGGGCGCGTGCGGCCTGGGGCTTCTCGTGGTCGTGCTCGCGGGCCGCGTGGCGTGGTTAGCATGGCAGCTCAGCCGACGGAGGGCGACGGGCATGGCCATCCTGATCCGCACGAGCGACCTGCCTGCCAGGCATCGTCACGACGCCTGGCGGAGCATCGTGTGCGACACGCTGGGCCCGCTCGACACCCGGATCGACCCGGACACGCCGCTGCGGGGCGAGATCGAGCTCGGGCAGCTCGGCCCCCTGCGCGTCGGCCGCATCCACACCTCCACCCCGCACAGCGTGCACCGCACCCCCGGCCTGATCCACCGCGACAACCCCGAGCTCTACCGGGTCGTGCTGGCCGTCTCGGGCAGCCCGCGCCTGTCGCAGGACGACCGGCAGGCCCAGCTCACCCGGGGCGAGTTCGCGATCTACGACTTCACCCGGCCCTACGAGCTGGCCTATGACTCGGCGGTGCGGCTGGCGGTGTTCGGCTTCCCGCGCGAGCTGCTGGCCCTGCCGCTCGACTCCGTCGCCGCGCTCACCGCCGTGCCCATCACCGCCGAGTCGGGCGCGGGCGCGCTGGCCGTCCCCCTGCTGCGCCGGGTGGCCATGGATCATGAGACCTACCGGCCGGACAGCGCGTCCAGGCTGTCGGCCGTGGTGATGGACCTGATCGGCGCCGCCGTCGCCGAGCGTTTGGAGCGGACGCGGCTGCTGCCCGCCGACTCGCACCGGCGCACGCTGCTGCTGCGCGTGCACGCCTTCATCGAGCGGCGCCTGGGCGAGATCGACCTCGATCCGGCCGTCATCGCGGCCGCGCACCACATCTCCGTACGCTACCTGCACCGGCTGTTCGAGTCGGAGGACACGACGGTGGCCGCCTGGATCCGGCAGCGGCGGCTCGAACGTTGCCGCGCGGAGCTGGCCGAAGGCGGCACCGAGTCGGTGAGCGCCATCGGGGCCCGCTGGGGGCTGCCGGACTCGGCCCACTTCAGCAGGTTGTTCCGGCGCGCGTACGGCATGCCGCCCGCCGAATACCGCCGCCACCGGCCGCCGGTGCGCTGAACGTCAAGCCCTCTGGCGCTCAGGTCCAAGACCGGAGTGCCCCGGATCGCCCAGACTTCGAGGCGAATCGAAGGAAGGGATCACGAAAAATGCAGCTTTTCGTCAACCTGCCGGTGAAGGAGCTGGACCGGTCGAAGGCGTTCTTCACCCACCTCGGCTTCGACCTGTTCGGCATGGCCGAGGGCATGGCGTCGGTGATCATCAGCGAGCAGACGCAAGTGATGTTGCTGACCGAGCCGACGTTCTCCTCCTACATCACCAAGGAGATCGCCGACGCCGGCAAGTCCACCGAGGCGGTCCTGGTGCTCGGCGTGGAGAACCCCGCTCAGGTGGATGACCTGGTGGACAAGGCCCTGGCGGCCGGGGCCGCGCCCGCGGGCGTCCAGCACGAGGACGGCTTCCGCTACCAGCGCGGCTTCGCCGACCTCGACGGTCACCACTGGGAGGTGCTGTGCCTGGTGCGACCGGCCGGGTGAGCGGGCGGACGACCTCGGCCGACGGCACCGCCATCGCCTTCGACCGGTACGGCTCGGGGCCGGCGGTCGTCCTGGTCCACGGCGCGTTCACGAGCAGGGGACACGCCACGCCGGCCGGCGTGGCGGCCGGCCTGGCGCCGTGGTTCACGGTGTTCGACTATGACCGGCGGGGGCGGGGCGGCAGCGGGGACAACCGGCCGTACGCCGTCGAGCGGGAGGTCGAGGATCTGATGGCGGTGATCTCGGCGGCGGGCGGGTCGGCCATGGTGTTCGGCGGCTCGTCGGGCGGGGCGCTGGTCCTGGAGGCCGCCGCACGCGGGGGCGCGGGGGACGGCGGAGAGCCGGTGGACGGGGAAGGCGGCCGGGGTGCGGGGATCGTGAAGCTGGCCGTGTGGGAGCCGCCGTACCACGTGGACGGCGGCGCGCCCGCGCTGCCGTACGACTTCGCGGCGCAACTGGACGCGCTGGTGCGGGCGGGGCGGCGGGCGGAGGCCGTGGAGCGGTTCATGGTGGAGGCGGCCGAGGCGCCGCCGCAGGCCGTGGCGGCGATGCGCGCGCAGCCCTCGTGGGCCCGGATCGAGGCGGTCGCGCACACCCTGGCCTACGAGGCCGCCGTGCTCGGGCCGGGCAACGTGCCGCCGGCCGCGCGGCTGGCCGCGATCACCCGGCCGACGCTGGTGCTCAACGGCGAGGACAGCCCCGCGTGGATGGGGAACGCGGGCCTGGCGGTCGCGGCGGCCGTGCCGGGGGCGATGCGCCGGGTGCTGGAGGGGCAGGCGCACAACGTGGCCCCCGAGGCGCTCGTGCCCGAACTGCTGGAGTTCTTCGTCGCCGCCTGAGCGACGGCCACGTCCGGGTTGGTCGCGCCCGGCTGGTCACGCCTGACCGACCGTGACCAACTGGCCGCGTCTGGTTGGTCGCGCCCGGCTGGGAGCGCTGCGATCCGGTGGGAACACTACGATCGTGGACTACGACGAACTGATCAGCCGGCTCGACCTCGACACCAAGATCCGCCTGCTCACCGGGGCCGACATGTGGTCGCTGCCGCCGCTGCCCGAGATCGGGCTCGACCGGATCGTGATGAGCGACGGGCCCATCGGCGTACGCGGGGAGCAGTGGACCTCCGCCGACCCCTCGATCGCCCTGCCCAGCCCGACCGCGATGGCCGCGACGTGGGACGTGGACCTGATCGGGCGGGTGGGCCGGCTGCTCGCCCAGGAGGCCCGGCGCAAGGGTGTGCACGTGCTGCTCGCCCCCACGCTCAACCTGCACCGCTCCCCGCTCGGCGGCCGGCACTTCGAGTGCTTCTCCGAGGATCCGCACCTGGCGGCCGAGATCGGCGTCGCCTACGTCGAGGGCGTCCAGGAGGGCGGCGTCGCCACCACGCCCAAGCACTACGTGGCCAACGACTTCGAGACCGACCGCTTCACCGTGGACGTCCGGGTGAGCGAGCGGGCGCTGCGGGAGGTCTACCTGCGGCCGTTCGAGCGGGTGGTGGAGGCCGGGGCGTGGGGCGTCATGACGGCCTACAACGCGGTGAACGGCACGACCATGACCGAGCACGCGGAGCTGGTCAACGGGGTGCTGAAGGGCGAGTGGGGGTTCGACGGGTTCGTCGTGTCCGACTGGACGGCGGTGCGCTCGACCGAGGCCGCCGCCCTGGGCGGCACCGACGTGGCCATGCCGGGGCCGGGCGGCCCCTGGGGTCCGCGGCTGGCGGCGGCCGTACGGGAGGGGCGGGTGCCGGAGCCGGTGATCGACGACCACGTCCGCCGCGTCCTGCGCCTGGCCGAGCGCGTCGGCGCCCTGCGGGACACCGGACGGCCCTCCAAGCCGCCCGAGCCCTCCGCGCCCTCCGTCGACGGCGTGGCGCTGGCTCGCGAGGTGGCCACGCGCGGCTGCACCCTGCTCGCCAACGACGGCGTCCTGCCGCTGGCGGACGTCCGGACGATCGCGCTGATCGGCTCGGCCGCCGCCGAGGCCCGGGTCATGGGCGGCGGCAGCGCCCAGGTCTTCCCCGACCGCGTCGTCTCGCCCCTGCGCGGCCTGAGCGAGCGGGCCGAGGTCCGGTACGCCGTCGGCACCGACCCCAGGGTCCGCCTGTCACCGCTCACGCGCCCCGCCACGGCCGTCTTCCTCGACGCGGCGGGCGGCCCGCTGGCCGAGTGCCCGCTGGGCACCACCGAGGCCCGCTGGATCGGGCAGTTGCCGCCCGGTGTGGACGGCGACCGGCTCAAGGCGGTGCGGCTGAGCACCGCGTACACGCCTGAGGTGACGGGCGAGCATGAGCTGTCCGTGGCCGGTGTGGGCTCCTACATGCTCACGGTGAACGGCGCGGCCGTCTTCGACGAGAGCATCGACCTGGCCGGGGACGACCTGGCGTTGGCCTTCCTGTCCCCGCCGGAGCGGCGGGTGCGGGTGCCGATGACGGCGGGCGAGACGTACGAGCTGGCCGTGACGCACCTGGCGGGCACGTTCGCCGGCCTCGCGTTCGTGTCCTTCACCCTCGGCCACGCCGACCCGAGCCCGGGCGAGGAGGCGCTGCTGGCCGAGGCCGCCCGGGTGGCGGCGGAGTGCGACGTGGCGGTGGTGGTGGTCGCGACCACGCCGGAGGTGGAGAGCGAGGGCTTCGACCGGACGGACCTGCGGCTGCCGGGACGGCAGGACGACCTGGTCCGCGCGGTCGCCGCGGCCAACCCCCGGACCGTGGTGGTCGTCAACGCCGGCTCGCCGGTGGAGATGCCGTGGGCGGAGGAGGCCGGGGCCGTGCTGCTGACCTGGTTCCCCGGCCAGGAGGCGGGGACGGCGCTGGCCGGCGTGCTGTTCGGCGACGCCGAGCCGGGCGGCCGGCTGCCGACGACCTGGCCCAGGAGGCTGGCGGACGCGCCCGTGGCCGGCGTGACGCCGGTCGGCGGGGTGGTCGCGTACGAGGAGGGCAGGACGCCGGTCGGCGGGGTCGTCGCGTACGAGGAGGGCGAGTTCATCGGCTACCGGGCGTGGGAGCGGTCAGGGCGCGAGCCGGCGTTCTGGTTCGGGCACGGCCTGGGGTACACGACCTGGTCCTACGACTCGATCGCGGCCGAGGGCGCCACCGTGACCGTGGCCGTCACCAACACGGGGACGCGCCCGGGACGCGAGGTCGTTCAGCTCTATCTCGCCGACGGGGCGGACCGGCGGCTGGCCGGGTTCGACGTGGTCGAGGCCGATCCGGGGCAGACGGTGATCACGACGGTGTTCCTGCACGAGCGGGCCTTCCAGACCTGGTCGGACGGCTGGCGCACGGCCGAGGGCGAGTACACGGTGGAGGCTTCCCACCACGTGGCCGATCCCCGTCTGTCCATCACCGTGAAGATCTAGCGTCGCGAAAGGTGAATTGGCCGGGCCGCGTTTTCCATACTGCACCAGTTGGTTTGTATCCTTCTGAGCATGGCAAAGTCCGAGGACCAAGAGAAGCCGGGGCGCATCAAGCAGCTCCGCATGATCGCGCAGATCATCAAGCAGGCCAATCCCAAGGGATTGCCGATCGTCTTCCTTTCGGCGCTCGGCACGCTCGCTGTGGTCGTCGTGATCGGTCTGGTCACGGACTACCTGTGGTATTCCGTGTTCATCGGCATCCTGGCGGCGTTCACCGTGGGGCTGGTGGTCTTCGGGCAGCTCGCCCAGCGGGCCCAATACTCCATCCTGCACGGCCAGACGGGCGCCGCCGCGGCGGTGCTGCAGGGCATGCGCGGCAACTGGCAGGTGACCCCGGCCATCGCCGTCAACCGTGACCAGGACCTGATCCATCTCGTCGTCGGCCATCCCGGCGTCGTGCTCGTGTCCGAGGGGCCCGGCAACCGGGTGTCGAGGATGCTGGCGGCCGAGAAGAAGCGGGTCGCGCGGGTGGTGCTGGGCGTCGAGATCTACGACGTGCAGTGCGGCGACGGCGAGGGCCAGGTGCCGCTGGGCAAGCTGCAGCGCCACATCATGAAGCTGCCGCGCAACCTGAAGAAGCCGTCGGTCAACGAGGTGAAGGACCGGCTGCGCTCCCTGCCGAAGAACGTGCCGATGCCCAAGGGGCCGATGCCCAAGGGCGCGCGCATGCCGCGCGGCCCCAAGATGCGCTAGTGCCGTCCGTCTCCTCTCTCGCCAACCGGGGCTGGTGGGACGGCAACGCCGACGACTACCAGGTCGAACACGGCGGGTTCCTGCGGGACACCGGGTTCGTCTGGTGTCCCGAGGGCGTTGACGAAGCCGACGCGCACCTCCTCGGCGAGGTGCGCGGCCGGCGCGTGCTGGAGATCGGCTGCGGCGCGGCACAGTGCGCGCGGTGGCTGGTGACGCGGGGTGCGGAGGTGGCGGCGTTCGACATCTCGCACCGCCAGCTCCGCCACTCCCAGCGCATCGACGACGGCACCGGGCTGCGGGTTCCCGTGGTGCAGGCCGACGCCGAGGTGCTGCCGTTCGCGGCGGACGCCTTCGACCTGGCCTGCTCCGCGTTCGGGGCGCTGCCGTTCGTGGCCGATCCGCTCGCGGTCCTCCGCGAGGTGCGCAGGGTGTTGCGGCCGGGCGGCCGGTTCGTGTTCTCGGTGAGCCATCCGATCCGGTGGGCGTTCCCCGACGATCCGGGGCCGCGCGGGCTCACGTCCGACCGGTCCTACTTCGACCGCTCCCCCTACGAGGAACACGACGCGAACGGCGCCGTCACCTACGTCGAGCACCACCGTACGATGGGCGACTGGGTGAATCTGGTGCTGGCCTCCGGGCTGAGCCTGACCGGCTTGCTGGAGCCCGAGTGGCCCGAGGGGCACGACCGGGTGTGGGGCGGCTGGAGCCCGCTGCGCGGCCGTCACCTGCCGGGCACGGCCATCCTCAGCTGCGGGAATACCTAGCGGCGGACCACTTTGTCCGCGGCGCGGCAGGCGCGGGCCGCAGGGCGCCGGGTCACATGCGGACGACCATCGTGTTGGACGCGCGGTCGTGCACGCCCCGATGGTCGCGGTCCCAGATCAACGCGGGCACGGCCAGGCCCAGCAGCACGGTGCGCACCAGCACGGGCAGCAGGCGGGGGCTGCCGCCGTCCATCGCGGCGACCCTGACGCCCGCCAGCCGGTGACCGAACGTCTGCCCCATGAACCCGACCAGGATCAGGTATTGGACGGCGAAGACGACCACCGGCGCCCACGGCGACTCGGCCGGGTTCATCCGGAACACGAGCTGCACGACCACCCAGGTGCAGATCATCCAGTCGATGACCAGGCCGGCGATCCTGCGGCCCCAGCCGGCGATCGACCCGCTGCCCTCCTCGGGCAGGCCCAGCCGCTCACCCGGATATCCGAGATCGACTCCGGCGGCGCGGAGCCCGCCCAGCCATGTCTGCGTCCACCGGGGCTCGTTCCTGCTCATGCCCCTAACGGTATCCGCCCGGCAGGGCGGTCGGCATTGTGACCCAACCGCGTCGAAACGTGTCCATGATGGACGCCATGCCAAGCGGGGATGACCTTGAAAAGCGCTTCAACGAGCTGGTGTCGCAGATCGACGCCGACGAACAGCGCAAGATGCGGGCGGCCGCCAAGAAGGCGGCCAAGGAGCCGTCGGGCTCCGTACGTCCGAGCAGGCCGGGGGGTCATGTCCGGGCATGGGCGGATGACGGTCACCCAGCCGGGCGGCCACGCCGGGCGGGGCGGACCTGGCTCGCGCTGGCCTGCGTCATGGCCCTGATCGCGGCCTCGGGCACCGTCGTCATCTTCCGCCCCGACCTGCTCGGCCCCGGGGGCCCGGTGCCGGAGGAGACCATGCCGGTGGAGGCGGCCTCCTGGCCGGCGGAGACCGGCGGTCCCGTACCCGAGGAGACCGCGCCGGTCAGCCCCGCTCCCGAGCCCGAGCGGCCGGAGTTACGGCTGTTCGAGGGGACACCGGCGGAGGACTACGCGGAGGGCGCGGCCGGCTTCGTCATGCCGAAGGCCAAGGCGATCGGCGGGCTGTCCAAGAAGGACGTGGCCAAGGGGCTGGCGCGGGCACGGGCGCTGCTGGCGGCCTCGAACCTCGATCGCAAGACGCTCATGGGCGGCAAGCCCAAGAAGTTCATGGAGCTGCTCCACCCCGACGAGCGCTCCTGGTTCGCCAAGAACCTCGGCCGCCGCAAGCCGTGGGACAGCCGGGTGTGGGTGACGAGCTTCGCGCCCAAGACCGCGGAGCAGGCCAGCAAGGTGATCAAGGTGAACGGCCGGGCGAAGTTGTCGTCGTTCAAGAAGAAGAACGGGCTCGCCGGCGCCAAGCTGACGACGAACTACATCGTCGTGCACGCGATCCAGCGGCCCGGCCAGCCTGACACGGCGATGCGGCTCGTCACGCACGAGCGCGGCACGATGCTGATGTATCGCGACACGCGGGGACTGATCATCTGGGTCGAGGACTGGGGCGGCAGCTCCACACCTGCCCGGTGTGACACGAAGGACGGTTACATCCACCCCTCCTACGCCGACTCCGTCCCCGACAAGGTGGGGGCGACGGGCCCGCCCAGCGATCCCTACGACCTCGACACGCCCGAGGTCGAGGGCGAATGCGGGGCCTCCAAGGGGACCTGAGCCCCGCACGACACACCCTTGCGCATGACTGACTCTGCGTAACACGTGCGAAACAATCGAGACACCATACGGAAACGGCCGAGTCCTAGCGTCGGAATGATGGCCAGTCCCTCAGGGAGGTTCGAGAGTGTTCAACTCCGCCGACGACGTCCTGAAGTTCATCAGTGACGAAGGGGTGCAGTTCGTCGATGTCAGGTTCACCGACCTGCCGGGGACGACCCACCACTTCACCTTCCCGGTAGAAAACTTCAGCGCGAGTGTCTTCACCGACGGACTCATGTTCGATGGCTCGTCCATCCGCGGGTTCCAGGCGATCCACGAGTCCGACATGCTCCTGCTGCCCGATCCGGGCAGCGCCGTGGTGGACCCGTTCCGCCAGCACAAGACGCTCAACATCAACTTCTTCGTGCACGATCCGCTGACCGGCGAGGCCTACAGCCGCGACCCGCGCAACGTGGCGCGCAAGGCCGAGGAGTTCCTGCGGGGCACCGGCATCGCCGACACGGTCTACTTCGGCCCTGAGGCCGAGTTCTACATCTTCGACGACGTGCGCTTCGAGACGAGCGCCAACGCCGGCTACTACTACATCGACTCCATCGAGGGCGCCTGGAACACCGGCAAGGCGGCCGAGGGCGGCAACCTGGGTTACAAGCCGCGTTACAAGGGCGGCTACTTCCCGGTCCCGCCGATGGACCACTTCACCGACCTGCGCTCGGAGATGGTGCGCAACCTCATCGAGTGCGGCGTCGAGGTCGAGATGCAGCACCACGAGGTCGGCACGGCCGGCCAGGCGGAGATCGACTTCAAGTTCGGCACGCTGCTCAAGACCGCCGACAACCTGATGCTCTACAAGTACGTCATCAAGAGCACGGCTCTGGAGCACGGCCACACGGTCACCTTCATGCCGAAGCCCCTCTTCGGTGACAACGGCTCGGGCATGCACTGCCACCAGTCGTTGTGGAAGGACGGCTCGCCGCTCTTCTACGACGAGGTCGGCTACGCGGGCCTGTCCGACACGGCCCGCTACTACATCGGCGGCCTGCTCAAGCACGCCCCGTCGCTGCTGGCCTTCACCAACCCGACGGTCAACTCCTACCACCGCCTGGTCCCCGGCTACGAGGCCCCGGTCAACCTGGTCTACTCCCAGCGCAACCGCTCGGCCTGCGTCCGCATCCCGATCACGGGCTCCAACCCGAAGGCCAAGCGCATCGAGTTCCGCGTGCCGGACCCGTCGTGCAACCCTTACTTCGCCTTCGCGGCGATGCTGATGGCGGGCATCGACGGCATCCGCAACAAGATCGAGCCGCCGGAGCCGGTCGACAAGGACCTCTACGAGCTGCCGCCGGAGGAGGCCCGCCAGGTGCCGCAGGTGCCCGGCTCGCTCTCCGAGGTGCTCACCGCGCTGGAGGAGGACCACGACTACCTGCTTGAGGGCGGCGTGTTCACGCCTGACCTGATCGAGACGTGGGTGGCCTACAAGCGGGAGAACGAGGTCGACCCGATCCGGCTGCGGCCGCACCCGCACGAGTTCGAGCTCTACTACGACATTTAGGCCACTTAGGTAGCCTGACCTGCGTTAACAGGAAGTCCACACGATCTTGCAGGACCACACCCACGGCCGCCCTGGCGGACTCATCGGAGTCCGGCCAGAGGCGGCCGTAGGTGTCTGAGGTGGTCTTGGCACTGGCGAGCCTGGACCACCGGCACATCGGCGCCGGACACGATCGGCAATGACGTGAGGTGATGCCGGAGACCGTGACAGCGGAAGCCCCCAGGCGATTTCGCCGCCCATGATCTGGGCCGGCCACATGGCTATGCCTTTGCTGGAGGCGACGCCCAGCAGGCCGACGAGTCACCTTTCCGCACGCCCGCGGGCGAATGTCGCGGCGCACCTGCAAGGACTCTTCAACCGCTTGAACGGCATGGTCGCCCATCCCGAGGTGGTAGTAACACCGGGCGCCTCATGACGCAGATGCCCCCAGCCGTACGCGTCCATCCACTCAGGCTCATCTCGGCTGCCCGCCTGCTCAGACGGTGCACGTGGTGGGCTGGTCACACGTGAGCACCGCGCATGGTGGCGTCCGCGAGCCTCGCCGACGCCGGCCGGGAGCGGATGGTCTACCTCATGACACGACCCTGACCCTGACCGGCGACACCGATCCCGAAGGAGGCGTCATGCCGGCCCGCGAAGCTGACACCGCCGCCCTCAGGACGACGAACGCACCGCGCCGGACAACCGCCCGACGCCGCACCGGCCGGGCGTCGTATGGCGCCCGTACCCGCGCCGGTCAGCGGGCGTGGTCGCGGATCGCCGCCTCGATCCGGATTCCGACGCCGGCCAACACGACGACAAGGTAGAGGGCGAGCCATTCGCGGGGCACGTCCTGCCAGGACACGGAGATGGTCAGCACCGACAGTGCGGCGCCCAGGCCGATGGCGATGGTCCCGATCGTACGGAGCACCTGGACGGAGCCGACGTCGTGGGGGGTGTCGGCTTGCTCGGAGTCGTGTGGTTCGGTCACGGCGGAGAGACTCCCACGCCAACATCAAGATCCGATAGCGGCGGGATCACTAGCCGAACCAGAACGCCAAGGCCCGATTTCTGTGACGGCTGGGCCCAGGGCGTAAGGTCCAGGCCCCCAGAAGATCCCCACTCGACGAACTCGCTGATGCCGTCGGCTCGACCGTGCAGTGAGGGAGGCCCAGGACCCGCGAAAGGCCCGCGCGGAGGCGGGCCCTAAGCGGGTCAGCGGACGCGCGCGGGATCACCCCCGCGTCACGTTGTGGACTATAGATCCCCGATCTTCGGGATCAGCTCCGTCAGCACCCACAAGGCCAGGCCCGCGCCCAGCAGGTTGAGGCGGCCTCCGCCGACGTTGAACGCGGCCAGCGCGAAACAGATCAGAGCGGCGATGAGCAAGATGATGGTGAGCACTGTGGTACCTCCTGGGGCTGAGGGTGGGTAAGCCACCGCTACCCATGATCACCGCGTTAACGCATGCAGCACTTCGCTGCCCTGGAAGGTGACAGGGTCAGAGGGTGAACTGCGGGGTGGAGGGGGTCAGGATCGTGGAGGTAGGGGTGGTGGGCCAGGTGGCGCGCAGCTCGGCGGCGAGGGTGGTCGTGAGGGCGGTGACGTCGGCCTGGGCGGTGCCGTGCAGGGCCTCGGCGACGATGAGGACGTCGGTCGTCGTGTCGCCGACGGCCGACAGGCCGCTCTGCCGGTTGGTCCAGCGGCGGGCGTGCGCCCTGTCCCCGGCGTCGGCGAAGATCACCTCTCCGGCCGGCGGCCGCTCGGTCTCGCCGGAGAAGGTCAGGTACGTCTCCTCGCCCCGCGCGTAGCGGACCTCGACGTACTCGGAGACCTTGGACAGGTCGAAGACCGCGACCGGGATCGCGTACGCGATGGAGACCGCGTTGCACAGGTCGATCAGGGGGTGCAGGCGCGGCAGGGCGCCCTCCTTCCTGAAGCGGCGCAGCAGCGACTCCGAGGCGCAGCGGTACTGCGTCGGTTTGAGGCCCATCTTCGTGAACGCCCGCCGCCACGCCTGGATCTCCGGCAGTTCGCCTTCCGAGACGGACACGAGCCGCTTCGCGGCGATCTCGCCGAACCGGGCGATCTGGTCGTCCACGGAGACGTCCGCGCTGATGCCCTGGGCGGAGATCGCGCCGGGTACAAGGGCGGGGAAGTCTCGCCAGATGTCGCTCGAATGCTGGAAGCGCACGGTCACCTCGTCGTTCGGCCGGCTCGGCGGTGTTGAGGGTGAGGATACTCCCGGCCGGTCGCGGAGGGTGGCGGACCAGGGAAAACACGCCGAGAGGCGCGAGGCCGGGACGGGCCGGAACGAGGCGTCCGATCAGCGCCGGACAGGCGCACCGTTGTCGGCCAAGCTCTTCGTCATGAACAACACACTTGACGGCAAGGTAGCGCTGGTCACCGGTGGTAGTCGTGGCATCGGCGCCGCCGTGGCACTGCGCCTGGCCCAGGACGGCGCCGACGTGGCGCTGACGTTCCAGCGCAATCAGCAGCGTGCCGATGATGTGATCGAGCAGATCAAGCAGGTGGGGCGGCGGGCCATCGCCGTGCAGGCCGACAGCGCCGACCCGGCGGCGTTGACCGCCGTGGTGGACCGGGTCGCCGCCGAGCTGGGCCGGCTGGACATCCTGGTCAACAGCGCCGGCGCGTTCCTTCTCGGACCGCTGGAGCAGTTGAGCCTGGAGGAGTTCGAACAGACCATCGCGGTCAACGTTCGAGCGCCGTTCGTCGCCTCGCAGGCCGCGGTCCCCCACATGTCGGCCGGAGGGCGCATCATCAACATCGGCAGCAACATGGCCGAGCGGGCGGTGTTCCCTGGCTTCGCGCTGTACGCGATGAGCAAGACCGCGCTGATCGGCCTGACCAAGGCGCTCGGACGGGAACTGGGCCCCAGGGCGATCACCGTGAACCTGGTGAACCCGGGTGCTACGGACACCGAACTGAACCCGGCTGACGGTCCGAACGCCGACACCATCAACGGGTTCACCGCACTCGGCCATTACGCGGCACCCGCCGATGTGGCCGCTGCTGTGGCGTTCCTCGCCGGCGCCGACGGGCGGTATGTCACCGGGGCGACGGTCAACGTCGACGGCGGCTTCACCATCTGATCGCCGGCCTGCCGCCCGCCCTGGCCTGAAAGCACATACGGCCCGTCCCTGACTGGGACGGGCCGTATGTGCACCAGGCCAGGGCGGGCGGGGTCAGGCGGGGAGGGCAGAGCGGGTGCGGAGGGTGGCGAGGGTGTAGCCGCCGCAGGTCAGCGCCGTCAGGATGGCCGCTGCCAGCAGAGGGTGGCCGATGACGCCCATGACCGCGACGCCGAGGGTGGCGCCGACCTGACGGAAGGCGTTCAGGACGCCGCCCGCCGTGCCCGCCGTCCCGGCCGGCGCGCTGTTGATCATGCCGGCCATCAGCGCGGGCAGGATGAACGACAGTCCGAAGCCCATCAGCACCAGCCAGGGTGCCAGCACGTCGGTGAGCGCGACGCCGGTCAGGCCGGCCGCGAGCAGGACCAGGCCCCCGAGGATGGGCCGGCGCGGGCCGTAGCGGGCTACCAGGCGGCCGGTGAGCAGCGGGTTCACCGCCATGGGGAGCGTGAGCGGCAGGAACGCGAGCCCGGCGGCCATCGGGGTGAGGTGGCGAACGTCCTGCAGCAGGAGGGTGAGGACGAACAGGGCGCCGGAGAAGGCGAAGTTCGCGACCGTGCCCGCGAGGAGTTCGGGCCAGGTGGCGGCGAGCAGGCCGCCGGGCAGCGCCGGGGCCTTGCTGCGGCGTTCGGCCAGCACCAGGGCGGCCAGCGCGGCCAGCGCCAGCAGGCCGGCCACGGGCGCGGAGTCGATCAGAGTCTCGGCGACCAGGCCCAGGAAGACGCAGGCCAGCACCTGGACCGGCCAGTCGATCAGGCGGACGCCGCGCGGGGACCTGGCCTTGCGCATGGCCAGCAGGCTGATCAGGGCGATGGGCGGGTTGAGCAGGAAGACGGCGCGCCAGCCGTACAGGTCGACCAGGACGCCGCCGAGCAGGGGGCCCGCCGCGAGCGCGCTGCCGGTGATGGCCGCCCACAGGCCGGTGGCGCGGGCGCGGGCGGCCGGCACGGGGTACATCTCGGCGAGCAGGCCGAGCGAGCCGCCCGTGCAGAGCGCGCCCGCCACGCCGAGGAGGCCCCGCAGCCCGATGAGCACCTCCAGGTTGGGGGCGGCGGCGCTCAGCAGCGAGATCACGCCGAAAGCCGCCACGCCGGCCTTGAAGACGCGGGCCGCGCCGTACCTGTCGGCCACCGCTCCCGCCGCGAGCAGGCAGGCGGCGAAGGCGACGGTGTACGCGTTCACGGCCCACTGCTGGCCCGCCAGCGAGCCGCCGAGTGAGGCCCGCAGGTCGGGCAGGGCGATCGTCAGCACGGTGGTGTCGAGGATCACCAGGAAGTACGCGAGGGAGAAACCGAACATGCCTCTCAGCCTGCTGATACGCGGCCTCTTCGCTCAACAGGCGCATCCGTGGGGGGCATTCGGGAAAGCCGTATGCTGTCTTTCATGGAGTTGCGGCAGTTAAGAGGCTTTGTGGCGGTCGCCGGGTCCGGCACCGTCGTCGGCGCGGCCGACAGCCTGGGGCTGGCTCCGGCGTCGGTGTCGGAGCAGGTGCGCAGGCTGGAGCGGAGCCTCGGCGTCACGCTCTTCGAACGCACCCCGCAAGGCATGCGCCTGACCGGGCCGGGCACGGAGTTGCTGGCCCTGGCCCAAGGGCTGCTCGACCACGCCGACGAGGTGCGCAGGGCCGTGACCGGCAGCCGGCGGCGGGTGCGGGTCGGCGCGCTGGAGATGCTGGCCGCGGCCAGGCTCCCCGCCGTGATCCGCCGCCTGTCGAAACGCCGCCCCGACCTCGACGTCGACGTGCACACGCTGACCAGGCACGCGCTGCTGACCGAGGTGGCGAGCGCCCGGCTGGACGCGGCGCTGCTGCTCGACACGGGGTCGCGGGTCGGAGGGCTGGGGTTCAGCCCGCCGGCCGACATGGATTTCGTGGACGTGGGCGAGGTCAGGCTGTCGCTGGTCGCGGCGCCGGACGGTGATCGGGAGCCGCTGCTGGTGAGCCCGCCGGGGTGCTCGATCCGGCTGGCGGCCGATCACGCGTTCGGGGTGGACGTGCCGCGCAGGGAGCTGACCAGCATCGCCACCGCCCGCGAGTGGGCGCGGCAGGGGCTGGGGAGGGCGCTGCTGCCGGACTTCGCCGTGGACGGCGACCTGGCCTCGGGCGCCCTGGTGTCCCTCGACCCGGCCCCCCCTGCGGCGGCACGGCCCGCGCTGGCGTTGCGGCTGGTGTGGTTGCGCAGCCGGGAGGCCGCGCTCCGGGAGGTGCTGTACGCGATGAGCGCCTGACGACGGCCATGGCACGGCTGTACGCGATGAGCCGCCTGACGACGGCCCGCGTCACGGCCGTACGCGATGAGCCGCCTCAGCGCCTCGGCTTGATGCCGGTGATGCGGCGGAACACGTCCCACCAGAACGGCGCCCCGAACAGCAGCGCCACATAGGTCAGCAGGAACCCCGGCCAATGGCTGGGCGTGGTCAGCCGACCGAACCACGACCCGCCGTTCCAGTGCACGACCGGGTCGCCCTCCGCCGGGATCGACACGCTGACCAGCGCCTGGTCCAGCATCTTGACGAGGGCGGGCTGGCTGAGCGTCTCGGTGACGCACGGCAGCGGGTCGCCGCCCGTGCACCGCGCCTTGAGCTCGTCGTAGGCGTCGGGCCCCGCCTCCGCCACGGCCGCCACCGAGGCGCGGAAGCCGTTGTCGCGCAGCAACGTCTTGGCGTACTCCAGCCCGTCCATCGTGAACAGCAGCGTCACCAGCAGGCCCAGCACGGCCACGACCCACTTGACGTAACGCTTGTACAACATCGACAGCCGCTGCATCTCGCCGTCGAACCAGGTCTCGACCCCCTGCCGGAACCGGTCGAGGTCGCGCTGCGAGCTCTCCCACACGCCCTTGAGGTGACCGTACAGCGGGCTGCGCATCGTCTTGAGCTTGTCGAGGAAGCCCTCGACGCCGCCCGGTTCGGTCGCGGCCAGCTCCATGAGCGCGACCGAGAAGCGCCCGGGAGGGAGGTTCGCGATGCTGGTACGGCCCTTGATGGGATGGTCGATCTCCTGAACCCGCTGGTAGAGCAGGTTGACCAGGGTGTCCTCCGCCTTGTTCTCCCGCGCGGGCAGCACCCCGGCCTGGGAGGGCGCGGGCTGGTCGCTGTGCTGGGGACGGGGGTCGCGCAGGAACGGCAGCGCGGCGAAGACGTCACGCGCCTTGGCCGGCAACCACGACTTCCCCTGGGCGTCCGAACCGTCCAAGGTGTCCCTGAGGTAGGCCCACAGGAACTTGCTGCGGATCGCGAGCAGGCGCACGAACGCCTCGTTGAGCCCGCTCACCAGCAGCGACAGCAGCAGGAACGACACGACCAGGCCGAGGGCCAGGTCCACATAAACGGACAGCACCCGGGCCTTGATACACCCTTTCCGGTTGCCGATCAAGCCCCGTAGAAGACCTGATCCACCACGCGCCTGGCCCGGCGGGTCACCCGGCGGTAGTCGTCGAGGAAGTCCTCCGAGCCGTCCGGCGGGTAGCCGAGCGTCTGGGCGATCAGCTTGCGCTCCCTCACGTCGCGCGGGACGCTGTCGCCCGGACGGCCCTTGACCAGCATGATCGCGTCTCGGATGCGGGAGGCGAAGCGCCACGCCTCGGCCAGCACCACCTCATCCGCCGGGGCGAGCAGACCCTCGTTCACGGCGGCGCGCAGGGCCGCGACGGTACGGGTGGTGCGCAGGGACGGCCTGGTCCCCGCGTAGCGCAGCTGCAGGAGCTGGGCCACCCACTCCACGTCGGACAGGCCCCCGGGGCCCAGCTTGGTGTGCAGGGCCGGGTCGGCACCGCGCGGGAGCCGCTCGGCCTCCATGCGGGCCTTGAGCCGCCTGATCTCCCTGACCGCGTCGTCGGGCAGCCCGTTCTGCGGATAGCGCAGCTCGTCGATCATCGAGACGAACGCGTGCCCCAGCGCCGCGTCGCCGGCCGAGAAGCGGGCCCGCAGCAGCGCCTGCGACTCCCACGGCGACGACCAGCGCGCGTAGTAGGCCCGGTAGGAGGCGAGCGTCCGCACCAGCGGGCCCTGCCTGCCCTCGGGCCGCAGGTCGGGGTCGATGATCAGGGGCGGATCGGGGACGGGCAGCGACAACAGCCGCCGCAGCTCGCCCGCCACGGTGTGGGCGGCGTCGGTGGCCTCGCGTTCGTCCACCCCGGGCCGGGGCGAGTGCACGAACATGACGTCGGCGTCGCTGGCGTAGGAGCACTCCATGCCGCCGAGCCGGCCCATGGAGATGATCGCGAACGAGGTGACGTCGGAGACCTTGGTGAGGGCGGCGTCGAGGGCCGCCTGGAGGGTGACGTCGTTCAGCGACGACAGGGCGCCGCCGACGGCCTCGATGTCGATGAGCCCGGAGATGTCGGCCACGGCCGTACGGAACAACTCCTTGCGGCGCAGCGCCCGGACGGCCGTGACGGCGGTCTCGGCGTCGCCGGCGTGCCTGGACACCGCCGCGGACGCCTCGCCGAGCAGCGACTCCGGCGGGCGCACGGCGAGCTCGCGGTCCGAGCCGAGCATCGCGACCGCGTCGGGCGCGTGCATGAGCAGCCCGGTGGCGTAGCGGCTGGTGCCGAGCACCCGCGCCATCCTGGACGCCACCGCCGTCTCGTCACGCAGCAGCCGCAAGTACCACGGGGTGCTGCCCAGCTTGTCGCTGACCTGCCGGAACCCGAGCAGCGCCGCGTCCGGGTCCGGCGCGTCGGCGAACCAGCCGAGCATGACCGGCAGCAGCGTGCGCTGGATCGCGGCCCGCCTGGACACGCCCGCGGTGAGGCCCGCGATGTGGCGCAGCGCGCCGCCCGGATCGACGTAGCCGAGCGCCTCCAGCCTGGCCTTGGCCGCCGCGGCCGACAACCGTGCCTCCGACTCCCGCAACCGCGACACCGCCTGCAGCAGCGGCCGGTAGAACAGTTTCTCGTGCAGCCGCCGCGCCTCCATGGCGTGCCGCCGCCACCGCGCGGTGAACTCCCCCACCGGATCGGCCTGCATCCCCAGCGCCCGGCCGAGCCTGCGCAGGTCGGCCTCGTCGGCCGGCACGACGTGGGTGCGCCGCAGCCGGTGCAGTTGCAGCAGGTGCTCCACCCGGCGCAGGAACGCGTAGGCCTCCGCCATCGCGCGCGCGTCGTCGCGCCCGACGTAGCCGCCCCGGGAGAGCGCGGCCAGGGCCGGGAGCGTGGCGCGGCGGCGCAGCAGGGGGTCGAGCCGGCCGTGCACGAGCTGCAGGAGCTGCACCGCGAACTCGATGTCCCGCAGCCCGCCGGGGCCCAGTTTGAGCTGGCGCTCCCCCTCGGCGCGCGCGTGGGCCTCGACCCGGCGGCGCATGGCCTGCACGTCCTCGACGAAGTGGTCGCGGGTGGCGGCCGACCAGACCATGTCGTCGATCGCCTCGACGTAGGCCTTGCCCAGCTCCAGGTCGCCCGCCACCGGCCGGGCCTTGAGCAGCGCCTGGAACTCCCACGTCTTGGCCCAGCGCCGGTAGTAGGCGAGGTGGCTGGCCAGCGTGCGCACCAGCGGCCCTGAGCGCCCCTCCGGCCGCAGCCCGGCGTCGACCTCCCACAGCGAGCCCTCGGAGGTGGTGGCGGTGCAGGCCCGCATCATGGCCTGGGCCAGCCGGGTCGCCGTGCGCAGCGCCTTGGTCTCGTCGGCGCCCTCGCGCGGCTCGGCCACGAAGATCACATCTACGTCGCTGATGTAGTTGAGCTCGCGGGCGCCGCACTTGCCCATGCCGATGACCGCCAGGCGCACCTCGCCGTCGTCGATCTCGGCGCGGGCGACGGCGAGCGCCGCCTCCAGCGCCGCGCCCGCGAGGTCGGACAGCTCCGAGGTGACCTCGCTCAGCGTGGCCTGGCCGGTGAGGTCGCGCGCGGCCAGGTGCAGCACCCTCTCGCGGTACGCCACGCGCAGCGCCACCAGCGTGTCGTTCCCCGAGGCGCGCGGTTCGGCCTCGCCCGGCTCGGCGCCGACGGCCCGCAGCAGCCCGGCCCGGGGGTCGCCCAGCTCCGGCACGGCCAGCGTCGCGACCTGCCCGGGGTGGCGCACCAGATGCTCGCCCAGGGCGGCGCTGACGCCGAGCACGGCCAGCAGCCTGGCTCTCAGGTCCGCGTTGTGGCGGAGGGTGTCGACGACCGCGGGCTCGCGCTCGGCCAGGCGGCTCAGGGAGAGCAGCGCCAGGTCCGGGTCGGCCACGTCCACCAGGGACTCCAGCAGGTCGTCCAGGTCGGTCCCGGCCTGCCGGACGAGCTGGGCGGCCCGGGCGCCGTCGGCGAAGCCGAGTCTGGCGAGCCTCGCTGCGGTGGATTCGATCCTGGGCACCCCTCCATCTTGACAGCTCTTGTCCGCATCGCCCTAGTATTGAACGCAACGTTGCGTTGCGTTTCGCTCGCGATGGGGACGGAGACGGACATGGAGCGGATCCCGGCGACGGTGACCTGGGGGCTGCTGGCCGCGTGGGCCGTGCACGACGCCGAGGAGCTGGCCACGATGGCGCGCTGGACGCGTGCGGCCCGGCCGGCGCTGGAGGAACGGTATCCACGGGTGCCCTGGGATCGCCTGGAAGTCACCCAGCGGCACGCGAACGTGGCCATCGGGCTCATGGGCGGGGTCATCGCCGGAGCCGCCGCGCACGGGGCGCGCACGGGCGGGCGCAGCCCGGTCTTCCAGGCCGTGCTCGCGGGGTTCGGGCTGCACGGGGTGACGCATCTGGCGCAGACGGCCGTGCTCGGCCGGTACACGCCAGGGGTGGTGACCGCGCCCGTAGTGGTGATCCCGTTCTCGGTGTGGGCGTGGCGGCGGTTGCGGGCGGCCGGGGTGCCGGCGCCCGCCGGACGTGCGGGACTGGCGGCGCTGGGGGCGCTGGGGGCGCTGCCGCTGGCACTGGCGGGCGTCCACGCGCTGGCGCACACCCTCACCAGGCCCCGGCGGGCCGCGAGACAGTCAGGCGCATCCAGGCAAGCCGCGAAACAGCCGGACGGGCCCGGACGGGCCGCGCGACAGCCGGGCGCATCCAGGCGGGCCGCGCGACAGCCGGACGGGCCCGGACGGGCCGCGCGACAGCCGGGCGAATCCAGGCGGGCCGCGCGACAGCCGGACGGGCCCGGGCTCAGGCGCGGGTTCTGATCACGTTCGCGAAGGCCAGCGCCATCGGGCGCCAGGCCGCGACGAGGGCCGGCTCGGCGGCCTTGACCTCGGCGTCGAGCTCGCCGGCCGCCTCCAGGCCGGACCCGTCCGTCCAGGAGGCGAAGATCTCCGGGGTGGCCTCGGGATGGAACTGGACCGCCCAGGCGGCCTCGCCGAGCCGGTAGGCCTGGTTCGGATACTGGTGGCCGGTCATCAGCGGCACCGCGCCGGCGGGCAACCTCGTCATGGCGTCCTGGTGATACTGGACGGCCACGGCGCCCGGCGCGACCCCCGACAACAGCCGGTCCGAAGCGGCGGCGGGCAGCGCGACCACCTCGCGCGCGCCGATCTCCAGCCCCCGCGCGCCCCGCTCGACCGTGCCGCCGCAGGCCAGGGTGAGCAGTTGCGCCCCCAGGCAGATGCCCAGCGTGGGCGTGCCGTCGCCGACGGCCCGTCGCAGCAGGTCACGGGTGGCGGGCTGCCAGGGGCTGCGCTCGTCCTCCCAGGCGGCCGCGGCCCCGCCGAGCACGATCAGCCCGTCCGCCGCGCGGACGGGAACCCGCTCCTCCAGGTACGGCCGCACGACCTCGCAGGCCAGGCCGAGCCAGCTCGCGAGGTATCCGAGCCCGGCCTCGGCCTCGTGTTCGATCACGGTGATGCGCATATTGGGTAATTATCCGGAACTTTGCCATTACGGCGGACCTGCCCTCCGCTATCCGGCTCCTTGTCCCTAAGCTCCGGCTATGACATACGCGTTCGACGAGGTAGACGGCCTGCGCATCGCCACGTTCGGCACCGGACCACGCCTGATCATCGCCGTGCACGGCATCACCGCCTCGCTCATGGCCTGGGGCGCGGTGGGCCGGCGCCTGCCCGAGGACTGGTCGCTGGTGGCGATGGACCTGCGCGGGCGGGGGCACAGCGCCGCGTTGCCCGGACCGTACGGGCTGCCCCGGCACGCCGAGGACGTGCTGCGGGTCGCCGAACACGTCGGGGCCGGCGCCGGCACGGTGCTGACCGGTCACTCGATGGGCGCGTACGTCGCCGCGCTGGCCGGCGCCCAGCGGGACTTCGCCCGGGTGGTGCTGGTCGACGGCGGGCTGCCGCAGCCGGCGCTGCCCGAGGGCGTGGATCCGGACGAGGCGATCGAGGCCACGCTGGGCCCCGCACTGGCGCGGCTGCGGCAGACGTTCGCCTCCGCGGACGCCTACGTCGACTTCTTCAAGGCGCATCCCGCCTTCGCCGGCCACTGGAACGCCGACGTCGAGGCGTACGTGCGCTATGACCTCACGGGCCCGGAAGGGGCGCTGCGGTCGCGGGCCGTCGGCGAGGCGGTGCTGGAGGACGGGCGGTGGATGCGGCTGGAGCAGGAGCGGATCGGCGCCGCCCTCACCGCGATCAAGGCGCCGCTGCACCTGCTCAGGGCTCCGCGCGGGCTGCTCAACCAGGACACGGGCCTGCTGCCCGACGAGCTGGCCCTGCCCTGGGCCGCGCGGCTGCCCGGGCTCCGCGACGAGCTGGTGCCGGACTGCAACCACTACACGATCCTGTTCGACGACCGCTGCGTCTCGACCGTCGCGGCCCGCCTCACCTCCCCCGCCTGAACCCTGGGCACGACAGAACGACCCCCGAGCGGTGCGCTCGGGGGTCGTTCGCGTCACCGGTCTAGCGTGGAGCGATCCAGGTGGCGCGAGCGGCGGCCACCAGCGTGCCGTCCGCCTCGTAGATGGCGCTCTGGCCCATCATCTTGCGCCCGTCACGGCCGGTCGGGCGGGCCACGACGGAGTAGCGGCCGCCGGGGGTGACCGGGCGGTGGATCTGCACGGCCAGCCGCCCCAGCAGGGCGGACTCGCCGGGGCCGAAGTGGGCCCAGCCGGTGATGCAGTCGAGCACGGCGCCGACGATCGAGGCGGGCACCCCCTCTTCGCCCATCACCGTGAACGGCACCCGCCAGCCGGCCGCCACCAGGTCCGTGCCCGCCACCGGGCCGGGGAAGATGCGCAGGCCGTCACCGGGCTCGCGCAGGCCGCAGGCGAAGCACTCCGCGAACGGGTGCGCCCGCAGGCCCGCGAACCCGGCCTCGGCGCGGGCGGCGTCGGTGAACGGCACGAAGCCGGGGCCCTCCAGGTCCTCGGCCACCGGGATGGCCTCGACCAGCAGCGTGTCGCCGTGGGAGAGGGAGACGGAGTTGGCCACGTGCTCCAGGCGCAGCTCGGTCTCCAGGGGTGTGGGCGCGTGCAGCGTCACCTCGACGGCTGATCGACCACCGTTCAGCGCCTCCACCATGGTTCCCGCTATCCAGCCGCCGTTGGCGACGCCTGCGGGGCCCCGGAAACGCTGGGGAACGGTCAACACGGTCTGCAGGGCAGCCGTCGTCATGCCACACCCTCCAATATCGCCGCAGATGGCGAGAAGTCCGGAAATAACATAATGAGCAGCCCGATTTTACTGGACTCCCGGTTTGGCCAGATGATGGGGGTCCTGACCGCTTGCTCGTACCACCACATAACGCCGCAAAGGGCCCGATACTTCCCGACCCCAGCACGGTCCGGTCACCAGGGGTGCCTGGGACGTTATGCGCCGCACATCGCGTCGATGTGACCGGGGAGTCAGAAGCAACGAAAATCGGCCTCACTCCGAACCGCTTGAGGAGTGAGGCCGATCAAGGCGTCGTGGAGTACTTTATCGCGGCTTTCCCTCCTGCCGCGACCAATCCTCCAATATCGGCCCAGTCCAGGAGCCGTTCGTCCGGCCGGGAACGAGCCGGCCGCCCGGCCGCGTGACGCCGGTGGGCCGGGGAGTCCGGCGCCTTTTCTGGCCGGAAGTGCGCATCCGGCCCCATCCTCGGAGAGGCTGGGGGGCAAGCGGCCTATGCTGGCGCGGCACGACAATCGGCGGCAAATCTCACCGGGGGTGAGCCTGTGCAGGGCGCGAGGTTGCGATATCCGCCCGGATCCCTGGTCATCCTGACCGGGCTTCCGGGCGCGGGCAAGACCACCCTGCTACGGCGCCTGTACGGGTTGCACGGCGCGGAGACGCTGCCCTTCACCTCGGGCGCGGTGGTGGTGATCGACTCCTACCAGTCCAGGCGGCACTGGTACGGCAGGCTCGACTGGGCCCCGCGGCCGGTGCGCCGGGCCGTGGTGTTCGCCACCCACCTGAGCCGCATCCGGCGGGCCCTGCTGCACGGCCACTCGGTCATCGCCCACAACCGGGGTTGCGGCCCGTACGTGCTCAGGGGCTTCGCCTGGCTGGCCCGCAGGCGCGGCGCCCGCCTCCACCTGCTCCTGCTGGACACGCCCGCCGGGGTGGCGCTGGCGGGGCAGCAGGCCAGGGGCCGGGTGGTCGCGCCGAAGACGTTCAGCCGCCATCAGCGCCGGTGGGAGGACCTGATCACCCGGGTCAAGAGCGGGGATCCGGCTCCGGCCAGCGGCGCGTACATCGTCGACCGGGCCGGGGCGGACCTGCTGGAGGCCATCGTGTTCGACGAGGTGACCACCGGGCTGCGCCGGCACGCGGGCGGCCCCGCCTGAGCGCACCCGCCATGGCCAATTCCGGCAAGTAGGAAATTCCGGATAACGGATCAACGTCACTCCGCCTAACCCCGCCTTTCCCTACATACGCTTGCTTTCACGCATAAGCGGGATTTCGATCGCCATCGGCCACGGGGAGGCGCGGGTGTAGCTGAGGCTCTTCTCGCATGCCCGCACGCATCCGCTGATGGCGTCCCCCCTCGTCACGACGCCGGCCCGCGAGGGCTCGGCCTGCCCCCCGGAGGACCAGTGAGACTACGGTCTCTGCTGGCGAGCACGTCCGTGCTCGCCATGACCATGACGGCCGTCCTGGCCGTCGGCGCGCCCGCGCAGGCCGCCACCGGCGACCCCGAGGTCGCCAAGAGCGTCGCGGCCGAGGTCAAGAGCGGCGCGAAGGTGCGCGCCATCGTCGAGCTCAAGAAGGGCGAGAGCGTCCCGGCCGTGGCCAGGACCACGGAGGACGCCTCGGCCAAGACCGCGGTGGTCGACCGGACGACCTCGACGGAGTTCCTGGTCGCCACCCTGGACAAGCCGACCCTCGCCACGCTCAAGACCGACGACCGGATCGAGGCGATCTACGAGGACCGGCTCAGCCTGACCACGCTCGACGTCAGCACCAAGCTGATCGGCTCCGACAAGGCCAACGCGGCCGGCTGGACCGGCAAGGGCTCCTCCATCGCGATCCTGGACACGGGCATCGACCGTGACCATCCGTTCTTCGCCGGCCGGATCGTGCGCGAGGCGTGCTTCTCCGTCAACTCTGCCGACGCCTACCTGCAGGCCCAGTCGCTCTGCCCGAACGGCCAGCCGACCCAGACCGGCGCGGGCGCCGCCGACGCCGAGACCGCGCTGTGCGTGGTGGCGGGCCGCAACCAGTGCTCCCACGGCACCCACGTGGCGGGCATCGCGGCCGGCAAGAAGACGGCGGGCGCCCCCGCCGGCGGCGTCGCGCCGGAGGCGGGCATCCTGCCCATCCAGGTGTTCACCAGGTTCAACGGCCCCGTCTGCGGGGAGCTGGGCGCCACCGCGCCGTGCTTCGGCAGCTACGACTCCAGCCAGAAGGCCGCGCTGGAGTACGTCGACAGCGTCCACGCCGGCCTCAAGGTCGTCGCGGTCAACATGAGCCTCGGCGGCGGCGCCAAGCAGACCCAGCACTGTGACAACGACCCCCAGGCCGGCGCGCTCAAGAACGAGATCGTCTGGCTGCAGCAGTTCGGCGTCGCCACGGTCATCGCCGCCGGCAACAACGGCTTCGCCGACGGCGTCTCCAGTCCGGCCTGCGTGTCGGCCGCCGTCGCCGTCGGCGCCACCGACGACAACGACGCCGTGGCGAGCTTCAGCAACCGCGGCGAGCTGCTCGACCTGTTCGCGCCCGGCGTGCAGATCAACTCCGCCGTCCCCGGCAACGCCTACAGCGCGCTCAGCGGCACCTCCATGGCCGCGCCGCACGTCGCGGGCGCGCTGGCCCTGCTGCGCCAGGCCTACCGCGGCGTGCCCATCCAGGGGCTCGTGGCCAAGCTGCGGGACACCGGCAAGCCCATCACCTACGCCGGGGTGACCACCAAGCGGATCAACCTGACGGCCGCCCTGCCGGCCGCGACCCCCACGCCGACCCCGACCCCCACGCCGTCGGTCACCCCCACGCCGTCGGTGACGCCGAGTCCGACCCGGACGCCGACGGCCGCCCCCACGCCGACGATCCGGTCGACCGAGGGTCCCGGGGACCCCGGCACGGACACGCTCCCCGTGCCCGTGCCCGACACCTGTGAGCGCGGCAAGGGCACCAAGCCGCTGAGCTCCAAGGCGTGGGCGGGCGAGATGTTGCGCAACCGGGGCTCGCTGAGCGACGCCACGCTCACCTGCTACCTCGCGATCGCCCAGAACGGCAGCAAGGTCTTCCCCGAGCGGGCCGACGCGGGCTCGCTGGGCAAGGCGTACAAGATCCTCAAGCCCAAGGGCAAGTCCGCCAGGGCGCTGCTCGACCGCGAGCTGCTGGCCGCGTGGCTGAACTACGCGCACGGCGTGTACAACGCCTCGGCCAAGGTGCACGGGAAGACGACGCTGAAGCAGGCGCTCGCGTCGGCGGAGCGGCACCGTACCGGCAAGACCGGCGCCGCCCAGCTCAAGAAGTCGGCTGTCTACCTGTACAAGAACGTCAACAAGTAGCCGCCACCGCGAAGAGCGGGCCACGTCGTCCGACGTGGCCCGCTCTTCGGTGTCCGGGTGTGCCGCTCGCCGGTCAGAGCACCGGCAGGTAGCGGCCGAGCTCGAACTCGGTGACGTGCCGGCGGTATTCGCGCCACTCCGCGCGCTTGTTGCGCAGGAAGAAGTCGAAGACGTGCTCGCCGAGCGTCTCGGCGACCAGCTCGCTGCGCTCCATGACCGCGATCGCCTCGTCGAGCGAGCCGGGCAGCGGCTGGATGCCCAGGGCGCGGCGCTCGGCGCTGGTGAGGGTCCACACGTTGTCCTCGGCGGCGGCGGGCAGCTCGTAGCCCTCCTCGATGCCCTTGAGCCCGGCCGCCAGGATCAGGGCGAACGCCAGGTAGGGGTTGCACGCCGAGTCGAGCGAGCGGAACTCGATGCGTGTCGAGCCCCCCTTGTGCGGCTTGTACATCGGCACCCGGACCAGGGCCGAGCGGTTGTTGTGGCCCCAGCACACGTAGGAGGGCGCCTCGCCGCCCTGGCCGGCGATGGCCTCGGCGCCGCCCCAGAGCCGCTTGTAGGAGTTGACCCACTGGTTGGTGATGGCGGTGATCTCGGCGGCGTGCTTGAGCAGCCCGGCGATGAACGAGCGGCCGGTCTTGGACAACTGGTAGTCCGAGCCCGCCTCGTAGAAGGCGTTGCGGTCGCCCTCGAACAGCGACATGTGCGTGTGCATGCCGGAGCCCGGGTAGTCGGTGAAGGGCTTGGGCATGAACGAGGCCCAGACGCCCTGCTCCAGCGCGACTTCCTTCATGATCAGGCGGAAGGTCATGATGTTGTCGGCCGTGGTGAGCGCGTCGGCGTAGCGCAGGTCGATCTCCTGCTGGCCGGGCGCGCCCTCGTGGTGGCTGAACTCGACGGAGATGCCCATCGACTCCAGCATCATGATCGCCTGACGGCGGAAGTCGTGGCCGGAGCTGTGCGGCGTGTGGTCGAAGTAGCCGCCGGAGTCGATCGGCTCGGGCCGCTGACCGGCCTCGGGCCGGTTCTTCAGCAGGAAGAACTCGATCTCCGGGTGGGTGTAGAAGGTGAAGCCCATGTCGGCGCACTTGGCGAGCGTGCGCTTGAGCACCCAGCGCGGATCCGCGTGGGACGGCGAGCCGTCCGGCATGAGGATGTCGCAGAAGATGCGCGCCGCGCCCGGCGTCTCACTGCGCCAGGGCAGAATCTGGAACGTGGACGGGTCGGGCTTGGCGAGCATGTCTGATTCGTAGACGCGGGCGAAGCCCTCGATGGCCGAGCCGTCGAAGCCCATCCCCTCGGAGAAGGCGCCTTCGAGCTCCGCGGGCGCGATGGCGACGGACTTGAGGAAGCCGAGCACGTCAGTGAACCAGAGCCGGATGAACCGGATGTCGCGTTCCTCGAGCGTGCGGAGCACGAACTCCTGCTGGCGGTCCAAGGCATCCCCTCATGAAGACAGTACGGGTCTCCTATCCAGGATGCCGTGTCCGTGTTTCGCACACGTTACGGGGGGTGCCGGTGCGAGCCTCGCTGACAAAGCCCCCCGCCCCACTTACTGTGATCACGCAGTCAGTCTCGGGGGAGGCATTGGTGGCTATCGACCTGCTCAATCACAAGCTCGATCGGGCGTTCGACCACATCGACGCGCGCGGCACCGGCGTCGTGGAGCGTGAGGACCTGCTCGGGCTGGGCGCCCGCATCCTGGTGGGCTTCGGAGAGTCCCCCACCTCGGTCACCGGAGCCAGCCTGGTCGGCAGCTTCGACGACATCTGGTCCACCCTGTCGCGCACGCTCGAACGCGACGGCGACTCCGGCATCGCGCGCCCGGACTTCCGTACCGCGATGAGGGCGGCGTTCGTCACCGGCGGTCACTACGACCAGGTGTTCAGACCGGCGACGGTGGCGGTGGCGGAGCTGTGCGACGCCGACCGGGACGGAAGCATCGGGCCGGGCGACTTCCGCACCATGTTGTGCGCGTTCGGGGTCGCCTACGACGACGTGGACGAGGCGTTCGACCGGCTCGACCGGATGGGCAGAGGCACGATCACCGTGGAGGAGCTGGTCCTGGCCGCCGCCGACTACTACCGCAGCGAGGACCCGAACGCCGCGGGCAACTGGCTTTTCGGGCCCTTGTGAAGGCGGCTGTGAAGACCACTGTGAAGACCGCAGCGAGCACCACCACGGAGTCCGTCACGGAATCCACCGCAGAAACCACCACGGACACCACGGGCACCACAGGCGCCACGGGCACCACGGGCACCACGGGCACCGTGTTCGCCACCGTGATCGGCACCGTGCGTGACGCGCTGCGCTCCGCGCTGACCTCGATGTTGCCGCTGCCGCGCAGGGGCGGCTCGGCGGCCCTGGCGCTGCTGCCGCTCACCGAGCGGGTGCCGGCGATGGCCACGCCGTGCCGGATGCATCCGGCCGTGTACGCGATCGAGGCCGCCGTCATCGACTGGGCCAGGAGGACCGGCCTGCGCGCCGATCCCGGCGTCGGCTACCACCGGATGGCCGGCCGCGCGTTCGCCGAGTTCGACGCGGCCGCGGCGGCGCTGTTCGCGCAGTGGCTGACCTGGCTCTTCCACCTGGACGACGAGCTCGACGAGGGGTCGTGCCCGCTGGACATCTTCCCCGGCATGCTCAGCGGCGCGGCGCGGCATCCGCTGGAGGCGGCGTTCGCGGACCTGTGGCGGGTGACGAGCGCGCGGATGAGCGACCAGTGGCGGGCCAGGTTCGCGGTCGGGCTGCAGGCGCAGTACGACGCCTGCCGCACCGAGGCCGACAACCGGGCGGCGGGCCGGATGCCGACGCTGGAGGAGTATCCGTCGTTGCGCAGGGGCACCGTGGGCCCCTACCTGTACGACCTGGTCGAGCCGTGCCTGCGGGTGGAGGTGCCGGTCTGGGTGCACGAGTGCGAGCCGTGGCAGCGGCTCGTGAGCGCGTGCAGCGACGTCACCGCCTGGTGCAACGACGTGGCGTCGCGGCCCAAGGAGCGCGGCGACGTGCACAACTTCGTGGTGCTCGCGATGCGCCAGCTCGGGCTGGGCGAGCGGGAGGCGATCGCCTGGGTCCTGGACCGGATCGAGGCGCGCTGCCAGGACATGCAGCAGGCGGCCCGGCAACTGCCGCTGCACGACCTGGAGCCGAAGGTGGCCAGGGACGTCAGCAAGGTCGCCTGCGCCTACCTCGCCGCGCCGCGCGCCCACCTCGACTGGCTGCTGGAGTCCGAGCGCTACACCTGAGCCCGGCGCTACGCCGGGGAAGGGACGAGGGAGCCGCCCGCCAGCATGTCTCCGGCGGGGGTGCGGCGGTAGACGACCTGCTTGCCGACCCGCATCCCCACCGTGAGCCCGCTGCCGCTGAGCACGCCCAGGTGCTGGCTGACCGAGCCGGGCGTGAGCGCCATGCGCGTGGCCAGCGCCGTGGTGGTGGCCGGCTCGGCGAGCGCGAGCAGGATCTGCGCCCGGCTGCGGCCGATCAGCGCGGCCAGCGCGCCGGGTGCGGGCGGCGGGCCCTGCTCCCACAACGTCCCGACGCCGAGCACCGGATAGACCAGCATCGACTGGTACGGCGCCGACATCACCGCCACCGAGGGCCACCAGAACGCGCTCGGCACCAGCACCAGGCCGTCGCCGTGCAGCCCGGTGAGCCCGTGCCCGCACCAGGGCCGGTCGATGACCAGCCGCTCCCCCGTCCAGCGCACGGTGGGGTCGAGCCCGGCGAACAGCTCGCGGGCCCCGCCCTGGGCGAGTTGCCGCGAGCGGCGCAGCACGTCGCGTTCGAGCAGCCCGTACACGCGGGGCCAGAACTCCGCGAGGCACGCCTCCCAGTACGCCTCCAGCGTGTCGGCGACCCTGGCCACCCCGGCCTCGGGGTCGGCGGCGAAGCGCGCCAGCGCCTCCCTGTCCGTGCTCGCCACCGTCAGGGCCTCCGCGCGGGCCCTTTCCGGCGGCGTGTTCCTGACCCGGTCGAGCTCGGCGCCGAACTCCGGCATCGGCGTGTCGGGCGGCGGGGTGACGAAGTCGGCGATGTAGCCGGCCGGCGGCACCAGCGCGAACAGCTCGCGCAGGTCGAACCCGGCCAGCCGGGGCCGGACGGCCTTGAGCCAGGGCAGGTGGATCGACTGCCTGGCCGGTCCCTGGAGCGTGCGCAGGCTGGCGACGAGCTCCCACAGCGGGGAGAACGCGAACCGGAGGCCGGCCACGTCCTCCGGCCTCATGGCCCAGGTTACGGACATCCTTTTAGTGTGGGCTAAATCGTTCGCCCAGCAAAACCGTAAATATCACTCTTTAGGACGTGTCGAGCGCAACTGTTGAGAAACCGTCCTTCCTCCAGTCGAAGGTCGGCGGGCTGCCCCGGGCCTTCTGGGCCCTGTGGGGCGGCACGCTGGTGAACCGCCTGGGCACCATGGTCATGCCCTTCACCGGCGTCTACCTGACCCAGAGCCGCGGCCTGTCGCTGGCCGCGGCCGGCCTGGTGATGGGCGTGTTCGGCGCCGGCTCGCTGCTGTCGCAGCTCCTGGCCGGCGTGCTCGCCGACCGCATCGGCCGCCGGGCCACCCTGTCGGGCGGCATGCTGGCCACGGCCGCGACCATGCTCGCGCTCGGCTACAGCTCCTCGCTGCCGGCGATCCTGGCCTCGATGTTCGTGCTCGGCCTGGTGATCGACGTCTACCGGCCCGCGTCCAACGCCCTGGTCGCCGACCTGGTCTCGCCCGTGGAGCGGCCCCGGGCGTACGGGCTGCTGTTCTGGGGGATCAACCTCGGCTACGCGGTCGGCATGACGGCCGGCGGCTGGCTGGCCGGGCTCGGGTTCGTCTGGTTGTTCTGGATCGACGCGCTGTCGAGCGTGGTCTTCGCCGTGCTGGTCTGGCGGGCGGTGCCCGAGACGCGGCCGGCCGCGTCCCGGGCGTCGGCGGGCGGGTTCGGCGTGGTGCTGCGCGACCGCGTGATGGTCGGCTTCACGCTGGTGTCGCTGGGCAACGCGCTGGTCTACTCGCAGACGATGACCATGCTGCCGGTGGCCATGACCCAGGTGGTGAAGCTGACGCCCGCGCAGTACGGCCTGGCCATGGCGATGAACGGCGTGCTGATCGTCCTGGTGCAGCCGCTGGTGTCGGGCTGGCTGGGGCGCAGGGACGCCGCCCGCACGTTCGCGCTGGGCCTGGCCGTCATGGGGGCCGGCTTCGCGATGACCGCGTTCGTCACCAGCACGGCCGGGCTGACCGTCACGATCGCCGTGTGGACGGCCGGCGAGATCATCACGGCCGGCATCCCGGGCGCCGTCGTGGCCGCGCTGGCGCCGCCCGAGCTGCGCGGCCGGTACGCGGGGCTGTTCGGGTTCTCGTGGTCGCTGTCGGCCGTGCTGGCGCCGCTGCTCGGCGGGCCGCTGCTGGAGCTCGGCGCCGACGTGCTCTGGTTCACCGTCGGCGGGGTCGGCGCGGTCTCCGCGGCCGGCATGCTCCTGCTCGGGCCGGCGATCCGGCGCCGTTGACACAATTTTGATCGGATAGTGGCGTCCTGCCGATAATTTCCCCCCAGACATGGGGTGGGAAGGACGGAAGGATGCGCCACGCAGGTCTGGCGCGCGGCGTGGCCATGGGCATCGCCGCGCTCGCCGTCGCCTTGGAGCTCACCGACATCTGGGTGACGGCGCGGCTGCCGCAGCCCGCGTGGACGCCGCTGCCCTTCGCGCCCGAGGACGTGGCGGGCACCGCCTTCCCGATCTTCGGCGCGATCCTCGTGCACAGCCGGCCGCGGCTGGTGATCGGCTGGCTGCTGTGCGCGGGCGGGCTGAGCGCCGCGGCCAACATCCTGTCCTGCAACCTCTTCCTGCTCTACACCGGCGATCCGTCGAACGGCCGGCTGATCATCAACCTGACCTGGAACGTGCTGCAGCTCACCCTCGGCGTGCTGCTCCCGCTGCTCTACCCGGCCGGCACGCTGCCGTCGAGGCGGTGGCGCTGGGTCGTCGCCCTGGCCCTGGCCGGGATGGCGCTCGACTGGGGCGCCGTCCTGACCGAGCAGCGGACGCTCAGGGAAGCCGCTCACTGGACGGTCTCGGCGGCCATGGCGCTGGCGTTCTCCTCGCTGGTGGTGCGCTTCAGGCGTGGCGACGCGATCCAGCGGCGGCAGTTGCTCTGGCTGCTCGTGACCCTGCCGGGCCTGCTCGTCCCGTGGATCTGGGGCGATCCGCTGTGGTGGGTGGCCTCGCTGACCATCCCGCTGATCCCGGCGGCCATCGCGGTGGCCGTGCTGCGCTACCGGCTGTTCGGCATCGACACGCTGATCAGCAGGGCGCTGGTGGGCACGGGGCTGGCGGTCGGGATCATGGGCGTGTACGTGGCGGTGAGCGCGGCCTCCAGCGTGTTCCTGTCGGAGGTGGACCGGGTCGCCGGGATCGCGGCGGCGGTGTTCGCCGGGGCGGCCTTCCAGCCGCTGCGGCGGGGGCTGCTGCGCGTGGTGGACCGGCTCCTGTACGGCAGCACCGGCGTGCCCGCCGCGCTGGCCAGGCGGTTGCGGCACCGGCTCCAGCACACCGACCCGGTGCACGGGCTGCTGGCCACGCTGGACACCCTGCGCGAGGGGTTGTCGGTGACGGGCGTGGCGGTCGAGGTGGACGGGATCACGACCACGTCCGGGCTGGTGGGCCCGGGCGTCAGGACGATCGCGCTGGTGTGGCACGGGGAGCCGGTCGGGCTGCTGCTGATCGGGCCGACGGGCCGGCGCAGGTTCCCGGCCGCCCACGACGAGCGGGTGATCGGGACGCTCGCGCCGTACATCGCCGACGCCGCGCACGCCGTCCGCCTGACGGCGGCGCTGCAGCGCTCCCGCGAGCGCATCCTGACCGCGCGCGAGGAGGAGCGGCGGCGGCTGCGCCGCGACCTGCACGACGGGCTCGGCCAGTCGCTCACCGGCATGGCCATGTCGATCAACGTGGCGCGCCGGGCCGTGCGCCACTCGCCGGAGCAGGCCGACCGGCTGCTCGCCGACCTGCGGGCCGGGATGGACGCGGTCAGCGGCGACATCAGGCAGCTCGTGTACGGCCTGCGCCCGCCCGCGCTCGACGAGCTGGGCCTGGCCGGGGCGGTCGAAGAGCTGGCCATGGCGCCGATCGAGACCTCCGGCGACCTGACGGGACTGCCGGCGGCGGCCGAGGTGGCGGCGTACCGCATCGTGCAGGAGGCGCTCACCAACGCCCGCAAGCACGCCCACGCCGGCCGGATCGCGATCACGATCCGGCGCGACGACTGGTTGCGCGTGACGATCGCCGACGACGGCGCCGGCGTCGCGCCGGGCGCGCGGCCGGGTGTGGGCCTGGCCTCCATGCTGGAGCGGGCCGCCGAGCTCGGCGGCACCTGCGCCGTACGCGACGCCGAAGGAGGGGGCACCGTTGTGCACGCCGATCTTCCCCTGTGAGATTTCGCCATATACCCAGACACGTTCTCCCTCTACAGTTACGCCTGACATGCTGACATTCACCGCGCTGGGACCGTTCCAGGTCTGGTCCGGCGGCGCCCCCCTCGATCTCGGCGGCCAGCGGCAGCAAGCGGTGCTCGCGCGCCTGCTCGTGGCCGGCGGCCGTGCCGTGCCCGTGAGCACCCTCATCGACGAGCTCTGGCCGGGCAGCCCGCCCGCGCAGGCCCTGTCCACGATCCAGGGCTACGTCTCCCGCCTGCGCCGCGCCCTCGAACCCGGCCGCGCGCCCCGCGAGGAGGCGGGCGTGCTGGTCTCCGCCCCGCCCGGCTACGCGTTGCGGGCCGGGGCCGAGCAGGTGGACGCCTGGCGGTTCGAGAGCCTGGTGAAGTCGGAGGGCGCCGCGTCGCAGGTGTGGGCGGCCATGGACGCCGCGCTGGGGTTGTGGCGGGGGCCGGCGCTGGCCGAGTTCAGCGAGCTGAGCTGGGCCGCGACCGAGGCGGGCCGGCTGGAGGAGCTGCGGCTGATCGCGGTCGAGCGGCGGGCCGACGCCGGGCTCGCGCTGGGCCGGGCGACGTCGCTGGTGGCCGACCTGGAGGCGCACGCGTCGGCCCACCCGCTGCGGGAGGAGGCCTGGCGGCTGCTCGCCGTGGCCCTCTACCGGATGGGCCGCCAGGGCGACGCGCTGGGAGCGCTGCGCAGGGCGCGCTCGGTCTGGCGGGACGAGCTGGGCCTGGACCTGTCGGCGGGGCTGAAGCGCCTGGAGGCCGACATGCTGGCCCAGCGCCTGGAGGAGCGGGAGCCGCCCGCGCTCGACGCGACGCCCGCCGGGGTGCTGCGCGTGCTGGTGGCCGATGACCAGGCGCTCGTCCGGGCCGGGCTGCGGGCGATGCTGGACAGCGAGCCGGGGGTGGCGCTGGCGGGCGAGGCGGCCAACGGCGAGGAGGCGATCGCGGGCGTCCGCGCGACGCGCCCCGACGTGGTGCTGCTCGACATCCAGATGCCGCACCTGGACGGCCTGGCCGCCGCCCGCCGGATCCTGGCCGCGGACCGGCCGCCGAAAGTCGTCATGATGACCACGTTCGGCAGTGACGAGAATCTCTACGCCGCCTTACGGGCGGGCGTGAGCGGGTTCGTGCTGAAGACGTCGGCCCCCGAGCAGTTCCTGGCGGCGATCAGGGCGGCCGCGGCCGGGGACGCGCTCATCGATCCCGCGATGACCACGCGGCTGATCTCGGCCTTCGCCGGGCGCAGCGACCCGGCCTCTCCCCCGGCGCTGGCCGGTCTGTCGGAGGCCCGGCTCGACGTGCTCAAGCTCGTCGCCAGGGGTCTGACCAACCGCCAGATCGGGCAGACCCTCGCGCTGCCGGAGGAGGAGGCGGCGTTGCTGGTCAAGTCCCTGCTGGAGCATCTCGGGCTTTTCGACCGCGCACAATTGGTTATGGCCGCTTATGAGTCAGGTTTAGTGACTCCTGGAGACAAGTCTTACTTTTCGTCGCTTTGACGATAAAAAAGGGGTCGTACTAGGCTGGTCGCGTGGCCCAACTCCGCATTGCCCTGGCACAGACGAACCCGACCGTCGGAGACCTCGACGCCAACGCCGACCGGCTCGTCGCGTGGACCCGCGATGCCGCCGAGCGCGAGGCCCATCTCGTGGTGTTCACCGAGATGGTCCTCACCGGCTATCCCGTGGAGGACCTGGTGCTGCGCACGTCCTTCGTGGACGCCAGCATCCGGGCGCTGGAGGAGCTGGCGCGCCGGCTGGAGCGTGAGGGTCTGGGCCACCTCCCTGTGGTGGTCGGCTACGTCGACCGCGCCGGCCTGGCCCCGCGCATGGGGCAGCCCAAGGGCGCGCCGCTGGACGCGGCGGCCCTGCTCCACCAGGGCGCGGTGGTCACCCGCACGGCCAAGCATCACCTGCCCAACTACGGGGTGTTCGACGAATACCGCTACTTCGTGCGCGGCGACCGGCTGCCGATCTTCCGGCTGCACGGCGTGGACGTGGCGATCGCGGTCTGCGAGGACCTCTGGCAGGAGGGCGGCCCCGTGTCCGTCGTGGGGCAGGCGGGCGCCGGGCTGCTGATCGCGCCGAACGCCTCGCCGTACGAGAAGGACAAGGACGACGTGCGGCTGGAGCTGTGCGCGCGGCGGGCCCGCGAGGCGGGATGCGCGCTCGTCTACGTGAACCAGGTCGGCGGGCAGGACGAGCTGGTCTTCGACGGCGACTCCATCGTGGTGGACGCCTCGGGCGAGCCGGTGGCGCGCGGCGCCCAGTTCCGCGAGGAGCTGCTGGTCGTGGATCTGGACCTGCCGGTCTCGGAGGCCGAGACGGGGACCTTCCCGTACGACGCGGGCGACGGCTCCTCGATCACGGTCGAGCGCCTGGTGCTCTCCCAGGACCCCGTGGCGCCGTACGAGCCGCTGCCCGGCGGGATCGCCGAGCGGCTGGACCCGTACGCGGAGGTCTACGCCGCGCTGGTGCTGGCGGTGCGCGACTACGTCGCCAAGAACGGTTTCGAGTCGGTCATCCTGGGCCTGTCCGGCGGCATCGACTCGGCGCTGACCGCCACGATCGCCGCCGACGCCATCGGCCCCTCGCGCGTCCACGTGGTCCTCATGCCCTCGCGTTACTCCTCCGACCACTCGCTGGCCGACGCGCAGGAGCTGGTGCGCCGGCAGGGCATCCACTCCCAGATCGTGCCGATCGCCGACATCGTCACCGCCTTCGAGAAGGAGGTCGAGCTGTCGGGCCTGGCCGCCGAGAACCTCCAGGCGCGGGTGCGCGGCATGATCCTCATGGGCCTGTCCAACCAGCACGGGCACCTGGTGCTGACGACCGGCAACAAGAGCGAGCTGGCGACCGGCTACTCGACCCTCTACGGCGACTCGGCCGGCGGCTTCGCACCGATCAAGGACGTGCTGAAGACGATGGTGTGGGAGCTGTCCAGGTGGCGCAACGCGCACACCGCCCCCGGCTTCCTGCTGAGCGCCGAGCGGCCGATCCCGGAGGACTCGATCTCCAAGGAGCCGAGCGCCGAGCTCCGGCCCGACCAGCGCGACACCGACTCGCTGCCGCCGTACGAGGTGCTGGACCGGCTGCTGGACGACTATGTGGAGAAGGACATGGGCTCGCGGGAGCTCATCGCGGCCGGGCACGATCCGGCGCTGGTCACGCGGGTGATCCGGCTGGTGGACCTGGCCGAGTACAAGCGCCGCCAGTATCCGCCGGGCCCCAAGATCACCCCGAAGAACTTCGGCCGGGACCGCCGCCTGCCCATCACGAACCGCTGGAGGGAGACGACCGGCTAGGCCGGCCTGAATTGTTCAGCAGGCTGAATGATTCCGCATAATGTTCAGCATGCTGAAGAACTTGTCGGCCGGACAGGTGCTCATCGCCGGTGTGATCGCCAGCGCGGTGCTCACCGGGCTGGTCTGGCTCCTGGGGCAACGTCTGCACGGCATCGCCCTGCTGCCCGACCAGGGGGCTTCCTGGTATTACTGGAAGCTCCCCGAGCCGACCTTCTGGACCAGGCTGTCGGCGTGGAGCTGCTACGCGGCGCACCAGATCGCGTTCTGGTGGCTGATCCACTACGCCCGGACCAGGGTCGGCCGCTACACCTCGGGGCTGCACCCGATCAACGTCGTGGCGCTCGCGGTCAACTTCGGCTTCATCGTCCTGCACCTGCTCCAGACGCAGCTCTTCTACGACGGGCTGGCCCAGGACGTGTCGATCTTCAGCTCCCAGGGCTCGGTGATCCTGGTGCTGGTGGCGGTGCTGCTCATGGAGAACCGGCGGCGCGGCCTGTTCTTCGGCCGTCCTGGGCCCATCCGGCAGGAGATCATCGACTTCGCCCGCCGCTACCACGGCTACCTGTTCAGCTGGGCGGCCGTCTACACCTTCTGGTACCACCCGGCCGAGAACACCAGCGGGCACCTGATCGGGTTCATGTACATGTTCCTGCTGCTGCTCCAGGGCAGCCTCTTCCTGACCAGGGCGCACACGAACCGCTGGTGGACGCTCACCCTGGAGCTGGCCGTGGCGGCGCACGGGACGCTGGTGGCCGTCATGAACAGCGGCCCCGGCGGGAAGTGGCCGATGTTCCTGTTCGGCTTCCTCGGGGTCTTCATCGTCACCCAGATGCACGGGCTGGGGCTCGGGCGCCGGGCGCGGTGGCTGCTGGGGCTCGGTTACGCGGGCGCGGCGCTCGCCGTGTACGCACTGCGCGGCGGGGTCACCGGCGTGCCGGAGGTGGTGCGGATCCCGGCGGTCGAGTACGCGCTGGTCGGCGTACTGGCGTTGCTGGCCTGGCTCGGCCTGCGCGCCGCCCGCCTGGCACGCCCGGAGCCGGCGGGACGTCTGGAAGAATGATCGGCGTGGAGGACCCGGGATTCGCCGCCGGCGCCGCCGGGCAGGTGCGGGCCGACATCGGCTCCTGGCCCACCGGCCGCCTGCTGTCCGTGGCCGCCCGGCTGGTCGAGCGGCGCTTCGACGACTTCCTGGCCGCCCACCAGCTCACCCACGCGGGCCTGATCGTGCTCCACCACCTGACCGGCGGCCCGCGCACGCAGCGCGAGCTGGCCACCGCCTGCCGGGTGACCGACCAGACGATGAGCCGGACGATCGAGCGCCTGCGCCGCTCCGGCTACACCGGCAAGCGCACCGACGACCGCGACCGCCGCCGGATGCTGGTGGAGCTCACCCCCGCCGGCGCGGAGGTCCTGGCGCACGCCCGCGAGAGGGAGCGCGACTCCGCCGATCTGCTCGGCGGGGTCGAGGACTACACCCGCTTTCGCGAGGAGCTGATCCGGCTCATCACGGTCACCTGACCGCCGTTCGCCGATCGTTTCTGACCGCTCGCCGTAAAGTCCGGTAAGCCTGCATACAGTATGTGGTACCGGTAAAAGCGTGGCAGACAGCACGAGGCTCACAAATCGCACCGGGCTCCTCAGTCGTTCCCGAACCGTGGCGCCGCCCGCGTGGAGCCGGTGGCTGATCCCGCCGGCGGCGCTCTCCGTCCATCTGGCCATCGGGCAGGCGTACGCGTGGAGCGTGTTCAAGCCCGCCCTTGAGACGTCACTCGGATTGACGGGCACGCAGAGCGCCCTGCCGTTCCAGCTCGGCATCGTCATGCTGGGCCTGTCGGCGGCCTTCGGCGGCACGCTGGTGGAGCGCAACGGGCCGCGCTGGGCGATGTTCGTCTCGATGATCTGCTTCTCCTCCGGCTTCCTGCTGTCGGCGCTCGGCGTGGCCACCCGGCAGTACTGGCTGGTCGTCGTCGGTTACGGCGGCGTGGGCGGCATCGGGCTCGGCATCGGCTACATCTCGCCGGTCTCCACGCTGATCAAGTGGTTCCCGGACCGGCCCGGCATGGCGACGGGCATCGCGATCATGGGGTTCGGCGGCGGAGCCCTCATCGCCGCGCCGTGGTCGGCGCAGATGCTCGAATCCTTCGGCTCGGACACCGGCGGGATCGCCACGACGTTCCTCGTGCACGGCGTCGTCTACGCGGTCTTCATGTCGATGGGGGTGGCGCTGGTGCGCGTCCCGGCGGAGGGCTGGTCGCCGCCGGACTGGTCGCCGCAGGCGGTCGCGGCGCGCAAGCTCGTCACGACGGCCGACGTCTCGGCCCGCAACGCCATCCGCACCCCGCAGTTCCTCTGCCTGTGGATCGTGTTGTGCTGCAACGTCACGGCGGGCATCGGCATCCTGGAGAAGGCCGCGCCGATGATCAGGGACTTCTTCTCCGGTACGGCGACGCCCGTCGCGGTGGGCGCGGCGGCCGGCTTCGTCGCGCTGCTGTCGCTGGCGAACATGATCGGGCGGTTCGTCTGGTCGTCCACCTCGGACCTGATCGGGCGCAAGAACATGTACCGCGTCTACCTGGGGGTCGGGGCGCTGCTGTACCTGGTGATCGCGCTGGCGGGGAACTCCTCCAGGCCGCTGTTCATCCTGTGCGCGCTCGGCATCCTGTCCTTCTACGGCGGCGGGTTCGCGACGATCCCGGCGTACCTGAAGGACCTGTTCGGCACCTACCAGGTCGGCGCGATCCACGGCCGCCTGCTCACGGCCTGGTCCACGGCGGGCGTGCTCGGGCCACTGATCGTCAACGCGATCGCGGACGCGCAGAAGACCGCCGGGCGGTCCGGGCCGGCCCTCTACACGACCTCGCTGTACGTGATGATCGGGCTGCTCGCGGTGGGCCTGCTCGCCAACGAGCTGATCCGGCCGGTGCACGAGCGGCACCACGAGCGGCCGGCGAAGGCGCGGCCGGTGGCTGAGGAAGGGCAGGCGGCCAGGTGACCTCGAACTTCAGCGGCGGAGGAGAGGACGGGCGGTCGGATGACCTCGGCGGCGGGAGGACGAGCATGACCTCGGATGCGGTGGCGCCCCGGCGGACGGCCCTGATGGTGGTGGTGTGGGCCTGGGTGGGCCTGCCGTTCGCGTTCGGGCTCTATGAGCTGGTGCTGAAGCTCACGCAGTTGTTCGCCGGCTGAACTGACGGCGGCCTTGCTGACGGCGGCTGAAACTGTCGGTGGCGGCTGGCAAGGTGTCCGCGTGGCCCAACCGCTCAAAGACATGATCAACGCCCAGTCCGTCTCCGTGCTCGCCGACGGGCTCGCCGCCGCCTGGGCGCCGTTCCCCCGAGCCGGGTTCATCGCGCGGGCGCTGACCGGCCTCGACGGACTGGAGCTCAAGGACCGGGTCAGACACGTGGCCACGGCGCTGCACGACGCCCTGCCCCTCCCCTATCCGCAGGCCGCCGAAATCGTGCGCGAGTGCGCCTCGCGGGCGGCGCTCACCATGTGGAGCGGCTGGCCGCTCACCGACCACACTGCCACCAGAGGTCTCGATCACCTGGAAGCGGCGATGTCCACGCTGGCCGTCCTGACGCCCTACGCCACGGGCGAGTTCGCCGTGCGCCCCTACTTGGAGCTCTACCGGGACGACGCCCTGAAGATCCTCTCCGGCTGGGCGGAGTCGCCCGACGAGCACCTGCGCCGGCTCGCCTCGGAAGGCTCCCGCCCGCGCCTGCCATGGGCGGGGCGGGTGGAGTGGCTGATGACGCCCGGCCCGACGTTGCCCCTGCTCGACCGGCTGCGCGACGACCCGAGCGAATACGTGCGCCGTTCGGTCGCCAACCACGTCAACGACCTGGCCAGGGATCATCCGGAGCCTGCTCTTGAGCTGCTCGCCCGCTGGCGTTCCGACGGGGGCTCCCACGTGGAGCAGGTCGTGCGGCACGCCGCGCGCGGATTGTTGCGCGCCGGCCATCCCGAGGCGCTGGCGTTGCTGGGCGCCACGCCGGGCAGCGGCGCGGTCGACGCGCTGGCGCTGCACGCGGACACGGTGGTCATCGGCGGCAAGCTGACCTTCACCGTCACGGTCACGGCGGAGGCGCCGGGGCCGCTCCTGCTGAAATACGCCATCCGCCGTCCGGGCTCACGCCGGGTGTTCCATCTCGGCCAACGCGCGGCCACGGGCGCCGGGGCCGCGTTCACCGTGCGCAAGAGCCACTCGTTCCGCCCCGTCACCACCCGCCGCGAGCCCCCCGGCCCCCGCGAGCTCGACGTCATCGTCAACGGCCGGGTGGCCGCGAGCACCCCCTTCACCCTGACCGACGACCGACCTCGGTAGGCCGCACCGCCCGGCTCTGGCCGACGACCCACCTCGGTAGCCGCACCACCCGACAGCCCGCACCACCCGGCTCTGTCAGCAGGTGGCACACGCCCCAGCTCAGACGGCGAACAGCAGGGTCAGGCCCCCGATCGTGTAGCAGACCATCAGCACGAACAGCGGGATCTGCCCGGCCACCGCGCGGGCGGGCGGCAGGAGGCGGACCGAGCGGTCGTGCGCGGCCACCACGCCCACGACGTGGCCGATCACGATGGCCAGCACCTGGACGGTGGCGATCGTGGCCGGATCCACGGCGTTCGGGTCCGGCCTGGCGTCCAGGCCCAGCGCCAGGATGATCGCGTGCCTGCCCTCGATGACCAGCAGCGAGAAGTAGTGCGCGACCAGGTAGCCGATGGCGATCGGCACCAGGGAGTGGGCGAAGCGGGCGGTCAGCCCCGGGGTGCCGCCGATGAGGGCGGCGGCCTGGAGGCAGAGGGCGTACAGGACGGCCACGCCGGCGACGGCCGCCAGCAGGCCGAGCGTGCCCAGCCCGGTGCGGCCGAGCGGGCTCGTCTGCAAAGCCCCGACCCAGGCGGGCGCGGTGGCGAAGCCGTCGTAACCGGTGCCGCCCAGCAGGACGCAGACGGTGGCGACCAGGCCGGGCGCGGACCGGATGGCGTCGAGGCCGTCGAACGGGTTGCGCAGCACGCGCTTGCCGTCGGCCCTCCTGCCCAGGGGCGACACCTGGCCGATCAGGGTCGAGTACACCTCGAACGGATCGCCGCGCTCCAGCCAGGCGTGCCCGTACACGAGGGTGCCGGCGAGCTGCGCGGCGCCGTACAGGGTGAAGAAGAGCAGCAGCGTGCCGGGCGCGGCGGGCTCGGGCGCGACCAGCTCCATCCAGGTGAACGCGAGCAGCCCCCCGGCGGCCGGCCAGTAGCCGAGGCGGCGCGGCAGCGGCCGGCGCGGCCGGTCGGGCAGCAGCCGGAACGGGCTCAGCGTCCGCCACACCGGTCCCAGCAGCAGCGACGCGGGCACCAGACCCACCCAGAAGAGCACATACACCAGGTACGGCCCCGCGTTCTCGTCCACGGGGCCGGCGACGAGCCAGCCCAGCGTGTAGAGGGCGACGAGGAGGGTCAGGATGCGCGGCGGCCGGTCGGGCAGGCGTACCGCGATCACCCGGCCCGCCCGGTCGCCACGGAAGCGGGGGTCGGCCCAGAGCAACCCGAGGGCCAGGAACGACACGACGAGCGCCGCGAACGCGCCCGCGTAGGCGTAGAAGAGCGGGATCGGCAGATCGGACCGCCCGCCGACACCGTGCGCGAGCAGCAGCTCGCCCGTCATCGGACCGCCAGCTGGGTGAGGACGAGCCCGCTCTCGTGCGTCTCCACCTCGAACACCCCGCTCAGATCGGCGGTGAACCGCACGGTGACGGGCACGCCCGGCCGCAGCCGCGCCGTCAGGTCGTAGCCGTGCACGTGCAGCTCGTCGGCCACGTCGCTGGTCACCGTGATGCTGACCTGCCGTCCCTTGACCACCTCCAGCCACCCCGGCGGCGGGCTCACCCGTCCGCCGGTCACGCTGATCTCGGCATCGGCCCGCCCGCCCGGAGCCTCCGTCGCGACCTCGTGGCTGTTGCCCGGATCGCGATGGGTCTGCGACAACGGCCCGCACCCGCAGACGAGCACCCCGGCCGCCAGCGCGGCCAGAGCGGCGCCCGCCGCGCGCCGCCCGGCTCCGCTCACGCCGGCACCTCGGTCTCGGCGGGCCTCTCCTCGGCCGTACGGCTCCGCCTCGGCGCCAGCACCACGACCGCGCTCAGCACCCAGAACCCGGTGACCAGCCCGCGCACCCATCCCGGCCCCAGCGGCACGAGCGGAATCAGGTACACCAGCCGGTCGAAGGCATCGGCGACGGCCAGCGCCCCCACCACGATCGTGAACCAGCCGAACACCGGCCGCCCGCCCCGCAGCGCCGCCCCGAGGCAGAGCCACCACGCCGCCATGAGCAGCAGCGCCACCCCGGCCTGCGGCGGGCTGTCCACGACCGCCGCCACGACGTCGAACGCGAGCCCGGCGACCCCGGCGGCGGTCCCCGCCACGATCAGCCGATGCCGGCGCCGGACGGCTGTCGCCTTGAACTGCGGCCGTTCACCGGCGGTGACAGCCGCCGCCTTGAACTGCGGCCGATCGCCGACGGTGACAGCCGCCGCCTCGGGCTGCGGCCGATCGCCGGCGGCGACGGCCGTCGCCTCGGGCTGCGCGCCGGCGGAGCGGCGTGCGGTGCGCCTGGAGCGCCACCAGAACAGCCCCGCCAGCAGCCCCAGCACCACCGAGCCGCCCAAGGCGAGTTGCGCCTCCACCTTGGCGAGCCCCGACGCCCCGAACCAGTCGCATCCGGCCGGCAGCCGGGCCTCGGAAGCGCTGAAGTCGGCGCACAGGTAGAGCTTGACGAGCTTCACGGGCTCGGCCAGGATCCGGCTCGACCCGCCCGACAGCGCGGGCGCCGCCGCCCCGCACACCGGCAGCACGGCCGGCGACGACGCGCCCGTGTCCCCCTGCCAGCAGTTGCCCGTGCCCTGCCCGTCCCACCACACGTCCAGCCCGTTCGGCCGCCGCTCCCCCGTCGGGCTCAGGCCGAACACGTTGCCCTCGTAACGGTTGTGGTCGGAGGTGTCGGCCTGCTTGCTCAGGTCGCTCTCGCCCCTGATGAACGCGGGCACGCCGAACAGGTGGAACGCCGCCCGCTCGTGCCCCCACAGGCGGTTGTCCCTGAACACGTTGTAGTTGCCGCCCGCCACCAGGATCCCCGTCCCCGACGGCACGCCGACCTGCGAGCACACCACGCCCCGCTCGTAGCCGCGCTCGGCCGGGGGTTTGGCGCAGGTGCCGTCGCGGGTGTAGCGGTAATAGTCGCGGTTGTTGTCGTAGATCCTGTTGTTCTCGAACTTGGCGTGGTTCTGCGGCAGGCCGGGGTGGGAGGGCCAGAGGCTGTCCATCGTGGCGCCGACCATGTTGTCGTAGAAGTCGTTGTCGTGCACCCAGAGCGAGTCGCCGGCGGTGCCCGAGTAGCCGAGCGCGTTGTCGTGGCTCTTGCAGCGGCGGATCTCGATGGCGTAGCGGGAGACGTCGTGGCCCCGATCGGCGTTGAGGTTGGAGGCGCTGCCCGGGTAGAGGCCGCCGTCGCCGTTGCCGTACGCCTCGCAGTCGGTGTAGAGGCCGTGGTCGCTGGCGAAGGTGAGGAAGCCGTACTCGTCGTTCCAGCGGGTGAGGACCTGGTCGATGACGAAACCATCGGTTTCCAGGACGTACAGGGAGTTGAACGTGGTGCGCTGGGCGGTGAAGTTCTTGAAGTAGACGCCGTCGGTACGGTCGGCGCGGACGGCGTTGAGCTTGCGGTACTCCGCGTCGATGATCACGTCCAGGGGGCCGGCCCCGGTGCCCTGGATCTGCAGGTCCTTCTTGTCGAGGATGGCGACGAGGTTCTGGTTGTGGGGGCACTGCCGCTGCTGCTCGAAGCTGAGGATCTGGTAGCCCCAGTCGGACCAGCGCGCGGGCAAGCGGGCGCAGTCGCCGGTGGGGGCGGGCTGGCTGGGCTCCTCGCGGTAGAGGCCGGGGAGGATGGCGATCGTCATGCCGGGGCGGTCGACCCGGTCGACGGCCTCCTGGAGGTGCCGGACCCCTTTTCGCTGACATGTCGCGAAGAGGTCAAGGTTGCGCTGTTGGAGCTCCGCCGGAAAATTCGCGATACGACGCTCGAAGTCGGCTTTGTCGGTCTTGCAGACGAGCAGATCCGGCTCGCTCGCCCGCAACGACGGCACCGTGCCCGTGCCGTCGGGAAGCGTCACCGGACGTTCCTCGTGGGCGAAGGCAGCGCCGCCGGGTAACAGCAGAACGGCCGCGAGCGCGACCATCATCGCGATCTTTCGCATGGGGGGCATGGCCGCGAGAGTAGAACAATGCTCACGTTCTGCCTAGGCCAGAATGATCATTTGTTGACCGCGCCTGAACAGACGTCCTCCCCCGGAAGAGCGACGGCCTGGTCCGGCGGCGATCGCCGCCGGACCAGGCCGTCCCAGGTCAGAGTGCCATGCCGTCCAGAGCCGCGGTCACCACGCGCTCGGCCAGGTCGAGCGGCAGGTCCCCGGCGGGACCCCACTTCGTGTGCCAGAGCATGGCGCCGGACAACACGGCCATGCTCATGCCGACGTCCAGGTCGGGCCTGAGCTCGCCGGTGGCGATGCCGCGCTCGATCACACCGCGCATGGCCTCCCTGCGCGGCTCGACGGCCTGCTTCATGAAGCGCTCCATCAGCCGGGGGTGGCGGTCGCCCTCGCTCATCGCGATGTTCATCACGCAGCGGCCGCGGGAGTGGCCCGCCTCCTGGCGCATCGCGTCGAGCAGGCTGATCAGATCGTCGCGCACCGACGTGCCGCCGAGCTCCGGCAACGGCGCCTTGAGCGTGGAGAGCGCGTCGACGATCAGGTCCTCCTTGTTGGACCAGCGCCGGTAGATGGTCGTCTTGCCGACGCCCGCCCTCGACGCGATCGCCTCGATGGACAACTCGGAGACGCCCATGCCCTCCCCGATCAGATCGAGGGTCGACTCGATGATCGCCTTCTCGGCCTTCTCGCTGCGCGGGCGCCCCGCCGGACGGGCGGTCCCTGATTCCTGGATCATCATCGCGGCCTCACACTACCGCTGGTTCTTTCTGTTCCGCCTGCCGCACCGGGCGTGCCTTGCCGGGCATCCACCTGGCGACCAGCACGACGCCGACCAGCGTGATGGCGGCCGACACCAGCGCGGTGACGTGCATGCCGTTCACGAACGCGGTGTAGGCGGGCTGGACCAGCGCCTGCCCCTTCTCGCCCAGCGTCTGGACGACGCCCATCGTGGCCATGATCGACTCACCGGCGGCGTGCTGCGCGCCGGGGGGCAGGATGTCCAGCGCGGGCGCGATCTCGGCCCGGTAGCTGGAGGACAACACCGAGCCGAGCACGGCCACCCCGAGCGCGCCGGACAACTGGCGCACGGTGTTGCTCATGGCCGAGCCGACGCCGGCCTTCTCCCTGGGCAGCGAATCCATGATGGCGGTGGTCGCCGGCGGCATGATGTTGGCCATCGCGGCGCCCTGGACGAAGAAGATGACCTCGATCAGCACGATCGGCGTGTTCTGGTCGAGGAAGGCGTAGCTGCCCAGCGCCAGCGTCACCACGATCATGCTCACGGTGGCCGCCAGCTTGGCGCCGAACCGCTCGTTCACCCGCTGGCTGAGCGGGGCGAAGATGAGCTGCGCGGCGGCGAACGGGATCATCAGCGCGCCCGCCTGCACCGGTGTGAACCCCAGCACCATCTGCAGGTAGAAGGTGAGGAAGAACATCCCGCCCATCATCGCGAAGAAGACGATGCCCATCATGCCGATGGCCGAGCTGAAGCGCACGTTGGTGAAGTTGCGCACGTCGAAGACCGGGTGGTCGATGCGGCGTTCCCACCAGACGAAGACGCCCAGCACCGCCACGCCGAACAACGTCGGCACCAGCACGTCGGCGCTCGCCACCGTGGCCAGCTCGCCGCCGCGGATGATGCCGTACACGATGGCCACCAGGCCGATGATCGACAGGATCACGCCGACGGGGTCCAGCCTGGACGGCTTGGGGTCACGCGACTCGGGCACCAGGGTGGCGATGAGGATCAGGCCGACCACCACGATCGGCACGTTGATCAGGAAGACCGAGCCCCACCAGAAGTGCTGGATCAGCAGCCCGCCGGTGATCGGGCCGATCGCCACCGCGAGTCCCACGCCGCCGGCCCAGACGCCGATCGCCTTGCCGCGCTCGCCGGGCGGGAACACGTTGGAGATGATGGCCAGCGTGGCCGGCATGATCGCCGCTCCGCCGATGCCCATCGCCGCCCTGGCCAAGATGAGCTGCGTCGGATCCTGGGAGTAGGCACTGGCGAGCGAGGCCAGGCCGAACAGCGCCATCCCGATGAACAACATGCGCTTGCGCCCGGTCCGGTCACCGATCACGCCGAAGGTGAACAACAGACCGGCGAAGACGAGCGTGTAGGAGTTGATCGCCCACTCAAGCTGGCTCTGCGTAGCGCCCAGACCGGCCGTCTTGTCGGCGATGGTCTTCATCGCCACATTGAGGATCGTGTTGTCGAGCACGACCGCGAGCAGGCTGAACACCAGAACGCCGAGGATGGCCCACCGGCGTGGATGTCCTGTGTGCGGATCCATGGAAACATCCCTAAATTTCGATACGGTTGAGTTTCGCAACGTCACCGTAGCGCAAGTAATTCCGATACGCAACGGTCCCGTTTCGTAAACATCACGTTAACTCTCCACCTACGGCGAGCCACGTCCGCATCGGCCCAGGTCAGGCTCACACAGGCTCGTGCGTCTTCCGCTCTTCCTCGACCGGCGCCGGGGACACGACCGGCCGCCGCCGCCAGAACGGGGCCGCGACCGCCACCATGGTCACCGCCACCAGCCCCGCCACGACGAACGCCCACCGGGGGCCGATCCCGTCGATCACGGCCCCCGCGATGGGCGCCGAGATCGCACCGCCGACCAGCAGCGCCGTGCCGTGGAAGCCCATGGCCTCCCCTCTGGCCCCCGCGGGCACCCAGCGGCTCAGCACGTCGACGGTGGCGGAGAGCGAGGGAGCGCAGAGCAGACCGGCCGGGAGCAGGGCCAGCACCAGCCACTGCCAGGTGCCGCCCACCAGCCCGACGGGGATGGTCAGCAGGCCCATGGAGGCGATGAGGACCAGGGGCGACAGGCCGCGCGACAATCCGCCGTACACGAAGCCGCCCGTGAGCGAGAAGACGCACCAGATGCCCACCGCGAGGCCGATCCAGGCGGTCGCGCCGGTGTGGTCCATGGTCGCGACGAGCGAGAGCTCGGTCGCCGTGAGCACGAACGTGGCCGCCGCCGTCGTGCCCAGCAGCGCCACGAACGCCGGGGTGAACCACTGCCGTCTCGGCGTCCGCACCTGCTGCCCCGCCAGCTCCGCCAGCTCCTCGGCCGAGCGGGTGGGCGGGTTGAGCACGATGAGGCCCACGCCCGCGGCCGTCATGCCGGCCCCGATGACGGTCATGGTGATGCCGCTGCCGAGCGTGGTCAGGCCCGCCACCGCCAGCGCGGGACCCACCATGTAGGAGAGCTCGACCAGCATGGAGTCGAGCGCGAAGGCGCTGCGCCGCTGCGGCACCGGCACCAGGGCGGCCAGGCACTGCCTGGTCACGCTGAACACCGGCAGCGCCAGCAGCCCGGCCAGCGCCGCCGCCGCGACCAGCACCGGGAACGGCAGCGCCCACGCGCAGCCCCAGAACGCCGCCTGCGCCGCGGTGGTGACGGTGAGCACCGGCCGCAGGCCGTGCTTGTCGACCAGCCGTCCCGCCAGCGGAGACCCGATCGCCATGCCGACCGTGCTGGCCAGCGTGAGCGCCCCAGCCCAGAAGTAGCCCAGGTGCATCTCCACGGCCACGTGCAGGGTCAGCGCCATGCCCGTGGCCGTGGTCGGGATGCGCGCCAGCAGCCCCACGAAGAGCAGCGTGGGGACGCCGGGGATCCCGAGCAGGCGCCGGTAAGGGTCAAATGCCATGTTACGTGTTACCTCCAGGCTAATTGTGACAAAAGGTACCGACACTTTCGCCACCGGTTTTTTTGGCCACCGGTTTCGCGCGTGCCATCATCGGAGTGAGTCCGGGGACGCACAGGGGCGCCTCGAGACGCTTTTGGAGGTTCAGACACATGTCCTCTTCAAACACGCTGTACGGCGGGATCTCCGGTCGCCGGGTGACCGTCCGCGACCTCCTGGCGGCCAAGGCACGCGGAGAGCGGTGGCCCATGATCACCGCGTACGACGTGATGACGGCCAGGGTGTTCGACCAGGCGGGCATCCCGGTCCTGCTGGTGGGCGACTCGGCGGCCATGGTCGTCTACGGCCACGACTCCACGCTGCCCGTCACGGTCGACGACCTCCTGCCGCTCACGGCGGCCGTCGTCCGCGGCTCCGCGCGCGCTCTCGTGGTCGCCGACCTGCCGTTCGGCTCCTATCAGGGCTCGCCCCAGCAGGCGCTGGAGTCGGCCGCGCGGTTCATGAAGGAGGCGGGCGCGCACGCGGTCAAGCTGGAGGGCGGCCGCCGGATCCTGCCGCAGGTGGAGGCGCTGGTGTCGGCGGGCGTGCCGGTCATGGCCCACCTCGGGCTGACGCCGCAGTCGGTCAACGTCATGGGCGGCTACCGCGTACAGGGGCGGGGGCAGGCCGGTGACGAGCTCATGTCGGACGCCAAGGACCTGGAGCGGGCCGGGGCGTTCTCGGTGGTGCTGGAGTGCGTGCCGGCCGACCTGGCGCAGCGGGTGACGACCTCGCTGGCGATCCCGACCATCGGCATCGGGGCGGGCGCTGACACGGACGCGCAGGTCCTGGTGTGGCAGGACCTGATGGGACTCACGCCGCAGCCGGCCAAGTTCGTCAAGCGGTATGCCGACCTGGGGGCCGAGATGGACCGCGCCGCGCGCGCCTTCGCCGCCGACGTGACGTCCGGGGCCTTCCCGGCGCCCGAGCACACCTACAGCTGACCGACGTCCGGAGTTTCCCGACCGGCTAACCGGCGTCCGGAGCCTTCCCGGCCGCCGGGCACACCTACAGCTGACCGGCGTCCGGAGCCTTCCCGGCCGCCGGGCACACCTACAGCTGACCGGCGTCCGGAGCCTTCCCGGCCGCCGGGCACACCCGACGGCCGGTGACGGAGATCTGGCGGGCGGTCAGCCGCCCGCCAGCGTGGCGGGGTCGGTGTTGGCGCCGCAGAGCACCACCACCACCCGCTCCCCCGGCTCCGGCGTGTACGCCCCCGCCAGCAGCGCGGCGTACGCGGTCGCGCCCGCGTGCTCCACCGCCAGCCGATGCCGCGCCCACAACTCCAGGCGGGCCGAGACGATGGCCTCGTCGCTCACCAGCACGCTGGACACCCTGGGCGAGGCGAGAATCTCGAACGCCACGTCCCCGATCCGGGAGGCCCCCAGCGAGTCGGCGGCCACACCGCGCACCCCGACCGGCACCGGCTGCCCCGCGCGCAGGGCGTCGTGCAGCGTCGGGATGCCCTCCGGCTCCACCGCGACGATCCGCGGCCCCGCGCCGCGACCTCCGGCGGACGTCTCCACGGCCACGCCCGCCGCCAGACCGCCGCCTCCAGCGGACGTCCCCGCCGCCAGACCGCCGACGGAGGCGGACGTCCCCACCGTCACCCCCGCCGCCAGACCGCCGCCGCCGACGGCCACCACGACGGTGTCCACGCCCCCGGTCTGCTCCATGATCTCCAGCCCGGCCGTGCCCTGACCGGCCACCACCTCGGGCTGGTCGTAGGCGTGCACCCGCAGGGCTCCGGTCTCGGCGGCGCGCTTGGCGGCGGCCTCGGCGGCGTCGGAGTAGATCGCCCCGATCTGGGTGATGTGCGCCCCCAGCGCCGCCAGCCCCGCCACCTTGACGGGGCTGGTCACCTCGGGCACGAAGATCTCGGCCCGCACGCCGAGCTCCCGCGCCGCGTAGGCCACCGCCAGCCCGTGGTTGCCGCCGCTGGCGGCGATGACGCCGCCGGCGGGCAGCTTTCCGGCCGACACCATGCGGTTGAAGGCCCCGCGCACCTTGAAGGAGCCGGTGTGCTGCACCATCTCCAGCTTGAACAGCAGCCCGGGGGAGATTTCGAGCACCGGCGTGCGCAGCGCGAGCCCGTCGATCCTCGCCGCCGCGGCCTCCACGTCCTCATGGCTAACGGTGCTCACGGCTTCCTCTCGATAGTCAGGCGACCAGGCTACGCCAATGCCTGGAGGACGTCGGCCCACAGGTCCTCGGGGTGTTCGATGCCGACCGAGAGGCGCACGGTGCCCTCCCCGATGCCGCTCCGCGCCAGCTCCTCGGCGCTGAGCGAGCGGTGCGACGTCGTGGCGGGGTGCAGGACGAGCGTCTCGACGCCGCCCAGGGAAGGGGCGAGGAGCGCGAGGCGTACGGAGCTCATGAACCGCTCCCCCGCCGCCCGCCCGCCGGTCAGGTCGAACGAGAACACCCCGCCGCACCCGGACAGCAGCTTGCGCCCCAGCTCGTACGAGGGGTGCGTGGCGAGCCCCGGCCAGTGCACGGCGGCCACGGCGGGATGCCCGGCCAGGCGGGTGGCCAGGAACTCGGCGTTGGAGCAGTGGCGTTCCATGCGCAGGGCGAGGGTCTGCAGCCCGCGCAGCGTCAGCCACGACGCGAACGGCTCCGCCGAGGCCCCCAGCTCGATCGCGAAGTGCCACACCTTCTCGTAGAGCGCGGTGTCGGCGAAGACCGCGATGCCGCCCACGACATCGGTGTGCCCCGACAGGTACTTGGTGGTGGAGTGCAGGACGATGTCCGCGCCGTGCTCCAGCGGCCGGCACAGCAGGGGCGTGGCGAACGTGTTGTCCACCACCGAGAGGATCCCCAGCTCCCGGGCGACCGCGCACATCCCGGGCAGATCGGCGACCAGGGTCATCGGGTTGCTGATCGTCTCCAGGTAGACCAGCCGGGTCTCGGGCCGTACGGCGGCGCGCAGGGCCGCGGGATCGTTCTCCGGCACGTACGTGACCGCGACGCCGAACCGGCCCACGAGTTCGCCGATCATGGCCGCCGTCCCGCCGTACAGGGACTCCTGGGCCACCAGATGATCGCCCGGCTTGAGCAGCCCGAGCAGCACGGTGTTGATCGCCCCCATGCCCGACCCCGTGGCCAGGCCGTGGGCGCCGCCTTCGAGCCCGGCGACGGCGGACTCCAGCGAGCGGACGGTGGGGTTGCTGTAGCGCCCGTACACGTACGCGCCGTCGGGGCGTCCCATCGCGTCGGCCATCACGGCGGGGTCGTCGAAGACGAATCCGGAGGTCTGGTAGATGGGGACGGTGATCGGACGGCTGCCCTCGACGGTCGGCTGGGGAACGTGCACGGCTCGCGTTTCAGGGCGGAAATCGGTCATAAGACAATAATCTCCCGCTAAACCCACCACGGTGAGAGCCAATCCGGCAGAATTGGTCCATGAATGGGGCCAATATGGACGACCTCGTCGACCTCCTCGGACGCTGGGCGTCGGGCCGCGGCCCGCTGTACCTGCTGCTCGCGGGCGGGCTCCGGGCGCTCATCGACGACGGTGTGCTGCCGCCCGGCGAGGCGCTGCCCCCCGACCGGGTGCTGGCCAAGCTGCTGGCCGTGGGCCGGGGCACCGTCGTCGCCGCCTACGACCTGCTCCAGCAGGAGGGCCGCGTCGTGCGCCGCCAGGGCAGCGGCACCAGGGTGGCCCCGCTCGACCTGCCGGCGACACGCTCGACCGACGGCGTGGTGGCCAACCCGCTGCTGCTGCACATCCTCCACCCGCCGGACGGCGTGCAGCTCCTGACGTGCGCCGCGCCCCTCGATCCGCCCGCGGCGCTGTTCGAGGCGTACGAGGAGGCAGGCTCGCGGCTGGCCGGCACGCACGACCTCGGCTACCAGCCGGCGGGCCACCCGGCCCTGCGCGTGGCGCTCGCCGCCTACTACACCGGGCGCGGCGTGCCCACGACGCCGGACGAGATCATCGTGACGACGGGCGCGCAGCAGGCGCTCACGTTGCTGACCGGGCTGCTGGTCACGCCGGGCGACACGGTGCTCACCGAGACGCCGACGTATTCGGGGGCGCTGGAGGTGTTCCGGCACGCGGCCGCCGTCCTCCGCCCGGTGGAGCTGCGCGAGCGGCCCGCGCTGGCCTACTTCGTCCCCACCCTGCGCAACCCGGACGGCGTCATCATGGACGACGCGTCGCGCCGGCGGCTGGCGGCGCTGGCCGCCGCGCACGACGTGCCGCTGATCGACGACGAGGTCCGCGCCGAGCTGTGCTTCTCGGGCGGGACGCCGGCGCCGCTGGCCGCGTTCGGGCGGAGCGAGCAGGTGATCACGATCGGCTCGCTGAGCAAGCTGGTCTGGGGCGGGCTGCGGGTGGGCTGGATCCGCGCGGCGGCGTCGCTGGTCTCGCGGCTGGCGCGGCTGCGGGCCGTGCACGATCTCGGGGGCGAGGTCTTCAGCCAGCTCGCCGCCGTCGCGCTGCTGCGCCGCCTGCCGGAGATCCGGGCGGACCACGTACGCGTGCTGCGCCGCCGGCACGAGCACCTCTGCGCCGAGCTGCGCACGCGCCTGCCGTCCTGGTCGTTCGAGCCGGCCCTGGGCGGCCAGACCCTCTGGGTACGCCTCCCGCGCGGCGACGCCGACTCCTTCGCCCAGGTCGCGCTCAGGCACGGCGTCGCGGTGCCGCCGGGCAGGTCGTTCGACCCCCTGGGCGGTCACACCGATCACCTGCGGCTGCACTTCCTGTTCTCCGAGGACGAGCTTTCGCGAGCGGCGAACAACCTGGCCGTGGCCTGGGCGGTCTATGACGGAGCCGACCGTTCGGTGTCCCGGCAGCCCCTCGTCGTCTGACAGGGTGAAGGGCATGCAGACGACCTTCGTACTCGTGCACAGCCCCTCCGTCGGGCCGTCGACCTGGGCGCCCGTGGCCGAGTCTCTGGAGCGCCGGGGGCACACGGCCGTGGTGCCCGACCTGACCGGCGTGGCGGCCGGGGCTCCGCCCTACTGGCCGCGGGTGGTCGCGGCGGTGCGCGCCGCCACCCCGGACACCCCCGTCGTGCTGGCCGCGCACAGCAACGCCGGCTTCTACCTGCCGCTGATCAAGGAAGGGCTCGGCGACCGGGTGGTGGCCTGCGTGTTCGCCGACGCGCACATCCCGCCGCGCGACGGGCTGGTCAAGATCGCCGACGAGGGTTTCCTGCCCTTCCTGCGCGACCTGGCCGGCCCCGACGGCGTGCTGCCGCGCTGGACGGACTGGTGGGACGAGGAGGACGTGGTGGCCATGCTGCCCGATCCCGCCGTACGCGTGCGGGTGGCGGCCGAGCAGCCGCGCCTGCCCCTCGACTACTACACGCAGAGCATCCCCGTGCCCGCCGGGTGGGACGAGGTCAGGTGCTCGTGCCTGTGGTTCGGCCCGCCCTACGAGGAGGTCGCCCAGGAGGCCGCGCGGCGCGGCTGGCCGGTGACCCGCGTTCCCGGCCTGCACCTGCACCAGCTCATCGACCCGGAAGGCGTCACGGACGCGCTGCTGAAACTCTCCAGGAAGTCGTGAAGCCCTCCCGGGCCCGACTCCAGCGATAGAGCGGGTGTCTCTACCCGCAGCCGCGATCTACCGCCATAGACCTGTCAGCTCTATCGCGTGTCGCGGGGTGTCGGCGTGCAGGATGCCCGGGATCGGTCGCCCAAGATGATCTTGAATGCGCCACCCGCCAAGCTGCACGACGGGGCTTCGTCCGCTCCGCATGGCGAGGGCCAGTTCGGAGAGCGTTCCCCAGGAGCCGCCGACCACGATCACGGCGTCACCCGAGTTGACGATGACGTTGTTCCGGGCTTCGCCGATCCCCGTAGGAATGACGATGGTCAGGTCGGGGTTACTGTGCTCCCGGTCAGCGCGGGAGAGGATGCCGACAACTGTCCCGCCTGCGGCGTTCGCGCCTGCGGCGACCGCCGCCATGACGCCCGTGCATCCGCCGCATATCACCACCGCTCCGCGTTCGGCCAGCAGGCGGCCCAGCTCGCGGGCATGACGACGGTCCTCTTCGGTGCAGTCACGCGGCCCGCACACCGATACCTGAAAAACCACCTGAAGTCTCCTACGCCGTGACCTCACTCGAGAAGTGCTGGTTGGCTCGGAGCAACGGCATGATGGGCGGTGAAGAGATCGATGCGCTCTCTCAGCTCCAGAGCGATCTTGCCATGTGCACGTGGGGCGAGCTCGCCGCTGATGCGCCGGACTCGCTGTATGACCGGAAGTGTACGGTGCTCCGGCGCGATGCTGAGCACAGGATCCAGCGCGTCGGCGAACCCGTCGACTTCCCCTGACGCCAGATGAGCCGCCGCCAGGTCTGTCCGCGCTGCGGCGAGCAGCTCTGCCCCCGATTCTGACGGGTCGGCCGTCAGGAGCTGGATCGACTGTTGCGCTTGCCACGTCGCCTCGCGAAGGTCATCGGCCTTCCCCATTGCGCAATACGCCTCGCTCGCATAGTAGGCGGCTTTACCGCGACTGAACCGGAACACCCCGGGTTCGTCGGCAGCCGGCAGCCGATCGCGCGCATCGCGCGCAGCCGCGATGGCAGCGGGGAATTCGTGGGTGTCTCGAACCGCGGCCAGCGCCCTGGCCTCCTGGCTCGTCAGTCTGAGCATGGCCGTGCCGGATGTGGCGTGATCACGGCCGGCGTGGGCCACCTCAGCAGCACGCCGGTAGTCTCCACGCCAGTAGGCGATGTTCGATTGCGCCCACCGAACGGAGGCGCGCATCCAGTACGCGCCCACGCTGCCCGGCTTATCCGGCCCGCAGGAAGGCATTAGCCATGTTGCTCACCCACCTGACCGCCCGCCGGCTTCCGGCGGGCTGGCCCGCCGCTCTGGCACCTGTCCGCCAGCTGGCAGAGGAACGCCTGGAGCTGACCGCCCCCGTTTCCTTCCTCGTCGGAGAGAACGGCTCGGGCAAGTCCACCATCATGGAAGCGATCGCGGATGTGTCCGGCATCAATTCCGCCGGCGGCAAGGCCGGTACCAAGTATTCCAGCACCGGACCCATGACCTCGCTGGGAGAAGTTCTTGATGTCGAACTCACCACGACGGGGCTGCGTCTGCTGCACGGCCCCCGTCTCAAGCGGCGCGCGTTCTTCTTCCGCGCCGAAACACTGTTCAACCTTGGGCAGAACGTATCGGGCAGGTACGGATTCTGGGAAGACGACCTGACAGAACAGTCCCATGGCGAGGGCTTCTTCACGGTTCTTGAACGCATGGTGAACGGGCCGGGGCTCTATCTGATGGACGAACCCGAAGCTGCGCTGTCGTTCCAGTCGTGCGTGCGCTTGGTCGGCTTGATGAATCGCGTCGCAGACGAGGGCGGGCAGATCATCTGCGCCACCCATTCTCCGATCCTTGCCAGTTTGCCGGGCGCGCAGATCATCGAACTTGACGAACACGGCATGCGTACGACCGATTGGGAAGACCTTCAGCTGGTTGATCACTGGAGGCGCTTCCTCGCCAAACCGGACTTCTACCTGCGATACGCGTTGGACGGCGGCTGAGGCACCGGAGACTGGTCCCGGCGATGCCTCTGGCGCACCGCCCGCCGCGGTGACGGCCTGACGCCGCGCGCGGTGGGCGGTCTGGTGGGGCGGTCAGATGTCGGTGATGCGCAGACCGGCGTGGGCCTTGTAGCGGCGGTTCACCGAGATGATGTTGGCGGTGAGCGCCTCGATCTGGTGCGCGTTGCGCAGCCGGCCGCCATAGACGCCCCGCACCCCGGGGATCGCCTCCGCCAGGGCCTGCACCGTGTCGGTCGCCTCCCGGTCCTCGCCCAGCACCAGGACGTCCAGGTCCACCTTGTCCACCGCCGGATCCATCAGCACGACGGCCGACACATGGTGGAAGGCCGCCACGACCCGGCTGTCCGGCAGCACCGCCGCGGCCTGCTGCGCCGCGCTGCCCTCCTCGACGGGCAGCGCGTAGGCCCCCTGCTTGTCGAACCCGAGCGGGTTGACGCAGTCGATCACGATCTTCCCGGCCAGCTCGCTCCGCAACGACTCCAGCAACGCCTTGTGCCCCTCGTACGGCACGGCCACGATCACGATGTCGGCCTCGGCCGCGACGGCGGCGTTCTCGCCCCCGGTGGCGCCGGAGCCGATGGCGTTCGCCGCCTCCTGGGCCCGCTCGGCGCTGCGCGACCCGATCAGCACCGGATGCCCCGCCAGCGCGAACCGCCGCGCCAGCCCCTTCCCCTGGTCGCCGGTGCCGCCAAGGATGGCGATGGAAAGTCCGTTCACCTCAGTCATAGCCAGATCATGCCAGCCCGTCCGCGTCGCCGCGCGACCAGCCCCCACCCGCCGCCGACCGGCCCCGCACGCCCGCCCCCCGACACGCCACCGGCCGAACGCACCCGCTGCCGACAGGCCGCGCAGGACCCGGCCCGGCGTGACCCGGCCGGGCCCGGCGAGCGGGCCCGGCCGGGTCGGCCTGATCAGCAGTTGCCGAAGGCGGGCAGCCCGAGGATCCGCAGTGTCAGCCACTCGATCGCCAGCGGCCCCCCTTCGATGGCCCCGGTGACGTGGTCAGGCGCCGGCAGCGCGGCCCAGCGCACGTTCACCCCGGCCCTGCAGTACTGAGAGCGCAGCGTGGACCCCACCGAGAGCGGAATGATCTCGTCCCCGCGCGCGTGATAGAGGAACATCGGCACCCGCGGCGCGATCGCGCCGAGCCGGTTCTCGCCGAGCCGCGCCAGCCACTTGGGCTGGTTGAGCAGGTCGATCGGGCTCAGGTCGGCGAAGCTGAGCCCGGCCAGCTTGCCGAGGTCGCCCACGCAGTCGTCGGCGGCGTCGGCGAGCAGGGCGCGGCCACGGGCGTTCAGGTCGGCTTCGAGATCCAGCTCCGGATAGGCGGCGTCGAACCCCACCCCGGCGGCCGCGCCCAGCCCGAAGTCCGGGCCTCCGTCCAGATGCGTGGCGACGGCGTGCAGGTCGGCGGGCACGCCGCCCGCCGCGACGCCCCTCAGCCGGAGCTCAGGCGCGTACGACGGCTGGAGCTGCGCGGCCCATCCGGCCGAGGAGCCGCCCTGGGAGTAGCCCATGACGGCGACGGGCGCCTGGCGCGACAGCCCGGACCCCGGCACGCGGGTTGCGGCCCTGATCACGTCCAGCACGGCGTGCCCCTGCGAGATCCCGGCCATGTACGTGTGCTGCCCGGGGGTGCCGAGACCCTCGTAGTCGGTGACGGCCACCGCGAACCCCTTGAGCAGGAACAGGCTCACCAGTACCAGCTCCGCTTCCCGGCCCTCACGCATGCTCAGCGAGGGGGCGCACTGGTCGCCGAGCCCGTGGGTGCCGACGGCGTACCCGATGATGGGGCGGGCGCCGAGAGCGTAGCCGTTCTTGGGCACCAGCAGGGTGCCGGAGACGGTGTTGAGCGAGCCGGTGGCGGAGGTCGAGTTGTACAGGACGTGCCAGGCGTTGACGGGCACCTCCAGCAGTTTGCCCGGCAGGAGGTAGACGGTGGTCGGTTGTGCGGAGACCACGTCGCCCGGAGCCGCCGCGTGGGCGGGGGCCGTGGTGAGGGACATGATCACTAACAGGACCATGGACATGCTGACGCGCACACGTAGAGTCATGTGCCGCCCCTCTCCGTGAGGATCACCCTTGGGACGGCGGCGCCGCGAGCCCGATCGTTACCCGAGGGAACTCCGTGTCAAGGCCCGAAATGACGGTGAAACACACCCTGTGTCAACTCATCACTGGAGAAACAGTCACCCCGGACGTGCTCGTCAGGCACCATGGAACGCATGGACTCAGGATCGGTGGCACTCCTGCGCGCGCTCCTGGCCGACACCGGCTGGCTCGACGGAGCACGCCAGCTCGGCCTCGCCCTGCGCGCCACCCGTTCGCCCGGCGGTCTGCTGCTGGTGGGCACTCCTGACGACGAGCCCTGGCACCTGACGGCGCATCTCAGCGACGAGGCCCGCCTGTCCGGCCTGCCGCAGCTCACGCCCACGCTGGTCCGCTGGGCGCCGCCCGCGGGCGCGCCCGCCCACCTGAGTGTGGATCTGCGGCGCCTGGAGCAGGCGGGCAGGGGCGAGACGCTGTTCGTCCTGGCCGAGCAGGAGGCACCGGCGCCCCTGCTCGAACGCGTCGACGACGCCCGGCGTACGGGAGCGACGATCCTGGCGATCGAGGGCGGCGACACCGAGCTGGCCGGGCTGGCGCACGACGCGATCGCGGTGCCGAAGGGCGGGCTGGTGACGTTCGACGGAGCCCAGCACCTGGTGAGCGCGGCAGCCGGAGAGCGGGAGCAGCGCCTCAGCCTGCGTGAGCGCCTGGCCCGCCTCCTGGACAAGGTCAGCGGCCCCCAACTGGCCGACTAACGCCCGCCCGCCTCGGCCGCCGGCCCCGACCCAAGGGCGGATGCCGCCCCAGAGGCAGGCGTGGCGGCGGTTGCGGGAGCAGAGGCGGGAGCAGTCACGGATGCAGGCCCGGAGACCGGCTCCGCGGTGCCGAGCCGGTGGCGGAGCCGCTCCTCCAGCCCCGCGACGGCCTCCTCGATCGCCTCGATCACCACGCTCTGCACCGGATCGGGCTCCCCCGACCGCGTACGGCTCACCCGCGTCACCGCGTCCAGCCGCCGCGCCCCCACATCCCGCACATCGCTCACCCGCACCTCACCCTCCGGCACGTCCAGCAGCGCCAGCCCGGGCACGACGGCCACCCCGTGCCCGGCGGCCACCAGCGCCAGCGTGGGCTCGAACTCCGTAATGACGTGCACCTTGCGCGGCTCGAAGCCGTGCAGCCCCGCCAGCCGCTCCAGCGCCTGCCCGCACGCCTGGTCCGGCTCGCTCGCCACCCACGGCGACCGCAGCAGGTCCGCGATCGAGCGCGGCGGATCGGGCAGGCCGGGCGGCAGCACGATGCGGTACTCGTCCACGTACAGCAGGCGGGTGCTCAGCGACGGTTGGGACAACGCGGGCAGCCCCATGTCCTGCTCGGTGATGAGCAGGTCCACCGCCCCCAGCCGCAACTCCTGGAGCCCGGGCTGCCCGTAGATCTCGTGGATGGTGGGCACGATCCGCGGATGGCGGACGGCCAGCTCGCGCATGGCGGGCACCAGCACGTGCTTGATGAACGTGGGAAAGGCGGCGATGCGCACGGGCCCGGCCAGCCGCTCGGTGAAGCGGATGAGCTCCCGCCTCGCCTCCATCAGCTCCTCCTCCACCCGCTCGGCGTAACCGGCGAGGACCCGCCCGGCCGGGGTGAGCGAGACGCTGCGCTGGGAGCGGTCGATGAGGGCCAGCCCCACCTCCCGCTCAAGCTGGGCGAGCTGCTGGGAGACGGCGGAGGGTGTCAGGAACAGCGCCTCGGCGGCCCGCATCACACCGCCGCGACGGGCGACCTCGTGCAGGACACGCAGCCGCCGAGGATCAATGTCCATGAAGGTCAGCTTACGACAACCTTTAGGTTTCGTTATTTGTCCTTTACCAGCGGCACTCACGACAATGGCGCCATGGAATTCCTGCTGGCCGCCATCGGCTGGATCGGCGCCGCCCTGCTGCTGGTCGGGTACGCGATGGTCTCCTCGTCCCGCATGCCGGGGAACGGGGCGGCGTATCAGCTCATGAACCTCGCGGGCTCGATCGGCCTGATGGTCAACAGCGCGTACAACGCCGCCTGGCCGTCGGCCGGCCTCAACCTGGTCTGGGCCGCCATTGGCGTGGTGGCCCTGGTGAAGCTCATCCGAGTAGGAGTCGCCAAATGATCGTCGAACTCAGCCACCCCATCATCGACGGGATGATCACCTACCCCGGGGTCCCGGCGCCGCGGCTCGGCGTGCACCTGAGCAGGGAGGACTCACGTGAGGTGTACGCGCCGGGCACGGAATTCCTCATAGGCACCATCACGCTGGCCGCCAACACCGGCACCTACCTCGACACCCCGCACCACCGCTACCCCGACGGCCTGGACCTGTCACAGATGCCGCTGACCAAGCTCGCCGACCTGCCCGGCGTGGTGGTGCGAGCCGGGGAGTCCCGCGAGGTGCGCATCGACCAGGGCCTGGACGTACGCGGCCGGGCGGTGCTGATCCACACCGGCTGGGACCGCCACTTCGGCACGGAGGAGTATTTCCACGACCACCCCTACCTCGCCTCCGAGTCGGCACAGTGGCTGGCCGAGCAGGGCGCGGCCCTGGTCGGGATCGACTCGCTGAACCTGGACGACACCCCGCCGCATGGCGAACGCCCCGCCCACTCGATCTTGCTGAAGGCGGGGATCCCCTTGGTGGAGCACCTGACGGGCCTGGCGACGCTGCCGGACGACGGCTTCCGCTTCCACGCCGCGCCCCCGATGGTCGCGGGCATGGGCACGTTTCCGGTCAGGGCCTACGCCATCGTCCCCTGACCCGTCCGCTTACACCTCGTCGTCCTGGTCGTCCTCGTCCCACGCCTTGTTACGGTCGGCGGCGCGCTGCAGCGCCCCCGCCGCTTCCTCCTCGGAGGCGTAGGGACCCATCCGGTCCTTGTTGGGGCAGCCCTGATCGGGCTCGACCCGCATGTGCTTGAGACAGAACCACCATTGGCCTTCGCTCACGGGATCAATTCTGCCCCGTAGACTCGTGTTTCATGACCACACTGCTCCAGCCCGGCCGAGTTTCGCCCATGCGAAAGGTCCCCGCCCACATCGAGCGGCCGGAGTACGTCGGCAAGAAGCGCCCCAAGACGGGCGAGTCCGACGTGAAGACCCCCGAGATGATCGAGCGCATGCGCGTGGCCGGCCGGATCGCCGGCCAGGCCCTGGAAGAGGTCGGCAAGGCCGCCCAGCCGGGCGTCACGACCGACGAGCTCGACCGGATCGGCCACGAGTTCCTCCTCGACCACGGGGCCTATCCGAGCACGCTCGGCTACAAGGGCTACCCCAAGTCGCTGTGCACCTCGATCAACGAGGTCATCTGTCACGGCATCCCCGACGACACCATGCTGCGCGACGGCGACATCGTCAACGTCGACATCACCGCCTTCATCGGCGGCGTCCACGGCGACACCGACGCCACCTACCTGGTGGGCGAGGTGGACGAGGAGTCCCGGCTGCTGGTCGAGCGGACGCGCGAGTCGATGATGCGCGCCATCAGGGCGGTCGCGCCGGGCCGGCAGCTCAACGTGGTGGGCCGGGTCATCGAGGCCTACGCCAAGCGCTTCGGCTACGGCGTGGTCCGCGACTTCACGGGCCACGGCATCGGCGCGAGCTTCCACTCGGGCCTCATGGTGCCGCACTACGACGACCCGTCGCTGCGGGTGGAGCTGGTGCCCGGGATGACGTTCACCATCGAGCCGATGCTGACGCTGGGCACGATCGACTACGACATCTGGCCCGACAAGTGGACCGCCGTGACCAAGGACCGCAAGCGCACGGCCCAGTTCGAGCACACGATCGTGGTCACGGAGTCGGGCAGCGAGATCCTCACCCTCCCCTGACCCCGCACTGACCGGCCTCAGCGCCCACCGCGGCACCGTCACCCCGGGCGCCATCACCCCCGGGCGCCATCACCCCCGGGCGCCATCACCCCCGGGCGCCATCACCCCCGGGCGCCATCACCCCCGGGCGCCGTCACCTCAGCGCCGCCGCGGCACCACCCCGGTCACGGTCGTGCCCTCCCCGTGGACGCTGTTGACCGAAAGATTGCCGCCGATCTCCGCGAAGGCCGCCCGCATCCGCGCGATCCCGCGTCCCGCTCCGGCCGTGGGAAAGCCCTGCCCGTTGTCGCTGACGGTCATGCGCAGCCCGCTCCTGCCGACGGTCACGGCGATGGACACGGTCCTCGCCCGGCTGTGCAGCTCGACGTTGGACAGGGCCTCGCGCATCGTGACCATGACGCTTTGAGAGACGCGCGAGGGCACGTCCGTGGCCGGCAGCGCCCAGGTCTCGACCACGATCCCCGTGCGTTGCGACCATTCGGCCAGCTGGCTCTCCAGCGCCTCGGCCAGGCTCTGCCCCCCGCGCATCCGTGTCTCTTCCGACAATGGCTCTCGCCTCTCTTGGCACGCCCGGCCCACGCCGGTCCCCACACCGGCGCTCCCTATCGAGCGATGCGCGCGTCCCCCCTCGAAGGCGCGCGCACGCTAGCTGATGGGGACATGCCCGTCTCCCCTGCGAGAAAGGCTACCTGGCGGTCCAGAGACTTGTAGTCGGAGGATAGGAGGCCATGGCCGAACGGCTACTCGCCCTGGTCTGCGCGGTTGAGACGGGCGAGGTAGGCGTTGTAGGAGTCAAGTTCGGGATCCCCGGCGCCCGCGCGATCGGCCCGGCGATCGGCGCGCCGCGCCTGCCTGTCGTCGTCCTTGTACCACTGCACGGCGATGGCCAGCAGCACGATGAGCGTCGGGATCTCGCCGAACCCCCACGCGATGGCCCCGCCGTCGCGCTGCGTCTGCAGCAGCGTCTTGCCCCAGGTGCGGCCGAGCTGCTCGTACCAGTCGGAGGCGATGACCGTGCCCATCATCATCAGCGCGATGCCGAAGAACGCGTGGAACGGCATGGTGACGAAGAGCATCATCAGCCGCCCGACGTACGGCAGCCGGTTGGGCCCGGGATCGACCCCGACGATCACCCAGAAGAACAGGCAGCCGCTGAGCAGGAAGTGGAGGGTCATCCAGATGTGCCCGAGATGCTCGGTCATAGCCGATTCGAACAGCGGCGTGAAGTAGAGCGCGTACGTGGAGGCGATGAAGATGGCCGTCGCGACCACCGGATGCGTGATCACCTTGGTGAACCGGCTGTGCAGGATCGTGGTGATCCACTCCCGCGGGCCCCTGTCGCCCCTGCGCGGCGTCGGCTTGAGCGCGCGCAGCGCCAGCGTGACCGGCGCGCCGAGGACGAGGAAGATCGGCACGACCATGGAGAGCGTCATGTGCTCGATCATGTGCGTGTCGAACATGACCTTGGCGTAGCGGGCCAGCCCGCTCTGCGTGGCGAACACCAGCAGCGCCACGCCGGCGAACCAGGACACCGTCCGGCCCACGGGCCAGGCGTCGCCCCGCCGGCGCAGCCGGAACAGGCCCAGCCCGTAGAGGCCGGCCAGAAGGGCGGCCACCACGGCGAAGAACAGGTCGAGCCACCACAGGGAGAACACGTTGCCGATGGTGAGCGCCGGCGGCAGGGGGAAGCCGAGCAGCTCGAAGGCCCGGTCGGCGGGAATGCTGGCGTCGGGCGGCGGCGTGCGCGACAGCGCCACGGCCACGCCCATGGTGGCGAGCATGAGGAGCGCCTCGCCGCCGGCCAGCCTGGTGAACGCGCGGGGCCGGCCCGCCTTCATGGCGGCCAGCGTGCGCTGCCGGTGCCAGTAGCCGACGTAGCCGAGCAGCACGAAGGCCACGATCTTGGTCAGGGCCAGCAGGCCGTACTCGGAGGTCCACAGGTCGGACACCGCGCCCAGCCGCGCCACCAGGGCGAACACCCCGGACAGCCCCACCCCGGCGTAGCACCACAACGCCATCCGGGAGAAACGGTCCGCGGCCACCTGGAGCTGCGGCTGCCGGAGGACGGCGTGCAGGGCCAGGACGACGAGGCCGCCGACCCACAACGCCAGCGAGAGCAGGTGCAGCGACACCGACGAGGTGGCCAGGTCGTGGTTGGGCGAGGAGGAGGTGTGCCCGGTGAGCGGCGCGGGCAGCAGCGTCACCAGCCCGAGCAGCAACAACCCCGCCGCGGCACCCGCGGTGATGGCGCCGCGCGAGAACAGCGCGATCGCCACCCCGAACAGCACCACGAGCGTCAGCGCCACGCCCTGCGTGGTCTGGGTGGCGTAGCTGGTCAGGATGGTGCGGTCGAGGATCTGGGGCAGCGTCCTGCCGATGGACTCGGCGGCGCCGAACACGATGGCGAGGAAGGCCGACCCGGCCCAGACCAGCGCCGCCCATGAGGCGGCCTTGACGTACTGGACGGCGGTCTTGCCGAGCACGCCCTTGTCGTTGGGCAGCAGCGCGGCGGCCATCAGCAGCAGGCCGACGGTGGCCACGCCGGCCACGTCCATGAACAGCTTGGACAGCGGCAGCCCCCACCTGACCACCGCGCCGGAGTCGGGCAGCCCCGGAATGATCCTCGGGAACGCCCGGCCACCCGCGATCATGCCGATCACCAGGGCGACGACCGCCGCCGCCACACCGCCGAGCGCCAGACGCGCCGCCCGGCTCATGGCTTCTTTTTCCGTGCGCTGAGCAGGAAGCCGATGCCGATGCCGGCGAGCGCGCCGACCACGACGATCAGCCAGACGGGGAACGACACGTCCTGGGCCGCCGTCGCCGTCTCGGCGGCGGCGGCGCTCGTCTCGGCGGCCGGCGGGGACGAGCCCGGCGCGGGCAGGGCCTCGGCCGTGGAGCCTGGGCTGGAGGTTGTGCTGGAGCCTGGGCTGGAGCTCGGGCTGGGGGACGGCGGCTGCGCCCCCTTCACCGTGAACGGGATCTCGCCCTCGACCGGGTGCCCGTCGGAGGAGACGACCCGGTAGGCGATCGTGTAGTCCCCGTCGGGCAGCGGGCCGTCGACCGCCTGCTTCACCACCGCCCCGTCGGCCTCGGGCTTGCCGCGCTGGTGCTGGGCGTCGCCGTCGCCCCGCACGATGACGAACGGCAGGCGCACCTTGGCGCTGAACTCCAGCCTGACCTCGTCGAGGGCCTTGACCTTGGCCCCCTTGGCAGGGGAGCTGCTCTTGAGCGTGTCGTGCGCCAGCGCGGGCACGGCGGTGCCGAGCACGAACAGGGCGGCGAGGATCGCGGTGAGTGCCGCGAGCGGGGATCTCTTCATGGCACCCCCAAGGCTACCGACGCCGCCGCCCGGTCCGGACTCCAGCTACAGACCGGCGCAGGCGAGGGCGCGCTGATAGGCGTCCACCGCGGCGTCGGAGTCGCCGACCTGGTCCATGGTCTCGGCCGCGGCGTACCAGAAACCGGCCGTCTCCAGCGAGTCGGGCAGGGTTTTCAGCGCGTGCGTGACGAGCCGCACCTGCTCCTCGCCCTTGGTGAAGTCGCCGCGGGCGCCGAACGCCCGGCTGAGGACCAGACCCGCTTCGGGGACCTGCGCGAGCTCGTCGGGGGCCAGCAGAGCGACGGCGGCGAGCCCGTCCTTGACGGCTCCGTCGAGATCACCGCTCATGAGCTCGACGCAGGCCAGCTCGGTGATGGTGCGGGCCCGGTCGGTCGTGCTGATGGAGGTCTGCTCCAGCTCGTTGGTCGCGCGCAGGAGGTGGTCGCGCAGCGCGGCCGCCTCCTCGGGCCGCGCCCGCCGCTTGAGCTGGGCGTAGGCGCCGCGCATCATCGCCAGCAGGCGCGGCTGCGCGGTCTCGGACAGCAGGGCCAGCGCCCGCTCGGCGAACGTCAGCGCCTCCTCACGGTGACCGGTGTGACTGGCGGTGTAGGCGGCGTTCCAGTTGGCCACGGCCATGGCGCGGGGGGTGCCGAGCGCGTCGGCGGCGTTGAGCAGCTCGGCGGCGAACTGCCGGGCCCGCAGGTTGTCGCCGCGGACGAGGTAGGCGGCCAGCAGCGTCGAGCCCAGCTCGACCAGCAGGTCGGACCAGGCGGGCCGGGTCATGCCGCCGAGGATCCGCTCGCCGATCTCGACGGCCTCGATCAGCCGGTTGCTCTGGCGGTAGGCGCGGCACAGGGCGATGGCGACCTCGATGCGGCGCTCCGGGGCGAGCTCCTCTCCCTGCAACCGGTGCAGGATGGCGATCGCCTCCTCGCGCTGCCCGTAGGCCTCCGTCGCGAGGGCGAGCCCGAACTCGGTGTCTTGACGCAGAACAGTCAGACCTGCGAGGTTACTGTTCGACAACAGCTCGGCGAAGCGTGTGCGCGCCTCGGAGACCTCCCCGTTCTCCAGCGCGAGCCTCGCATAGCCGAGGGCGAGCTCGATGTCCTCCATCTGTTCGGCGGTGACACCGTTGATCAGGTAAGAGAGTGAGCAGTCGAGTTTCTGGGCCAGCAACTCCAGAACCGCCGGAGTGGGAGTACGCTTACCACTTTCGATCAAGGAGACGTAGCTATCAGACAACTCGGGGTGTGCGAGCTGCGCCTGAGACAGGCCACGCTGTCGCCTAACCGTTTTGATACGGAGTCCCACCAGGTCAGATGTGGTCACAGCCGCCGCTCCCTGAGATGATTACGTCCAAGCAACACACAGATTGGCGAGGGAGAACCCCATGCGCACGCGCATTGCCCTGTCCGCACTAGTTGCCTTGCTCACGGCCTTCGTGGCCGTTGCAGGCAATAGTACGGCCGCAAACGCTGAAACGTCCTCCCCCTCTACCATCTCCACCATGTGGGACCTTTATTGCTGCTGAACCGGTAATGCGGAGGAGCGGAGCGGCTGCCCGACTGGATAGGGGCCACGCGAAGAGACGGAATGGACGTGGCTCCGGGCAGCCCCCCGCTTCACCGCACCACCCCTCACCGAAACCACTGAGCCGTCTGGTTTCCATCGACAATCGCACCCCGCCCGTTACCCCTGGACGCGGATCTCAAGTCGCCGATCGACCGATGTCACGGCCCTGTGGAGTCCGCGTCTTCGGCTTCTCAGCGCGGTCACCGGGGTGTCCCCGTGTCCCTGAGTGCCAGGAAGAAGTCGACCCGGTCGGCCATGGTCGACAGGTTCCTGCCGGTCAGCTCCTCGATCCTGCGGATGCGGTAGCGAACGGTGTTCACGTGCACGTGGAGCTGCTCGGCGCAGGAGTTCCAGGAGCCGGCCCGGTCGAGGAAGACGCCGAGCGTGCGCACCAGCTCGGACTGGTGCCGGCGGTCGTAGTCGAGCAGCGGCGACAGCAGGCGCGCGGCGAACGAGCGGCGCACGTCGCCCGGCACCGTGGCCAGCAGCAGCGCGTGCGTGTAGATCTCGTCGCTGGTCACCACGCCGCCGGAGCGGGCCTCGGCCAGCCGCCTGGCGTGCCCGGCCTCCTCCACGCCGCCCTTGACGGCGGCTGCGCCGGTCAGCGCGCCGCTGAGGCCGACGCAGACGCGGGTGTCGGGCAGCGCGGCGAGCACCTCGGCCCCGGCGCGCAGCCGTCCGGCCAGCTCGGCGGTGCTGCGATCGCGCAGCGGCAGCACCGCGACCGCGCCGTCGGCGCCCGCCGCCGCCACGACCTCGCGGCCGAGCAGCTCCTCCACGACCTGGCCGCCGAGCGTGGCGGCGTCGGGCCCGCGGGTGGCCCCGGGCCTGGGAGCGGTGGCGTTCACCACCGCGTACGGCTCCGCCACGTCGATCCCGCAGGTGCGCAGCCTGGCGTTGAGCTCGGCCACGTCGGACTCGGCCAGGGCGGCCACGATGAGCTGCTCGGTCAGGCGGCGCTCGACCCTGCGGCCCTCCTCCATCCGGCTGCGTTCGAGACCGACGCAGGCGGCCAGCTCGTAGCCGACGTCGGCCCGGCTGATCAGGTCGCCGTCGCAGGCCAGCGCCCAGCCGGCGCCCCGGTGACCGCGCCCGACGGCGAAGATCGTGGTGCCGCCGACGTACGCGGGCAGCCTGGGCGCCGTCAGGTAGGCCTTGGCCAGGCGTACCGGATCGTCGGCGGCGCCCACGAGCACCTCGCCGGCGGCGGACAGGACGGCGCCGGTGACGCCCAGCTCGATGGCGGTCAGCTCGAACAGCTCGCTGAGGTCGGCGCCCTCGGAGATGGCCGCGACGAGCCTGCGGTGGCGGCCGAGCGCCTCGCGCACGTCGCCCGACAGCCGGGGCACGACCAGCTCGGTCAGCGTGCGGAAGGAGACCTCGGTGGGCACCGCGAGCAGCGGCAGGCCGGCGGCGGCGCAGGCGGCCACCAGGTCGCCGGGGACGTGGCCCAGCCGGGCCGCGCCGGCGCCGAGCGCGGCCACCCCGGCCTCGGCCAGCGCGGTCACGAACCCGGCCGAATCCTCCGGCGTGTGCCGCCACATCAGCCCCGTCAGCACCAGCTCGCCTCCGGACAGGTAGCGGCCCGGCTCCGGCAGGTCGGTGATGTGCACGGTGCTGAACTCACGGGCGGGGTCGCCGGCCAGCAGCGTCAGGCCCAGCTCGTCGATGGCCAGCAGGTCGGTGATGCGCACTTGGAGGAATATACAAGCCCGCGCGGCGAACCGCTGACCGGGATTTCACGCGAAACGCATAGGACGGGGCGGGGCCGCAGTGCTCTACTCGGAAGATGACGGAGACGGTCAGCACCCCCTTGAGCGGCGTCGGCGAGAGCGCGCGGCGGCCCGACGCGACGCTGAAGGTGACCGGTGAGTTCGCCTACGCCTCCGACCTGTGGCTGGACGGCATGGTGTGGGGCGTGACGCTGCGCAGCCCGCATCCCTCGGCGTGGATCCGCTCGATCGACATCGGGCCCGCGCTGCGGATGGCGGGCGTGCTGGCGGTGCTCACGCACGAGGACGTGCCGGGCGAGAAGTTCTACGGCCTGGAGCACAAGGACCAGCCGGTGCTGGCCATCGACCAGGTCCGCTACCAGGGCGAGCCGGTGGCGCTGGTGGCCGCCGACCATCCGGAGACGGCCCGCAGGGCGGCCGCGGCCATCGTCGTGGCCTACGAACCCCGCGCGGCCGTCACCGACCCGCGCGAGTCCCGGGACATCGTGAGGCGGCAGCCCGTGCTGATGGGCGACACGTTCGAGGCCGAGGTGGTCGTCACCGGCGAGTACGAGGTCGGCATGCAGGACCAGGCCTTCCTCGGCCCCGAGTCGGGGCTGGCGGTCCCGGCCGAGGACGGCGGCGTCGACCTCTACATCGCCACCCAGTGGCTGCACGTGGACCGCGACCAGCTCGCCCCCTGCCTCGGCCTGCCCCCGGACAAGGTGCGCCTGACGCTGTCCGGCGTCGGCGGCGCGTTCGGGGCCCGCGAGGACCTGTCCATGCAGGCGCACGCCTGCCTGCTGGCCCTGCGGCTCGGCCGCCCGGTGAAGATCGTCTACGGCCGCGAGGAGTCGTTCTTCGGCCACGTGCACCGCCATCCGGCCCGGATGCGCTACGAGCACGGCGCCACCCGCGACGGCCGGCTCGTCTACGTCAAGGCCGACATCCTGCTGGACGGCGGCGCATACTGCTCCTCCTCCCCCGCCGTCGTCGGCAACGCGGCCTCCCTGGGCGTGGGCCCCTACGAGGTGCCGAACGTGCGCGTGACCGCCACCGGCGTCTACACCAACAACCCGCCGTGCGGCGCGATGCGCGGCTTCGGCGCCGTGCAGGCCTGCTACGCCTACGAGTCGCAGATGGACCGCCTGGCGGAGGCGTGCGGGTTGTCGCCCGTGGAGATCCGGGTGCGCAACGCCGTCTCCCAGGGTTCCCGGCTGATCACCGGCCAGCTGATCGACACCCCGGCGCCGCTCGCGCGGATGCTGGGCGACCTGGCGGCCATGCCGCTGCCGCCGGCCCGGTCCGGCGAGGACCTGCGGGCGCTGCCGGGCGGCGTCTCCCAGACCACCCACGGCGAGTCCGTGCGCCGCGGCGTCGGCTACGGCGTCGGCATCAAGAACATCTGCTTCTCCGAGGGCTTCGACGACTACTCCACGGCCAGGGTGCGGGCCGAGCTGGTCGGCGGCGAGCCGCACGTCACCGTGCACACGGCGGCGGCCGAGGTGGGCCAGGGTCTGGTGACGGTGCAGGCCCAGATCGCCCGCACCGAGCTGGGCGTGACGAACGTCACCGTGGCCACCGCCGACACCGCGGTCGGCTCGGCGGGCTCCTCGTCGGCCTCGCGCCAGTCGTACGTCACCGGCGGGGCGGTCAAGGCCGCCTGCGAGGCCGTGCGCGAGCGGTTCGGGGGCCTGGCGGCGCGCGAGGCGCTGGAGAAGTACGGGCCGATCGAGGAGACGCGCGAGTTCCGGCACCGCCCCACGTACCCGCTCGATCCGGTCACCGGCCAGGGCGACTCGCACACGCAGCTCGCGCTGTGCGTGCACCGGGCGGTGGTGGACGTGGACGTGGAGCTCGGCCTGGTGAAGGTGGTCGAGCTGGCGGCCGTGCAGGACGTGGGCCGGATCCTGAACCCGCAGGCGCTCGAAGGGCAGATCCACGGCGGCTCCGCGCAGGGGCTCGGGCTGGCGCTCATGGAGGAGATCCAGATCCGCGACGGCCAGGTGCTGAACCCCTCGTTCACGGACTACCTGATCCCCACCATCCTCGACATGCCTCCGATGCGACTGAAAATCCTGGAAAATCCAGACCCGTCGGCCCCGTACGGACTGCGCGGCGCGGGCGAGCCCCCCACGCTCTCCTCCACCCCGGCCATCGCGGCCGCGGTGCGCGCGGCGACCGGGCTCCGGTTGACTCGCGTTCCGATTAGGCCGGAAGATATCGCCTTGTTTGCAATCAGCTCGACAAGGGGGACAACCGATGACAACCGGGCGTGAAGCGGCCGAGGCGGAGTTCCGCCGCTTCGACACCGACGGCGACGGCCTGCTGACCGCCGCCGAGATCAGGCAGGCCAACGAGGCGCTGGGCGGCCAGGGGGCGTCCGAGGCCGAGATCGAGGCGTTCATCCAGTCGGCCGACCGCGACGGCGACGGGACGGTCGGGCTCGACGAGTTCGTCGGCCTGGTGGGTCACGGGCGGCACGAAAAGGCGTGATCTTGTCCCCCGCCGGGTAGGCACCCGGCACTCCCCCTGATCATCAAGGGGGGCTGGCGGTGCTCGACAGGTTCTTCGAGCTGACCGGGCGGGGGACCACCGTCGCCCGCGAGGCGCGCGGCGGCCTGACCACGTTCGTGGCCATGGCCTACATCATCCTGCTCAACCCGATCATCCTGGCCGGCGCCAAGGACGTGACCGGCGCCCGCCTCTCCATCGCCGAGCTGACCACGTCCACCGCGCTGGCCGCGGCGATCTCCACGCTGCTGATGGCGTTCGTCGGCAACGCCCCGTTCGGCCTGGCCGCCGGGCTCGGCCTCAACGCGGTGGTCGCCTACCAGGCCGCCCCGCACATGACGTGGGCGCAGGCCATGGGCCTGGTGGTGCTGGAGGGCCTCATCATCATCGTGCTGGCCGTGACCGGACTGCGCACCCTGATCATGAACGCGATCCCGCTGGCGCTCAAGCACGCGATCAGCGTCGGGATCGGCCTGTTCATCGCGCTGATCGGCCTGGTGGACGCCGGCTTCGTGGCGCCGGGCTCCGGCACGCCCGTGCAGCTCGGCAGCACCGGGCACCTCACGGGCTGGCCGGTCGCGGTGTTCTGCTTCGGCCTGCTCCTCATGATCGTCCTGTACGTCCGCAGGACCCCGGCCGCCATCCTCATCAGCATCGCGGTGACCGCCGCCCTGGCCATCCTGGTCAGCTCGCTCACCACCCTCCCCCCGGGATCGTGGGGCGTGGTGACGCCGCGCGTGCCCGAGGCGCTGGTCGCGGCGCCGAGCTTCGGGCTGGTCGGCGAGTTCGACCTGTTCGGCGGGTTCGCCAGGGCGGGGGCGCTGACGGCGACCGTGGTGCTGTTCACGCTGGTGCTGTCCGGGTTCTTCGACGCGATGGGCACGATCATCGGCGTGTCCGACGAGGCCGGGCTGGTGGACGAGCGCGGGCAGGTGCCCAGGCTGGGCCGGATCCTGACCGTGGACGGCGTGGCCGGCGTGGTGGGCGGCACGGCGAGCGCCTCGGCGAACACCGTCTTCGTGGAGTCGGCCGCCGGCGTCGGCGAGGGGGCGCGGACCGGCCTGGCCAGCGTGGTGACCGGGGCGCTGCTGGGGCTGACGCTGCTGTTCACGCCGCTGGCCTCCGTGGTGCCCGCCGCCGCGGCCGCCCCCGCGCTGGTGCTGGTCGGGGCGCTGATGATGACGCAGTGCAAGAACGTGCCCTGGGACGACCTCGACCTGGCCGTGCCCGCGTTCCTGACGATCGCGCTGATGCCGTTCACGTACTCGATCACCAACGGCGTCGGCGCCGGCGTGATCGTCTACACGCTGATCAAGGCGGCGCGGGGGCGGTTCTCGCAGATCCCGTGGTTGTTGTGGATCGTCTCGCTGGTCTTCCTGGCCTACTTCGCCATCGACTGGCTGCGGTCGCTGGCCGGTTAGCGCAGGTCGGCGCTGTTGCAGGCCACGCCGTTGCCGTCGGCGTCGGTGTACCAGGAGTATTCCTCGTGGGTGCCCCTGGAGTAGGGGCCGTCACCGGCGGCCACGGCCTCCTTGCAGCTCGCGTAGCGCTTGTCGGGGGTGCGCCGGGGGCCCGACGCGGGACTCGTCGCCCCCGGCCCCGTCGTGGCCGTCGTACCGGTGCCGGTCGTCCCCGTCGTGGCCGGGCCCGTCGTGCCGGCGGGATCGGTGCCGGGGCCGGTGGAGGCGGGGGGCGTGGCGGCCGGATTCGTGGCGCCGGGGTCGGCCGGGGCGGAGCTCCCGCCGGTCGGCGCGGTGCCGAGCAGGCGGGTCACCAGCGTGTCGGCCTGCTCCTTGGTGTAGCCGGCGATGCTGATGCTGTCGCCGTCCATGCTCTGGGTGACGACGGGCGCGGCCAGCACGGTCTTCGGCTCTTCGGGCTTGTCGGGCGCCAGCACGATCGCCACCGAACGCTGATCGGGCGCGAGCTCGTCGATGAGCTGGACCAGCTTGTCCTTGTACGCCGGCGCGATCGCGATGCGCACGGAGTATTGGCCGTCCTTCTCCCGCACCGGCTCGATCCGCTGCACGGAGGGCACCGTGACGCCGTCCTCCAGGAGGTAGCAGGTGGTCTGCTCCTCGTCGAGCACCGCCGGGTCGCCGGGGCAGGGCGCGGCCTTGGTCTCCCTGACGGGAGCGAAGTGGATGGCCACCGCCAGCCGTTGCGGCGGCGCGCCACCCAGAAGCGGGGTGTCGGGATTCTGCGTCATCAGGACGGCGACGGTGCCGAGCACCCCTGCGACCAGCACGACGATGACGAGCGAGACGATCAACACGATGGTGGTGAGTCTGCTCGCCCTAGGCTCCCCCGGGTCCGCGGTCGGCGGCTCTTCCGGCTTGTCCATCGATGACGACCTCATCCTGACGTTCGGGCTGCCGGAGAGCCTATCGAGCGCGGGCGCGCGCGGGGTAATCAGCCCGGCAATCCACGCTGAACTGTGAGATGCGAGCAAGAATGGGGCCAGAAGCTCACCTGGTCGAGAAGAGTCGCGCAATGAAGGTCGGCGTTCCCCGTGAGGTCAAGAACAGCGAATATCGAGTGGCGCTGACCCCCGCGGGGGTGCACGAGCTGGTGCGGCACGGCCACCGGGTCTTCGTCGAGGAGGGCGCGGGCGCCGGCTCCTCCATCCCCGACGCCGACTTCGCCGCGGCGGGCGCCGTGATGACGCCGGACGCCGACGCGCTCTGGGCGGCGGCCGACCTGGTCATGAAGGTGAAGGAGCCGGTGGCGGAGGAGTATCACCGGCTGCGCCAGGGGCTGGTGCTCTTCACCTACCTGCATCTGGCCGCCTCCGCCGCCTGCACCCGGGCCCTGCTCGGCTCGGGCTGCACGGCCATCGCCTATGAGACCGTGCAGAGCGACGACGGCTCGCTGCCGCTGCTGGCGCCCATGTCCGAGGTGGCGGGCCGGCTGGCCTCCCAGGTGGGCGCCTACCACCTGATGCGCTCGGAGGGCGGCAGGGGCGTGCTGATGGGCGGCGTGCCCGGTGTGCGCGCCGCCCACGTCGTGGTGATCGGGGCCGGGGTCTCCGGCATGAACGCCGCCGCCATCGGCCTCGGCATGCAGGCCGAGGTGGTGCTGCTGGACAAGAACATCGACAAGCTGCGCCAGGCCGACCTGATCTACCAGGGCCACTGCCAGACCGTCGCCTCCAACACCCTGGAGATCGAGCGCGCGGTGCTGGAGGCCGACCTGGTCGTCGGCGCGGTGCTGGTGCCCGGCGCCAAGGCGCCCGAGCTGGTGAGCAACGACCTGGTGAGCCGGATGAAGCCGGGTTCCGTACTGGTGGACATCGCCATCGACCAGGGCGGCTGCTTCGCGGACTCCCGGCCGACCACGCACGAGCAGCCGACGTACCGGGTGCACGAGTCGATCTTCTACTGTGTGGCCAACATGCCGGGCGCGGTGCCGAACACCTCGACGTACGCCCTGACGAACGTGACGCTGCCGTACGCGCTGGCCATCGCCGACCTGGGCTGGCAGCGGGCCATGCGCGAGAACCGAGCGCTGGCGCTGGGCCTGAGCACCCACAAGGGCCGCCTGACGAGCCGGCCGGTGGCGGCGGCGCACGGGCTGGAGTGCACACCGCTGGAGGACGTGCTGGGCTGACCCCTTACGCGAGCCTGAAGAAACGGTTACGCTGAGTAGTCATTATCGATACTTAGCGTAACGATCGATCGGAGTTCGCATGCCCGGGCGGGACTTTCGCGAGAGCGCGGAGCGCAACTTCAACGACCTGGACGCCGACGGCGACGGCTTCCTGACCAGATACGACTACATGGCGCTGGCCCAGCGCCGCCTGGATCAGACCGGCGTGGGCGCCGAGGCCCCCGAGGGCGAGGCCATCATCGACGCGTTCCTGAACGCCTGGGACACCCACGTCCACGCCCTCGACACCGACCGTGACGGCCGGATCAGCAGGCAGGAGTACGTCCGCTCCTTCGAGACGCTGGCGCGCACCGGAGCGCTGGAGCGGGTGCTGACCCCCATCTCCCGGGCCACCTTCGCCGCGGCCGACCGCGACGAGGACGGCCGGATCACCGCCGAGGAGTTCGGCTCCGTGTGGAGCCGGCCCGGCACGGACCTCGCCGCCGTCTTCGCCCAGGTGGACGCCGACGGCGACGGCCGCATCACCTTCGAGGAGTACGCCCGCGCCCGCCAGGGCCTGCTCATCGGCGACTGACGGGCGCGCTCGCCGGCAGGCCGGCGGCGCTTACTGCTGGGACTGGCTGGGCGACGGGGCCAGGCTCTCCGTCGGCATCGGCTGCTCGCCCGTGGGCGCGGGCGGCAGCGGAGCCTGGTCGGCCGTGGTCGTGATGGCGTCCTGGCCACCGCAACTGGCGCCGGCCTCAGGCGTGTCGGCCCCGTTCTGATACTTCTTGATGAACGCCCCGAGCTTCGGGTCGTCGGCGCTGTTGAGCTTGAGCTGGTGACCCCACGACGACGCGACCACCGGCGCCGGCAGATTGGGGAACGGGCTGACCAGCATGTAGTCCTGCTGACCCGTGGACGAGGCGACTTCCTTCAGCTTGTCGACCTGCGCCTTGGCCAGGTCGGGCCGGTAGGTGATCCAGACGGCGCCGTGCTCCAGCGAGTGCACGGCGTGCTCGCTGTGGATGGGCTTGTCATAGATCGCGCACTGCTGCCAGTAGTTGTTGTGCTCGCCGCCGACCGGAGGCGTCTCCTTGTACGTCACCGCGGTCGCGACGTGCTGACCGGCGTCGTACTTGACGCTGGTCACCGCGTCGAGCGAGGTCTCGCGGGACTGCTTCACCAGGTAGAAGCCGACCACACCGACCAGCACCACGATGATGAGCCCGCCCGTGCCCCACATGAGCAGCGCGGCGCGGCGTTGCTTGCGCTGCTGCTCGGCCCGCATCTTCTGCAGATGCTCGCGCCGCGCCTGCGCCTTCTCCTTCATCATCGTTCCTCCATCGGCATGCCAACTCCGGGTCACCCTATGCCCTATGGGCGTATGCAGAGAATAAGGGTGTTGTAAGCGTCGGATCACAGTCCCGCCCGCAGGTGGGTACGCTGGACGAGCCATGGAAAAGCCTCTGAGAAGACCATTTCTGATCGTCTGCGGCGTGCTGGTGCTCGCGGTGGCCGCGTTGTTGCTGTTCGGCCGCGACGGCACGCCCGGTGACAACTCGCCGGAGGCCGGATACGCCCGCGACATGGCCCGGCATCACGCGCAGGCGGTCGACATGGCGTTCATCATCAGGGACAAGGGCCCCGCCAAGGAGATCCGCAATCTCGCCTACGACATCATCACCACCCAGTCCAACCAGCGCGGCATGTTCCTGGGGTGGTTGCAGCAGTGGGAGCTCGACCAGTCGAGCGACCAGCGGCCGATGGCCTGGATGAGCGGCCACGGGCACGGCGGCGCGACCACGGCCCCGCCCGCCACCACCTCGCCCGCCACGGGGGCGGCCGTGATGCCCGGCATGGCCGACGCCGCGGAGCTGACCCGGCTCAAGGAGGCGGAGGGCACCGCGGCCGAGGTGCTCTTCCTGCAGTTGATGATCCGCCACCACGAGGGCGGCGTGCAGATGTCCGAGGGCCTGCTCAAGCTGTCCACCCGGGGCGAGGTGGTCAACATGGCCGACAAGATCGTCCAGGGGCAGAGCGCGGAGATCGAACTCATGACCGAGCTGCTCCAGCACCGCGGCGCCCAGCCCTACCCGTCGATCCTGCCGCCGAAATAGCCCGGTGAGCAGCGCCGACGCCGTCGTCGTGGGATCCGGCCCCAACGGGCTCGTCGCCGCCGTCACCCTGGCCCGCGCCGGGCGCAAGGTGCTGCTGCTGGAGGCCGCCGAGCGGTTCGGCGGCGGGCTGAGGTCCGCGGAGCTGACGCTGCCCGGGCGGGTGCACGATGTGGGCGCGACCGTGATGGCGATGACCCTGGCCTCTCCGGCGTTCCGGGAGTTGCGCCTGGAAGGGGTGGAGTTCGCCCACCCGCCGGTCGCCGCCGCGCATCCGCTCGACGGCCGGCCCGCCGTGCTCGTGCACCGCGACCCGCGCCGCACCGCCGAAGGGCTCGGGCGTGACGCGGGCGCGTGGCTGGCCACCGCTGGGGCGACGGCGCGGGCCGGGCTGCCGCTGGTGGAGCTGCTGCTCCAGCCGCTGGGGCCGTGGCGGGTGCCGCCGATGACGTTCGCCAGGGCGGCCAGGTTCGCGATGGCGGGGGCGCTGCCCGCCACGACGTTCGCCCGCACGGCGTTCAGGACGGTGGAGGGGCGGGCGCTGATCGCGGGCATGGCCGCGCACTCCATGCTCGACCTGCGCGCGCCCATCAGCGCCGGTTACGGCCTGTTGCTGGCGTCCCTGGCCCATCTGGTGGGCTGGCCGCTGGTGCGGGGCGGCTCGCAGGTGCTGGCCGACGCGCTCGTGGCCGAGCTCAGGTCGCTCGGTGGCGAGGCGGTCAGCGGCCACCGCGTGCGCCGCCTGGCGGAGCTGGACGCGCCGGCCGTGCTGCTCGACGTCTCCCCCAGGCAGTTCCTCACGATGGCCGACCTGCCGCCCGGCTACCGCCGGGCCCTGCGGCGCTACCGCTACGGGCCGGGGGTGTTCAAGGTGGACTGGGCGCTCGACGGGCCGGTGCCGTGGCGGGATCCGGCGGTGGCGGGCGCGGGCACGGTGCACCTCGGCGGGACGCTGGAGGAGATCGCGCTGAGCGAGGCCGAGACGGCCGCCGGGCGGCACTCGCCCCGGCCGTACGTGCTGCTCGTGCAGCCCTACGCGGCCGACCCGACGCGGGGCGGGCACACCCTGTGGGCCTACTGCCACGTGCCCAACGGCTCGCGGGCCGACATGACCAGCGCCATCGAGACCCAGATCGAGCGGTACGCCCCGGGCTTCCGCGATCGGGTGCTGGCCCGGCACACGATGGGGCCGGCCGAGCTGGAGGCGTTCGACGCCAACCTGGTCGGGGGTGACATCGGCGGCGGGCTGGCCGGCCTCGGGCAGTTCGTGCGGCGGCCGGTGTGGTCGCCGGCGCCGTGGCGCACGCCGCTGCCCGGGGTGTTCCTCTGCTCGGCCTCGACGCCGCCGGGGCCGGGAGCGCACGGGGTCGGCGGCTGGCAGGCCGCCCGCCTGGCCCTCAAGTCCGGCCGGTAGCCCGGCGCCTGGCCCGCAAAGACCACCGCCTGGCCGTCAAGGCCACCGCTTGGTCTTCAAGAGTGGCCGGTGGCCCCGCGTCAGGAGCGGGCCGCCGCCGCCTCCTCGGCGATCGCGGCCGCGAAGGCGTCCACGTCCTCCTCGGTGGTGTCGAACGCGCACATCCAGCGCACCTCGCCCGTGGCCTCGTCCCAGGTGTAGAAGCGGAACCGCTTCTGCAGCCGCTCGGTCACGTCGGCCGGCAGGACCGCGAAGACCGCGTTGGCCTCGACCGGCCGCGGCACCTCCACGCCGGGAATGCCGCGCACCGCCTCGGCCAGCCGCCGTGCCATGGCGTTGGCCTGCCGCGCGTTGCGCGACCACAGGTCGCCGGAGAGCAGCGCCTCGAACTGCGCCGACACGAACCGCATCTTCGACGAGAGCTGCATGAACGTCTTGCGCAGGTAGTCGACGCCCCGCGCGGCCTCGGGGTTGAGCACGACGACGGCCTCGCCGTACAGCAGGCCGATCTTCGTGCCGCCGAAGGAGAGCACGTCGACGCCCGCGTCCGTGGTCAGCGCCCGCATCGGGACGCCGAGCGCGGCGGCGGCGTTGGTGAGGCGGGAGCCGTCGAGGTGGACGAGCAGGCCGCGGTCGTGGGCGTGCGCGCAGAGGGCGGCGACCTCACCGGGCGTGTAGAGGGTGCCCAGCTCGGTGGAGTTGGAGATCGACACGACCCGCGGCTGCGCCCGGTGCACGTCGCCGAAGCCCCAGGCCCGCTGGTCGATCAGCTCGGGCGTGAGCTTGCCGTCGGGCGTGGGCACCTGCAGCAGCTTGATGCCGGCCACCACCTCGGGCGCGCCGCCCTCGTCGGTGTTGATGTGGGCGCTCTCCGCGCAGATGACCGCCTCCCACGGGGCGGTCATGGCGCGCAGGGAGACGACGTTCGCCGCCGTGCCGTTGAACACCGGCCAGGCCCGCGCCTGGTCGCCGAAGTGCTGCTGGAAGACCCTCTGGAGGGCCTCGGTGTAGACGTCGTCCCCGTAGGCGATCTGGTGGCCGCCGTTGGCGGTCGCGATGGCCTTGAGGATTTCGGGGTGCACGCCCGCGTAGTTGTCGCTGGCGAACGCTTTGAGCTGGGGGTCGTGCCGGGGAATCAAGAAGTGAGGTCCAATCGGGTGCCGTTGATCTCCGCGGCGGGGCGCTCGTAGAGAGCGCCGATGGCCGCGGCCAGGTCGTGAACGTCGGTGAAGCCGGGGAACTTCGCGTCCGGCTTGGCGGCGCGCATCTCGTCGTTCACCAGGGCCTTGACGACGAGGATGGTGGCCGCGCCGGACGTGCCGGAGAGCGCGTCGGCCAGCGCGAGCGTCCACGCCTCGGAGGCCGCCTTGGCCGCCGAGTAGGCGGCGCCGCCCGCGGTGGGCCGCTCGGCGGCCTTGGCCGAGACGATCACGAAGCGGCCGTTCTCGCTCGCGCGCAGCAGCGGCTCGAAGGCCAGCGAGACGTGCTGGAGGGTGCGGATCAGCAGGGCGTGCAGGGCGTCCCAGTCGTCGAGGCTGGTCTCGGCGAACGTGGGCGAGCCCCGCCAGCCGCCGACCAGGTGCACCACGCCGTCCACGCGCCCGTGCTCGCGGGCGATCCGGGCGGCCAGGTCACCGACGGCCGCACGGTCGAGGAGGTCGACGTCGTTCTTGTCGACGCCGAGCACAGTGTGCCCATTTTTCCGGAAATATTCGGAAACGGCCTTACCGGTGGGGCCTCCTGCCCCCGTAACCAGAATGATCATGCTCGTAGTCCCTTAGTCGATTCGACCACATCGGTCAGCTTACGACGCAGCGCCTCGTAGAACATGCTCAGCGGGAACTCGTCCGGCAGCACCGCGTCCACCTTGGCCTTCTGCTCCTCGGGCAGCGCCCCGATCCCCTTGGCCCAGGTCGAGCCCGGGTGCGCCGGCACGTACGCGCTCACCAGCTCGTACGCCGCCAGCCAGTGCGCCAGCTTGGAACGGTCGATGCTGTCGCGATACAGCTTCTCCACCTCGCCCCGCAGGTCGGCCACGCCGTCCGCGACCCGCTCCCAGTCGATCGCCAGCCGGTTGTCCGTCCAGCGCACGACGTCGTTGCGGTGCAGGTAGGCGAAGAGCAGCTGCCCGCCGAGCCCGTCGTAGTTGCGCACCCGCTCCCCCGTGATCGGGAACCTGAACAGCCGGTCGAACAGGATCGCGTCCTGCACGTGGCGGGCGTGCGGCACGCCCTGCCGCTCCAGCTTCACCGCCTCGCCGAACGCGGTCAGGTCGCAGCGCAGCTCCTCCAGCGCGTACAGCCAGTACGGCATCCGCTGCTTGATCATGAACGGGTCGAACGGCAGGTCGCCGTGGCTGTGGGTGCGGTCGTGGATCAGGTCCCACAACACGAACGTGTCCTGCGCGAGCCGCTGCGACTCCAGCAGCCTGGCGGCGTCCGGCGGCAGCTCCAGCCGGAGCGTGGTGGCCGCGGCGCCGCAGACCCGCCGGAACCGGGCGGCCTCGCGGTCGGCGAAGATGCCGCCCCAGGTGAACCGGGCCGGCGCCGTCCGCACCGCGATCGTCTCGGGGAACAACACGGCGGAGTGGGTGTCGTAGCCGGAGGTGAAGTCCTGGAACGCGATCGGCACGAACATCGGGTTGTCGTAGCCGCCGGCCTCCAGCTCGGCCAGCCAGCCGGGCCAGATCGTCCTGATCCAGACGGCTTCGAGGTTGCGGGCCGGGTTGCCGTTCTGGGTGTACATCGGGAACACGACGACGTGTTCGAGGCCGTCCTCGCGCTGGGTGTCGGGGTGGAACAGGTCGAGCGAGTCGAGGAAGTCGGGCACGCCCAGGTCCTGCCCGGCCCACGCGGCGAGGTCGCGCCGGACGGCCGCCAGGTAGGCGGCGTCGTGCGGGAAGTGCGGTGAGACGTCGCCCACGCGCTCGGCGATCACGCCCACCAGCGCCTTGGCCCGCTCCTTGCCGGCCGGCACCGAGCCGTCCTTGACCTGGAGCGGGCGCAGCTCCTCGACGGCCTCCTTGAGCCGGGCGAAGACCTCCGCCCTGACCGCGTCGCGCGGCGCGGCGGCCGCGTCTCCGGTGGGCACGCGGGCGGCCCAGGTGACGACGTTCCCCCAGAGCCTGCGGTGGTCGTAGTCCTCGATGGAGTCGTCGCCGAACAGGTCGGAGTCGGCGAACACGACCACGCGGCCCCGGCCGTGCCGCAGCGCGACAGCCAGCGGCGCGCCCGCCGGGTCGGCGTCCGCCGAGGTCCTGAACAACACACTCACCTCGTCGGCGAGCACAGCAGCGCCGGACACGGGGGCATCGGCGGGTGTCACGGTGAGGGCGCCCGAGCGGTAGAAGCAGGCCGCGCGCACCCCGGCCAGCACCCCGGAGGCCGTGGAACGTTCCCCCAGCACCCAGGTCGCCACGTCCCGGTGCGCGTGCCCCGGGTCGCGCACGGTGGTGTGCTCGACCCGCACCCCGAACCGCCCGAGCAGCTCGTTCAGGTTGTTGCCGTACTTGTCCTGCTCCTCCTCGGCCAGCACCACCAGCCCGCCGCCACCGGCGACGAAGCTCTGGACGGCGTCCAGCTCGGCGGCGGAGAAGACGGGGCTGCCCTGCCCGGTGGTGCGCTCCCACCGCTCCCCCGACGGATGCGCGATCACCAGGACGTCCTGCTCCGCCAGGACCGCGTCCCCGAGCTCGCCCGCCGTGCGGACGGTGACCGTGTGCCCCAGATGCCGCAGCAGCCCGGCCGCGCGGGCGTAGCTGTTGTCGTCGGGATGTGCGGGGTTGATGACCTCGGCCACCTCACGGCGGACGGTCCACGACTCGCTGTGAGCCTCGTCGAACAGCACCCGGGGGAACGATTGCATGAAAGATCTCCTGTACCTACCGCCTTATGACGAAAAATATACACATAAGTCCGGCATGCACCAAAGAACACTCAAGCGGCGCCGGGTCGCACGACCCCCGACTCGTACGCGAACACCACGGCCTGCGCCCGATCCCGCAGCGCCAGCTTCATCAGCACCCGGGCCACGTGCGTCTTGACCGTGGCCTCCCCCACGAACAGCTCCCGGGCGATCTCCGCGTTGGTGAGCCCGCGGGCGAGCAGCCGCAACACCTCCAGCTCACGCGGCGTCAGCTCGCCCAGCCGGGGCGAGGGCGTCGGCTCGGCCCGGCCCGCGAACGTGGCGATCACCCGCCGGGTCACGGCCGGGTCGAGCAGCGCGTCCCCGGAGTGCACGATCTTGATCGCCTCCAGGAGCTGCTCCGGCGGCGACACCTTCAGCAGGAAGCCGCTGGTGCCGGCGCGCAGCGCGGCGTAGAGGTTCTCGTCGGTGTCGAACGTGGTCAGCGTGATGACCTTCGGCGGCGACGGAGTGTCGAGCAGTTCCCTGGCCGCCGACAGACCGTCGAGCCGGGGCATCGAGATGTCCATGAGGACGATGTCCGGCCGGGTGCGCCGGGCCACCGCGATGGCCTCGCGCCCGTCGGCGGCCTCGCCGACGACCTCCATGCCGGGGTCGCTGTCGACGACCATGCGCAGCCCTGCCCTGACCATCGCCTGATCGTCGGCGATGACGATACGAATGCCCACACGCCGGAGGGTAGACCTCGAAACCCGGGCTTGAACACCCAGGCCAAGCCGGGCACAAGTGAGTTACAAGTCACGAGACGTGCACGCTCTGCCTGATGCGGGTCTGGGTGGCGTCGTCGCAGGTGGCCTTGGCGCAGAAGTACATCACAAGCATGGTCTTGGGCCGGCGGTCGATCACGTAGCTCACGAAGCCCAGCCGGGTGCCGGAGGCGGGGTCGTGCAGCGAGCCGTCGAAGCGGGTGGCCGGGCTGTTGCCGGCCTGGTCCTGGACGGGCTTGCCAAGGTCCACCTCGCCGGGCAGCAGGGACTCCATCTTGGCCTTCATCAGCTCGGAGGTGCCGCTGGCGTCGAGGGTGTCGGCGACCTGGACGTAGACGCCGGAGGCGCCCTCGGGATCCTCGGTCACCACGCTGGAGATCGCCGACCAGTCGGCGCCCGGCCCGGCCACGAACAGCGCCTCGAACTCCTGGGCGTGCGGCGAGGCCACCGCGAACAGGTCCTGGTGGGTGCGCGAGGTCCAGTCGCCCGGATACTCGAACGTGAGCGGCGCGGCGGCGCTGGTCTGGTAGCGCGACCAGGTGTCGCCGCGGTGGTTCATGATGATCATCGCGACCAGGGCGAGCGCCGCGACGGCGGCGACCAGGGTGGCCGCCACGATCGGCACCCGGCCGGGACGGCTCCTGGGCGCGGAGGGCTGCGTGGCCGGCGCCGGCGCCCGGCGCGAGCGGCCCGCGCCGCCCTGCGCGTACTGCGGGCCGGTGTGCGGCACGGACTGAGGGCCGGTGTGCGGCGCGGCGTGGGCGCCCGCGCGTGGCACGGCCTGGGAGCCGGCGTGCGGCGCCGCCTGCTGGCCCGTCTGCACCTGGTGCGGCCCGGAATGCGGGCTCGGGGTGGGGCGGGGCACCAGGTGGGGCGCGGGATACGGGACCGAGTGGGGGCCCGAGCCGGGGCCCATCAGGTCGTAGGTGTGGCCGCTGATGGCGTCGCGCAGCGCGGTCACGAACTCGGTGCAGGTCGAGTAGCGGTGCTCGGGCGACTTCGCCAGTGCCCGCGACATCACGTCGTCCACCTGCGGCGGCAGTTCGGGCCTGATCTCCGACAGCGGCGTGGGCGTCTCGGCCAGGTGGGCCCAGAGCAGCGCGATGTCGTTCTCCCGCTGGAACGGCAGCCGCGCCGACAACGACTCGTAGACCACGCACGCCAGCGCGTACTGGTCGCAGCGGCCGTCGATGGTCTCCTTGTTGATCTGCTCGGGCGACATGTAGCGGGGCGTGCCGATGAACTGGTCGGTCTGCGTCAGCCCCGAGATCGACGAGCGGTGCTTGGTGATGCCGAAGTCGGTCAGGTACACGTGGTCGCCGGCCAGCAGGATGTTGGCCGGTTTCACGTCACGGTGGATCAGGTCGTGCGCGTGGGCGGCGTCGAGCGCGGCGGCGACCTGGGCGAAGATCTGGTTGCCCTGGCCGATCCCCAGCGGGCCCCGGTCGTAGATGAGGCGGCGCAGGTCGAGGCCGTCGACGTAACGCATGGCGATGTAGAGGACGCCGTCGGCGTCGGCGTTGGCCTCGTAGATCGGGATGATGTTGGGGTGCTCGATGCTGGCGACCGTCCTGGACTCCAGGATGAACCGCTGCCTGAACCGGTCGTCGACGCTGAGCACCGGGTTGAGGATCTTCAGCGCCACGCGGCGGCTCAACCGGGGGTCGAGCGCCAGGTAGACGACGGCCATGCCGCCCTTGCCGACGATGTCCTCGATATAATACCCGGCCACCTCCTGGCCGATGAGCGATCTTTCGTTCAATGGCATCACGTCTCGATGGGGTGGCCGCAGTAACCGCAGAACCGATGCGCCGGGCCGAGTCTCATGCCGCACGATGTGCAGTATTTAATGCCCGGATCCGGCGCCGTCATCACCTGTTGCTGCTGCGGAACCACTTGGAACGACTGGGAGCGCCGTACGACCACGGTCTGGTTGGCACCGTCGTCGAGTGGCGGACCGGCCGTCGCCAGCGGCTGTGGCGGTTCTGTCGCTCTTTCAGGAGTGCGGCGGCGCCACAGCAGATACGCCCCGCCGCCGGCGGCCAGGAAAAGTATCCCGGCGGCCACGATGAACGGCCACAGCGGCGTGGAGCGCACGGGGGCGGCCGCCGCCTGCTTGGTGCCCTGGTCCTCCGGGCCGCCCCGCTTGGCCAGCGAGGTCTTCAGCAGCGTCGCGGCCACCACGTTGCCGGGATAGAGGTCGAGCACGCGCTGGAAGCCGGGCGCGGCCTCGGTGTAGTACTTGGTGTGGTAGCGCGTCAGCGCGGCCTCGAACGCCGTGTCGATCGCCCCGCGCCGGGGCACCACCTTGGCCGCGGCCAGGATGCCGGTGATCTCCCGGACGCCGATCATCTTGCCCTCTTTGCCGCCGCCGACGAGCAGGCCGATGACGTGGCCGTCCTTGTCGCCGATGATCGGTGCGCCGACCAGGCCCTTGTCGGCCAGGCCGCCCAGCTTGACCGGCTCGTTCACCTTGTTCTCCGGGTCGGCGAACGGCCTGCCGGTCTCGCCCGCCGCGCCGCCCTTGGACAGGTGGGCGATCTCGACCGTCTCCTTGACCGTGGGGCTGGGCCTGCCGAGGAAGCCCGCCAGGTTGGTGGGCGCGCCCGCGTTCTCGGGCACCTTGTCGGCGAGGGGGGCCGTGGGCATGCCGACGCTGCCGGCCGCCGGGGTGAGCGGCACGAGCACGGCCGGGCTGTCGGGCGTCGGGCCGGCCTTGATGCACTTGACCTTGAACCCGTCGGCGCTGGGCGGCGACACGTTGGGGAAGGCCGTGATCTCGGTGGTCACGTTGATGATGCAGGTGGCGGTGCTGGTCTTGGGCGGGTAGCACTCCTGCAGGTGGTGGTCGAGGATGTCGTCGGAGAGCTTGTGCTTCTTGTAGTCGGCGGGGATCTTCACCTTGTGGTGCTCGGCGAAGATCCGGTTGGCCGCGTAGATGGCGACGTCGTCGGGGTTCACCGCGAGGCGGCGGAGGGCGACCATGGTCCCGTCGGGGTTGATGACGGTCGCCGTGCCGGCGGCGAACGGGATGTCGTAGGACCGCTCCACATGTTTGAGCTCGCCGACGTGGTCGAGCAGGGTGATCTCCACGTGCGACACCGACTCCACGCGCACCACGGCGGGGGTCACCAGGTCGGTGATCCCGCTCGGGTGCTCGTGCGCCGTCGCCGGGAGGGCGATCAGCACCAGTGCCGCCGCGACGCCACCGGCAAGAGCTGTGAAGCGCGCCATCTATCCGCTCCAAACGCTGGAATACGACCAGGGTCCCAAGCACAAGGCGTAAGTCAATAGACCACTGCATAGACAAGCGCTTGCTAGGGACCATAACGTACCTGGATGGGTTACGCGATCGGCGTCGATGTCGGCGGCACCTTCACCGATGTGGTCCTGCGAGGCAGGTCCGGAGCGGTCTCCGTGGTCAAATGTCTCAGCACCCCTAACGACCCCATCGCGGGCATCGTCACCGGCGTTACGCGCGCCCTCGGAGACGCCGACCCCGCGCAGGTCACGCGGGTGGTCCACGCCACCACGCTGGCGACCAACGCGGTGCTCGAACGTAAGGGGGCCCGCGTCGCCTATGTCACGACTCAGGGCTTTCGCGCCGCCATCCCGCTCGGCCGCTACGCCCGCGTCGAGGAGGACCGCTACGACCTCCGCTTCTCGCCGCCGCCCCCGCCGGTGTCCCCCGGCGACTGCTTCGAGGTGGTGGAGCGGATCTCGGCGCGCGGGGCCGTGCTGACGCCGCTGGACCCGGAGTCGGCGCGGCGGGCGGCGGCGGAGATCGCGCGGCGGGGCATCGGGGCGGCGGCCGTGTGCCTGCTGCACGCCTACGCCAACCCCGAGCACGAGCGGCAGGTCGCGGCGATCCTGCGCGAGGTCGTGCCCACGGTGGTGGCCTCGTCGGAGGTGTGGCCGGAGATCCGGGAGTACGAGCGCGCCACCACCACCATCATGTCCGCATATATAGGTCCATTGATGGCGTCTTACCTGTCGCGGTTGCGAGCACGGCTGGCGGAGATCGGGATCGTCGCGCCCGTGCACGTCATGGAGTCGAGCGGCGGCGTGATCTCCGCCGAGCTGGCCGCCAGGCGGCCGGTGGCCACGATCGAGTCGGGCCCGGCGGCCGGCGTGCTGGCGGCGGCGGGGACCGGGTTCGCGGACGTGATCTCGTTCGACATGGGCGGCACCACGGCCAAGGCGTGCGTGGTGCGCGGCGGGCGGCCGGAGATCACCCACGAGTTCCACGTGGGCGGCAAGGGCAGCTTCGGCGGGCGGCGGGCGGGCACCGGCGTGCCGATCAAGACCCCGGCCATCGACCTGGCGGAGGTCGGGGCGGGCGGGGGCAGCGTCGCCTGGCTCGACGCCGCCGGGGCGTTGCGGGTGGGCCCGCACTCGGCCGGCGCCTCCCCCGGGCCCGCCTGCTACGGCCTGGGCGGCTCGGAGCCCACGGTCACGGACGCGAACCTGGTGCTCGGCTACCTCTCCTCGGCCTCCATCCCGCTGTCGCCGGCGCTCGCCGCCCAGGCCCTCGACCGGATCGCCGGGCCGCTGGGGGTGTCCAGGGAGGAGGCGGCGTCCGCGGTGCACGAGATCGTCAGCGCCTCGATGGCCTCGGCGGTGCACGTGGTGACCGTGCAGCGCGGGATCGATCCACGTGGCTTCGCCCTGGTGGCCTTCGGCGGCGCCGGGCCGATGCACGCGGCCCGGGTGGCGGAGCGGTTCGGGATCGGGACGGTGGTGGTGCCCGCGTACTGCGGCGTGGCGTCGGCGGCCGGACTGCTGTCGGGCGCCCTGTCGACCGACCGGGTGCGCTCCCGCCTGGACGCGCCGGATCCGGCGGCGCTGTTCGGCGAGCTGGCCGCCGAGGCCGCCGCCGACCTCGGCGTCTCGCTCGACGATCCCGGGGTACGGGTGCTGCGCTCGGTGGACGTCCGCTTCAAGGGCCAGTCCCACGACCTGACCGTCGACTGGACCCCCGCGCGAGCCGATCTGGAGGAGCGCTTCTCCGCCCGGTACGCCCGGGTCTACGGGATCGCGCAGCGCGGCGAGATCGAGCTGGTCAGCTACCGCGTCCGCGTCATCACCCCGGCCGCCGAGCCACCCCACTCCTCACCCCCACCCCCAGCCCCGTCCCCGCCCCCGCCGGCGGAACCCGGCCCGGCCAAGCCCGGAACGAGAGCGGCCTACTTCCCCGAACACGGCGGGCCCATCGAGATCCCCGTCCACACCAGGGACACCATGGACGTCCTGGAAGGCCCGGCCGTCATCGAGGACGCCGAGTCCACGATCGTCGTCCCGCCCGCCTGGACCGCCACCCTGACCGGGACCCGCGCCGTCCACCTGACGAGGGCCGCGCCATGACCGACGCGCTCACCGCCGAGGTCCTCAGGAGCGCCCTGGTCGTGGCGGCGGAGGAGGCCAGCATCGTGGTGGTGCGCTCGGCGTACTCGACGTTCATCGTCGAGGGCTCCGACGCCTCGGCCGCCGTCCTTGACGCGCGGGGCCGCCTGATCGCCCACTCCATGGCCACCACGCTGATGAACAGCATGGCGCTGAAGGTCGCCCTCCCCGAGGTGCTCGCGGACATCCCCCTGGACACGATGCGGCCCGGCGACGTGTACGTGCTCAACGACGCCTACCGGGGCGGCGTGCACACCAACGACCTGCTCGTCTACCGCCCGGTCTTCTCCGGCGGCGCCCCGGTCTACTTCACCGCCACCATGATCCACGTCTCCGACCTGGGCGGCCTGTCGGCGGGCGGCATGGCCCCGCTGGCCACCGACATCTTCCTGGAGGGGCTGCAACTGCCGCCGGTGCGCCTGGCGACCGAAGACGGCGTCGACCCGGCCGTCGAGGCCATCCTGCGGGCCAACAGCCGCACCCCGGACAAGGTCATGGGCGACGTGCGGGCCCTGGTGGCCGGCACGGCGGTGGCCGCCGCCCGGATGGAGGCGCTGATCGGCGAGTACGGGGAGCGGGGCCTGGCGGCGGGCATCGACGACTACCTGGACTACACGGAGACCAGGACCCGCGCCGCGCTGGCCGGGCTGCCCGAGGGCCGGTTCGAGGCGGCGTACCCGATCGACGACGACGGCATAAACCCCGAAAAATCACACGAAATCCGCGTATCGATCACGCTGAGCCCCGGCCACGCCCTGCTCGACTTCGCCGGCACCGGCCCCCAGGTCCCCGCGGCCATCAACGCCTCCGCCTCCCAGTCCCTGGCCGCCGCCGTCTTCGCGCTCCGCTGCTTCCTGGACCCCACCATCCCCATGAACGACGGCTGCCTGCGCGCCATCGAGGTGCGCCTGCCCGAGGGCTCCCTCCTCAACGCCCGTTCGCCCTACCCCTGCGGCGGCCGGTACGTCCCCATCTACGCCGCCATGGAGGCCGTCTTCCAGGCGTTGTCGGACGCGGTGCCCGAACGGGCGATCGCGGCGAGCGGGATCCTGCAGCCGTTCTCGATCGCCGCCGTCGGGGCGCCGTACTGGATCCATCTGTCCTACGACTTCGGCGGCGTCGGCGCCCGGCAGGGTTTGGACGGGCCGGACGCGACGGGCGTGCACTTCGGCATCGGCCGCAACTCGGTGCCGCAGGCGGAGCCGGTGGAGAGCCGCTGCCCGCTGATCGTCGAGTCCATCGAGACGATCCCGGACTCGGGCGGGCCCGGCCGCTTCAGGGGCGGGCTGGGGTCGCGGACGGTCTACCGCTTCCTGGCCGACTGCCACGTCACGACCCGCGGCGACCGCCTCCGCCTGCCCCCGCCGGGCCGCGACGGCGGCCTGCCCGGACGGGTGGGCGGCTTCTTCAAGCGCCATCTGGACGGGCGGGTGGAACGGCTGGCGTCCAAGGTGAACAACGTGCGGTTCGCGGCCGGTGAGGCGTTCGTCGTGGCCACGACGGGCGGCGGCGGCCTCGGGCCGCCCGGCGACCGGGACCGGACGGCACTCCTGGCCGACTTGGACGCGGGCCGCGTCACCCCGCGAGGGGCGGCCGAGGACTACGGTCTCGACACTCGTGGCCCGGCCGAGCCGGCGCCGCCGAAGCTCGCGGAGTAAGGCGCCGCTTTTAGGCGCCGGGCTCGGTGGCCTGCTGCTTGCCGCATTCGCCTACCTGAAGTCACGAGGCCGCCACGCTTCGGCGCCGCGCCTGACCGCCGTGTGCACGGCCCGCGCCACCCGCGCCCCCCACTCCGACCGGGGCCCGCCGAACACCTCCTCCGGCCCCTCGTCCGGCACGGCCACGCAGACGGCGTCGGACGCCGTTCCCGTGCAGGGGTAGCCGGCCTCGATGAGCGCCTGCGACTTGGCCTCCGTCACCGTCATGACCGCGTTGACCAGCGCGGCGTCGGTCATGGCCACGGGCAGCACGGTGACGATGTTGATCGTCCCCACCCGCAGCGGAGCCAGCTCCGGATCCTCGGTCCCCTCAGGGGCGGCCGCCCAGGTGGGCACCCGCAGCCCCACCGTGGCCACGGCCTCGACGCCGCCGTCCGAGGCCCGCACGTAGCGGTCGACGGAGGCGGCGGTCATCATCCCGACGCCGTTCCCGCCGGGGCCGAGCGAGGTCAGGTGCTCGACCGGGTCCATCCGCGCGTAGCCGGCCACCACCTGCGCGTTCAGCACCCACGCGCGCGGCCCGATCCCGCCGCCGAGCATGGCGGAGGAGATCATCCGCCAGCCGGGGCCGAACTCCCACAGCAGAGCCCCGAGCCGGGTCCCCTCCTCCACCCGATACGTGAGCTTCACGACGCCTCCCTGACGAGATGCACGACGGGCCGGCCGCCGGGCCCTGGCTGGATGTTGACACGGGCGTCGAAGTGCCGTCCCACCAACGCCTCGGTCAGCACCTCGGCGGGTGTGCCGGAGGCGGCGGCGCGCCCCCCGGCCAGCAGCAGCAGCGCGTCGGCGTAGAGGCCGGCCACGGTCAGGTCGTGCAGGGTGGTGACGACGGTGAGGCCGTCGGCCCGCCGCAGGCGGTCCACCAGCTCCAGCACCTGCTGCTGGTGCCCGAGGTCGAGCGCCGTCGTGGGCTCGTCCAGCAGCAGCACCGGCGCCTGCTGGGCCAGCGCCCTGGCCAGCACCACCCGCTGCCGCTCCCCGCCCGACAGCGCCCCCGCCGGGCGCATGGCCAGGGCGGTCAGGTCCAGCCGGTCGAGCACGGAGGCGGTGACCTCCCGATCGTGGGCGCTCTCCCGCCCCAGATACGGGATGTACGGCGTCCGCCCCAGCAACGCGTAGTCGAAGACCGTCATGTCGGGCGGCATGGCGGGGGTCTGCGGGGCGTAGGCCAGCAGCCTGGCCCGCTCCCGGGGTTTGAGCCCGGCGGCGGGCCGGGAGTCCAGCGTGACGGTCCCCCGGTGCGCGACCAGCCCCATGACGGCCCGCAGCAAGGTGGACTTGCCCGCCCCGTTGGGCCCGATGACGGCCAGCCACTCCCCCTGCCGCACCCGCAGGCCGACGTCGGAGACGACCTCGCGGTCCCCGAGCCGCACGGACAGGCCGGACGTGCGGATCACGTGCTCGCCCTCCTGGTCATGCGCAGGACGCCGACGAAGAACGGCGCGCCGACGAACATCGTCACCACCCCGATCGGCAGCTCGGCGGGCGCGATCACGGTGCGCGCCAGGAGGTCGGCCAGCACCAGGAACGCCGCGCCGCCGAGCATCGACAGCGGCAGCACGATCCGGTACGAGCCGCCCGCCAGCCGTCGGACCACGTGCGGGATGACGATGCCGACGAACCCGATCAGCCCGCTGACCGCCACGGCCGCCGCGGTGGCGAGGGAGGCGGCCAGCAGCACGGTGAGCCGCACCCGCGCGGCCGGCACCCCCAGGCTCGCGGCCTCCTCGTCGCCCACGGACAGCACGTCGAGCATCCGCCCGTGCAGCAGGAGCAGGACGGCGGCGACGACGGCGTACGGCAGCACCAGCCCGAGCTGGTCCCATCCGCCGCCGACGTCACCGAGGATCCACGAGTAGATGCGCTGCAGCTCCTCCACCTTGAACTGCTGGATGAAGGTCTGGATGGCGGTCAGGAACGACGTGACCGCCACCCCGGCCAGCACCAGCGTCGCGGTGCCGCCCGCGCGCCCGGCCGTGTTGCCCAGCGTGTAGGCCAGGAAGACACCGCCCACGGCGCCCAGGAAGGCCGCGGCCGGGATGCTCCCGGCCAGCGACGGCAGCAACACGATGGCCACGGTCGCCGCCAGGCCGGCGCCCGCGGCGGCGCCGAGCAGGTACGGATCCGCCAGCGGGTTGCGGAACACCCCCTGGTAGCCGGCCCCGGCCATGGCCAGCAGCCCGCCGACCACGGCGGCGAGCAGCACCCTGGGCAGCCGCAGCTCGTACAGCAGCCCCTGCTCGACCGGCGCGAGCCCCGAGTCCACGTGCACGAACGGCAGCCAGTCCACCGCCTGGAGCACCACCTGCCAGGGGGAGAGGTCGGCGGCGCCGTCGAGGAGCCCCGCGACCATGGCCACGGCCAGCACGCCCGCGGCGCACGCCACCCACAGTGGTCTGGCCCTGGCCGGGCCGGCCTGCGCAGCCATGCGTCAGCTCGCGCCGGCCTTGGTCACGGCCGCGCCGATCGACTCGGCGAGCTGGACGACCCGCGGCCCCCAGCGGGAGGCGAGGTCGTCGTCGAGCTGGACCACCTGGTCGTTCCCGATCGCCGACAGGCCCTTCCAGCCCGGCCGCTTGGCCAGGGTGTCCTTGCTCTGCTGGCAGCACTTGACATCGGCCAGGAAGATCAGGTCGGGGTCGGCCTGGGCCACGAACTCGGCCGACAACTTGGGATAGCCGCCCGCCGCGTCCGGGGCCTTGTCGGCGATGTTGGTGAGGCCGAACAGGGCGTAGACCTGGCCGATGAACGTCTGGGACGTCGCCGCGTACGGCGTCTGGTCGAGCTCGTGATAGTAGGTGAGCTTCTTGTCCTTGGGCGCCTGCGCGGCCAGCTTGTCCATGGCCGACCGCATGCCGGAGACGACCTCGCCGGCCTTGGCCTGGTTGCCGGTGGCGGCCCCGAGCTCGGTGATCTCCTCGTACGCCTCCTCCAGCTTCGTCGCGGCGGGCTGGAGGAGGACGGGCACGCCGACCTTGCCCAGCTCGGCGACGACCTTGTCGAGGTCGTCGGAGACGATGACGAGGTCGGGCTTCTTGGCGACGATGGCTTCGACGTTCGGCTTGAAGCCGGACAGGTCGGTCTTCGGGGCCTCCGCCGGATAGTTCGACTGGTCGTCGACCGCGACGACCTGGGGGCCCGCGCCGATGGCGAAGAGCGTCTCGGTGTGGGTGGCCGACAACGAGACGATCCGCTCCGGCTTCTTGGCGAGGGTGACCTGGCCGTTGCCCGCCTCGATGGTGACCGGGAAGGCACCGGCGGGGGCTGAGGTGGCGGGGGTGGTGGGGGCTGTGGCCGGGGGGCCGGCTGTTGGGCTGGTCTGACCGCAACCGGTCAGCAGGAGTGTTCCCAGCAGCGCGCCCGCGAAGGCCGTGGGTACGGGCCTCACGTTTGGTCCTTTCACACTGTCGGAACCGAGAGACCCGCAAAGATGCGACGGATCACCCTTTTCCACGAGGGTTGATGACGTCGGCGCAGCGGCAGGCGACCTGGCTATGACAGTTGCGGGACAGCGCCGGACTCACACCGGACTTCGCTGCGCACTGCGCGTCGGACGTACGCTATCAATCCCCCGGAAGCCGCCCGCGTCAAGGGGTGAGTTGAGCCTCCGCCTCGGCGATGATCCGCTGGATCCTGAGCCCGTGGGCGGCGTCGAGGGGATGGCCGCCGCCGTCGCGCACGGTCTGGGCGAACTCCTCGACGAGCGTCGCCTTGGGGTCGCCGGTGTAGGGCGGGAGCACGGCGTTGCCGTCGTGGCCGTACACGGCGAACGTCGGCAACGGGCGCTCACCGGTCGCGACCATGCACAGGGACGCCTCGCTGACGGCGCCGCCCTCGTGCTCCAGCAGCAGTCCGGTCCAGCCGAGCGGGTCGCCGTGCGCCCGGACGCCGCTCACCCGGCCGAGTGCGGCGTCCAGCAGGTCGATGACGTGCGGGCCGACGTCGAGCAGCGCGCCGCGCTCCAGCCGCCACGGGGTGGCGAAGTGGTGGCCGTCGAGGAGGGCGCCGGAGATGTTGGCGGCGTGGCCGCCGAAGGGCCGGATGGCGGCGCAGCGGGCCAGGAACGCGCGGGTCTCGGCGGCGTAGCGCATGGTGAACACCATCTGGGAGGCCACGCCCGCCTCGGCGACGGCGTCCGCCAGCCGCCGGGCGCCCTCCAGCGAGTCCGCCAGGGGCTTCTCCAGCAGCAGCGCCTTGCCGGCCCGCGCCGCGCGCACGCCGATCTCGGCCTGCACGGCGGGCGGCACGCAGAACGCCACGGCCTCGCAGGCGTCGAACAGCTCCTCGATCCGCTCGAACACCGGCGCTCCGAGCCTGGCCGCCGCCTCGGGCCTGCGGGCCCACACGCCGGCCAGCCGGGTGTGCGGCCCCCGGGACAACATCGGCGCGTGCGCCCGCTCGGCCCAGGGTCCCGCTCCGATCAGCCCGACCGCCACCGGCTCCATCAGACCTCCAAGATCTACCCTGGAGCCACCATAAGGGACGTTCGTCCCGTGCCGGGTGTGCCCGCCGTCACGGCCGCTGGGTGTCGCGCCACTGCTGGACGGCGTGCTGGGGGCGGTGGGCGAGGGTGCCGGAGTCGATGACGACGGTCTGGCCGGTGACGCAGCGGGCCTCGTCGGAGGCCAGGAAGCACACCAGGGCGGCGACGTCCTCGACGGTGCACGGCCACGGGAGCAGGCGTTCCGCGGCCTTGTCGGCGAGCTGGGCCGGGGTCATGGCCCGCTGGGCGGCCCGGGTGAGGACGAGGGCGGGGGCGACGGCGTTGCAGCGCACGCCGCGGGAGCCGTACATGGTGGCGACGTAGCGGGTGAAGCCGGTCAGGGCGGCCTTGGAGGTGCCGTACGCGGCGTGCGCGGTGTCCCCGACCAGGGCCGACACCGACGACGTGAGGACGATGGCGCCGCCGTCCGGCATGACGGGGACCGTGTGCTTGACCATGAGCATGGCGCCGCGCAGGTTGACCTCCATGGTGCGGTCCCAGACGGCGGGGTCGAGGGTGTCCAAATCCCGGTCGCGGCCGTACACGTCGGCGTCGAGCACGGCGGCGTTGGAGTGCAGCACGTTCACCCGGCCGAACGCCGTCACCAGCGTCGCGACCGCCTCCTCCACCTGTTTGCTGTCGGAGACGTCGCAGGTCAGCGCGATGGCGGTGCCGCCGCAGGCGCGGATGGCGGCGGCGGTGGACTTGGCGCCGGCCGCGCGCAGGTCGAGCACGCCCACCCAGGCGCCCTCGGCGGCCAGGCGGGCCGCGCAGGCCGCGCCGATGCCGGACCCGGCGCCCGTCACCAGCGCGACGCGCCCGTCGAACCTGGCGCCGAGGCCGTCGCTCACCACTCCACCAGCAGGGACGTCAGGCCGCGGCCGACGATCGACTTGCGGTGGGCGGCCGGCCGGCCGGGGACCAGCCGCAGCTCCGGCAGGCGGCGGCCGAGCACGTCCAGGGCGGTGCGCAGTTGCAGGCGGCCGAGCGCGGCCCCCACGCAGAAGTGGATGCCGTAGCCGAAGACCATGTGCTCGGCGGCGTTCGGGCGGTCGATCACGAACCGCTCGGGGTCGGGGAAGACGGTCTCGTCGTGGGCGGCGGAGTCGGTGGAGAGCAGCACGAGCGAGCCCGCCGGTATGTCCACGCCGTGCAGTGAGACGTCCGCCGCGGCGTACCGGAACGACCCGAGTGACGCGCCGTCGATGCGCATGCACTCCTCTGCCGCGCCCGCCACCAGCTCGGGCGGCACCGGCCAGGCGTCCTCGCGCAGCAGCCGCAGGACGGTGTTGCCGAGCTGGTTGGGGACGGTGTCGTTGCCGCCGAGCAGGATCGTCGAGATCAGCTCGACCACCTCCCGGTGGCTCAGCTCGTCGCCGATGAGGGCGGTCATCAGGGAGGTGAAGTCGTCCCTGGGGTCCTTGGCCCGGGCGGCCACCAGGCGGTCCACGTAGTCGAGGTAGGTCAGGAAGCTGGCGGCCAGCTCAAGCTGGCGCTCCGGCGGCTGCGGCGACAGGAAGAGCTGGAACCAGTCCTTGACGTGCCCCTGCACGAACGCCTCGTCGGACTCCGGCACCCCGATGAAGCGGGCGGTCAGCTTGACCGACGGCTCGTGGCCGATCTCGGTGACGAAGTCGGCCCGGCCGCGCGGGGCCACGCGGTCGAGCAGGTCCTCGTTGAGCCGCAGGAAGGCCGTCTCCATGGCCGCGACCGCCCGGGGGGTGAACGCCCTGGACACCGACCTGCGCAGGCGGGTGTGGTCGGGCGGGTCCACGTTGGCCACGAAGGCGGACAGGAACGAGCCGTGCTCGCCCAGCTTCTCCTTCGTCTCCCGGGTGAGGCTGCGGGAGATGGTCAGCGAGCCCTTGGAGGAGAAACGCCGGGGATCGCCGTAGGCGGCGCGCACGTCGGCGTGGCGGGTCAGCACGTACGCGCCGAGATGCTCGCTGCGGAACACCGGCGAGCGGTGGCGCAGCGTGCGCAGGAAGGCGTAGGGGTCGGCGACGTGCCAGTCGGAGCTGACGTCGAAGTCCTCGATCATGCGAAGATCCTCCGCGGGTTGTCGACGAGCATCTGATGGATCTGGCCGTCGGTGACGCCCCTCTTGCGGAGCTCGGGGACGACGTCGCGGGAGACATGGAGCAGGTGGTAGTTCGGATGGCGGCGGCGGACGACGTCGGCGTCGAAACGATCGTTGAAGCAGTACGAGTCATGGCCTAACACCATTTTTCCGGCGTGCCCGCGCTCGCACATCGCCGCCACCACCGACACGCGGTCCTCGAACGGGCTGATCGTCTCGATGCCGAAGCGGTCCATGCCCAGGTAGGAGCCATTGGCGACCAGCTCTTCCAGGTAGGCCACGTCCGTCGAGTCACCCGCGTGCCCGATCACGACCCGGCCCAGGTCCACGCCGAGCGCGCCGAGCAGCCGCTGCTGCTCCAGGCCGCCCTTGGAGGCGCTGTGCGAGTGCGTGGTGATCGGCGCCCCGGTCTCCAGGTGCGCCTCGGCGACCGCCCGGAAGACCCGCTCGCAGCCCTTGGTCATCCCGAGGTGGTCGGAGGCGCACTTGAGCATGGCCGCCTTGACCCCGGTCCGCCCGATCCCTTCGGAGATGTCCCGGACGAAGAACTCCGCCAGCCGGTCGGGCCCGCCGAACAGGGATCCGGGGCCCCGGTTGGCGAAGTAGGGCGGCAGCGCGTCGTAGGTGTAGAGGCCGGTGGCGGCCACGATGTTCACGCCGGTGAGCTCGGCCACCCGCTGCACCGCCGGGACGTACCGGCCGAGGCCGACCACGGTCAGGTCCACGATGGTGTCGACGCCCTCGGCCTTGAGCGCGTCCAGCTTGCCGGCCGCCTCCCGCGCCCGCGCCTCCAGGTCCCAGCCCTCCGGGAGGTCCGGCCAGTTCCAGAGGATCTCCGGGCTGAGCCCGAAGACGTGCTCGTGCATGAGCGTCGCCCCGAGGTCGGCGACCGGGCCCCTCACGGTTTCAGGCACGGGAACCTCTCGTGTTCGAACGGCCGGTTCACCTGGAGCCCGAGCCCGTCGGTCTGCTGGTACGGCAGGCCGGTGTAGAGGGCGTCGGCGTCGAAGTAGGTGACGGTGAACGACAGGCGCGGATGGTCGTGGCGGTTGGCCGGCGCGCCGTGCACGGTCAGGGCGTGGTGCACGGTGGCGTCCCCGGCCTTGAGGTCGAGCGGCGGCGACAACTCCAGCTCCTTCAGCCACGGGTGCTGGCTGAGCTGGTCGTCCCCCGGCCTGGTGAAGCTCCTGCCGAGCACGCCGAGCCGGTGCGAGCCCTCGTAGAACCGCAACGAGCCCATGCCGGCGGGCACGTCGGCCAGGGCCAGCCAGACGGTGAGCATGGCCGAGCGGTCCATCGGCATCCAGGGGAAGTCCTGGTGGAACTCGGTGGCGCCGTGCTCGCCCGCCTCCTTGACCAGCAGGTTGGTGACCTGCACGCGCACGGCCCGCACCCCGCGCAGCAGCCGGGCGGCGTTGCTCCCCATCGCGGGCGCCATGGTCAGCGCGCCGAACAGCTCGTCGGCCGCCGCGACGTCCCTCGACTGCCCGAACGCCTGGTCGACCGGCGTGCGCTTGTCCCTGGCCCGGCTGCTCAGGTGGCCGGCGGCCCGCTCGCGCAGCGCCGCCGCCGTGCCCGGGTCGACCAGCCGGCCGAGGCGCACCCAGCCGTGCTCGCCGAAGAACGCCACCTCGTCGTCCGTCGCCTGGCGCACCTGGATCTCCATGACCCCAGTCTGGCACCTAAAGCAAGCGCTTGTTAAGACGCGGGCGTACAGTCGTCCTCAGGCGCTTGCTCGGAGTGGAGGCATCGTGCGGCGGTTCAGGTTCGGGGCGGTGGTACGCGAGGCCGGGTCGGGAAGGGCCTGGGCCGAGAAGGCCAGGCGGCTGGAGGGATCCGGGTTCGACGTGCTGCTGGTGCCCGATCACCTCGTCGGCCCCCGGTTCGCCCCCATCGCGGCCCTGACGGCGGCCGCCTGCGCCACCACCAGGCTGCGGGTGGGCACGCTGGTGTTCGCCAACGACTTCCGGCATCCGGCCGTGCTGGCCAAGGAGAGCGCCACGCTCGACCTGCTGTCGGACGGCCGGATGGAGGTCGGGCTCGGCACCGGCTGGCTGGCCGGCGACTACGCGGGCGCGGGCCTGGCCCTGGAGCCGCCGGGCGTGCGGGTGGACCGGCTGGCGGAGGCCGTCGCCGTGCTCAAGGGGCTCTGGGGCGACGGGCCGTGCACGTTCGAGGGCACGCACTACCGGATCACGGGGCTCGACCAGCGGCCCAAGCCCGTGTCCCGGCCGCATCCGCCGCTGGTGCTGGGCGCCGGCGGGCCGCGGATGTTGCGGCTGGCGGCCGAGGAGGCCGACGTGGTGAACATCGGGATGCGGGTCAAGAGCGACGGCAGCGGTCCCGACGGGCGCGACGGCGGCCTGGCGGCGTTCCTGGGCAAGCTGGCCCTTCTGCGGGCGGCCGCCGCCGGCCGTGCCACCCCGCTGGAGCTGGGCACGAGCGTGATGCAGGTGGGCGAGCGGAAGGCGGAGGAGGCGTGGAGCGCGGCCGACAGCTCGTCGCTGGAGGAGACGCCACAGGTCCTGCTCGGCACCCGGCACGACATAGCCGACAAGCTCCGATACTGGCGCGATGAGCACGATATTTCGTACTTTGTGGTGCATCACGAGCGGGACCTGCCCGCCTTCACCGCCGTCGCCGAGGAGCTGGCGACCTGACGCGCGGCCACGATCAGCCGTGCCCGATGATGGACCCCATGAAGGACATGTTGCTGCTTCGCCATGGTGAGACCGAGTGGAGCAAGGCGGGCAGGCACACGGGCCGCACCGACCTGCCGTTGACCGAGCACGGCGAGGAGCAGGCCAGGGCGCTGGCGCCGCTGGCGAAGGAGCCGTTCGACCTGCTGCTGGTCTCCCCCGCCCAGCGCGCCCGCCGCACGGCGGAGCTGGCCGGGCTGACGGGCTACGAGGTCGACCCCGACCTGTGGGAGTGGGACTACGGCGGCTACGAGGGGATCACCACGCCGGAGATCCGCGAGACGCGGCCCGGCTGGTACCTGTGGCGGGACGGCGTGCCCCCCGGCGACGCCGAGCATCCCGGCGAGAGCGCCGCCGCCGTGGGCGCGCGGGCCGACCGGGTGATCGCGCGGGCCGCGGCGGTGGAGGGCCGGGTGGCGGTGGTCGCGCACGGCCACTTCCTGCGGGTCCTGGCCGCCCGCTGGCTGCGCCTGGCGCCCGAGGACGGCCGGTTGCTGAGGCTGGACACCGGCACCTACTCGCGGCTCGGCTTCGAGCACGCCGAGCCGGTGCTGCTGACCTGGAACGCCCCCATCACCTGCGCCTGACGGTGCCGCCGGCCCGCAACCCGGCGCCTGGCCCGGTGCCGCCGACCTGCGACCCCGCGCCTGACCCGGCGCCGCCGACCTGCGACGCCGCCCTCACCCGCACCTGACCGGCGGGCCGGTCAGCCGACCTTGGAGCGCAGCGCCGACTCGTGCAGGGCCCGGCTCACCAGCCAGCCGCGCAGCGAGCCGAGGCTCGGGTCGTAGGACAGGGGACGCTCCCAGAGCGCGACGAACACGTTCTGGGTGATCTCCTCCGCGTGGGTCTGGGCACCGGTGACCTTGACCGCCACGCCGTAGACGTACGAGGCGTGCTCGTCGTAGGCGTCGGCGAGCGCGTCGAGGTCGCCGGCCATCAGCCGCGCGCACAGGTCCATGTCGCTCATCAGTCGCACCCCAGGGTGGCGGCGGCCCGGATCAGGTCGCGGGCGAGCGCGGGATCGCCCTCGGCCGCGTACGGGAAGCCGCCGGGCGGCCATCGGTCGGCCAGCAGCCGGCAGAAGTCCACCGCGCCGGCCGAGATGACCACGGCGACGTGGTCGGAGGCCGGCGAGAGGGGGATCGTCCACGTGCCGCCACCGGGTCCGGTGAGCACCACGGTGGCCGAGACGTCGCGGCGCGGCCCCTTCATCGCGCGCGGAAGCAGCGCCAGGCCGAACTCGGCGATCATGTGCACGTGCTCGTCGCGCGGCGCGGCCCTGGACCGCTCGGTGGCGGCGCGGATGTCGTCGGCGTGCGTCCAGGTCTCGAACGTGCGCTGGATCAGGGCCTGGCGCAGCGGCGCGCGGGCCGGTCGCGCCCCCGCCAGCGCCACCTCCACACCGAGCAGCACCTCGCTGCTGGCGGAGATCCTCGTCAGGAGCGAGCCGGCCTGCTCGCGCCAGCGCCGGTGCTCCGGCGCCTGTCCCGTCCCCGGCACGCCCATGAAGTGCGCCACGGTGGCGTCGTTGGCCGCCAGGTGGGCCACCAGGCCCCTGATCGTGCCGTGCTTGGCGACGGGGGCCTCCCACTGCGGCGCGCTCAGCTCCTTGAGCAGTTCGTCCATGATCGCGACCTGCTCGGCGTACGGCACCGCCACGGAGGCCACGCCGATCAGGGCCGGGCCGCGGCGGCGGCGCGCCTTGGCGAGCACGGCCTCGCGCAGCGCGGGGGGCGGCTCGACGGCCGTGTCCGGATGGTCCAGGAGCGCGATGGCCGCACCGCAGTCGGGGCACGAGGCCAGGTGATCGTCCGGCCCCTGCCCGTTATAGAGGTAAGTGTCCGTCATGGCCACCTCCGCAGCCGACGCTAACCCGGTGCTCCCCCTGGCGCCAGGCGGCAACCGGGGAACGGTGCCAGCAGCGTCTCACGCCAGGGGCCTTCGAGATAGTCGCGCGAGCGCTTTCCCCAGTCGAGCAGACGGGAGTCGGGGGCCACCTCGTCGTCGAGGCCCAGGGCGGCGTCGCGGGCGCGCTGCGTGGCCAGGTGGTCGTCGAGCGAGACGGCCCAGATCGTGACGGCCTCGGTGTCGCAGAACAGCACCTCGTACAGGCCGGCCAGGGTGTGCCCGTGCTCGGCCAGCAGTGGCGCGCGCTCGGCGCGCACCGCCTCCAGGTAGTCGAGGGCGGCTCCCGGGCGGACGCGGGCGCTCTCGAAGAGGTAGAGCTCGGCGGCGGGCGCCTCGGACAGCGGCGGGCAGCCGGGCACGGCGCCGAGCGGCCGGGAGAAGGCGGAGAAACGCAGGTCGTCGATGTCGGACAGGAACAGGCGCTGGTCCACGCCCTGGTAGATCTCCATCATCTGGCGCCAACCGCCGTCCCACCCGCCGTGGCAGTCCCACAACGTCACGGCCTTGAACTGCGGATGGCCGGTGATGCCGACGGCGTAGAAGGCGCCGACGAGGTCGATCTCGCGGGACCGGATGGACATGCCCGAGGTGAGCGTGGGAGCGGCGCGGCTCTCGTCCTCGCGCTTGTAGCGGGTCAGCCAGGTGAGGTACTCCAGCGGGCGCCTGGAGTTCATCGGCCGGAAGTCGACCTCCTCTAGCAGGTGGATCGCGCGCCGCACCACGCCTCCTCTACCAAGCGGTTGCTTGGCATGAGGATAGCGATCAGGTCAGCGCTTGGGAAGGTTGCGGCCCCCGCCCCGTGAGCCACTCCAGGACCCGGCGGTGCCCGGAGGTGGCGTCCTCGAAGTGCCCCCAGTGCCAGTAGCGCGGCTGGTCGCGGATGCCGGTCACCCAGGTCCGGTAGGAGACGGAGGCTCCCGTGGTGGCGGGCGCCACTCCATAAGTGCGAATCACGACCTTGCCGCCCGGTGCGAAGAGCACGTCGTCGGCGATCGGATAAAGGGTCATCTGGTCGAGCATGGTGCTGATCCTCCCGGCACGAGGAGGCCGGGCGGTTACGCCTCCGGCGCGCCCCCGTTAAGCGGGCGCGCCGGAAGTAAACACAGTGTTAAACGAGCAGGCCGTCGAACTCTCCGTCCTTCACCCCGAGCACCAGGGCCCGGATCTCGTCGCGGGTATAGATGAGGGCGGGGCCATCGGGAAAGCGCGAGTTGCGCACCGCGATCCCTCCATCGGGAAGCTCCGCGAGCTCCACGCAGTTGCCCTGCGAGTTGCTGTAGCGGCTCTTGCGCCACGCGACCTGGGTCAGGTCCGCCGCGGGCATGCCGTTGTAGGTCTGGTTCATCTACATCTTTCTGAGAAGACCGCCGATGAGCTCGACGGTGCCCCCTGGCGTGGTGCTCTCCACGCACAGTTGCTCCATTGCGGTGAGGTATGGATCGATGTCCTCACGCTTGTCGAGGTACAGGGCACCCCAGAGCTGCTCGACATAGACAACGTCCGACAAGTCAGACTCGGGAAACCGCAAGATGCTGAACGCGCCCCCTTCAGCGGCATGCTTGCCGAATCTGAAGGGCATCACCTGGATGGTGATGTTGGGAAGTGCCGCGACTTCCAGCAGATGCTGGAGTTGCTCGGACATGACCTCCCGCCCGCCGATGGTCCGCTTGAGCGCCGCCTCGTCGATGACGGCCCACAACCGGGGTCCGTCTTTCCGGGTGAAGCGCTCCTGACGCTGCATGCGCAGATGCACGCGCCGTTCGATTTTCTCGGGACTCGCATCGGGGTTGCCAAGCTGGAATACCGATCGCGCATACGCGGCCGTCTGCAGCAGACCTGGCACGAACTGCACCTCATAGGTGCGGATCACGCTGGTCGCCTCTTCCAGGCCCACGTACGTGGTGAACCACGTGGGGAGCTCGGCCGAGTACTTGTGCCACCACCCGGGGGTGTTGGCCTCGCGAACCATTTCCAGCAGGGCACGGCGCTCGGCATCGTCGACGACGCCGTACAGGGTGAGCAGGTCTTCCACGTCACGTGTCTTGAAGCCGACCCGTCCGAGCTCCATACGGCTGATCTTGGACTCGGACGCCCGGATGTGGAATCCGGCCTGTCCCCGGTCGAGCTCGCTGGCCTCGCGGAGGCGCCTGAGGCTCGCCCCCAGCATGATGCGCCGAACGGTCGAACCGGAACCGGGCGGATCAATGGACACGTGCTGCTCCTTGGTCGTTTCCTTGCGACACAGTCTGTCACTTCACGGCCGAAAGATCATGGGCCGCGGACAAGATCCCCTTTCCCCCATATTGACCATTTGATGGCAACCGTAGCGCCTGCACGGGTTGCCTGCACGTGCATTCGCTCTTGCACCTGCACGAGAGTTTGGCGCAGAATGATCAACGTGCAATCCACCACGGCCCCCGGCCTGTGGACCACGTTCGACTGGTGGCCTCCTGTCGGCTGGTGGCCGGAGGCGGCTCGCGATCTACTGGTCCCAGGACCTGCTGCGAGTGCCACGTTCGTGCTCCCGCCCACCGCGTCCTCCGTCCATTCCGCCCGCAGCTTCACCGCGGGCACACTGATGGGCTGGGGACTCACCGAGCTGACGGAGAACATGGAGCTGGTGGTCTCGGAGCTCGCGACCAACGCGCTCCGCCACGGCCTGCGTTTCGACGAGCCTCGCCGCCAGCGCCCGGTCCACATGTCCCTGGTGCGCCGGGGATCACTCGTCACCAGCGCCTTCACCGATCCAGGCTCCTCGGTGCCGGTGCTGCGATACCCTGACCCCCTCGACACCGGCGGGCTCGGGCTCCATATCGTCGAGTCGCTCAGCCAGCGCTGGGGCTGGTCCGCACTGGCCCCACACGGAAAGATCGTCTGGGCAGTCCTCTCCTGACCGGGGGTGATCTGCATTACCGTGGATGGCTATGGCTCACGGTGAGTCCCGCGTCGCGACCCCATGAGAGTGCTGACCGATGGAAGATCACCTGCTCGGCTGGCTGCGAAACCTAGACGAAGACAGGCTCGGCCGCATCCTGGCGAACCGGCCTGACGCCATCGCCGCGCCCTGGCCCCGGCGGCTCGACACCCTGGCCCAGCGGCTCGGCAACGGTTTCGCCGTGATGGAGACCCTGCGTCGCCTGCCGCTGCCCTGTCTGCAGCTCGCCGAGGCGGCCCTGGCCGTCAGCCGTCCCACGGCCGACCGGCTGGCACTCTTCCTCGACACGCCGGCCGGCGAGGTGACGCCGTGGCTGGAGCACCTTTTCGACCACGCGCTGGCCTGGCCGGACGACGACGGCGTGATCCGGCTGGCCGAGGGCGTCGCGCGCTGGTGGGCCGCGCCGCTCGGCCTGGGCGAGGCGCTGGACCACCATCTCAACTCCTGGACGATCAGCAACGACACGCTGCGCGCGCTGGCCCGCAAACTGGGCCTGCCCGCCCACGGCAACAAGCGCCGCACGATCTCCCGCGTCATGGAGGTGCTCTCCGACACCGGCAGGCTCCAGACGCTGGTGCGCACCGCGCCCGAGGGCACCGCCACGCTGCTCGACCGGTTCGCCTGGGACGGCCCCGTGCTGGACGTCGACGGCGGCCGGTTCGTCACCCCGGGCACGCCGGAGAAGTGGTGCGCCGACCACGGCCTGCTCTTCCGGCCCAACTGGCACGTCGCCGAGATGCCCCGCGAGGTGGCGCTCAGCCGCCGCGGCCCCGGCTACCACCCGCCTTTCGACCCCGCCGCCCCCGAGGTCGCCACGATCCCCGTCGATCCTGAAGAGGTCGACCACCTGATGACGCTGGCCGCGCCGCACGTGGTGGAGCGGTGCGCGGCCCTGCTCGACAACATGTCCAAGACGCCGCTGCCGCTGCTCAAGACCGGTGGCGTGGGCGTGCGCGAGGTCCGCAGGGTGGCCAAGGAGACCGGCTGCGACGAGGACGAGACGCGGCTGCTGCTGGAGGTGTGCGCGGTGGCCCGGCTGCTGGCCTGGGACGAGCAGTCGGGCGGCATGATCCCCACCGAGCGCTTCGACCGGTGGCGGCTCGACGAGGGCTCGGCCCGGCTGCGGGTGCTGCTGTCGGCGTGGTGGCGCATGGAGCGCTCCTCGTTGCGCAAGGCCGACGGCAAGTACGGCACCGTGCTCGGCGACGACCCCGCGGGCAGCGTGGTGGCCCAGATACGCCGGGTCGTCCTGTCGGTCCTGAACCACCTGCCCGCGGGCACGGCGTACGCCGGCCGCGAGAGCCTGCTGGCCAACGTGCACTGGCAGGCCCCGCTGATCGACCGGGAGCTGCTGCTCGGCTGCGCGCCCGCCGTGCTCGACGAGGCCAGGCTGCTGGGGCTGCTGGCCAACGACGCGCTCACCGACCTCGGCCGGGCCCTGTCCGGGCTCACCGCCCTGCCCGGCGACGAGAACGACGACGCCGTGCCCATGGTGGAGCACGACCCCCTGCTGGCCGAGGCGGCCACGCGGGCGCTGGCCAGCGTGCGCAGGAGCGCGCTGTTCGGTCCCGACCTGACCGCGGTGGTGACCGGGCCGCCCTCGGCGGAGCTGGCGGCGCTGCTCGACCGGGTCGCCGAGCGCGAGTCGCGGGGCGCGGCCTCGGTGTGGCGCTTCACCACCGAGAGCGTGCGCCGCGCGTTCGACCACGGCTACGACGCCGATGAGCTGCTCGACGAGCTGGCCGGGGTCGGCACCATCCCGCAGCCGCTCGAATACCTGGTGCGCGACACCGCCCGCCGGCACGGCGAGGTGACCGTGACCACGGTCGGCTGCGTCATCCAGGCAGGCGACACCGCGCTGCTCGCGGAGATCGCCGCGCACCGGCGGCTGAGCCGGCTGGGCCTGCGGCTGCTGGCCCCCACGGTCCTGGTGAGCGCGTCGGGCGCCGAGCGCACGCTGGGCCTGCTGCGCGAGCACGGCTACTCCCCCGTGCCCGTCTCCGACACCGGCGAGATCACCGTCCACCGGGCCAGGGCCGAGGAGCCGCCCAACGGCAAGCTGATCCTGCTGCCCGGCGGCCAGGTGGCGGAGCTGGCCGAGTTCGCCGGCGACGCGGAGTTGCAGGCGCCCCCCTACCTGGCGGCCGAGCCCACCCCCGACCCGGGCGAGCACGCCCGCCGGCTGCTCGCGAGCAGCCGGTCCGGTGACACGACGAGCGGCCGCACCTGGGCGATCATCGGCAGGATGGCGACCCGGCTGCCGACGGCGCAGCAGTCGCTGCTCGGTTTCGTGGTGGATCGCGGGGTGCGCGCCGGCATCACGCTGACCGGCGGGCTGACCGCCACGATCAGCCACGGCGAGCTCAACGGCGGTGCGCTGGACGCCTGGTGCGAGGAGGCGGGCGACTACCTGGAGTTCCCGCTGGCCGAGATCGTCGAGGTCAGGGGAGGGTTCTAGCCTTCTTCAGGTTGGCCACCAGGCCCTCCAGGAAGGCCGCGTATCCCTGATAGCTGTAGGGCGCCTCGGCGTTCCACGGGTAGAGCTGTCCGGCCTTGACCGCGGGGAGCTTGGCGAAGGTGGGCTTCTTCATCATCTCCTCGGGCTTGAGCGCCTGGGTGCGGGTGTCGTAGAGGATCACGTCGGCGTCGTAGGTGTCCGCGTTCTCCCAGCTCAGCGTCTGGAAGAAGCCGCCCTCGTCCACCTTCGACGGCGTGACGACGCTCAGGCCGCCCTCGACGAGGTGCACGATGTCCGGGTACTCCGGCGGGTTGACCACCCAGAACGCGTCCGCGCCGCCCGACACCATGAGGATCTTGAGGTCCTTGAACCGGGCGAGCTCCTCGGTGGCGGCCTCCATGCGGGCCTTGGCCGCGGGCACGCCCTCCATGGTGGCGCCGAGGGACTTGGCGAGCTCCTCGTACGTGCCGATCACCTCGGTGGCGCTCTTGCCGGTGAGCATGACGCCCACGGTCGGGGCGACCTGCTCGATCGTGTCCTTGGACTTCTCGGGCACGTACCAGAGGGTGCCCTTGACGTACATGCTGCTGACGAGCAGGTCGGGCTGCAGGGAGATGTACTTCTCGACGTTGAACTCGTCCCACACGTTGCCCAGGCCCTGGACCTGGGCGATGTCGACGTTGCCGACCTGCGGGTCCTTGGCGCCGTCCGCGAGCTTGTGCGGGCCGAAGACGCCGATGGGGCGCACGCCGAAGTCCCACAGGGCGGCGGCCGCGCCCACCTGAGCGACGATCTTGGAGGGGACCTTCGGCTGGGTCAGCTTCTTGTCGCGGTCGTCGGTGAACGACCAGGTCTGGGGCGCGGGGGCGGCCGAGCCCGCCGGGGCGGTGGCCGCGCTGCCGCCGTCGCCGCACGCGGCCAGCGCCAGGGCCGCCGCGAGTCCTGTGGCGGACGCCAGGAAGCCCCTGCGCGCCAGTACCGGTCCCGACATGTATGTCTCCTATAGATAGGCTTGCCCGATTACTCGGTGCTTAGATTAGCCTTGCCTAAGTTTGACTGTTGACGAGAGGGGGTCGGGTGCGCCCGGCTCAGGACCCGGCCGAAGCCGGACAGGGTACGACGGCGACCGCCGCGGCCCCTGACGTGGACGAGCCGGCGACCGGCGGGCTGGGCGGGGAGCGCGCCGCCAAGGCGCGGCCCGCGCTGCTAATCGCCGGGCTGCTCGTCACGCTGGCGGTGCTGGCGCTGACGGCGATGGCGAGCGTGGCGCTGGGCGCGCGGTCGGTGCCGTTCGCCACGGTGATCGACGCGTTCCTGGCCCCCGACGGCTCCAGCGACCACATCGTCATCCGTGAGCTGCGCGTCCCGCGCACCCTGCTCGGTCTCGGCGTGGGCGCCACGCTGGGGCTGGCCGGCGCGCTCATGCAGAGCCTGACCCGCAACCCGCTGGCCGACCCCGGCCTGCTGGGCATCAACGAGGGGGCCGCGCTCGGGGTCACGCTGGCGCTCGGCCTGTTCGGGCTCTCCGACCCGGCCGTCTACGTGTGGTTCGCCTTCGGCGGGGCCGCGGTGGCCTCCGCCGTCGTCTACGCACTGGCCTCCTCCGGCCGCTCCGGCTCCAGCCCGGTACGTCTCGCGCTCGCGGGCATCGCGTTCGGCATGGTCTGCACGGCGGTGGCCTCGGCCGTCCTGCGCATGGACCCGCAGACCTACGACCGGATGCGGTTCTGGCTGACCGGGTCGCTGGCCGGGCAGACGGCCGGCACGCTGGTGCGGCTGGCGCCGTTCATGGTCGCCGGGCTGGTGCTCGGGCTGCTGCTGGCCCGGCCGCTCAACATGCTGGCGCTGGGCGACGACGCGGGCAAGGCCCTCGGCGTGGCGGTCGGCCGCACCCGGCTCCTGACCGGGGTGGCCGTCACGCTGCTCTGCGGCGCGGCCACCGCCGCCGCCGGGCCGCTGTGGTTCGTCGGCCTGATCGTGCCGCACGCCGTGCGCGCCGTGGTGGGGCCCGACCAGCGGTGGGTGTTGCCGTACTCGGCGCTGGCCGCGCCGGTGCTGCTGCTGGGCGCCGACGTGGCCGGCCGGCTCATCGCCCGGCCGGGAGAGGTGCAGGTCGGGATCGTGTGGGCGGTGATCGGCGCGCCGATCTTCATCCTGCTGGCCCGGCGCAGGCGGGTGGCGGCGCTGTGACCGTCCGCGTCGGCCCCTATTCCCTGCGGCTCGCGCCCCGCGCCCTGCTCGTCGGCGGGGCCCTCGTCCTGATCGCCTGCGCGGTGACCGTGGCCGCCCTGGCGACGGGCGAGTTCACCGTGCCCGTGCCCGACATCGTCTCCGCCCTCTTCGGCCAGGGCACGCCGGTCGCCGAGCTGATCGTCGGCAAGCTCCGCGCCCCCAGGGTCGTGACGGGGCTGCTGGTCGGCGCGGCGTTCGGCGTGAGTGGCGCCCTCTTCCAGAGTCTCACCAGGAACCCGCTGGGCAGCCCCGACTTCATCGGCTTCACCGCCGGCGCCTCCACGGGCGGCATCATCGCCGTCGTCGCGGGCGGCTCCGCCCTGACGATCGCCGGCGGCGCGCTGGCCGGCTGCGTGGTCACGGCCGTGCTCGTCTACGCGCTGGCCTACCGCAAGGGCGTGCCGGGCTACCGGCTCGTCCTGGTCGGCATCGGGGCCAACGCGCTGCTGCTGGCGGTCAACTCCTACCTGCTGACCAGGGCGAACATCAACGACGCGGCCACCGCGAGCGCCTGGCTCACCGGCAGCCTCAGCGGGCGCGGCTGGGACCACGCGATCCCGGTCGCGGTGGCGCTGGCCGTGCTGCTGCCGATGTGCGCGTCGGTGGCCCGGCCGATGCGGATGATCGAGATGGGCGACGACGCCGCCAAGGCCATGGGCATCAGGGTCGAGGCCGTGCGGGCGGTGGCCATCACGGCGGGGGTGCTGCTGGCCGGCGTGGCCACGGCCGCCGCCGGGCCCGTGGCCTTCGTCGCGCTGGCCGCGCCCCAGCTCGCGCGGCGGCTCACCCGCTCGCCCGGCGTGAGCATGGCCTCCTCCGCGCTGATGGGCGCCGTGCTGCTGACCGCCTCCGACCTGGTCGCGCAGCGGCTGCTCGCGCCCACCCAGCTTCCCGTCGGGGTGCTCACCGCCGCGATCGGCGGCACGTACCTCGCCCTGCTCTTGCGAAAGGACCGCTCCTGATGGCCGGCGTCCGCTTGTCAGGCACCCGTCTCACCCTCGCCTACGACCAGCGCGTCGTGGCGACCGGCCTCGACGTGACGATCCCCGGCGAGTCCTTCACCGTGATCATCGGCCCGAACGCCTGCGGCAAGTCCACCCTGCTGCGTGCCCTGGCCCGGATGCTGAAGCCCAGGACCGGCGCCGTCCACCTGGACGGCAGCGTCATCACCTCGCTGCCGTCGAAGGAGGTCGCGCGGCGGCTGGGCCTGCTGCCGCAGAGCTCGATCGTGCCCGACGGGATCACCGTGGCCGACCTGGTGGCCCGCGGCCGCTATCCGCACCAGCGGCTCATGCGGCAGTGGTCGAAGGCCGACGAGGCGGCGGTGAGCGAGGCCATGCGGGCCACGGACGTGGCGGAGCTGGCCGACCGGATCGTGGACGAGCTGTCGGGAGGGCAGCGGCAGCGGGTGTGGCTGGCCATGGCGCTGGCGCAGGAGACGCCGATCCTGCTGCTGGACGAGCCGACCACGTTCCTGGACATCTCCCACCAGATCGAGGTGCTCGACCTCTGCGCGGATCTGCACGAGGCCGGGCGGACCATGGTGGCCGTGCTGCACGACCTGAACCAGGCGTGCCGGTACGCCACCCATCTGATCGTGATGCGGGCCGGCGCGATCGTGGCGGAGGGGGACCCCGGCGAGATCGTCACTCCCGAGCTGGTGCGGGAGGTGTTCGAGTTGCGGTGCGAGATCATCCGGGATCCGCAGTCGGGCACCCCGCTCATCGTCCCGGAGGCCCGCCGCCGCGCCACGGCCGTCACCTGACCGGCGCGCCCGGTTCCTGGGAGCGTGCCAAAGGACGTGGAAGAAAACCGATCCGCGCGCGACCCTCTGCCCGAATGGTTGTTCTCAGAACGTTCGCAGGGGGAGATCAATGGACCACGCCATCGTCATCGGCGCGAGCATGGCGGGGCTGTTGTCCGCGGCCGCTCTGCACCGCCGGTACACCCGGGTCACGGTGCTCGACCGCGACACGCTGCCCATCGTGGACGCCCACCGCAGGGGCGCCGGGCAGAGCCGGCACGCGCACGGCCTGCTCGCCAGGGGGCGCGAGGCCATGGAAGAGCTGCTGCCGGGGATCGGCGCCGAGCTGGTCGCGCAAGGGGCGATCAGGGGCGACGTGCTGCTCAACGCCCGCCACGTGCACGGCGGGCACCGGCACGCCCGCACCGCCGGCGGCCTGACCGGGCTGCTCGTCAGCCGGCCGCTGCTCGAAGGCCAGGTCCGGCGCCGGGTGAGCGGGCTGTCCGGCGTGCGGGTGCTGCCGAACAGGATCGCCACCGGCCTGCTCGCCCAGGAGGGCCGCGTCACGGGCGTGCGGCTGGCCGACGGTGAGCCGATGCCCGCCGACCTCGTCGTCGACGCGAGCGGCCGGGGCTCGCGCACGCCGTTCTGGCTGGGCGAGCTGGGCTACCGGCCGCCGCGCGAGGAGCGGCTGGAGATCGACGTGCGGTACGGCACGCGCGAGTTCCGCCGCCGGCCCGGGCAGCTCGGCGGCGACCTGGTCGTCATCATCGCGCCCACGCCGCAGACGCCGCGCGGCGGGGTGGCCCTCGCCATGGAGGACGACCGCTGGATCGTCACCCTGATCGGCTACGGCGAGGCCCCGGACCTCGGCCTGGCCGGGTTCACCGGCTACGCGGCCACCCTGGCGGCGCCGGACCTGCACCACCTGATCAGCTCGGCGGAGCCGATCGGGGAGCCGCACGCCTACCGGAACCCGGCGGCGATCAGGCACCGCTACGAGCGGCTGACCCGCTTCCCCGAGGGCCTGCTCGTCATCGGCGACGCGGTCTGCGCGTTCAACCCGCTCTACGGCCAGGGCATGACGGTCTCCGCCATGGAGGCGCTGGCGCTGCTGGACATCGATCTGCGGCCGATGCCGTTCTTCCGGCGGATCGCGAAGGTGGTGGACGGCCCTTGGGACGTCACGGTCGGCGGCGACCTGCGGATGCCCGGCGTCGAGGGCGTCGTGACGCCGAAGATCCGCCTGATCAACGCCTATCTGGAGCGCTTCCACGCCGCCGCCGCGCACGACCCCGAGCTGGCGTTGCGCTTCCAGCGGGTGGCGAACCTCTACGATCCGCCGCCGTCGCTGCTGAGCCCCGGCTCGCTGCTCAGAGTGCTCCGCAGCGGCGCACCACGAGCCGTGCCAGTGCCCGCGTGACCTCGATCAGCTCCCCCAGGCCGACCTGCTCGCGGGGGGCGTGCGCGAACCGCACGTCCCCCGGGCCGTAGTGCAGCGTCGGGATCCCGCCCGCCGCGTACAACCTCAGGTCGCTCCCGTACGGCGCCCCCGCCTCGGCCGGCCGCCGGCCCGTCGTGTCGGCCACCGCCTGGGCCACCTCACCGAGCAGCGCGTGCCCCGCCGGCAGCCGCCCGCTGGCGAACTGCCCGCCCGGCCACGTCACCACCGGCGGGTTCTCCCGCAACCAGGGGTGCGCGACCTCGGCCACCGCCTCCTCGAACACCGCCCGCGCCGCCGCCGGGTCCTCGTCCAGCCGCACGCCCAGCCGCCCTTCGGCGACCAGCAGGTCGGGCACCGTGCTGGCCCAGTCGCCCGCGCGCACCGTCCCCACCTCGATCGGGTACGGCATCGTGTTGCCGCCGAAGACGCCGTGGACGTCCGCGTTACGCGCCGCCTCCAGGCGCCTGATCGCCTCGAACACCGGCCAGAACACCTCGATCGCGTTGACCCCTTCGGTGCGCGTGGCGCCGTGGGCGGCCCGCCCGGCGATCTCCAGCCGGAACGTCAGCGCCCCCGCGTTGGCCGTGATGACCGCGCCACCGGTGGGCTCGGTGATCACCGCGGCCTCGGCCGTGTGCCCTCTGCCCAGCGTGGCGAACGCGCCGAGCCCGCCGTCCTCCTCGCTGACCACGCAGTGCACGGCCAGCGGCCTGGCGAGCCTGACCCCGGACCTGCGCAGCGCCCGCGCCACGGCCAGGTTGGCGACGAGCCCGGCCTTCATGTCGCAGGCGCCCCTGCCGTGCAGCACGTCACCGGTGATCCGGGCGGCGAACGGGTCGCTGCCCGCCCATTTGGCCAGGTCGCCGGTCGGCACCACGTCCACGTGGCCCTGGAGCGCCAGCGCCGGCGTGCCCGCGCCGGTGACGGCGACGACGCCGTAGCCCTCGGTCCTGGGGGCCTCGGTGCCGGGGAAGCCGGGGCCGGCGGCCAGGGCGGCGAGGTCGAGCTTCCAGACGTCCACGTCCATGCCGGCCTCGGTGAGCAGGACGGCGCACCGATGTTGCAGGTCCGACTCCGCGTCCGTGCCCGTGACGCTGGGCACGCGGACGGTCTCCGCGAGCAGGTTCACGGTCTCCGCCGTGTCGATGGCGTCAAGGACCCGGGCTTCGGCGTCATGCATGGTGCACACCTTCTCATGGACCCGCGATTTCGAGCCGGGGCGGCCGTGCTGGAGCGGCCCCTGTCACGAGCCTGGGCTGTCGCGGGTCCGGCGGCTCGTAAACTTGCCCTTGTGGTAGAGCCCAAGTTCGAGATTCAGATGCTGCACGACCGGGTCATGATCCGGCTGGAGCAGGAGGCCGAGGAGCGGCGCAGCGGCTCCGGGATCGTCATTCCCGCGACGGTCAAGATGGCCAACCGCCTGGCGTGGGGCGAGGTCTGCGGCGTCGGCACGAACGTGCGCTCGGTCAGGGTCGGCGACAAAGTGCTGTTCAACCCCGAGGAGCAGTTCGAGGTCGAGGTGCACGCGCGGGTCTATCTGGTGATGCGCGAGCGCGACCTGCACGCGGTGGCCACCCAGGAGACCGACCACGGCACCGGCCTCTATCTGTGAGGCTGTGAGGTCTGAGGCTATGAGGCCGGGGCGGCGGCGCGGGTGAAGGACAACCAGAGGTCGGCGGCCCACGTGCCGGCCGGCAGGTCCGCGAGCACGCGCGTCGTCTTGCCACTCAGGTCCAGCACCGACAGCCGGTAGGCGCCCGCGTTCGCCATGACCGCGATGAGGTGACTCTCGTCCCACCAGCCGAACAGGGCCGCCGGTCGGGCGCCCACCTGCCCGGCGATCTTGCCCGTGGCGGGATCGACCAGGCAGAGCTGCGCCTTGAGGCGGGCGGGACACCACGTGGTCAGCCGCCTGCCCGACGGCGAGTAGGCGTCCTCGGGGCCGGTCGGCAGGCCCACGTCCGCGTAGGTGCGCAGGACCGCGCCGTCGGAGGGCCGGTAGACGCGCAGGCCGGTGCCGTACATCGCGACGAGGTTGCCGTCGGGGCTCCACCAGAAGCCCGCGTTCGCGCGCAGGCCGGAGATCTTGACGGTGCGCGCGCTCTTCGCCGTCACGTCGACGACCGTGAAGCCGAGCACCTGCCACTTCCCCGCCGACTTCTGCTCGACCGTGAGCGCGACCTTCCTGCCGTCGCGCGACCACGAGGCGTAGGAGGCCGTCTGCGGCCTGGCGACCGTGCGGATCCTGCTCGTGGCGCCCGTCGTGCGGTCGGTGACGACGAGGGAGTCATAGCCCGACCGGTACGCCGCCGGCACGCCCGCGATCAGCCGGCCGCCCGGCGCGGCGGACACCTCGGACAGCGTCTGTTCCCAGGCGAAGGCGGTGCCGGCGGTGGATCGGAGATAGGTGCGCTTGGTGCCGAGCCCGTAGGCGGTGAGCCGGACCGGATCGCCGCTCTGTTCGCGGTAGGTCACGCCCCCGGTGCCCGGGAGGGCCACGTCCGCCCGGGCATCGGCCGGGAGGGTGGCGTGGCTGGCGAGCAGCAAGGACAGCGCGACGGCGAGTTTGGCGATCACGCCCGCAGAATAGTCAGCTATTTCGCGAAATCTTGGCCGCGATAACGACCGGGTCTAGATGAAGCGCTGCGCGATCGCGATGACGTCGATGCCCAGCGTGCGCAGCCCGAAGTAGACGATCACCCCGGCGGCGGCCACGGTGACGACGAGCACGATGATGCGGACAGTCCAGCCCTGCCGTTTGTACCACTGCGTCCAGGTGTGCAGCGTCCGCTTGCCGAACTCCAGCACCCGATGCGCCCAGTGGAACTCCGTGGCCAGCACCGCCAGCCCCGCGAACACCACCAGCCACCCGGGCCCGGGGAAGGGCACCATGACCAGGCCGCCCACCACCATGACGGTGCCGAGCAGGCCGATCACGATCTTCAGCGTGAGCGCGCCCGTACGGGTGGAACGGATGCCGTCCAGCCAGCCGTGGATGCCCGTGCGGCGCTCGGGCATGTCGGAACGGCCGGCCGCCTCGTCCTTCATCACGTCGGCATCGCCGGTGTCGGAGTTCTTAATCGCCACAATTCTCCCCCGCCAATCGGTGATGCACCCCAGGATACGGCCCCGCCTTCGGCGTCCACTTGCAGATGACTAGCAAAGCACCAAAACCCCCAAAGCGTAAAATTTCCGGCCTGAACAGCCTTTCTCCGGCAAACATCGGTTAATGTCTGGCATGCCCGAAGTTCTGCTTCGTACCGTCACCGGACCCGTACGAGCCGCCGCCATCACCGGCGCGGTCCTCCCCCACGAGCACCTGCGCACCGACATGCGCTGGGCGGTCGGTATCGACTCCGACCCGCACCGCTGGCTCGACGAGGACACGACCGTCACCGCCGAGCTCCGCGAGCTGCGGCAGTCCGAGCAGCTCGGCCTGGTGGTCGAGCTGACCTGCATGGGCATGGGCCGCGACGCCGGAGCCCTGGCCCGGGTCGCCGCCGGCAGCCGGGTCCCGGTGATCGCCTCGACCGGGCTGTTCGCCGAACCGTTCACGAACGTGGGCGACGCCGACGCCGACACGCTCACCAAGCTGCTGATGGAGGAGATCCTCAGCGGCGTGGACGGCACGGGGGTGTTCCCCGGCGTGATCGGCGAGGTCGGCTCCTGGGGCGCCGACCCGACGCCGCGCGAGGAGCGCTGCCTGGTGGCCGCCGCCCGCGCCGCCCTGCAGTCGCGCCTGCCCGTCGCCGCCCGCGGCCAGAACAGCCTGGCCGTGCTGGAGATCCTCCTCGGCCAGAACCTGCCCGGCTCCCGGGTGGCCGTCGACTACGCCGGCTCCGACGTGGGCGCCGCCAGGAAGATCGCCGAGGCGGACGCGTACGTGTCCCTCAGCTCCCTGAGCGCCGGCCCCGACCAGGCGGCCAGGATCGCGCTCGGCCTGATCGAGGACGGCCACGCCGAGCGCCTGCTGCTCAGCACCGGTCTGCACCGGGTGGCGCAGGTCCAGCGGTACGGCGGCGCGGGCTACGCCCACCTGTTCCACGCCCTGCTGCCCCGCCTGCGCGAGGCCGGGGTCGGCGAGGACCTGATCCGGCTCATCACCAACGAGAACCCGGTGCGCTGGCTGACCGCCGGGCTCGCTTGACCTCAACCGATGTCAAGGTTGCAGGATGGTCGCATGATCTTCACACAGGCAGAGCTCGACTATCTGGCCGGCCAGCGGCTCGGCCGGCTGGCCACGGTCGCCCAGGACGGGCAGACCCAGAACAATCCCACCGGCTTCTTCGTCGACGCGGAGTCGGGCACGATCACCATCGGCGGGCACGCCCTGGGCAAGTCCAAGAAGTTCCGCAACGTTCAGCGGGGCAGCACGGTCGCGTTCGTCGTCGACGATCTGGCCTCGACGGATCCGTGGGTGGTGCGGGGCATCGAGATCCGGGGCACCGCCGTGGCCCTGACGGACCACGAGCCACCGGTGCCGTTCTTCTCGCGGGAGGTCATCGAGATCACACCGTCCAAGATCATTTCATGGGGTCTGGACGGCGATCGATCGAGCCGGACGGTGTGAAAGCTCGCTAGGATCGGGGCTACACGAGCCTGGGCCTGGTGGGAGATGGTGACCGAGCACACGCACAGAGCCGGCCCGCTGCGCCGGCCGCGCACCGCGCTGTCCCGTCTGACCCGGCTGGGTGACGTCCCGGTCGTGGTGATGCTGGCGTGGGCGGGCTGGCTGGCGGTTCCCTGGTCGTTCAGCGGCCTCGCCCAGGCCCGCGCGGCCGCCGCCGCTGCCGCCGACGCCCAGCCGCCCCTGCTCCAGATCCGCGCCGAGACCGCCCGGCACACCCCGCCACCCCCGCCGACCCGGCGCGTCTCCGCCTCAGCGGCGGCTCAGGGGCCGGGCGGCGCCGGTGTTCGGCAGCCTGGCACGGAGCCCGGGCTGCGCGGGGCCACGGCCTGGGGCATCCCCGCCGCGCACACCGCCCACCCCACGACGGTCCGCTTCACACAGGCGGGCCCGCCCGGCGTCGGTGCGGGCGCGTCCGGGGTGGACGTGGCGGGCGTGGCGGGCGTGGTGGCGCTGGAGCGGGCCCGGATCGCCGGTGAGGTGCATGACGCGGCCGGTCATGGGCTGGCGGCCATCGCCTTGCAGGCCGGGATCGCGCTCGTCACCCTCGACGACGACCCCGAGCAGGCGCGCGCCTCGTTACGGGCGATCCGGGAGACGAGCACGACGGCGCTCGCCCACCTGCGGGCGGCCCTCGACGGCATCGACCCGCCGGGCGGCGACCTGCCGAGCCTCATCGACGGTGTCCGGGCGGCGGGCCTGCCGGTGGACATGGAGCCCGCCGACCCGGCCGTGCCCGCCCGGCTCCAGGGCGTCGTCTACCGGGTGGTGCGCGAGTCGCTGACCAACGTGCTGCGCCACGCGGGCCCGACCAGGGCGCTGGTCCGGATGGGCGCGAGCCGGGGCGAGTTCGTGCTGGAGGTGGCCGACCGAGGCGTGGGACGGACCGAGGTGGGTGATGGGCGCGGGCTGGCCGGGATGCGGGCCAAGGTGACCGAGGCGGGCGGCCTGTTCACGGCCGGGCCGCGCGACGGCGGCGGCTTCCAGGTGATCGCCCGGTTCCCGCAGGACGCCAGGTTCCCGCAGGACTCCGCATGACCACTCAGGACGAGCCGGCGGCCTCCGGCGGCGCCTCCCGGCGAGTGGACCCACCGCCCCCGGCCGGCTCACTCGGAGCCGGGCCGGAGGGGAAAGGCCTGATCCGGGTCGCCGTCGCCGACGATCAGGCGGTGGTGCGGATGGGGCTGCGGGCCCTGCTGGAGCGGGAGCCCGGCATGGAGTGCGTGGGCGAGGCGGCCGACGGCGCGGCGGCGCTGGCGTTGATCCGGCACACCCGCCCCGACGTGCTCCTGCTCGACATCCGCATGCCCGGCATGGACGGCCTCGCCGCCCTGCGCGCCATCGCCGGCGAGCCCGGGCTGCGGAGCACCCGGATCGTCGTGGTGACGACGTTCGCCGTCGACGAGTACGTCTTCGCCGCCCTCCAGGCCGGCGCCAGCGGTTTCGTGCTCAAGGACAGCGCCCCGGACGAGCTGGTCAACGCCGTGCGCGTGGTGGCGGCGGGTGAGGCGCTGCTGTCACCGGCGATCACGCGGAAGGTCATCGGCCTGTTCGGACGGCACGGTGCCGCCGAGCCGGTGGCGGGCGTCGAGACGCTCACGCCGCGCGAGCGCGAGATGGTCGCGTGGGTGACCACCGGCAGATCCAACGACGAGATCGCCAAGGAGCTGGTGATCAGTCCCGACACCGTGCGCACTCACGTCAGCCGCGCCATGGTCAAGCTCCATGCGCGGGACCGGGCCCAGCTGGTGGTGTTCGCCATCCGGGCCGGACTGGCCCCGCCGGGCTGAGGGCCTCACCGCAGGAAGCCCTCATAGTTGCGCTGCTGGAGCTGGGCCTCGATCTGCTTGACGGTGTCGAGCCCGACCCCCACCATGATCAACACGCTGGTCCCGCCGAACGGGAAGTTCTGCTGCGTTCCCGGATCCCGCAGGATCGCGAACGCCACCAGCGGCAACAGCGCCAGCACCGCCAGGTAGACGGCTCCGGACGCGGTCAGCCGGGACAGGACGAACGCCAGATACCCGGCCGTCGGCCGCCCGGGGCGGATCCCCGGCACGAACCCTCCGTAGCGCCGGATGGCGTCCGCCACCTCCACGGGGTTGAACGTGATCGACACGTAGAAGTAGGCGAAGCCCACGATCATCAGCACGTACACGCTCATGTAGAGCGGATGCGTCCCCGAGGTCAGGTTGCGCGCCACCCAGCCCTCCACCTCCCCGCCCAGCAGCGGCGCCGCCAGCGTCGGCAGGTAGAGCAGCGAGGTGGTGAAGATGACCGGCACGATCCCCGCCTGGTTGACCTTCATCGGGATGTACGTGCTCGTGCCGTACGCGCGCCGCCCCACCATGCGCTTGGCGTACTGCACGGGTACGCGCCGCTGCGCCTGCTCGACGAAGACCACGGCCGCCACCAGGAACAACCCCGAGACGATCATCACCACGAAGCCGACTGGCGTCAGCATGAAGATCCGGGACATGTAGCCCGGGAAGACGGCCACGACCTGGGCGAACATGAGGAGCGACATGCCGTTCCCGATCCCCCGATCGGTGATCAGCTCGCCCAGCCACATGACCACGCAGGCCCCCGCCACCATGGTCAGCACCAGCACGAGAACGGCGAGCAGGCCCTCGTCCCGCAGCAGCGGCCGCGAGCAGCCGGGCAGGAGCTGCCCGGTGCGGGCCAGCGCGACGACCGTGCCGGCGTTCAGGACGGCGAGCCCGACGGTCAGGTAGCGGGTGTACTGCGTGATCTGGGCCTGCCCGCGTTGCCCCTCCTTCCGCAGGGCGTCCAGCCGGGGCACCACCACGGCGACGAGCTGCATGATGATGCTGGCCGTGATGTACGGCATGACGCCCAGCGCGAACACCGACAGGTGCAACATCGCGCCCCCGCTGAGCATCTGCACCATGTCGAACACACCGCCCTGGGCCGACCCCGCGCACTCCCGCACGGCCACCACGTCCACGCCCGGCGACGGCATGACCTGCCCCAGCCGGAACAGGGCGATGAGCCCCAGTGTGAACAGCAGTTTCCTACGCAGCTCCGGCGCCCGGAACACCCTGGTCAAGACGGTCAGCATGAGCAAGGAGTCTGGCTGTCGCGGGCCGCGGGGTCGTCCGCTCAGACGAGGCTTCCGCGTACGCGGATCCGCGTAGGTTGATCACGTGACCACTGTCTGGGTGATCAGCGGGCCGCCGGGCGCGGGCAAGTCCACGGTCGCCGCCGCGCTGCTCGCCCGCCTCTCCCCCGTGCCCGCCCTGCTGGACAAGGACACCGTGTACGGCGACTTCGCCGCCGAGGTCCTGCGCCGGGCCGGCCGGCCGGACGGCGAGCGCGAGGGCCCCTGGTACGACCGGCACGTCAAACGGCACGAGTACGCCGGCCTGACCGGGATCGCCAGGCAGATCCGCGGCCACGGCTGCCCGGTGCTGCTCGACGGCCCGTTCACCGGCCAGGTGCACGCGGCGGACCGGTGGGCCGGGTGGGTGGCGGAGCTGGGCGGCCCGCCGGTGCGCCTGCTCTGGGTGCGTTCCGACGGCCCGACGTTGCGCGAGCGCCTGACGGCCAGGGGGTTCGGGCGGGACGCGGGCAAGCTGGCGGCGTTCGAGGACTATCTGCGCGACATCCGGGTGGACGAGCCGCCGGTCGTACCGCACCTGGAGATCGACAACCGGCACGGCGCCGCACCCGTCAGCGACCAGCTCACGGCGGCGGGCATCCCGCCGAGGTGTCAGGCACCCGATAGTCCTCGTCCCGGGCGTCCATGATCGCCATGTGCCCCGGCAGGTGGCCGATCGCGTACTCGACGCCGCTGGCCATGATCGCCGCCTGCGGCGTCACCCCGCACGCCCAGAACAGCGGCACCTCGCCGTCGCGTACCTCCACGGGACGGCCGCCGAAGTCGGGCCTGGCCAGGTCGCCGATCCCGATCTCCGCCGGGTCCCCGATGTGCACCGGCGCCCCGTGCACCAGCGGATACCGCCCGCTCACCGCCACGGCCGTCGCCACCAGTTTCTCCGGGACCGGCCGCATCGACACGACCAGCGGCCCCGACAGCCGGCCCGCGGACTTGCACGCCACGTTCGTGACGTACATCGGCACGCTCGTCCCCACCTCCAGATGCCGCACCGGCACCCCGGCGGCCAGCAGCGCGTGCTCGAAGGTGAAGCTGCAGCCGATGAGGAACGGCACCAGGTCCGCGCGCCACTCGGCCACCACGTCGTCGAGGTCGGCGACCAGCTCGCCGTCGCGGTAGAGGCGGTAGCCGGGCAGGTCGGTGCGCAGGTCCCCGGCGAACAGGCGGGTGGACCAGACCCCCGGCTCGCCCACGTCGAGCACCGGGCACGCCTGGGCGTTGTTGTGCGCGAACAGCAGCAGCTCGTACCGCAGCTCCTTGGGCACGGCGATCAGGTTGGCCTGCGTCCAGCCCCGGCACCAGCCGGCGGTGGTCACCCGCTCGCCGGTGCGGAAGCGCGCCCGCGCCTCGGCGGGGCTCAGATCGGCGACATCCACCTCTCGACAGTAGGACGGGCCGGTTCCGCGGTCCATCAGCTGTTACGTGATGTTGTGATTTTCCGGGGTAGCAGGGTGGCCGTGCGGCTTGATGTGAACCTCCTCGACTACGCACTCATCGCGATCTATTTCGCGACGGTGCTCGCCATCGGCTTCGCCGCCCGTCGCCGGATCAGCTCCAGCCTCGACTTCTTCCTGGCCGGACGCGGGTTACCCGCCTGGATCACCGGGCTGGCGTTCGTCTCGGCGAACCTCGGCGCCATCGAGATCCTCGGCATGGCGGCCAACGGCGTCCAGTACGGCGCGATGACCGTGCATTACTACTGGATCGGCGCGGTCCCGGCGATGGTGTTCCTCGGCATCGTGATGATGCCCTTCTACTACCGTTCGAAAGTCCGCAGCGTCCCGGAGTTCCTCCGCCGGCGCTTCAACGGCGCCACGCAGCTCCTGAACGCGCTCACGTTCGCGGTCGCGCAGATCCTCATCGCCGGCGTGAACCTCTATGCGCTGGCCCTGGTCATGGAGGCGCTGCTGGGCTGGCCCATGCCGGTCTCCGTGGTGGTGTCGGCGGTGATCGTGTTGTCCTACATCACCCTCGGCGGGCTCTCCTCCGCGATCTACAACGAGGTCCTGCAGTTCTTCGTCATCCTGGCGGGCCTGATCCCGCTGACCGTGCTCGGGCTGATCAAGGTGGGCGGGGTCTCCGGCCTGTTCGAGAAGGTCCGGCAGAGCTCGCTCGGTGAGGGCGGCCTGCACGCCTGGGCAGGCTTATCAGGTGAGAACCCCATGCAGGCCCACTGGATCGGCATCGTGTTCGGCCTCGGGTTCGTGTTGTCGTTCGGCTACTGGACCACGAACTTCGCCGAGGTGCAGCGGGCCCTGTCGGCCAGGAACACGAACGCGGCCCGGCTCACGCCGATCATCGCGGCCTACCCCAAGATCTTCATCCCGCTGATCACGGTGCTGCCGGGCATGATCGCGCTGGTGCTGTTCAACAACTGGGGCGAAGGCGGTGAGGACTACAACAACGCGATCCCGCTGCTCATGCGCGACCTGCTGCCGAACGGCGTGCTGGGGGTCGCGGTGACCGGGCTGCTGGCCTCGTTCATGGCGGGGATGGCGGCCAACATCAGCGGGTTCAACACGGTCTTCACCAACGACATCTGGCAGTCGCACGTGGTCAAGGACCGCGAGGACGGCTACTACCTGCGGGTCGGCCGGATCGCGACCGTGGCGGGCGTGGCGATGGGGGTCGGGACCGCGTTCATCGCGGCCGGCTACTCCAACATCATGAACTACCTGCAGGCGCTGTTCTCGTTCTTCAACGCGCCGCTGTTCGCGACCTTCATCGTCGGGCTGCTCTGGCGGCGGATGACGCCGTGGGCCGGCTTCTGGGGGCTGCTGGCCGGTACGGCGGCGGGGTTCGCGTCCTATGTCGGGTTCAAGGCGGGGCTGCTGAACTTCGGGACCGAGCTGAACGCCAGCTTCTGGGGCGCGGGCGTGGCCTTCGCCGTGGACGTCCTGGTGTCCGTGGTCGTCACGCTGTTCACCACGCCCAAACCGGAGCCGGAGCTGCGCGGGCTCGTGTACGGACTGGACGCCGTGGACCTGGAGGACGACGCGCTGACCGGCGACACGAAGTGGTACCGCTCCCCCGTGCTGCTGGGGGTGGGCGCGGTGGTCCTGGCGGCTCTGATGTACGGGGTGATCCTGTGAGTGACATCCGGATGGTGATCGGCGGGCTGTTCCTGCTGTACGGCGTGATCCTGATCGTGGCCGGCGTCCTGGACAGCGCCGTCAACCTGTGGACCGGGCTGGCCATGGCCGTCTTCGGCGGCGCGTTCCTGGTGTGGGCGCGCATCAAACGCATCTGACGCCGACATCTGACGCCGCCGTCGCGGCCGGCGGGAATCCCGCCGGCCGCTTCGATGGTGCCCAGCCCCTAGTACTCGACCTCGAAGGTGTGCGGCCCAAGGCCGTACCCGTCGCCGTGCGGGACCACATATCCGTGTTCGAGCAGTTTCGCGAGGCTCGCCCGTACCTCGTCCTCCGTCAGCGCGGACGCCCGGACCAGCGCGCCGAACTCCGCGCCTCCCGACTCGACCACCTGCGAGGCGACCGCTTCGTACACGTGGATGTCGACGTCCGACAGAGCCTGCACGTCGTGGCCTTCGGTCATCATCCGCGCTCCCTCGCGCCCTCCCTCAGCCGGGCGGGATCGACCTCGCGGTCCGGGCAGCGGCGGAGGTACTCCGACTCGAGTTCGTTGGTGCGGGAGGTGTGCCGCGCGAGAGCGTCGTCGGATCCGTGGAAGAACGTGTCGCTGCGGGTGGCATGCAGTTGTCTCAGCTCCCGGACGACGTCCTCGTCGCTGAGCTGGGCAGGGTTGATTCCCATCGTCGTCATGGGTTCCCCCTACCCCAGAGAACCCCAGACAATATCTGTCACTATTCCTGACATATAGGCATTGTTTGTAAGAGATCGCCGCCTTACCTTCCCGTTATGGACCTCGAGCTCAGGCACCTCAGGATCGTCCGCGCGGTCGCGGACGCGGGAAGTGTGAGCAAGGCCGCGTCCCTGCTCGGGCTGGCACAACCGGCCCTCACCGCCCAGCTCAAACGTATCGAGAGGGTGCTCGGCGGCGCCCTGTTCGAACGCGACCGCCACGGCGCCCGGCCCACCCGTCTCGGCGAGCTCGTGCTCGCCCGGGCCCGGGTGTTACTCCCGGCCGCCAAAGAACTACAGGATGAAGCCGTACGATTCGCGCACGCGCCGTCGCCCGGCTTCCGCATCGGCGCCACCAACGGCCCCATCCTCGGCGGCCTGGTCGACCGGCTGGCCGCGGAGCGGACGGTCAGCACGTACACCTCCTGGTCGACCCACGAGCTCACCAGCATGGTGGAGCTCGGCCGCCTCGACTACGTGCTGACCGGCGCCTGCGGCGACTCCGGCACCCCCACCGGCACCCTGCTGTGGGAGACGATCAGCGTCGACCCCGTCTTCTGCCTGGTCGCCGACGACCACCCCGTCGCCGGGGAGAAGGAGGTGGAGCTGCTCGGCCTGGCCGGCGAACAGTGGGCGGTGACGCCGGGTGACGGCTGCTTCGCCGACTGCTTCGCGATGGCGTGCGCGCGGGCCGGGTTCACCCCCGGAACGATCTACGAGACCGACGTGCCCACCTGCCAGCATCTCGCGCAGGTCGGCCGCGCGGTGGTGCTCTGCCAGGCCACCCACCAGGCCGCGCAGGGCCTCACCATGGTCCCGATCGCGCGGGCGCCCCTGCGCTGGCGGCAGCTCCTCGGCCGCCACCCCACCGCACCCGAGGCCACCTGGGTGGTGGCACAGGCCAAACAGGCCCACATGGACGCGGTACGCCGCAGCCCCGTCTATTACGACTGGCTGGCACGAAATCCGGGTTATGGCACCGCTCCATAACACGGTGATAGGGGCAAAGTAGTACTCCTCCGCTCCTGGGCCGGCCGTTACCGTGACGGCACCCCCAGCAGCAGGGAGACAACATGCTCCGCTCTCCGGCGCTGATCGCGATCGCGATCGGCGCATTAGTCATGACGGCGACCCCGGCCGTCGCCGCCGCGAAACCGCCTTCGGGCGTGGTCGACGCCCTGCAGCGCGACCTCGGCATCTCCAAGGAGCAGGCGCTCAGCCGCCTGGCGAACGAGGCCCGCGGCAACTCCGCGGCACCGGGCCTGCGCAAGAAGCTCGGCGACCGCTATGCCGGCGTCTGGTACGAAGGCCCCGAAGGGGCCCTCGTCGTGGCCAGCGTCGACCCGGCCGACACGGCCCAGATCACCGGGACGGGCGCCAGGGCCCGCATCGTGGCACGCTCGCTCGCCCAGCTCACCACCGTCAAGAACGGTCTGGACCGGGCCGCGCCGCCCGCCTCCGTCCACAGCTGGGCCATCGCGCCCCAGGACAACTCCGTGATCGTCCAGACGAGCGACGCCTCGGCGGCTCAGTCGTGGATCGCCGCGACCGGCGTGGACGCCGCCGCCGTGAAGCTGGAGCAGTCCGCCGAACGCCCGCGCCTGTTCTACGAGATCCGGGGCGGTGACGCGTACTACACCTCGCAGGGCTACCGCTGCTCGATCGGCTTCGCGGCCAGACGCGGCACCCAGCTCGGCTTCACCAGCGCCGGCCACTGCGGCACCACCGGCGTCACCACGACCGGCTACAACCGGGTCGCGCAGGGGACGTTCCAGATCTCGTCGTTCCCCGGCAACGACTACTCCTGGGTCGCCACGAACGCCGACTGGACCGCCGCCGGCGTGGTGAACGGCTACAGCGCCGGCATCCTGCCCGTACGCGGCTCGACCGTCACCCAGCCTCAGGGCTCCATCTGCCGCTCCGGCTCCACCACCCAATGGCACTGCGGCACCGTCACCGCGCTGAACGCCACCGTCAACTATCCCGAGGGCACCGTCTCGGGCCTGACCCGCACCACGGTCTGCGCCGAGGGCGGCGACTCGGGCGGCTCGTTCATCTCGGGCGACCAGGCCCAGGGCATGACGTCGGGCGGCTCGGGCAACTGCACCAGCGGCGGCGTCACCTACTTCCAGCCCCTCAACGAGATCCTCTCCGCCGGCGGCCTGACCCTGGTCACCGCGGGAACCGGCCCGCCGCCGACCGGCTGCCAGGGCTACGAGGAGACCTACAACGGCTCGCTGACCTCGAACCAGAGCGCGTACCAGCCGAACGGCTCCTACTACCAGGCGACGGTCTCCGGCAACCACGCCGCCTGCCTCGACGGCCCCAGCGGCGTGGACTTCGACGTCTACCTGCAGAAGTGGAACGGCTCGTCCTGGGCCGTCGTCGCGGCGGGCGACAGCCCGAACCCCGACGAGACCATCTCCTACAACGGGACGGCCGGGTACTACCGGTACCGCGTGCACGCGTACAGCGGCTCCGGCTCGTACACGCTCGGCCTGAACCGCCCATAAGCCCGACCACTTCGAGGGCCGGCGAGCAGCACCCGCACGCCGGCCCTCACCCATGCCCGGCCGCCCTCCTCAACTGAGACCTGAATATGATCGTCGCGGGCTCCAACAACGCCGGGTGGCGTGGAATGATGTCCGAGGAGACCTGTCTCCCATTCGGCGCGGCCACCACGACAGGATCGGATGCTCTAGCCTTAGCATGCGCGAGGGCTCTGTGTGATCCGTTCCGGGGGTCGGCGCCCGTTGACAACTTCATCCAGGGGCGGTAGCTCAGCCGGTCAGAGCATCGGACTCATAATCCGTGGGTCGTGGGTTCAAGTCCCACCCGCCCTACTCTCTAACACCGCGTTCGACCTGGGGTTTCTCGGTTCTCGCCGGCCTCAGATCGCGTTGTTGATCATGGCTGGTTGCTCGGTGGTTGCTCTTGTGTACGGACCGTGTAACGCGGTAAATCATTTAGACCTGTGCAGTGCCAATACCGGCATCACACGCCTGACCTGTGGCTTCGCTCGACTATGCGGCTCGGCGGTACTCGTTGATCAGACCGCTGACGGCCGGTCGTCGCTGTATTCGAACCGTGAGATCGACAACCTCGGCTGGATCATGCATAGGTGGCTGTAGCGACAGCGCCTGATGCGGCCGGTGCTGGTTGTAGTGGCGTTCAAACTCAGCCAGGATCTGTCGCAGGTGCCGCTCACCATGGGCCAGAAGGTGATCGAGGCATTCGCGCCGGAGCGTGCCGACGAACCGCTCGGCGAACGCATTCGCCCGTGGCGAGCGCGGCGGAATCTTGAAAATGCGCACGTCCGCCCCGGCGAGCACATTGTCAAACCCTCCGCCGAATTTGCCGTCCCTGTCGCGGATCAGGAACTTGAACCCATCGGCTCGCCCGCCCAGGTCCATCAGCAGGTTGCGCGCCTGCTGCGCTGTCCAGGCGCCGGTCGGATGAGCCGGGACACCAAGGATATGCACGCGCCGCGTTTGGATCTCCATAACGAACAACACGTACAGGCGCTTGAGGAACACCGTATCGACGTGGAGAAAGTCGCACGCCAGGATGCCAGAGGCCTGAGCAGTCAGGAACGGGCGCCAGCTCGGTGAAGCCCGACGCGGCGCGGGCCCAAGCCTCGCCGCCACCAGAACCCGGCGGACCGTCCCCTCCCCCACCCGCAACCCAAGGCCAAGTAGCTCGCCCCGGATGCGCCGATGCCCCCACCGCGGATTCTCCCGCGCCAACCGCAGGATCAGAGCGCGAGTCTCCTCAGAGATGGGTGGCCGGCCGTGTTTTGGCGGGGTAGGTCCACTTCTTCTTCACCAGCCTGCGGTGCCAGGCCAGCAGCGTGCCCGGCGTCACGATGCGATGCAGCCGAAGACGAGCGGGTAACAGCCTGGCCTACGCGGCCAGCAACGCCCGATCGGCCCAGTCCGGCCTGGGCCGATCGATCTGGCGGCGCAGCACCGCGACCTCATGCCGCAACACCAAGATCTCCACCTCTTTGGCGGCGCTACCCCGAGCGAGCAGCACCAGCCAGCCGAACGCCCGACCCACCAGCAGATACAGAAGACGGAACAGCACGAGAGCTGAGCCTAGAGGACCAGGTCAGACCCCTTCATCATGCTTCTGGCACCGGACACGACTGCGCGCCACCGAGGCGAGCGTTCGTGTTCGTCAGCCTGGACCAGCGGACGTACCGGCCGTAACCGGGGCGCGGCCGCCTGTCGTTCCGCTCCTGACCGACGCTCATCCTTTCGGGGACTGGCCATAGGCCGAAGCGACGACCATGAGACGCGCCGGCACCGGTCGCGCCAGCGGTCGTCGGCACGTGGCGGCGCCGGGCCCAAGCGCGACCGTTTCGGGACGCGGCGTTCCTGGCCTGAGAGCATCGCCACACGACAGGTCCCCGCAGGCACGTCCGGCGGGATCTCGTCGTGCGGCTTGGCTCGTTGCCCGGTCCCGGCGTCGGCCTGCGCGCAATGGCTCTGCCGGCCGGCCGGCCGTCCGCTGGGCGCGAACCCCGGCTCGACCTGCCACAGCGGGCGTACGGAGCGGGAGGGCGGCCACCGCGCATCGGTCACCACCGCTCCATCCGGCGGGTGCGCCGAGGTGGCGTCGCGGGCCCTGCCCTAAACTCGTCGCCACCATGGAAGTACCGCTTGACCTCCCCTCTCCCCTCTTCACCGCGTTCCAGGTCGTCGGCCTGCCCTGGCCGGACGTACGGATCGCCCACTTCGACGGTGTGCTGGCCGAACTCGGCGAGCGCCCGGAGGCACAGCGGCTGCAAGAGCACGTCAGCAGGCTGCGGAAGATCCAGGACGCGTTCTTCGAGCACCTGAGTGAGCTGGCCGACGATCACAACGACGACCCCATGCGTCTGCTCCGGCACAAGGACGAGCCCTGCGTGACCGGGATACGGGATGACTGGGCCGAGACCGCGGCGCTGATGCCCGAGTTCCACGCGGCCCTGGCGACGTTCGCCCGAGGGCTGCTGGGCGACCCGCCTGCGGTCCCCGATTACCTGGCCACCGTGCCCGCCTGGGTGGAGGCGCGCCCCGGGCGCGGCATCCGCGACGAGCCCACCGCCGGACGCGCCCCCGCCGCGGACGCCCTGCTGCGCTGGCGGGAGGACCCCTACGGGCCGCGGATCTGCGTCGTCACCGGCTCGCCCGCCGCCGGCAAGACCCGGCTGCTGTCCTGGTTCAGCTACTCCGGCGTCTGGGACTGGTCGGGCTACCCCGGCCCCGCCGAGGCGGCGATCTGCCTGCGCGGAATGGACGCGGACGACGCCGTGGCCGAGCTGGCCGGGCAGTTCAAGCTCGACGACGCCGGCCTGGCCGCTCTCGACCGGCCCGTGCTCGTCACCGTGGCCGACACCCATAGGAGCAACGACCCCGAGCGCGCGTTCGCCGAGCTCGTCCTTCCCCTGGCCGTCAACCCGCACGTCCGCCTGCTCGTGGAGCTCAGCCACCCGGATGCCGCGGTCGGTCTCGGACCGCCGGCGTTCGTCCTGGATCTGGACGACCCGCGGGCCACCGACTGCGCCGCCTTCACCGCCTGGTACGACGCCGAGCGGGTGGAGCGGTCGCCGTTCACCGCCGGCCAGGTCCACCCTTCGCCGGGGCTCGCCGCGCTCGCCGCCCGGGCCGAGGGCGCCGACCCGGGCCCTGAGCTGCCGATGGACGTACGGGTGGCGCGTGCCTGGCTGGACGGCCTGTCGCCGGACGCCCGCGCCGCCGCCGGCACGCTGGCCCTCACCTTCGACCCGATCGGCCCGTACACGTGGCGGTTGCTGCATTGCGGCCGGCACCGCGACGCCCCGGAGGCCGCCGCCCGCGGCGTGGCGGAGGCCGCGGACCGGCTGCCCCTGGCCGAGCCGCGCCTGCCCGCGTACGCCATCGCCCTGCCCTCCCTGGCCGAGGCCATCGCCCCGCCCGCGGCGGCGCACGTGGAGCTGGCCGCCGTCATGCGCGGCTGGCCGGTCTCCGCCGAGCTGTCCCCGCCCGCGTACGTCAGCAATCACCTGGCCCACCACGAGCGCCTGGCGGGCGGACCCGACACCATCACCCCGCTTCCGCTCCGCCGCCCCCCGACCAGGGTCACGCGCGAGCTGCTGGAAGACCTGTACGGCCCGGAAGGCGTCGTCCGGCCGCACGACGACGAGATCCACCCCGCGATCGCGCATGCGCCCACCCGCCGCTTCCTGACCGAGGTCGGCCTGCCCGTGGACGGCCTCGACCAGCCCGGCTGGACGGGCGAACATCGCCGTTTCGTCGAGCCCATGACCGAGTTCTGGCCCGACATCGTGGACGAGCTGCGCGCCTGCGCGGGCCTGCCGGACGACCTCGGCGCGCTGTTCATGCTCGACGGGCTGGACAGCTGGTACCTCTTCCTCGACGGCCGCACCGGCGTGGTGTACGAGGCGCACGAAGGGCTGGACACCGCCCGCGTCGCCCACCGCGACGTCGAGTCGTACGCCTACTTCGTGTACGTCATCCACCGGGAGCGCAGGCTGTGGTGCGAGGGCCGCGACACGCACCGCGAGGCGGCCTACTGGTGCGCCGACGATCTCACGCTGGAGCTGCACACGTACGAGCCGGAGGCCATGGCAGGCGAGGACGCCCTCTGGCCGCCGACGCTGGAGGACTACACGCTCCTCTCATGATCCGTGGGTCGTGGGTTCAAGTCCCACCCGCCCTACTCTCCAATACCGCGTTCGACCTGTGGTTTCTCGGTTTCCGCCGGCCTCTGTGCTCGTTGTTGATCATGGTAGTTTGCTCGGTGGTTGCTCTTGTGTACGGACCGTGTATCGCGGTAGATCATTTAGACCCTGTACCGCTTCAAAACTCGTGCACGTGGTCTGAGCTGGCGTTTCGTCGGATCAGCTAGGCCGCTCGGTGGTACTCGTTGATCGCTCCGCTGAGCACCTTTCGGCGCTGAATCCGACCCTCCATCGGCACGACAATTCCCTCGCCTTGATCAGGTGGGCGTTGCCGGCGGGACTGGTGCGGACAGTGTGCGTTGTAGTGCTCGGCGTACTCTTCCAGGACGGATCGCAGGTGTCGTTCATCGTAGATGAGCATGAGGTCGGTACATTCGGCTCGTACGGTGCGCACCCAGCGTTCGGCGTAGCAGTTGACTCGGGGCGTCCGCGGCGGCGTCTTCATCACCGTGACACCTTCGCCGGCGAACATCTCATCGAAGGCGGCAGTGAATTCGGCATCCCGGTCGCGAATGAGGAACCGGAACGAGCTGGACCTCTGCCCGAGGTTCATGAGGAGATTGCGGGCTTACTAGGCCGTCCAGGTGCCTGTTGGATGGGCGGTCACGCCCAGGACGTGTACGCGCAGTGTTTCCACCTCCATTACGAACAACACGTCCAGGCGTTTCAGGAAGATCGTGTCGACGTGGAAGAAGTCGCAGGCCAGTAATCCTTTCGCTTGCAGGCGTAAGAACGTCCGCCAGGAGGTGTCGAGGCTTCGGGGGGGCTGGGCCGTGTCGGCGCGAGCGCAGGATCCGTCGCACGGCCGCTGCACTGACCTGCAGGCCGAGGCGAACCAGCTCACCGTGTACCCGCCGATACCCCACCTCGGGTTTTCGCGCGCCAGACAGAGAACCAGATTCCGGACCTCCTTGGTTGTTCCGGGACGGCCAGGGCGGTGGGGGTAGGTCCACGCGCGTTTGATCAAACGGCGATGCCAGGCCAACAAGGTGCCCGGGGTGACCAGCCGATGAGCTCGTAGCACCGTCGGTAGGAAGCGAGCCAACGCCGCCAAGAGCGCCCGATCGGCCCAGTCCGGCTTCGGCCGGACGACCTGACGCTTCAACACCGCCACCTCATGGCGGAGCACCATGATCTCGACGTCCTTGGACGCCTGACCACGGCCCAGCAACACCAGCCAACCGAACACACGAATCAAGGTCAGATACAACAGACGAACCGACACAGACCGCGATCTTGCCTACTCGGCCTCTGGAGGTCAAAGCCGCAGATCAAGCACCACGCAATGAGTTATGAAGCGGTACAAGGTATTTCCAGGCGATTCCCGTGCGGTTGATGTACAGGATCGCGTTGAAGACGTCCCGTAACTCGACCGTAGCGGGCTGGCCGTGGGGCGGCGGTCGAGTCGGGATTGCCGCCAGGCGGTCAAGGTAGGCTCGATCAATGCCCAGCGGGCGTCGGATATGTCGCTCGGGTATGGCTTACGCTCAGCCACTCAGCCATCACAACACGACCGGACCCGCCAACCGACGGTAACGCTACAAATCCATACGATCAAACTACGACATCACGGCTATAGGCTCGCGAACCGCACTCTAAGTGGGCATCTTGGGATGGCTTGCGGGCATATGCCCCTTCTGCGAGGTAGGCGGGTCGCGTCGTTTGTAAAGAGTGCCCCGCCTTGCGAGGCCAG